>NZ_VWWQ01000020.1:0-284 GCF_011752915.1 Comamonas sp. Tr-654
CTTCAGTTACATCCCATCAGCCGCAGATGAAAGAGGTTTCAACCCAAACGCTTCTCTCGAAGGTTCGCACATTCTTCAAGCATTGACAGGCTGCTGAGGGGCGCGTCCTGCCGGTCACTGACGGCCAGAAGCAGTCCTTGCCTTTTGGAGAAAAATCAGCAAAAAACTGCAAGGTTATTTTAACTGCCGACTGACCAGTGCGAATAAAAAAGAGTTAGTTACCGCGATTGGTTTGCCAGTGCAATATTAATGTCGTGATGAATTTAAATTCCATCCAATAGAAT
>NZ_VWWQ01000021.1:0-278 GCF_011752915.1 Comamonas sp. Tr-654
GTTCCGAAGAACTGGCTGCTTGCCCTCAAACGCCCACGCTTATCGGCTGTATTTTTTTAAGGAACCGAGTGCAAAATCAGAAGAACCGATCTTGAATCTCGTTGCTTGCTGTGATCAGCGAAGCCTTCTATTGTAGCACTGTTTTCACAGCACTTTTAAAACGTTTTTGCGTTTTCTTCTCACCCCTCATCACAAGGAGGGAGAAGAAAACGCCTGGCGTGAGCCAGGCGTTTTGGCGTAAGAGCCTGACGATGACCTACTTTCACACGGGAACCCGC
>NZ_VWWQ01000022.1:0-255 GCF_011752915.1 Comamonas sp. Tr-654
TGCCGCTGTCATCGGCGCCGTTGATCTGGAAGGTGACGCTGTTGCTGCGCTGGTCACCGTCCTTGTCGGTGAGCGTGTAGCCCATGGTCACGGTGATGGTTTGGCCGTTGTTCAGCGCCTGGGTGGCTGGCTTGCTGTTGTCCAGCTCGAACTTCCAGCTGCCGTCGGCGTTTTGCGTGAGCTTGCCGTAGTCGCTGAGGTTGACCGTGGTGGCGCCCAGCTTGGCGCTGACGTTGCCCCAGCCGGTGGCGCCCG
>NZ_VWWQ01000023.1:0-255 GCF_011752915.1 Comamonas sp. Tr-654
CCTTGTGATGAGGGGTGAGAAGAAAACGCAAAAACGTTTTAAAAGTACTGTGAAAACGGTGCTACAATAGAAGGCTTCGCTGATCGCAGCAAGCAACGAGATTCAAGATCGGTTCTTCTGATTTTGCGCTCGGTTCCTTAAAAAAATACAGCCGATAAGCGTGGGCGTTTGAGGGCAAGCAGCCAGTTCTTCGGAACAAACTCTTCGGAGTTATCAAGCGCTCACAAAAACAGTAATGAGGAAGAATTTATTCTT
>NZ_VWWQ01000024.1:0-248 GCF_011752915.1 Comamonas sp. Tr-654
CTGCTCTTCCCAGCCGTACGTGCCGTCTGCGCGCCTAAAGATGGCGAGCCGGCGTGTGCGCTCTTGGGAGTAGAGATGGCAGATTTCAGTGTCCATTGGTTAAGTGTTAAATGACAGGAGTTGGCCGTCAGTGACCGGCAGGACGCGCCCCTCAGCAGCCTGTCAATGCTTGAAGAATGTGCGAACCTTCGAGAGAAGCGTTTGGGTTGAAACCTCTTTCATCTGCGGCTGATGGGATGTAACTGAAG
>NZ_VWWQ01000025.1:0-213 GCF_011752915.1 Comamonas sp. Tr-654
ACTTTTAAAACGTTTTTGCGTTTTCTTCTCACCCCTCATCACAAGGAGGGAGAAGAAAACGCCTGGCGTGAGCCAGGCGTTTTGGCGTAAGAGCCTGACGATGACCTACTTTCACACGGGAACCCGCACTATCATCGGCGCAAAGTCGTTTCACTGTCCTGTTCGGGATGGGAAGGAGTGGTACCAACTTGCTATGGTCATCAGGCATAAACT
>NZ_VWWQ01000026.1:0-208 GCF_011752915.1 Comamonas sp. Tr-654
GCGGGTTCCCGTGTGAAAGTAGGTCATCGTCAGGCTCTTACGCCAAAACGCCTGGCTCACGCCAGGCGTTTTCTTCTCCCTCCTTGTGATGAGGGGTGAGAAGAAAACGCAAAAACGTTTTAAAAGTACTGTGAAAACGGTGCTACAATAGAAGGCTTCGCTGATCGCAGCAAGCAACGAGATTCAAGATCGGTTCTTCTGATTTTGC
>NZ_VWWQ01000002.1:0-868925 GCF_011752915.1 Comamonas sp. Tr-654
AGTTTATGCCTGATGACCATAGCAAGTTGGTACCACTCCTTCCCATCCCGAACAGGACAGTGAAACGACTTTGCGCCGATGATAGTGCGGGTTCCCGTGTGAAAGTAGGTCATCGTCAGGCTCTTACAGTGAAAACCCCGTAGTCGAAAGATTACGGGGTTTTTTATTGGGTGCTTCAAAACGAGGAGCGCCTGCCGCAAGTTGTCAAAGCATTACAGCTGCAAAAATACCGGAAACCCATAAAAAGAGAGCGCTAGGCGCTCTCTTTTTTCATTCGGTGACGGATCTGATGCGCATCAGTAGGGCGCAGCCTGGCCATGCACGAACACCCTCAGCTCGCCATTCTGGAAGGGGACCCATTGCTCGTTCTGGGTCAGAGGGGCGGTGACGATGATGGCGACCTTGTCCTGGGGCGTGGTTTCGCGGGAGAAGTCCACGCTGAGATCCTCGTCGGACAGCTGTGCCTGGGTGAAGGGGTGGCGGCGCTCGACATAGCAGAGGTGGGTGGTCGCATGGGCCCAGAGCGCTTCGCCGTTGGAGAGCAGGAAGTTGAACGTGCCGTGCGGTGCGATCTTGGCAGCCAGCTCGCGCAGGGTGTGGGTCAGCTCTTCGATGCTGGGCACGCCTGCATGGGACTTCCACAGCTCCTGCATGATCCAGCAGAAGGCCCGCTCGCTGTCCGTGTTGCCAATGGGCTGGAAGTGGGCGTGCAGCTTGGGGGCGAAGTTCTTGAGGTCGCCGTTGTGCGCGAAGACCCAGTTGCGTCCCCAGAGCTCGCGCACGAAGGGGTGGCAGTTCTGCAGGCTGACCACGCCTTGGGTGGCCTTGCGGATATGGGCGATGACGTTGGTGCTCTTGATCGGGTATTCGCGGATGAGCTTGGCGATCTGGGAGTCGATGGCGCGTTCGTGATCGACGAAGTGGCGCAGGCCCTTGTCTTCGAAGAAGGCGATGCCCCAGCCGTCGGTGTGGTCGCCGGTATTGCCTGCGCGCTGTGTGAAGCCTGAGAAGCTAAAGCGCACATCGGTGGGCGTGTTGCAGTTCATTCCAAGCAGCTGGCACATGGCTTCGTCATATCTTTCAAGCAAAAAAGCTTTATAGCCTAAGAATCTATGGATGATTTCGTCAATGATGGTGCTGTATGGCAGAGATCGTCAACTGCCGCCAGGCCAGCATGAAAAAAGCAGCCGAAGCTGCTTTGCGCAAGAGGGCTGCGATGGCCTATTCGCGGTCCAGCCAGAGCTTGCCGCCGGTGGCCCAGTCGTGACGCTTGATGTCGGTGATGATGATGTCCACCGATTCGGGCGAGCCGCCCAGTACTTCAACGCTGACGCGGGTGATTTCTTCGACCAGCTTGCGCTTTTGTTCGACGGTACGGCCTTCCATCATTTCGACATGGTAGGTGGGCATGTGCAGGTTTCCTTGCTGGCTTGAGGTTGACAAAGGCCCATCATAAGGGCGTGCGCGGCCGGACTCAGTTCTGCTCCGACCAGAGCTTGCCACCGGTGGCCCAGTTGTGGCGCGGTACGTCGGTGATGATGATGTCTACGGACTCGGGGGCGCTGCCCAGCACCTCGGTGGTCACGCGGGTGATTTCTTCGGCCAGCTTGCGCTTTTGTTCAACGCTGCGGCCTTCAAACAGTTCAATGCGATAGGTGGGCATCAAGGTCTCCTTGCTGATGTGGAATGCCCGAGCTGCAAGGCGGTGAGCGCAGGATCAGGCAGGGTTGGAATCGTCGGCAGCCGGCCGCGCACAGGCTGGGCAGATGCAGGCCTTGCCACGTGCGCCTGTGGGCAGTCGCTCCAGCGCGTCCCGGGAAACCGGGGTCTGCATGCACCAGCAGCTCTGTGGCGGCAGGCCGGCGCTGATGGCGCACTGGTTGGGCTGGCCGCACAGAGGGCAGCGGCTGGCGTCTATGAGGGGATCGGTAGGCATGGCCGCAGTGTAGAAGCCATCCCGCACCGCGAGTGGCGAGGTCAAGAAAAATGCACTCGATGTGCGGACATGGAGTGCATTTTCGATAGCTGCTTGCGTACTTGAATCAATGGATCCAGATAGGAAAACCTTTCAAATCCATTGATATCAAGCGAGAGCAGCTCCTTGTTCAGGAGCGGCCTTGCCCGGCAACAATCAAGCGCCGGCCTTGACCTTCAGGCGCCAGGCGTGCAGCAGAGGCTCGGTGTAGCCGGAAGGCTGTTCCTTGCCCTTGAACACCAGGTCCAGAGCGGCCTGGTAGGCCGCACCATCGGGGTTGGCCACCAGGCTCTTGTAGGCGGCGTCGCCGGCGTTCTGCTCGTCCACGATCTTGGCCATGCGGGCATAGCTGTCGCGCACCATGGCTTCGGTGACGATGCCGTGCTGCAGCCAGTTGGCGATGTGCTGGCTGGAGATGCGCAGCGTGGCGCGGTCTTCCATCAGGCCCACGTTGTGGATGTCGGGCACCTTGGAGCAGCCCACGCCCTGGTCGATCCAGCGCACCACATAGCCCAGGATGCCTTGCACGTTGTTGTCCACTTCCTGCTGCTTTTCCGCATCGCTCCAGTTGGGGTTGGTGGACACGGGCACTTGCAGGATGGCGTTCAGCAGCTCGTCGCACTCGGCGTCGGCGTTGGGGCTTTCCAGACCCTTTTGCACGTCGGCCACATTGATCTGGTGATAGTGCAGGGCGTGCAGGGTGGCGCCAGTGGGCGAGGGCACCCAGGCGGTGTTGGCACCGGCCTTGGGCTGGGCAATCTTCTGCTCCAGCATGGCCTTCATCAGGTCGGGCATGGCCCACATGCCCTTGCCGATCTGGGCGCGGCCGCGCAGGCCCATGTTCAGGCCGACCAGCACGTTGTTCTTTTCATAGGCGGGCAGCCAGGCGCAGGTCTTCATGTCGGCCTTGCGTACCATGGGGCCGGCATACATGGCGGTGTGCATTTCATCGCCAGTGCGGTCCAGGAAGCCGGTGTTGATGAAGGCTACGCGTGCCGGGGCAGCTGCAATGGCGGCCTTCAGATTGGTCGAGGTGCGGCGCTCTTCGTCCATGATGCCGAGCTTGACGGTGTTCTCGGGCAGGCCCAGAACCTGTTCCACGCGGCCGAACAGCTCGTTGGCAAAAGCAGCTTCGGCGGGGCCGTGCATCTTGGGCTTGACGATGTAGACGCTGCCGGTGCGGCTGTTCTTGATGCCGTTGGCACCGTTGCCCTTGATATCGTGGATGGCAATGGCGGTGGTCACCAGCGCGTCCATGATGCCTTCGGGAATTTCCTTCTGCTCGGGGCCCCACAGCACGGCGGGGTTGGTCATCAGGTGGCCCACGTTGCGCACGAACATCAGCGAGCGGCCGTGCAGCTTCACGGGCTTGCCGTCGGCGCCGGTGTATTCGCGGTCGGGGTTCAGACCACGGGTCACGGTTTTGCCGCCCTTTTCAAAGGACTCTGTCAGTGTGCCCTTCAGAATGCCCAGCCAGTTGGCGTAGCCGTTGACCTTGTCTTCGGCATCCACGGCGGCCACGGAGTCTTCCAGATCCAGAATGGTGGACAGGGCGGCTTCGACCACCACATCGGCCACGCCGGCAGCATCGGTGCTGCCGATGGGGGTGGACTTGTTGACGATGATGTCGATGTGGATGCCGTTGTTCTTGAGCAGCACCGACTTGGGAGCCGCAGCATCGCCCTGGTAGCCGATGAACTTGGCCTCTTCCTTCAGGCCGGTCTTGCTACCGTCCTTCAGGGACACGACCAGCTTGCCGCCTTCGACGGCGTAGCCGGTGGAATCCTTGTGCGAGCCCGAGGCGAGCGGCACGGCCTGATCCAGGAAGTTGCGTGCGAACTCGATGACCTTGGCGCCGCGCACGGGGTTGTAGCCCTTGCCCTTCTCAGCACCGCCAGCTTCGCTGATGGCGTCGGTGCCATACAGCGCGTCGTACAGCGAACCCCAGCGGGCGTTGGCGGCGTTCAGGGCGTAACGGGCGTTCAGGATGGGCACCACCAGCTGGGGGCCGGCCTGGATGGCCAGCTCGGCATCCACGTTTTCGGTCGTGGCCTTGGCGTCCTTGGGGGACTCGACCAGATAGCCGATGGTCGTCAGAAACTTGCGGTAGGCCACCATGTCGGTGATGGGGCCGGGGTTGGCTTTGTGCCAGGTATCGAGCTCCGTCTGCAGGCGATCGCGCTCGGCCAGCAGTGCTGCGTTCTTGGGTGCCAGATCAGCCACGATGGCGTCGAAGCCCTTCCAGTAGGTGTCCTGGTCAACGCCCGTGCCAGGCAGCACTTGCGTGTTCACAAAGTTGTACAGCTCGGTGGCGACTTGCAGGCCGTGGACTTGGGTGCGATCAGTCATTGGAAACCTCTGGTTGATGTCTCTGGATTCAGGAGTCGTTGCCCATCACGGGCAGCATGTGGGGAGACTGTATTTGAATTCTTTGAGTACATAAATAGCCTAAATAGTTCAAAACTCATGATGTTTTTATATGGAGTCTGCGGGATTTATGCGTTTTATGCACCTCAGCTGCCAGCCTTCGTCAGTTCTGAGCGGTCTGTGCAACGACTTCAGTGACGGCCGCCCCGGCGGTCGCCCAAAGCGCCGCGCGAAGGCGTTGCAGGATCTCTCCTGAAGCGATAGCTGTGATCGCTCGCCTGGTCTGGCGCAGCAGTGGATTGGACGGTTTTTTCGGGTGCAAGAATCTGTCTTGAAGTGAGTGCATGCCATCAAATGACAGGGCTTTGTCTGTCATAAGTGGATGACCGCGCTCAGAAATGATTCGTTAAGCTTGAAACAAATTGAGCAACTTCCGATATCGGCCAGCCAATCTTTACCAAGGAGCTCCTGATGGCGAATCTGAACGAAAGCCTGCAAGACCTGATGACCCTGGATGGCGCCATGTGCGCGGCAGTGGTCGATTACAACAGCGGCATGCTGCTGGGCAGCATCGGCTCGGGCGTGGACCTGGAGCTGGCTGCAGCGGGCAATACCGAGGTGGTGCGGGCCAAGATGAAGACCATGCAGTCCCTGGGCCTGAACGACAGCATCGAAGACATTCTCATCACCCTGGGCAAGCAATATCACATCCTGCGCCCGGCCGAGAAGATCAACGGCATCTTCATCTACTACGTGCTGGACAACGGCCGCGCCAACCTGGCCTTGGCCAGGCGCAAGGTGTCGGACGTGGAGTCCAGGTTCGTGATGTGACTCAGCCGCTCTGAAGACACGCAACGGGCCTGCGGGCCCGTTTTTGTTTTGCGGTCCGAGCCGGCCTGCTCAGGCTGCGATCAGCGGAGCGCGGAACTGGTAGCCCACCTTCTGCTGTGACTGCAGCGGCACGGCCACGGGGGTTGCCTTTTCGATGCGGCGGCGCAGCCGGTAGATGGTGGCGTGCAGGCTGTTGTCGGACTCGGCTGCGCTGGTGTGGGCCAGCAGGCTGCGAATGTGGTCCCGGCTGACGGTGTCGCCCCGGGCCTGCAAAAAGCACTCCATCAGCATCAGGTCGGTAGCGCCCAGTTCCACGCTCTGGCCGTCGGGCGCGGTCAGCAGGCTGCGGCGGCTGTCCAGCTTCCAGGCGGTGGCCGTACGCGCCGTGGTCATGATGCGCCGGTGCACGGCGCGCACGGCCAGCTCCACCTGTTCGAAGGTCACGGGCTTGGTCAGATACATATCTGCACCGGCGTTGATGACCTCGGCAAACACCTCCGGTCCCAGGCGCCCCGAGACGATGAGCACGCCGGCCTGGGTGCGCTTGCGGATGATGCGCAGCAGCTCGGTGCCGGCCACGCCGGGCAGCATCAGATCCAGCACATAGAAATCGAAGCGATAGGGCGCGTCGTCGGCCAGCAGGTCGCTGCTGTCGCCGTATGCCGTGACATCCACCCCCTGGCTGCGCAGGTGCTGAGCCAGGAATTCGCAGTAATCGGTGTCGTCGTCAACCAGGGCAAGAGTGGCAGGCAGCATAGGCGGCGGACCTTATTCGGCAAGACCTTGGGGAATGACCAGACGCATGACCGTGCCATGCGGGCTGTGCGGCAGAGCTTGCACTGTACCCTGGTGCAACTGCAGGACCGAGCGCACGATGAACAGGCCCAGGCCAGCCCCGGGGCGGCTGTGGCTGTGATGGCCGCGCGCACCTTTTTCGAACAGGTGCGCAAGCAGCTCCTCGGGGATGCCCGGGCCCTGGTCGATGACTTCCAGGATCAGCGCCAGTGGTTCGTCGGACTCGGAGATGCGCAGCTGCACCGGGCTGTCGGTGGGCGCATAGGCCAGGGCGTTGTTGAGCAGATTGCGAATCGTCAGCCGCATCAGTGCCGGGTGCAATTGCACGGTGCGGGGCGTGGTCAGCCATTGCACCTCGATGCGCGGGCGCAGGTCGGCCGCAATATCGTGCAGCACCAGCTTGATCAGCGTGGGTAGATCGGTTTCGCTGGAAGCGCCGGCCTTGCCTCCGGCCGCCAGGATTGTGCCGGCGGCCAGGGTGTTGTCCAGCGTGCCCATCACCTGCTGCAGCACATGTTCGGCGCGCAGCAAGGCCCTGGTGGCCGGCGCGGCATCGGCCATATGCAGGTCTTCTATGGCCTTAAGCGTGGCCTGCATGGCGGCCGAGGCATTGTTCAGCGGCTGGCGGATTTCGTGCGACAGCAGCTGCAGCATCTCGTTGTGCTCGCTGAGCATGGCCGTGCGCCAGTCCAGCAGGGTGCGCAGCCGGTCCAGCTCGCCCGCGTCCTGGCGGTGGCTGCGCAGCTGTTCATGCACGGCCTGCAACTGCTCGCGCTGGCGGGCCATGACTTCGCCGCGCGCATATTCGCGGTCGATGTTGCTGAGCTGCATCAGCACCTCATGTCGGCCCTGGGCATCGGCGGCTCCTGGCGTGAGCTGTATGCGGCGGTGGCGCTGCGCACCGAAGTCGCCGCTGCGGCTGTCGTCGTATTCCTGGCGCAGGCCCCGGGCGGCGGCGGCGAAGCGCTGGCCATGGGTGTGCCAGATGCTGGCGGGCAGCAGGCCCTGCAGCGGCTGGCCGACAGGGCTTGCGCTCTCATCCACCTCCAGCCATTGGCACCAGGCGGGAGTGGCCATGAGCAGCACTCCCTCGGCACTCCAGAGCGCGCAGCCCTGGTTGGAGCGGCCCAGTAGATCGGCCAGTTGGGCAGCAGAAACGGGTGAAAAGCTCATGACGGCGGGCGGCAGCTGATTTGTAAATGTGTTTTGCAAATCATAGGTTTAACGCCTGACGCTGCCCACAAGCTCATGGCGCTGGCGAATAAGCGATATTCCTGCCTCAGGGAAAACGGTAAATTTTGATATAAACATATATAAACATCAAAGATTCACTGGCAACTTGTGACTTCTAAGTAAGATATATCGCACTGAAGTCACATGCGGGACAGGCATGCGGCGCTGATTGATGACTTTTATAGTGATAGCAGTCAGCGCTCTTGTTTAAAGAACTTTCGATAAAAACATTTGAGAAATCAAGACTGCTTGTGCGGTATGTGCTCTTGTATTAATAGTGCACGCTACCGCAGCAGGAGACAACACGGACCAGACAGGAGCAGCGGTCATGGACAAACTCAAGGCATTTGAGTCTTTTGTATCGGTAGCGACCAGGGGCAGCTTGACGGCTGCCGCCAAGGCCGAAGGTGTGGCGCCCGCCATCATGGGGCGCCGTCTGGATGCTCTGGAAGAGCATCTGGGGGTCAAGCTCATGGTGCGCACCACGCGCCGCATCTCGCTGACCCACGAAGGCAGCGCCTTCCTGGAAGATTGCCAGCGCCTGCTCTCCGATGTGTGCAATGCAGAGGCCAGCGTGTCGGCCGGCGGCGTCAAAGCCACGGGCCATCTGCGCATCACGGCGCCCGCCGGTTTCGGCCGCCGCCATGTGGCGCCTCTGGTGCCGCGTTTCCGCGACCTGCACCCCGATGTCACCATCTCGCTGAACCTCAGCGACCGCGTGGTCGACCTGGCGGGCGAGGGTTTCGATTGCGCAGTGCGCGTGGGGGATCTGCCGGACTCGGCCCTGGTCAGCGTGCGCATCGCCGACAACCGCCGTCTGTGCGTGGCCACGCCCGGCTATCTGGAGCGCCGCGGCACGCCCAAGCATCCCAGCGAGCTGACCCAGCATGACTGCCTGACGCTGTCGTCGGATGCCTCGCAGACGCGCGGCTGGGCCTTCCGCATCCCGCATCCTGAAAGCGGCACCAGCGAGGTTGTGCACTTCAAGCCGGGCGGCCCGCTGGACTGCTCCGACGGTCAGGTGCTGCACGACTGGTGCCTGGGTGGCTGGGGCATTGCCTGGCGCAGCACCTGGGAGGTGGAGGCCGAAATCGCTGCCGGTCGCCTCGTGCCCGTGCTGGAAGAGTTTGCGGCGCCGCCCAACGGCATCTTCGTGGTCTTCCCCCAGCGCAAGCACATGCCGCTGCGCGTGCGCATGTGGATCGACTATCTCAAGCACCACTACAACCAGCCGGACTTCTTTCGACTTGGCGTGGATCTCTGAGCGGGCCTGAAACGGTAGACAATGGTCCGGCCGCCGTGGCCCGATCAGGGCCGCTGAACCCGTCCTTTTTTCTACGATGAAGCCATGACCTTTGAAGCTGTTCTTGCCAGCGCCCATCTGCTGGCAATCCTGACCTTGGTGGTGTTTCTGACCAGCCAGGCCGCCCTGTGCCGTGTGGAGTGGATGAATGCCGCCGTGGTGCAGCGTTTGGCCAGACTGGACATGATTTATGGCATTGCCGCCATCGTCCTGCTGCTGACCGGTATTGCGCGCCTGCTCTGGGGCGTCAAGGGCATGGGAGCCTATACGGCCTCGCCGCTGTTCCATCTCAAGATGACGTTGTTCGTCATCGCCTTTTTGCTCTCCCTCAAGCCCACACTGACCTTCCGCCGCTGGAAGAAGACGCTGGATGCGAGCGGTCAGCTGCCGGCGCCCGATGAGATCAAGCAGACCCGCAAATGGGTGATGTGGCAGGGCCATGTGGTGCCGGTGATTGCCGTGGTTGCCATCTTCTGGGCGCGCGGCATGTAGTCTGCGCCAGACCCGGCAAAAGGCAAAGGCCGCTGCAAAGCGGCCTTTTTTCATGTCTGCGGCATTCAGAATGTGCCGCGCAGCGTCAGCATCACATTGCGCGGATCGCCGTAGTGGCTGCTGTTGACCAGGTTGCCGATCGAGGTGTAGTAGCGCTTGTCGAACATATTGTTGAAGTTCAACGAGGCCTGCCACTGTCGGTTGATCTGGTAGCGCACATAGCTGCTCCAGACGGCACGCCCGGGGGCGGTGATGTCCACCGTGCCGATCTTGCGGTAGGAGGCGCTCTGGGTGTTCACGCCACCGCCTAGCGTGAAGGCACTCCAGGCGCCGGGCAGCTGGTAGGTGGTCCACAGGCGCAGCATGTGCTTGGGCGTGTAGGTATTGAAGTCCAGACCCTGGTTGTTGATGTCGCGCTCGTAGGTGTTGCGGTTGAAGGTATAGCCGGCAAACAGGTTCCAGCCGCGGCTGAGCTCGCCGCTGATCTCGGCGTCCAGGCCCTGGCTGCGCACGCGGCCGTCGTCGCTGTAGCAGTAGTAACCGTCGCGGCAGTTCGGGCCCGAGGCCAGATCTTCGGTGGCGCGGTTTTTCTGATCCACGCGATACAGGGCAAAGGCCGTGTTGGCACGACCGCCCAGGATCTCGCCCTTGAGGCCGACCTCATAGGTGGCGCCCTGGATGGGCTTGAGGTTCTGGCCCGCAGCGTTCAGCGACCACTGGGGATTGAAGATATTGGCATAGCTGGCGTAGGCCGACCAGCTGGGGTTGATTGCATAGATCAGGCCGGCAAACGGCATGAAGCGGTTGTTGTCCTGCAGGGTGGACGAAGGGGTGGCGGTGCCCAGCGTGGTGACGGTCGTGTCCCAGATGGTCTTGTAGGAGGCCGCACGGCCGCCGACCACCAGCTTGAGCGGGTCGCTCAGTTGCAGGCGCAGCGCACCATAGGCGCCCAGCTGGCGGGTGGTAGCCAGGCGGTTCTCGGTGTTGGCGTAGCGAATCTCGGCATCGCTGGGCTCGGCCCTGTAGGGGTTGGGTGCGAATACGTCGATGGGGGTGAACGGGGTCTTGGAGCTGTAGTCGGTGTTGACGCGCGTGTGGTTGTAGCTGGCGCCCAGCACCAGCTCGTGCTGGCGGCCGAAAGCCGTGAATTCGCCGGTCAGGTTGGCATCGATGCCCGAGGCTTTCTGGCTGGCATCGGTGATATTGGCCACGGTGCCGCCCAGGCCGGTGGCCGGGTTGACGGCGCGCTGTGAGGAGGCGTACTTGAGATAGACATCTTCCTGCACCTGGATGGCCGAAACCTTGGCGCGCCAATGATCGTTGAACTGGTGCGTCAGGTCGGCGTAGAGGGTTCGGGTGCTGTTGTCCTGGCGGTTCCAGTTGGCGCCCAGGTAGGTGGAGCGCGGCAGGGCGATGTCGCGCCCGTCGCTGTAGCGTGGCAGGCCCGAGATGAAGGGCCTGCCCTTGAAGGATTCGTAGCTGGCGCCGATGCTGACCTGGGTCTGGGGCGATAGGTCGTACTCCAGCGTGCCGTACAGCGTGTTGTTGCGGCGGTTGACGTAGTCGATGAAGGAATGCTCATCCTCCACGTCCAGCACGGCCCGGCCGCGCAGCGTGCCTTCGGCATTCAGCGCGCGGCTGCCATCGACCTGGGCCGCATAGCGGTCCCAGGAGCCGGCCTTGGCCGTGACGCTGACGCCGCCCTCTTTCAGCGGGCGCTTGCGTGCCAGGTTGACGGCACCGCTGGGATCGCCGCCGCCCTGCAGCAGCCCAGCCGAGCCGCGCAGAATCTCGGCACGGTCATAGATGGCGGTGCTGCCGCCGTAATTGCTGGAACGCCCGTACAGGCGCTGCACATTGACCCCGTCGTACTGGAGGGTGGCGATGTCGAAGCCGCGCGAGTAGATGTATTTGCCGCCCTGCGGGCTTTGCAGCAAGGTGATGCCCGTGGTGCTGGCCAGGGCGTCGTAGACCGAGGTGGCGTTCTGCTCGTCCATGAGCTGGCGCGTGACCACGCTGATGGACTGCGGAATGTCCTTCATGGCCTGTTCGCCCTTGCCTATGGTGACGGCGCGGCTGGTGTAGGAGCCCGTCTGTTCCGTGGTGGCATGGCGTTCTGCCTGCGCGGTCACGCGCACTTCTGCCAGGGTCGCGCCACTGCCTTGCTGTGGCTCGGCGGCGGATGCCGGTCTGCCGGCTGGCGCTGCACGCAGACTCCAGTTGCCGCTGGCGGTGTGCACCAGCTCCAGCCCGCTGCCGGCCAGGGCGGCGCGCGCGGCCTGCTCCGCGGTGTAGCTGCCGTGCAGGGCAGGGGCCGTGTGGCCGCGCACCAGCTCGGCATCCAGGCTGAGTTGCTGGCCGTTATCGGCTGCGATGCGTGCCAGGGTGCTGCCCAGGGGCTGGGCCGGCATATCGTAGTGGCGTTGTGCGGTCGGGGATGGGGTCTGGGCCTGGGCACTCATGGCGCAGGCCAGGGCCAGGGCGCTCAGGTGCAGGGAACGGTGGTGCAGCATGCATTGCTTTCGACAAGAGAAACAGGGTGCTCGATCAGGAGCTGTCCATGGCTTGTCGAGCCGCGGAGAAAAAGTGTTCAATTTTTTGCAAGCGGTAACGAGGCAACCGCTGTCTCGAAGGTTTGCTGCCGTTTGAGCGGCTTCACCATCGGGCGATGCGGTTCAGGCTGGCACTACTCGATCATCACCAGTGCACCACCGGAGTAGCTGCGCAGCCGGATGGGCAGGGTCTCGGCGAGTGCCGCCAGGGCGCGGTCGGTGTCCTCCAGTGAATAGGTGCCGTAGACCTGAAGCGCGGCTGCATGCGCCGAGACCCGAATCCATCCGCGACGATAGGCGCGCAGTGCCTGCACGACCTCGCCCAGCGGCAGGTCATGTGCTTCCAGCATGCCCTGCTGCCAGGCCGCCATACTGTTGGGCGCGCTGGCATCGGCCCAGATGCCCTGGGTGTCGAAGCGGGCGCTATGCCCTTCGGCTAGCACTTGCTGCTCACCGCCTGCGGTCGTGATGAGCACGCTGTGCTCCAGCATGCCGACGCTGCTGAACTGCGGATTCAGGCGCACGCTGAAACGCGTGCCTAGGGCGCGTATCTGTCCATGCATGGTTTGCACCACAAAAGCGGGTCCGCCCGGTGCCTGAGGCGCAGCCAGGGCCACCAGCGCCCCCTGGCGCAGAATGACGCGGCGCTGGCCTGCGTCGAATGCCAGATCGGCGGCCGAGCGTGCATCCAGTATCACCGTGCTGCCATCGGGCAGGGTGAATTCACGGCGCTGTCCGGTGTCGGTGCGCAGGCTGGCGCTCCATTGGGCAAGCGGGGTTTGGCGGTCCAGCAGCCAGCCGCAGCCGGCCGTTATGCCGCCCAGGGCAAGGGCACCGCGCAGGATCTTGCGCCGCCGACGCGTGCCGGCCTCGGCGCGGGCCAGGGTCTGACCCAGCAGCTGGCCCATGTGCTCGGTGCCCGAGCTGCGCAAGGGCTGCAGCAGATTCTGCAGCGGTGCTTGCAGCTGCTGCCAGGCCGCCCTGTGGGCGGGGGCGGCTTCCAGCCACTGTTCAAAGCCCCGGTGTTGCTCCTGGCTCATCTGGCCCGAATGCAGGCAGACCAGCCACTCGATGGCGGCCTCGGTGGCCGGATTGAGCGACGGGTTCATACCTGGCCTGCCCTGGCCGGTGCCAGACCGGCCTGCTGATGAAGCTGGGCGATCGCGATGCGGCGAAATGCTTCGGTCATATGGCGGCGCACGGTGCTGTGCGAGATGTCCAGCTGCTCGGCAATGGCGTGATAAGTCAGGCCATCGAGCTGGCTCAGCAAAAAGGTCTGGCGGGCCTTGAGGCTCAGGCCGTCGAGCGCATGGGCAATCGTGTCCAGCGTCTCCAGTAGCAGCGCCCGCTCCTCGGGTGAGGGGGCCAGCTCCGGAGGGCTCTCGCTCAAGGCCTGCAGATAGGCCTGCTCCAGCTCACGCCGCCGCCACAGCGTGAACAGCAGGCGCTTGGCGATCGTGGTCAGAAATGCGCGCGGTTCATCGATGGGCACCGGGTTGGGCGCTGCGACCACGCGCAAGAAGGTCTCGGAAGCCACATCCTGTGCCTCTGCCGTATTGCGCAGCCTGGCCTTCAGTCTTGACAGCAACCAGGCGTGATGGCCGGTAAACAGCTGTTGCGCCTGCTGCATGGGGTCGAGAGAGGGGCGGGGCGTGGGCATGGGCCGCATTCTAGTTTTAAATGAGAATGATTGCCATTTGATTGACCACTTGGTGTTGCTGGCAGGGCATGGGCAGACAGGAGATGCGGATCTGGGCTCGGTGCTCAGGCGCGTGAACCGGCCCTGGAACAAGGGTGTGGCGCCAGCGATTCGGCAGGACTTGAATCCGGCACGTAAAATCCCGCGATGCTCTCCGTCAAACAGGAATTGCTCGCAGCCCTGGCTGCTGAGCTCGAAACACTCTCGCCCGGCGCCGGCGCACGCGCTGCGTTTGAAAACCCCAAAGTGGCAGCCCATGGCGACTTCGCCTGCACGGCGGCCATGCAGCTGGCCAAGCCTCTGAAGGCCAACCCCCGGGCCCTGGGCGAGCAGCTCAAGACCGCACTGGAGGCTACTGCCGCCTTCCAGCAATGGGTGGATGCGATTGAAATTGCAGGCCCGGGATTTCTCAATATCCGCCTCAAGCCTGCTGCCAAGCAGGAGGTGGTGCGCGAGGTGCTGGCGCAGGCCGGGAAGTTCGGCTACCAGGCTGATCGCGGCGAGAACATCCTCGTCGAGTTCGTTTCCGCCAACCCCACCGGCCCTCTGCATGTGGGCCATGGCCGCCAGGCAGCGATCGGCGATGCGATCAGCAATCTGTATTCCACCCAGGGCTGGAAAGTTCACCGCGAGTTCTATTACAACGACGCGGGCGTGCAGATCGACACCCTGACCAAGAGCACCCAGCTGCGTGCCAAGGGTTTCAAGCCCGGTGACGAATGCTGGCCCACCGACAGTGACAACCCGCTGGCCAAGAATTTCTACAACGGCGACTACATTGCCGACATCGCCAAGGCCTTCCTGAACAAGGAAACCATCAAGGCTGATGACCGCGAGTTCACTGCCAATGGCGATGTCGAGGATTACGACAATATTCGCCAGTTCGCCGTGGCCTACCTGCGCAACGAACAGGACAAGGACCTGCAGGCGTTCAACCTGAAGTTCGACGAGTACTACCTGGAGTCCAGCCTCTATGAAAACGGTCATGTCGAGGCAACGGTCAACCGCCTGATCGCCAACGGCAAGACCTATGAGCAGGACGGCGCGCTGTGGCTCAGGTCCACCGACTACGGCGACGACAAAGACCGCGTGATGCGCAAGACCGACGGCGGCTACACCTACTTTGTCCCCGATGTGGCCTATCACATCCAGAAGTTCAAGCGCGGCTTCACCAAGGTGGTGAACATTCAGGGCACGGACCACCATGGCACTATCGCCCGCGTGCGCGCCGGCCTGCAGGCTGCCGATGTGGGCATCCCTGAGGGCTACCCCGACTACGTGCTGCACACCATGGTGCGCGTGGTGCGCAACGGCGAAGAGGTCAAGATCAGCAAGCGCGCCGGCTCGTACGTCACGCTGCGCGATCTGATCGAGTGGACCAGCAAGGACGCCGTGCGTTTCTTCCTGCTCTCGCGCAAGCCCGACACCGAGTACACCTTCGACGTGGATCTGGCCGTGGCCCAGAACAACGACAACCCCGTGTACTACGTGCAGTACGCCCATGCGCGTATCCAGTCCGTTCTGCGTGCCTGGCAGGAAGCCGGCGGTGCCGGCCTGGCGGCACTCAAGGATGTGGATCTGTCCGCGCTGGAAGGCCCGCAGGCCCAGGCCCTGATGCTGCTGCTGGCCAAGTACCCCGAAATGCTGACCGCTGCTGCCGAAGGCAACGCGCCGCACGACGTGACCTTCTACCTGCGCGATCTGGCCTCCAGCTATCACAGCTACTACGATGCCGAGCGCATTCTGGTGGACGACGAAAAGGTCAAGCTTGCACGTCTGGCCCTGGTCGCCGCCACGGCCCAGGTATTGCACAATGGTCTGGCTGTGCTGGGCGTGAGCGCGCCCGAGCGCATGTAATCCCGGTTTTCTGCCTATCGCTCCCTGCGGGTTGTAACGCGCGGGGCGATGGATCTGAGAACGGAACAATCGAAGCAGAAAGCGTTAAGCGACTGATATGAAGAACCAGCAACGCGGTGGAACCATCCTGGGGCTTATCTTTGGCATGGTCATCGGTCTGGCTGCGGCACTGGCCGTGGCCATCTATGTGACCAAGGTACCGGTGCCCTTCCTCAACAAGGGTGGCAACAACACTCAGCGCGATGCGGCTGAGGCCGAGCGCAACAAGAACTGGGACCCCAACGCACCGTTGCAAAGCCGCCAGCCCGCACCGGCGCCGGTGACACCGCCCGTCCCGCCCAGCGATGTGACGGTGACACCGCCCACGCCTGCTGTGCAGCCCACCGCAACCGGCGGAGTCACCACCCCGCCGGCACCCGCCACGCCGGACAAGACGGCCAAGCCCGGATCGGGCGATCCGCTGGGTGATCTGGTCAAGGAGCGCTCTGCGGCCGCCGACAAGGCCGAAAAGGCGCGCGCCGACAAGGAAAAGGCTGCGGCCCAGGCGGCATCGTCCTCGGACTCTGCATTCAACTACTTCGTGCAGGCCGGCGCTTTCCGCGGCCAGAGCGAAGCGGAAGCGCAGCGTGCCAAGCTGGCCATGCTGGGCTGGGAGTCGCGTATCAGCGAGCGTGAGCAAAACGGAATCACCGTTTTCCGTGTGCGCGTGGGACCGTTCAGCAAGCGTGACGACGCCGAGCAGCTCAAGGGCAAGCTCGACGGCGCGGGCGTGGACTCGACCCTGGTGCGCGCGGCGCGATAATCGGCCTTGCGAGGCGTTGTGCAGCCTCTCTCTGTGGTGCCCTCAGGCTGCGGCCCGAGGCGTCCCAGGCAGAGGGTGCGAGATTTAGGACTTTGCTGAACTTTTTGGGGCCGCTGGGCTCTGATACTGCAGACCTGATACAGGAGTTTGTTTAGATGAAACGTCGCGAATTCTCTCTGGCTGCCTCGGCAGCTGCCGCCGGTGCCCTGACTCTGGGCACCTCCTCCAGCTGGGCCCAGGGCGCCGCGCCCAAGGAAGGCAAGGACTACATCAAGCTGGGCAAGCCCGCCAGCGTGAGCGCGCCGGCCGGCAAGGTCGAGGTGATCGAGTTCTTCTGGTACAGCTGCCCGCATTGCAATGCCTTCGAGCCCCAGTTCGAAGCCTGGGCCAAGACCCAGCCCGCCGATGTGGTGGTGCGTCAGGTGCCCGTGGCCTTCAATGCCTCTTTCGTGCCCCAGCAAAAGCTGTACTACGCACTGGAAGGCATGAACCTGCTGCCCCAGCTGAACGCCAAGGTGTTCCGTACCATTCACGTGGACCGCAACCCGCTCAAGAACGACGACGCCATCTTTGACTGGATCGGCAAGCAGGGCGTGGATCTGGCCAAGTTCAAGGAAGTCTACAACTCCTTCACCGTGGCCAACCAGGTGCGCAAGGCCACCCAGCTGCAAAACGAGTATGACGTGGAAGGCGTGCCCGCCATGGGTGTGGCCGGCCGCTATTACACGGACGGCACCAAGGCTGGCAATATGGACAATGTGCTGCGCGTGGTCAATGCACTGATCGCCTCCAGCCGCAAGGCCTGACGCCAGGTTTCAGACGCCAACGACGTTTGATGCCCCGCAAGCCCGCCGTAGCGCGGGCTTTTTTGTGGGTGGTTTTTACGCAAGTTGCAAAAAGGGAATGACTACAATGGATGCAAGAAACGTGCCTTCCATGAAAAAAACACTCCTACCTCTCGCGCTGGCCTGCGCCCTGGCAGCAGCGACCGGCATTGCCCATGCCGAAAAGGCCGACAGCGCCAAGCCCATGAATATCGAGGCGGATGCGCTGCGTCACGACGAGCTGCAGCAGACCAGCGTCTTCACCGGCAATGTGGTGATGACCAAGGGTTCCATCGTGCTGCGCGGCGCCCAGCTTGATGTGCGTCAGGATGCCGAGGGCTATCAGTACGGGGTGATCAAGGCCGAGCCCGGCAAGCGCGCCTTCTTCCGCCAGAAGCGCGACACCGTGGCCGGTCAGCCCGAAGAGTTCATCGAAGGCGAAGGCGAAGTCATCGAATACGACGGCAAGGCCGATATCGTCAAGTTCATCCGCCGTGGCGAGATGCGCCGCTACCGTGGCGGCCAGCTCAGCGACCAGGTCACGGGCTCCATCATCGTCTACAACAACATCACCGACGTCTATACCGTCGATGGCCAGAAGACCAGCGGCGGCCTGCCTAGCTCCTCCGTGGGCCAGGGCGGTCGCGTGCGCGCCATCATGGCGCCCAAGGACGGTACGCCGGGCGCACAGCCCAAGCCCGCCACTCCTGCCACCCAATTGCGCCCGAGCATGACGCTGGGCGGCGAGAAAGCCGACGAGAAGAAATGAGTGAGCCGACCTTCTCCAGCAGCCGCAGCGGCGAGTCCGACAGCCGCCTGGAGGCCAAGCATCTGGCCAAGTCCTATGGCAGCCGCAAGGTGGTCAAGGATGTGTCGCTGTCCGTGCAAAAAGGCGAGGTGGTCGGTCTGCTCGGCCCCAACGGTGCGGGCAAGACCACATCGTTCTACATGATCGTGGGCCTGGTGCGTAGCGACGGCGGCGAGATCTTCATCGACGGCCAGCCGGTGGGCGGCATGCCGATTCACCAGCGCTCGCGCCTGGGCCTGTCCTATCTGCCCCAGGAAGCCTCCATCTTCCGCAAGCTCAGCGTGGAAGACAATGTGCGCGCCGTGCTGGAGCTGCAAAAGGACGAGCAAGGCAAGGCGCTGACGCAGGGCGAGATCGAAAAGCGCCTCACGGGCTTGCTGCAGGAGCTGCGCGTCGAGCATCTGCGCCAGTCGCCGGCGCTGGCGCTGTCCGGCGGTGAACGTCGGCGCGTGGAAATCGCGCGTGCCCTGGCCACGCAGCCGCGCTTCATCCTGCTTGACGAGCCGTTTGCCGGTATCGATCCGATTGCGGTGATCGAGATCCAGCGCATCATCGGCTTTCTCAAGGAGCGCGGCATCGGTGTGCTGATTACCGACCATAACGTGCGCGAGACGCTGGGCATCTGCGACCACGCCTTCATCATCAGCGACGGCCATGTGCTGGCCGAAGGCACGCCCGAGGAGATCGTGGAGAACGCCGATGTGCGCCGCGTCTATCTGGGCGAACATTTCAGAATGTGATGACCCCCACGCTCCCTCACTTTGTGTGGTCGCCGCCTGCAGAAGGGGCCCTGACCGGCTGCGCCGCGGTCTGCCTTGGGGCAGCCCTGCGGCAAACCCACTGCACTGTGCGCGTTTGCAATGATTGTCTGGGAGCCGCGCCTCGATGAAGCCAGGTCTCTCGCTACGCGTTTCGCAGCATTTATCGCTGACGCCGCAGCTGCAGCAATCCATCCAGCTGCTGCAACTCTCCACTCTGGAGCTGGCGCAGGAAGTCGAGCAGATGCTGGTCGACAACCCCTTTCTGGAGCGTGCGGGCGATGAGGCCGAAACTGCGGGAGATGCTCCTGTAGATGTAGCTGCTAGCGCCAATGAATACAGCACTTCAGATGGTATTCATGCTGAAAAAGAAGCATCGCAAGCGCAATTAGCTACTGAAACCGTAGCGGAAACACCGAGCCCTGAAACTCCAGAAACGCTGAACTGGGAGGCCGACGGCATGGACGGCCAGGACGGGGAGTGGGGCGGCGAATCCAGCAGCGAGTGGGAGACGCCCTCGGCCAGCAGCTCCACGCGCAACCGCGATGGCGATGATGAAACCGATGCCATCGATCTGGCGCGCGAGCACCAGAG
The DNA here is from genome assembly GCF_011752915.1 of Comamonas sp. Tr-654. Lineage (NCBI taxonomy): Bacteria > Pseudomonadati > Pseudomonadota > Betaproteobacteria > Burkholderiales > Comamonadaceae > Comamonas > Comamonas sp. Tr-654. Next base: position 18,891 of record NZ_VWWQ01000002.1, read on the forward strand.
CCTGACCGACTTTCTCCATCGCCAGGCCTTAAGCCTGCATCTGGGTGCGGCAGACACGGCGGCGCTGCGCTTTCTCATCGAGTCGCTCAGCGACGACGGTTATCTCGAGGATTCCCTGCAGGAGCTGGCGCAGAGCCTGGCCGGCGACGATCTGGAGGAGCGCGAGGAGCTGGAGCAGCACTTTGCCATTGCGCTGAAGCTGCTGCAAAGCCTGGAGCCGGTGGGCGTGGGCGCGCGTGATCTGGCCGAGTGCCTGCAACTGCAGCTGCGCGATCTGATCCGCACGGCCGAGGACGAGGGTACGACCGAGGCGCATATGAGCCGGCTGCTGCTGGCACAGGCCATCTGTTCCCAGCCCATGGACTTGCTGGCGCGGCGCGATCTGCGCAAGCTCACCAGCCTGTGCGGCGCGCGCGAGGAACAGCTGCGCGAGGCCATGGCCCTGATCGCCAGGCTGGAGCCGCGTCCGGGTCGGCGCTTTGTCGACGTGGAGCGCCATATCGTGGTGCCCGATGTCATCGTGCGTCCGGTGCGGGCCGGCTCGGGCCGGTCGGACTTTTCCGTGCAGCTCAACCCCGAGGTCATGCCGCGTCTACGCGTGCACGACATCTATGCCGGCGTGCTGCGTCGCCACAAGAACAGCGACGGTCATGCGGCGCTGCAGCAGCAGCTGCAGGAGGCGCGCTGGTTCATCAAGAACATCCAGCAGCGCTTCGACACCATCTTGCGTGTTTCCGAAGCCATCGTGGAGCGGCAGAAGAACTTCTTTGTGCATGGCGAGCTGGCCATGCGCCCGCTGGTGCTGCGCGATATCGCAGACACGCTGGGCCTGCACGAGTCCACTATCAGCCGCGTGACCACGGCCAAGTACATGGCCACGCCCCAGGGTACTTTCGAGCTCAAGTATTTCTTCGGTTCGGGCCTGGGCACGGAAACCGGTGGCAGTGCCTCCAGCACGGCCGTGCGTGCGCTGATCAAGCAGTTTGTCGATGCCGAAGATGCGAGAAAGCCGCTGTCGGACGCCAAGCTGGCCGACATGCTCAAGGAGCAGGGCATTGAGTGTGCGCGCCGTACTGTCGCCAAATACCGCGAGCAGCTCAAGATACCGACGACCACGCTGCGCAAGGCGCTGTAGCGAATCGCCGCGCGGCTCGGAGCGAAAAAAGGCAAGCGGCCTGATGAAGACCGCTTGCCTTGGGCTGGATGAGCGTCGTCGCTTATGGGGCCAGCGTTGCGGAGTACTTGCCGTTCTGGGCGTTCTTGCTCACCACGACATTGAACATGGCATAGACCGGGTTGTCGCCTGTGGCCGCGCCCAGGGTGACAGACTTGGTGCCCAGCACGCCGTCATCCCAGGATGCAACCTGTACCGTGGCGACTCTGCCGGCGGCTCTGGCGTAGTTGGCGATGGCGACCCGATAGGTGCCTTCCTGCAGTCTTGCTGAATCGCAGGATGCATAGTAGTGCTCAGGTCCGTAGGCGACGGTGTTGTCCACATCGAGATAGCCGCTGGCGCCGCGCATGTAGCGGTAGTAGACATGCGAGCCTCCGGGCTCATAGGTGTGCAGATCGACGTCACCGCTGCCGTCCCAGGTCAGCGTGGTGGTGAAAAAGCCGGATGTCGCTCGCGCCGGCGGGGCCACGAGTGTGGACAGTGCAGTCGTGATGTGGCTCTTCACGCGGTTGGAGATCTCCAGGCCGGGGTTGATGTAAATCTCGAGCAGACCGTGGCCGAGCAGGTCTTTTCCACCATTGATACCGGCAGGACGCTGCTGATAGGCGGGAATGCTGTCCGTGATGTCGGCCACGGTGCCTACGGCGCGCAGACCATTGATGACCAGATCCTTGTCAGCGAGAGTGTGCTCGCCGTTGAGCGTGGGTGAGGCCGGCGCAATATGCACTACCTTCACCGAGCCTACGGCGGCCTTGGGCGCAGCATAGGCATAGGCTGCGTTCGCGAACAGATTGCCCTGGGAGTGGGCGACCAAGAGAATCTTCTTGCCTTCGAGAATCCAGTTGTCGATGCGTGATTGATGCTCCATATAGTTGGCAAGCGTCGGCGGATTGCCCAGCATGGCCGTGAGATAGCGAATGGTTGCCGCGTTGCGCCAGTCGTTGAATCCATTGAGCAACTCTGCGGCCGCCGGCACGGAGTTGGTGATGTTGTCCCACCATGAACCGCCTCCATTCAGGGCTTCGAAGAAGAGCTCCAGGCGGCCTGCCAGCAAACCATCTTGCTCTTGCAGGCGCTGCTCGAAGGTCTCGACAAAATCTTCGAAGCCGTTTGAATAGTTGTACAGGGTTTCATACTTGATCTGATCGCCGCCGGGGGCGCTCTGACCGTGAATGCCTATAAGGACCCCCAAGGCCTGCGCAGCCTGTAGTTTCGTGGTTTGAACACCGTTCAGGAAGGCGAATTCAATACCGGTTTCCCGGCATAGATTCGTATCGGGATTGATGACTTGCGCGCCACCGGTAAGCGGAGCGCTGATGAATACGAGCGACAGCAATAAGCATGTGCATTGTTTGAAAAACTTATTCACAGGTATCTCCCTCTGGCCAAGCGGAGGACGTTCCATCGAGCGCCTTGTTGTATTTGAGATAGGCCAAGAGTCTGTCTTTGGTATTGGCCGTCATTGACTCCAGTTCTTGCCCGACTCTTGCCGGCTGCTTGGAACCTTCCGCTCCATTAAATTTTGAGAATATGCAACTGATTCCGCGAGAAATATCGCGATCAACGGCCTTAACTGCGTTGATGTCCTCGGTGTCGACGAGCAAGGCCTTTTGAAGGGCTTTTGCGGTTTGCAGCACGGCGGCAAGCTGGGCTCCGGTGTACTCGGCTGTCAAAATAGATTCAATATCGTCGCGAACACCGCTGGTATTGCTGTCGGGGCCGCTGATATCAGGGCCACGTTCCAACTTGGGAATCTCTCCGGACGACTCAAGTGCCGCGATTTTTTCAGCAGGAGTTTGAGTGACGCCAGGGCCTGGCGGAGTGCCACCGCCGCCTCCTCCGCCGCCACTGCTGTTACCGTCGCCACCGCCGCAGGCAACGATTGATCCCACGAGGGATGCAATCAATACCATTTTTATGGTTTTTAGCATTGCCACTCTCCTTGACGGATAGTTAATGGCTTTCGCGATTGAAAATGCATAAATTTCACTCCCTGCTGTTGTTTAATAAAAGGCCAATTCCTGTGATTTTTAACAGGTGAAGAAATTTTATCGACCTCCTTTTGAGTAAAATCTCTTATTAAGGGTAAACCCCATTATTGAAATAAGAGAGGTTTACGATTAATCAATACTCATGCCGGCTTGACAATTGTTTTCATGCTTAAAATGCTCTTTGACTGTGAGTAAAGGTTTTTAATGCCATATTTTGTAACCTGAGCTTAATTAATTTGAATTGAGGTTTCTCTAGGTAATGGCGGATATTGAGCGGCAGGCAACCGGCCAGGCATTGGGATGCTTTTGCTGTCTTTTGGACAGGAATACGCACGCTCCATAGGAGCGGAGTTTGAGACGGGATTTTTGAGAGGGTCCGCCGAGAAGGCGAAAAAAAGCCGCTGGACATGCGTCAGCGGCTTTTGGGAGGCTTTGCCTTCAGTGCAGGCCTATTGGGACGGAATCAACCACCAGATAAACCAGGCCAGCACGCCGATCATCAGTCCGAACTTGAGGATCTTGTAGAAGGTCGGATTCCAGTCGCGGAAGGCACGGCGGTACTTGCCCGCATAGAACGAGATCTTGAACAGCTTGCTGATCATGCCGCGCGGGTCGCCTTCGTTGTTGGGCGAACTGGCGGCGGCCACCACATTCTTGCCCAGCCAGTGGTTGAGCCATTGCGCAAAGCCATTGGTCATGGGGCGCTCCACATCGCAAAACAGCACGATGCGGTTGCCTTCGCTGCGGTTCTCTGCCCAGTGCATAAAGGTCTCGTCGAAGATCACGCCTTCGCCTTCACGCCAGCTATAGGGCTGGCCGTCGACCTCGATCATGCAGCGGTCGTCGTTGGGCGCCAGCACGGCCAGGTGATAGCGCAGAGAGCCTGCATAGGGGTCGCGGTGCAGGTTGAGCTTGGCGCCGGGCGGCAGCTCGGCAAACATGGCGGCCTTGACGCTGGGAATCGACTTCACCAGGGCCGTGGTCTTGGGGCACAGCTCCATGGCCGAAGGGTGGGCGTCGCCGTACCACTTGAGGTAGAAGCGCTTCCAGCCGGTCTTGAAGAAGGAGTTGAAGCCTGCGTCGTCGTTGTTGGCAGCAGCCTTGATCTGCATGTTCTTTTGCAGATTGACGGCTTCCTCGCGGATCTCGCGCCAATTGGCCTGCAGCGGCGCCAGTTCGGGAAAGGTGCTGGTGGGCAGATAGGGCGTGCGCGGCACCTTGCTGAACATCAGCATGAAGACGTTGAACGGCGCTGTGAACGTGGAGTGGTCAAACAATTGCTTGACCACCTTGTGGCGCACCTTGCCGCGCAGATGCATGTACAGCCCGCAGCCAAAGAAAAGCAGCACCAGTGCCAGAACGATAATTTTTGCCATAAGGATCAATTTTACCGGGGGCACCCCGGCTGCCACCATGGGGTTCTGTCAAACAGAACCGGGGTAGGGGAATATCAAAAGCAATAGCTGTCGGCACTTGGCTGTCAGGCGCGGCAGCCGGTCGGGATCGATATTCAGGGCAGGGCCAGCACGGCGCAGTTGCAAAGGTCAGCGCTTTCGAAGGCTGTTCTGTCGCCGGCTTTGAGCCCCGGCACGGGGAACAGTCGCACCGTCAGCGGCTTGTTGAGGCGAAAAGCCATGGTGCCCGTATCGCGCATGACGGCGGCGATCTGCTCGGCGCTGCTGTCGCCCGGTACAGGCACGGTATCGAGGCCGATGCCGCAGACGCTGCTGTAGGTCAGCAGGGCGCGGATATCGAATTCGTCATTCAGACTGGCCTGGGCCAGGCCTTGGTCCTCGGTCACGGCCAGCATCAGGCCGCTGAAGCCGATCTGCGTTACGCCGCTTACCGATTTGAAGACGCGGGTCAGCAGTGCCGAGGCTTCCACCGTACCGCTGGCTCCGAAACAGGGCACGCCCAGCAGTTGGTAGACATCGACCATGGAGGCGCAGGACTTGGATGGCGCGGCAGAGGTGTCCATGCCCGCGATATGCCAGCCCTCGGCCAGTTTCACGCCGTCGGCGCAGCGCTGGATGGCAGTCGCGTGTTCGGTCAGCGACTGGCTCAGACGGTCAAAGGCCAGCTTGAGCCAGGCTGAGTGATCGAGCTGCTGGCGCTGAGCTTGTAACGCCTGGAGGTCGGCCACCATGAGGTCTGGCGTTTCCAGACCCAGCACCAGGGCGCCGTGGTGCTGGCCGCGGTGGTAGCTGGCCGGGAAATAGGGAATGCCGGGTGCGCAGTTGAAGTTGACCGTGAAGTTGAAGTTGCCTTCGCCGCGCGGCGTGGTGCGTGCGATTTGCTGAATGGCCTGGACGCTGTGGGCCAGCAAGTCGGTCTGCAGAAAGCCATGTTCATCCAGATCGATATTCACGCAGGCGTTGCACAGGTCGCCATAGGCCGCAATCAGCTGCGGCAGCAGGGCGACTTCCTGCGCATTGCGCGCTTCGCCCACGGCAAAGCGGATGCGGCGTTTGCCGGTGTTGATGGCCTTGAGCGTTTCGGCAATGTGCCGCAGGCCGGCGAGGGCGCTGACTATGCCGCTGACGTCCAGGTATTCGCCGAACGGGTTGCTCACGATGCGGATGGACTGTACCTGGTAGCCCCGCGCTTCGATGGCATCGGCCAAGGCATCGCATTGCTGCTTGGCCTGGGTCAGGCCGGCCTGCCACTGTGCCTTATCGGCGCTCAGGTTGACAAAGGCGGTGACGGTGCGCACGCGCACCAGCGGGTTGAAGCTGATATTCATAGCAGTATCCGTAGGCAGGAGAATGGCTGGCGGCCATTTTGCATCTGAATATGCCGATCAAAGCAAGCGCGTTCCCAGCGGCACCTCCCTGTCGGGTACGCACAGGGCCACGGCTCCCGTGGCATCGTGAAAGCCGGTCACAAGACATTCGCTCATCAAGGGCCCAATCTGCTTCTTCGGAAAGTTGACCACGGCCACCACCAGCCGTCCTATCAGCTCCTCAGGCTGATAGTGAGTGATGATCTGCGCGCTGGACTTGCGCTGGCCCAGCTCGGGCCCCAGGTCTACCAGCAGCTTGTAGGCGGGTTTGCGGGCCTCGGCAAAGACCTCGGCCTGCAGCACGCGGCCCACGCGCAGCTCCACCTTCATAAAGTCGTTCCAGCTGATTTCTTCCATGTCGTCATTCCTCCTTGGCCTGGCATCATGCCTGGGGCCCTGGGTGCATCTGTAGAGCAACGCTTGTCGTGCGCGGGCATCGGAAAAGGCCTAGCGCGTATGCTTATGCCCTGTAAAGCGCACAACAGGCTCCCGTGAGCGTCCGGCGCCTGCGCCGTTGCTGGCGCGCACTGATTTCTATGAACCAACTGCATTTGTTTCTGCCCTGCGCCGCCGGCGTCGAGGGCTTTCTGGCCGACGAGGTCCACGCCATCACCGGCGCCAGCGGGCAGGATCTGCTCGTGGGCCGGGGCGGCGTCATGCTGCGCGGCATGTGGCGCGATGCCATGCTGCTCAATCTGCACAGCCGTCTGGCCCAGCGCGTGCTGATCGAGCTGTCGCACACCATGTACCGCAGCGAGAACGATCTGTACCGTGCCGCCAGCGAGGTGGCCTGGGAGATCTGGTTCAGCCCCAAGGAAACCTTCAAGATCGAGGTCACGGCCCAGCACAGCCCGCTGACCAGCCTGAACTTCGCGGCGCTCAAGGTCAAGGACGCGATTGCCGACCGTTTCCGCGCCAAGCGCAACGGCGTGCGCCCTAGCGTGGAGACCCATCACCCCGATGTGCGTGTGCATCTGCACCTGACGACCGACGGTGCCACCATCTATATCGACACCTCGGGCGAGGCGCTGTTCAAGCGCGGCTGGCGCGAAGACAAGGGCGACGCCCCGCTCAAGGAAACCCTGGCCGCGGCCATGATTGCGGCCTCGGGCTGGAATCCGCATGGCGACAATCCCCAGCCGCTGTACGACCCCTGCTGCGGCAGCGGTACCGTGGTGATCGAGGCTGCACAGATTGCGCGCAAGATCCCGGCGGGCATTCTGCGCCGCTTTGCCTTCGAGAAGCTGATCCCGTTCCAGCGCCATGTCTGGGAAGCCATGCTGGACGAGGCCGAGGCTGCCATCCTGCCCGAGCCTCCCGTGGGCATTTACGGCTCGGACATCGCCTTCCGCATGGTGGACTTTGCCCAGCGCAATGCCGAGCGCGCCGGCGTGGCCGATTCGGTCAGCCTGCGCGGTGGCGATGCGCTGCAGCGCATGCCGCCCAGCGAGCAGCCCGGCATGATGATCCTGAACCCGCCCTATGGGGAGCGTATTGCCGCTGCTGGCGCGTCCGGCCGCAATGCCGCAGAGCGCATGGGCCAGGTCGAACGGGCAGGCCGCGAAACCGCGCAGACCGAGGACGGCGGCGAATTCTTCAACCAACTGGCCAGCCACTGGAAGAAGAACTACAGCGGCTGGAGCGCCTGGATGCTGACGCCCGACCTCAAGCTGCCCAGCAAGATGCGTCTCAAGGAATCGCGCCGCACGCCCATGTGGAACGGCCCCATCGAGTGCCGTCTGTTCTGCTTTGACATGGTCAAGGGATCGACCAAGCCGCGCAAAGCCGCTGATGGCGATGCTCCGGAAGGCCGGGCCCAATGAAGATTGCGCCTCTGCGCTGGCCGGCTTGCAACACCGGCTATGACGGCCCGTTGCCGCGTCCCATGATTCTGGACACCAATGTGGTGCTGGACATGCTGATCTTTGACGACCCGGATATCCCCGTCATCCGCGAGCTGGTCGCCCGTGGCGACGTGCGCTGGATTGCCGACGAAGCCCAGCGCATCGAGCTGGGTCGCGTGCTGCACTACAGCCAGATTGCGCCGCGCGTCAGCTACTACGGCAAGACACCCGAAGGCGTGATGGCCGCTTTTGACGCAGCCGTCGAATATGTGTCCGCGGCACCCAAGATCCGCTTTACCTGCACCGATCCCGACGACCAGCATTTCCTCGATCTGGCCAGCCAGCACAAGGCCTTGCTGGTCAGCAAGGACAGGGCCGTGCTCAAGCAGCGCAAGCGCGTGGCAACGCACTATGGCGCGACGGTTGGCAATGTGGTGGTGATGGACGAGGAAATCGCTGCGCTTGAGGCGTAGTCAGTCAAAAAATCGCATGCCCGCGTAGGGCCGCAAGCGGCATTGCGCCAGGCGGCTTTCCAGCGAACCGACATGGGCTTCGAGCTGGTGGTCGTCCGGGTCCAGAAAGTAGAAGGAATCGCCCTCGCTGCGGTTGCTCTTCCACTCTTGGACACCGCATGACCTGGCATGCTCCACAAAGTGCGCGAAGTCCTGCTGGGCAAGGGTGAATGCGTAGTGGGTGTAGTCAGCGCTGCAGGCCTGGCTTCGCTGTTCGTCTGACGACAGGCACAGCCACAGATCGCCGAGCCCCAGATAGGCGCCCGTATCCCACTGCGCGCGTGGACGAAAGCCCAGTACGCGCACGTAGAAGTCCATGCTGCGCTGGAGGTTCGTAACGGCCAGAGTGAGGTGGTTCAATCCTGAAAGCATGATGGCAATGGGCGGGCATGGCACAAGCCGTTCAGTGTGCCATTGCCCTGCATCAGCTCTGTCCCTGCATGGCGCAGTCCTAGCGGGTCAGCAGGAGTTGAGCACCGTCTGTGTTGCACACGGGGCATCCATAAGCGCCATGGCGCCGCTTCTGCCGGCGTCGGGCCCGCTAAGTCCGTCGCAGTCTGTCAAACCTCGCACTGCACTATGGAGTCCGCAGGCACCGCCGGCCGGATCCAACGATACGCCGGCCCATGGTTGTGGCGGCAGAACCACCCATGGCTGGCCCGGATTTGCGCATGCGGATTAGGATTCATGTCGCAGGGACGACCTTGCCGGGTCATGCGATGCATGGCCTGTATTCCTGCCGGGACGGCCTGGCCATTCAATCTTCAAAGAGGTTTTCTATGGCTTGGGTTTATCTGCTGGTGGCCGGCGTTCTGGAAGTGGTCTGGGCCTTCACCATGAAGCAGTCCCATGGTTTCACCAACCTCAAATACAGCGCCATCACCATCGTGGCGATGATCGCCAGCTTCGGTCTGCTGTCGGTGGCCATGCGCTCGCTGCCCCTGGGCACGGCGTATACGATCTGGACCGGTATCGGTGCCGTGGGCGCATTCCTGGTGGGCGTTACGGTGCTGGGCGAGCAGCTCAGTGCCATGCGCGTGGGAGCAGCGGTCCTGATCGTCAGCGGCCTGGTGCTGATGAAGCTTTCGGCCGGGGAATAAGGCACCGCCCGTACGTGCTGAATCAGCGCTCCATGGCGGCTGGCGTCTCCGGTGTCATCGGGCATTTGCTCAGCCACAGTGCCAATCCCTGCCGGTAGGCGGCCGGGTCCATGGCATCGCTGTGGCGGGGGATATGGTAGGCCTTGCCCTCGGCCGCGAGCCGGGCGCAGGCCACCTTGTAGAAGTCGGGCGTGGCCTGCAGGAGCGCGATCTGCGCCCATTCGAGGCGCTCTCGCGCACCCCGGTCGTGGATCAGCGTGAAGCCTTGATCGTCCAGCTGCAGGCGGTAGCCGCCCTCCAGGCGCCGCAGGCCTGCGCGCACCAGCTTCCGGTGCAGGCCTTGCAGCGGCGCCTGGCGCATGGCTTGGTGCTGACGTAAAGCGCCGAGCAGGCGCGCTGAGTAGCGCTTCCACAGCAGGATGCAGAGAACGGCCGAGACCAGCATGGCGATGATTTTTTCAGGGCTCAGCGGCTGGCCCGGCCGAGCGATGGCCAGCAGGCCGCCGCCCAGGCCCAGGCAGAGCAGCAGCGGGGCAAGCCAGCGCTCCTGCCAGCCCGCCATCCGGGCCTGCAGGGAGGCCTGTTGTCGCGCGTGCTGCTGCATCTCGCGCTGCATCGCGGCCTGCAGCCGGCAGTCGGTGTGGGCCGGGGTGATGGTGAACAGCAGTTCCATGGGCGGTGGTGTCCGGTCTTCTAGGGGCCGCCAGTCTACCGGGGCTGGGCGCCGTCCAGCCTTGCCTGACTGGCGGCTGCAGGTCGCTTACCGCAGCCACCGATGGGGGCGAGCGCGCGGGTTAAGGCGCATGGCGCGACAATAGCGGGATGACATCCTCCACGACGCCCCTGCATCCCGGCGCAGCTTCGGCCCGCAAGGCCCAGCCCAAACTGACCACGCTGGACAAGACCCGCATTGACGACACACGCATCAAGATCGTGCGCCCGCTGCTGACTCCGGCACTGCTGGAGGAGTGGCTGCCCGTGACCGAAGAGGCGCAGCAGCTGGTCGAATCCAGCCGTGCCGCCATTTCGCGCGTGCTGCATGGCCAGGATGACCGGCTGGTGGTGGTGGTCGGACCCTGCTCCATTCACGATCACGACCAAGCCATGGATTACGCGCGCCAGCTCAAGGTCCAGGCCGATGCGCTCAAGGACGATCTGCTGATCGTGATGCGGGTCTACTTCGAGAAGCCGCGCACCACTGTGGGCTGGAAGGGCTATATCAACGATCCTTACCGCGACGGCAGCTTTGCCGTCAACGAAGGGCTGGAGCTGGCACGCCGCCTGCTGCTCGATGTGCTGGCGCTGGGTCTGCCTGCCGGCACGGAATTCCTGGATCTGCTGTCGCCGCAGTTCATCAGCGACCTGGTCAGCTGGGGCGCGATTGGCGCGCGCACCACGGAGAGCCAGAGCCATCGCCAGCTGGCCAGCGGTCTGAGCTGCCCCGTGGGCTTCAAGAACGGCACGGACGGCGGCGTGAAGGTGGCCAGCGATGCCATTCTGGCCGCCCAGTCTTCGCATGCATTCATGGGCATGACCAAGATGGGCCAGAGTGCGATCTTCGAGACGCGCGGCAATCAGGACTGCCACATCATCCTGCGCGGCGGCAAGGCTCCCAACTACGACGCAGCCCATGTCCAGGCCGCGTGCGAAGTGCTGGAAAAAGCCGGTCTGCACCCGCAGGTGATGATCGATTTCTCGCATGCCAACAGCAGCAAGCAGCATCGTCGCCAGATCGATGTATCGGCGGATGTGGCCCAGCAGATTGCCGGCGGCGACATGCGCATTACCGGCGTGATGATCGAAAGCCATCTTCACGAAGGCCGTCAGGACATCGTGGAGGGTGAGGAGCTGCAATATGGCGTCTCGCTCACCGATGCCTGCATCAGCATGGAGCAGACCACCCCGGTGCTGGAGCAACTGGCCGCTGCCGTGTGCGCGCGTCGCCTCAAGGCGGACTGAGGCCGCCAGGACGAGGCTGGATGAGCAAGAGGCGCCGCGGCGCCTCTTGCTCTTTGTGCTTTTCAGGCACCCGGCCTTTCGGATCTAGGGCTGGGCGCCCATGCTTTCAGAGATCCAGCGTCAGCTTGAGCATGTCCTTGTGCTGCACGCCGCGCTCCCACAGTGGGGTGGTGTAGTTCTGCAAAAAGAAGTCGCGCTCGATGTCGGTGACGCGAAAGCCCAGGCGTTGATAGAACAGCAGCTGATCGCCAAAGCTGCCAGTTCCCACGTCCAGCTGCTGCACGCCGCGTTCGCGCATTTCGCGGATGGCTCGCAGCAGCAGGGCCGAGCCTATGCCCTTGCTCTGCCAAGCCGTTGACACGGCCATATTCATCAGCTCCCATCGGTGAAGGCCGTCGCCCTCGGGGATCAACACGCACACGCCGATCAAGGCACCGAGGCCGCTGGGTGTGAACTGCTCCGTCTGGCGCGCTGCAAAGCAGGTGGAGCCGGGCAGGTAGCGCTTGACTCGCTCGCGCGAGGGGTCGGCCAGCAGCAGCAGATGCCAGGGGGCTTCTGCGGGATTCATGGTGGTGATGTGCCAGGCGGCAGGCGTGCCCGGGCCGGACGGCGTAGAGGTCATGCGTGCGCTCCGCTGCGGTGGAAGGCGGGCGCTGCACATTGGCCGGGCTGGATGTCGGCATTCATTCGATGGGACGCAAGCCCGCCCATCTGCTGCAAACCACAATCTCGCGCCATTTCCACTTTCCGACTGCGGGAGTTGTGAGCCCGCCACAAATGTTGTCAACAGGCCATAGCGTAGCAGTCGGCGGGCAAGTTCAGTGACGTACTGGTGAAAAGTACAGCGTTCTGCGGCAATTTTGATGCAGGAATATCGCGAATATTGATCTGCTCAGGCCTAGCAACTGCGTGAGCAAGCACTTCAGGGCAGTGCACTGACGAGCCTGACGCCCTTTGCGCAGGACGGGCTTTGCAAAAACGAAGATAGTGGTTTATACTTAGCCGCAAGGGTTAACCCTTAAGGTTTAACCCGCGAATGACAGTACATGAGATGCGTGCTGTCCATCGCTTGAAGTGCATCTCTTGATTTCATAGAAAGCTCATCATGCGCCAAGCTATCAACTCTCTGATCGAATTCATCCAAGAAGCTCGCGAGTTCCATCTGGATCTGGCCAACCAGTAATCACGCACTGGTTAGAGAAACAGCCGCCGCTCAAGGCGGCTTTTTTTCGTCCCGAAAAAGGTGCTCAGGCCGCCAGCAGGCCCTGTTTCTCTATGAAGGCCACCACCTCGTCCAGACCTTCCAGTGTCTTGAGGTTGGTCATCACAAAGGGCTTGAGACCCTTGGGCGTGGTGCGCTGCTTGATGGTGTCGCTGCGCATGATGTCCAGATTGGCGCCCACATGGGGAGCCAGGTCGGTCTTGTTGATGACGAAGAGATCGCTCTTGGTGATGCCGGGACCGCCCTTGCGCGGAATCTTCTCGCCTGCTGCCACGTCAATCACGTAGATGGTCAGATCCGACAGCTCGGGGCTGAAGGTGGCAGCCAGGTTGTCGCCGCCCGATTCGATGAAGACGATGTCGGCATCGGGGAAGTCCTTGAGCATGCGGTCAATGGCTTCCAGGTTGATGGAGGCATCCTCGCGAATCGCCGTGTGCGGGCAGCCGCCGGTTTCCACACCCATAATGCGCTCGGCGGGCAGGGCGCCGCTGATGGTCAGCAGGCGCTGGTCCTCCTTGGTGTAGATGTCGTTGGTGATGGCGACCAGGTCCCATTTGCCGCGCATGGCCTTGCAGAGCATCTCCAGAATCGTGGTCTTGCCCGAGCCCACGGGCCCGCCTATGCCCACGCGCAGCGGCGGCAGCTTCTTGGTGCGGTTGGGGATATGGTGCAGTGCGGTGGACATGGTGAGTTCTTTAGTGAATGAGAGGGTTGCGATCAGCGGGCCTTGCCGTAGGCACGCTCCACCTTGGCAATGCGCAGCTCGAAATACTGGTACCAGGTGGTGTGGCCTTTTTCCTGGGCGATCTGGTGCTCGGCGTTGTGCTTCCATTGACGGATGGCTTGCTCGCTTTCCCAGTAAGACACGGTGATGCCGAAGCCTTCGGCATCGCGGGTGCTTTCAGCGCCCAGATAGCCTGCCTGCTGGCCGGCCAGCTCCACCATGCGGTCGGCCATCTCGCCATAGCCCTGGTCCGTCTGGGTGCGCAAGGAGGTGAAGATGGCGGCGTAGTACGGTGGATGGGGCGTGGCGGCAAACAGTGCAGACATGGCGGATGGAGGTTCAGCTACGGAAAAGTCGAGAATACTGGTGTTCATGCTGGGCCGAGAGAATGGCCAGCATGGGCGAGAAAGCCTGTCTTGCGCTGTCCGGCAACGCCAGCGCGTATTCGACGGCGGCGGGAATCTCTGAAGTCAGTCGTGCAAGGATGCGCTGGCCGGCGCTCTGGCCCAGGGGCACGGTCTTGATGGCGGCCTGAACCATGTTCTCGGCCCAGCCAAAGGCATAGGCCAGCAGCGCATCACGCGGCGTGGCGCCGGTGCATTGGGCCGCCAACGAGAAGGCGATGGGGTAACTGGCATCCTGCACAGCCAGCCAGTGGACGGAGGCCAGCGGGACTGCTTCGTTGGCGTAGCGGTTTTTCAGCCACTCGGTCAGCGAGCGGCCCATCTGCTCGGTCTGCAAGCGCAGCTCGCTGGTTTCGCGCGTGACTCTTACCCACAGGTTGAGGCTGGCGATGCGCGCCAGATCCTCGCTTTTCCAGGCCGGCATGGCCTGCGCGATCACGGCCATGTCCCCGCGCGACTGGGTCAGATGCAGCTGCTGCACCAGCCAGCTGGCAGCCTCTGCTTCCGTTGTGACCAGCGCCGCATTGATGGCTGCTTCAAGTCCTTCCGAGTAGGAAAAACCGCCGATGGGCAGGGCCGGCGAGGCCAGCCACATCAGCTGCAGAAAGCTCTGCGCGCCAAGAGCCAGCAGTGGCTCAGTGGGCGTGGTCATGCGAGTGTCCATGGCCATGATGATGGTGGCTGTGGCCATCGTTGGTCACATGGCCGCCATAGGCGCCTCCTTCGGGTTCGAAAGGCAGATCGGCTTCGACCACTGTCATGTGCATGCTGCGCAGCATATCGGCCAGCACATGGTCGGGTTCGATTTTCAGATGGTCAGGCTGTAGCTCGATCGGCACATGACGGTTGCCCAGATGGTAGGCCGCGCGCATCAGGTCAAACGGCGTGCCATGCTCGGCGCAAGCCGTGATGTGCAGCACTTTTTGCGGTGCGGCCAGCACGCGGATCAGGCTGCCGTCTTCGGCCACCAGCACATCGCCGCCGCGCACGGCCTGGCCGCGTGGCAGAAAGACGGCCAGTTCGCGACCCTGGCTGTCGGTAGCGGCAAAGCGGCTCTTCTGACGCACGTCCCAGTCCAGTTCCACGGACGCGGCGCGTTTGAGGATGACGGTGGAAAGGCCCTGGCCCTGGAGCAGCAGTTTGTTGGCAGTCAGCATGGTGAATTCACAATGAAATAAAAGGCCCGGACCAGATTGGCGCGCATGTTGCATGTCCTGCGCATCTCAGTGATTTTGATGGACCACTCTTTTGGAAACTTCGACAGAAATGGCAGCCCCGACCTCTTTGCATGATGCGCCTGCTGACTGGCAGGGCTGTGGCGCAGCCTATGTGGCGGTGTATGGCACTTTGCGTGCCGGTGGCATCAACGATATTGCCCGGCTCCAGCCAGGCATCGCCTGTGTCGGCAGGACCCAGCTGACCGGCACTTTGCATGACCTCGGCTGGTACCCGGGCCTGAGCCTGAAAGGCACGCAGACCGTGCTGGCCGAGGTCTACCCCATGGACGCAGCGCTGGAGCAGGCCATGGATCGCATCGAAGGCCTGTGGCCCGAAGACCTGGGCGAATACGCCAAGCGCATTCTGACCCTGCCCGTGATGCTGACCCAGGGCGGTCAGCAGTCCATCACGGTGCTGGTGTACGAGGCCTTGCCCGCCACCGTGAGCGCTGCGCCGCAGCTCGCCGTCAGTGACTGGCTGGCCTGGTTTGAGGGCAAGGGCATGCAGCATCCGGATTCGGAGTTTCAGCTCAACACCGTTCAGAACAGGAAGTAGCGCTGTGCCATGGGCAGACTGACCGCGGGCTCGCAGGTCAGCAGATCGCCATTGGCGCGCACGGCATAGGTCTGCGCATCCACCTCCATATGCGGCGCCAGATCGTTGTGGATCATGTGCTGCTTCTTCACATTGCGTATGCCCTTCACCGCCGACAAGGTCTTGTGCAGCCCGAAGCGCTGGCCGATGCCCGCGGCAAGCCCTGCCTGGGAGACAAAGGTCAGCGAAGTTCTGGCAACCGCCCCGCCAAAGCTTGCAAACATGGGGCGGTAATGCACGGGCTGAGGCGTGGGAATGGAGGCGTTCGGATCGCCCATGGCCGCCATGGCGATGCTGCCGCCCTTGAGGATGCAAAAAGGCTTGACGCCAAAGAAGGCGGGCTTCCAGATCACGATATCGGCCCACTTGCCCACCTCGATGCTGCCCACCTCGTGGCTGATGCCGTGGGCAATGGCCGGATTGATGGTGTATTTGGCGATATAGCGCTTGACGCGGAAGTTGTCGTTGCGCGCGCCGTCCCCACTCAGGGCGCCGCGCTGCAGCTTCATCTTGTGCGCTGTCTGCCACGTGCGCAGTATGACCTCGCCCACGCGGCCCATGGCCTGGCTGTCGGAGCTGAACATGCTGATCGCGCCGATGTCGTGCAGGATGTCCTCGGCCGCAATCGTTTCCTTGCGGATGCGGCTTTCGGCAAAAGCCAGGTCTTCGGCAATGCCGGCATCCAGGTGGTGGCAGACCATGAGCATGTCCACATGCTCGTCCAGCGTGTTGATGGTGTAGGGGCGCGTGGGGTTGGTGGAGCTGGGCAGCACATTGGCCTCGCCCACCACTTTCAGAATGTCGGGCGCATGGCCGCCGCCCGCGCCTTCGGTATGGAAGGTGTGAATGGTGCGGCCCTTGAAGGCTGCCACGGTGTCCTCCACAAAGCCGGACTCGTTGAGCGTGTCGGTGTGGATGGCGACCTGGGTGTCGGTGTCCTCGGCCACATCCAGGCAGTTGCTGATCGCTGCCGGCGTGCTGCCCCAGTCCTCGTGCAGCTTCAGGCCGATGGCGCCGGCACTGATCTGCTCGTGCAGGCCGCCTGGCAGGCTGGCATTGCCCTTGCCCAGAAAA
This sequence comes from Comamonas sp. Tr-654, assembly GCF_011752915.1. Taxonomy (NCBI): domain Bacteria; kingdom Pseudomonadati; phylum Pseudomonadota; class Betaproteobacteria; order Burkholderiales; family Comamonadaceae; genus Comamonas; species Comamonas sp. Tr-654. Next base: position 35,489 of record NZ_VWWQ01000002.1, read on the forward strand.
CCCAGATTCATGGGGAAAGCGTCGGCGGCCTGCAGCATGCGTTCCATATGCCAGGGGCCTGGCGTGCAGGTGGTGGCGAAGGTGCCGGTGGCCGGGCCGGTACCGCCGCCGATCATGGTGGTCACGCCGCTGGTCAGTGCTTCTTCGATCTGCTGTGGGGCAATGAAATGGATATGGGTGTCGATGCCGCCTGCGGTGACGATATTGCCTTCGCAGGAGATGATCTCCGTGCCCGGGCCGATGATGATGTTCACACCCGGCTGGGTGTCTGGGTTGCCGGCCTTGCCTATGGCCGCGATGCGGCCGTCCCTGAGGCCGATGTCGGCCTTGACGATGCCCCAGTGGTCCAGGATCAGTGCATTGGTCAGCACGGTATCGACCGCGCCGCCTCCGTCGGGCCCTGTGCCCGTCCCGTCGCGTGTGCGCTGGCTTTGCGCCATGCCGTCGCGAATGGTCTTGCCGCCGCCGAACTTCACTTCCTCACCATAGCCGCCAGCGGCCAGGGTGTAGTCTTTTTCGACCTCGACGATGAGTTCGGTATCGGCCAGGCGCAGGCGGTCACCCACGGTGGGGCCAAAGGTTTCTGCGTAGGCTCGTCGGTCCATGGTGGCCATTGAGGAATCTCCGATTCAGGTGTTCAGCGCAGGGACTGCTGCTGGGCTACTGGTGGCAGGGTGGCGGGGCTTGTGCCGAGCAGGTCACGCAATGTGCCCAGTGCCAGGGCCAGCAGCAGAGCGGCGCAGCAGCCGTAGGTAAAGCGGCTCCAGTGCGCGGCGGCGCGGCGGAAAAGCCGGTCCACCAAGGCTGCGCAGACAAAGCACCAGAGCAGGGACGAAGTCATGAATCCCGCGAAGAACAGCCCGTAATCGCTGGCGCCGGGCTGGGTCACTCCCACGGCTCCGAGGGCGCCGCCCATGGCGGCCCAGTAGGCCAGGTTCTGCGGGTTGGTCAGCGACAGGGCCATGCCACGGCGCAGGGCCTGCTTCTGCGTGGCGGCGGCGGTGGCCGAGGTATCGAGTTGGTATTCGGTGCGCCCGGCCTTCCAGCTGTCCCAGGACAGCCAGAGCAGGTAGGCGGTGCCCGCCAGACCAAGCGGCCAGCGCAAGGCGTCGACCTGCATGACCAGACCAATGCCGGCCAGGCCCAGCAAGGCCCAGCTTGCATCGCCCACCAGGGAGCCCAGCTGCACCGCCAGCGCAGGGCGATAGCCGCCGCGCAGACCTTGGCGCACGGTCTCTGCAAACATCGCGCCGGGCGCGGCATTGAACACCAGGCCCAGCACGAAAGCGGAAGCAAACAGCATCAGCATGCCGGTCAGTCCCTGACAACTGCGGGCAACACACCCTGGACCAGACCGCGAAAGCCATAGATCTGGCGCTCGCCGCCGATCTCCACCAGCTCCACCGTGCGCTGCTGGCCCGGCTCGAAGCGCACGGCCATGCCGCTCGCAATATTCAGGCGCATGCCGTGGGCGGCGGCGCGGTCGAAATCCAGACCCGCATTGGTTTCGGCGAAGTGGTAGTGCGAGCCGACCTGAATCGGCCGGTCGCTGGCATTTTTCACCACCAGCGTGAGCGTGCGGCGGCCGGGGTTGAGTGCGTGGCTGCCCTCGTCAAGAATCAGTTCGCCGGGGATCATTTTTCGCCTCCTTGCGCAAAGGCCTTGTGCTGCGCTGTGCCGGGGTGTTTCATATCACGCCAGTTTCGTCAGCATGAAAGCGCCAAGCGCGGCGGTGGCTGCACCGCCGAACCGGGCCGCCCACTGGTGGCGCTGCATGAGGGCATGGCCGAGCACCATGCCTGCGATATGCAGCGTGGCCGAGCCCAGAGCAATGCCCAGCAGTGCGCCGACGGCAGCCAGGCCGCTGTCTCCGGCCAGCTCAAAGCCGTGCGCAGCGCCATGGAAGAAGGCAAACACAGCAGCCAGGGCGGCGGCGGCACCCCAGGGCATTCGTTGCTGAACCAGCACCAGCAGGCCCAGCACCAGCACGGATGCGGCAATCATGGGCTCCACGCCCGGCACCCACAGGCCGGCAAAGCCGGCCACGGCACCCGCCACCAGCAGGGCCACAAAGGCCGCAGGTGCACGCCAGGCCGTGCGCAGGTCGGGCATGGTCAGTGCACTCCAGGCGCCCACGGCCAGCATGGCGGCCAGATGGTCGGCACCGGTAAATGGGTGGGCAAAGGCATGGCCCAGGCTGTCGAGAAAGTGGTGATGGCCGCCAGCATCGGTGCCCATATGGGCGAGAGCGGACAGGGGCAGTGCGGTCGCCGCGGCGGCGGTGGTGGCAAGGAGCTTGTTGAATTTCATAGCTGTCTGCGCTTGATGGGTAATGGTTTGAAGGCTAAAAAACTTGAATTTTCGAGCGCCAGATCAGGCGATGGGTTCGTGCACGGTGACCAGCTTGGTGCCATCGGGGAAGGTGGCCTCGATCTGGATGTCGGGAATCATCTCGGGGATGCCGTCCATCACATCGGCGCGGGTCAGCACGCTGCGGCCTTCACTCATGAGCTGGGCGACGGTCTTGCCGTCGCGTGCACCTTCCATCACGAAGGCGCTGATCAGTGCCACGGCCTCGGGGTAGTTGAGCTTGAGGCCGCGGGCCATGCGCCGCTCGGCCAGCAGGGCCGCAGTGAAGATCAGCAGTTTGTCTTTTTCGCGCGGTGTCAATTCCATCGTCTTCAATCCCTCAGTCAGCTCGCGCAGCCGGTGGCACCGGCAGAACGCGCGCTGGGAGTTTCATGCCCATTTATGTAGCAAGTGCTATGCCAATGGCAAGCCCTTGTTGCCGGTGGATGGAGGCCAGGTTGCTGTGATTCGGCACTTTGTTGGTGCATGGAGACGACGGGTGTGCACCATGGCGTTCCCTTGATGCGGTGGCGGACACTTCTTGGTGCATTGCGGGGCTATGACGGTGCAGTGGGTGGCACGGACCTTGCTTTTCTGGTGCATGTATCAAGGACTGTTGAACAGGAAAGGCATGCCGCTTTTGCGGGCTGCAGCAAGGCAGGGTTTGTTGACCTGGGGATGTGCCGCCCTTTGTACGGGCACAGTGTGGGCGAGAGCGGGTCAGGACGGTGACAAGACACTGCCTGAGATCCAGGTGAGCGCCATGGTCAAGGGACAGGCCCTGGATGAGGCACAACGCGCGTTTTCCGTCACCGAGTTAAGGCGCGACGAAATTCGCGAGCAGCCCAGACAGGATGTGGAATCGCTGTGGAGTGCGGTGCCCGGCATGCATGTCAATCACTACCAGCTCAGCGGTGTGGCCAACGGGCTGGTGCTGCGCGGCTTTGGCGGCGGTGGCCATGGCGGCGATGTGGCCGCTACCCTGGATGGCATCCCGCTCAACGAAGCCATGTCGCATGCCGATGGCTATTTCGATCTCAATGTGGTGGTGCCGCTGGAGCTGGATCAGCTCAATGTCTATCGCGGTCCCGTGTCGGTGCTGCAGGGCAATTACAACCGCGCCGGACTGCTGGAGCTGCGCACGCGGCGCAGCGGCAGCTATACGGAGTTCGATGTCAGCGCCGGTTCGCACGGCATGTTCGATACACAGGTCGCTCTCGGGCGCGAGCTGGAGGGGGGCGATCAGCTCAACCTGGCGGCCCAGCATTCGCGCGGAGATGGAGACCGGCCCAGCTCGGGCTTTGAGCGCAGCACCATCAGCGGCACCTGGAAGCACCATGTGCATGAAAAACTCGATATCTCGCTGTCCGGTCGCTGGCACGAGGCGCGTGGCGACTCGCCCGGCTATCTGACCGAAGCGCAATGGCGGGAGAATCCTCAGGGCAAGGACAGCCGTGTGGTGGGTGATGGTGCCGACAAGCACTTTGGTACGTTGCGCTTGGATGCGCAGTACGCACTCGATGCAGATACCCGTCTGCTGGGGTTTGTCTACGGCACGCAGCAGGATTTTGTGCGCTGGTTCACCCGCCCGCGCAGCGCCACCTGGATGCAGCGCGAGGAGCGCTACGACCGCCGCGTGCTGGGAGCGGGGCTGAATCTCAGCGGCAAGTCCCTTCTTTCGGCGCGCGAGCTGAACTGGATGCTGGGCCTGGAACAGGTGCGCGAGTCCACCGACTATGGCTACTGGGATGGATTGCTCGACCGCCGGCGCACCGGCCCTGCATTGAATGATCGCAATACACGGCTCGGCAACACGGCGATCTACGGCCAGGCTGGCTGGCAGCCCACGGCCTGGTTGCAGACCACGGCGGCCCTGCGCTGGGACCACTTTGACGGCCGCTGCCGTCTGCTGGGGGCGGAGGCCGGTGGCAATGAATGCAATCGCATGCAGGGCCGCAGCCATGCCAGCCCCAAGCTGGGAGCACTGGCGCGGCTCAATGCGCGCACGGCCGTGCGTGCCAGCTGGTCGCAGGGCTTTGCCCTGCCCAGCGACTTTGCCAAATACGCGCTGCGCAACAGTGACCTGCATGCCAATATCTTTCGCCAGAGCGAGCTGGGCGTGGAGTGGAAGCCATCGGTCCATTGGCTGATCGATGCCTCGCTCTACCGCATCAGCTCCAGCGATGAAATACGCAACACGGCACCCGGCGATTATGAAAACCTGGGGGCGACCGTACGCAAGGGCGCCGAGCTGCAGCTGCACTGGCTGCCCAGCCGCAACTGGCATGTGGAATGGGCTTATGGCCACAATCGCTCCGAAGTCACGCAGAACGCGAACGCCGCACTGCTTGGCAGGCGTGTGGTGGCTGTGCCCGAGTACACCAGCACCTTGCATGCGCGTTGGATGCCGCGCAGCGATGTCACCGTGCATGGATTGCTGCGCCATGTGGGCCGCGCGCCCATCAACACCGGCAATACCGAATGGGCAGGCAGCTATCGCTGGCTGGACCTGGGCCTGCAATACCGCTTGCCTGCGAGCCTGGCACGCAATGCCAACCTGAGCCTGTGGCTGCGCAACGCCACCAACACCCGCTATGCCAGTACCACCACCATGATTGCCGGCCAGCGTCTGGTCGCGCCCGGCGCGCCACGCAGCGTGCAGCTGGGCCTGCAGTTTTCCTTGTGATTTTTCGGAGCTTCCATGTCTGTTTGCAGCACACGTAAAAACATCATCGCGCGCATTCTGTGCACCACGGCCGCTGCCTGGTTGCTATGCGCCCATCCGGTCTCTGCTCATAACGTCTGGCTGGAGCCCGATGCGCAGGGCGGATATGTCATGCAGTTTGGCGGTCATGAAGGCCGGACAGAGGCCTTCGACCCGGCCAAGCTGCAGCGTGTGCATGCCTATGACCTGCGCGGCCGTGAAGTGCCCAGCGCCGTGCAGAATGTGCAGGGCGGCATGCGCATCAAGCCCGATGCCAGGGCGGCGCTGATTGCTGTGGAACTCGATAACGGCTATTTCAGCAGTACTGGAGCCGAGGGCGCCATGCTGCCTTTGCCCATGGACCAGAACCCCGGTGCGGTGCGCGGCGTGCATGCGCGCAAGTTCCACAAGACCGTGGTGCGCTGGGGTGCCGTCATGCAAAAGCCGCTGGGTCAGATGTTCGAGGTGGTGCCTCTGCAGGGGCAGTCTCCCCATGCCGGTCAGCCGTTCAGGCTGCAGGTGTTGCTGCATGGCAAGCCGCAGCCTGGCGTCAGACTGTCCTGGGGAGAGAATGGCTCTCCCACGATGACGGATGCGCAGGGTCAGGCGAGCATGACGCCAGTTGTCGGCAGCAATACGTTGCAGGCCATATTGCGTCAGCCGGTGCAGGGCGATCCCAAAACCACCGAGAACAGCTACGAGTATCTGCTGCGCTTTGCCGTGCATTGATGAAGCTGCATTCCGCCAGTTCAAGACCCGTTTCACAGCCTGCCGCCATGACTGATTCCACGCCAGTTGCCCGCCGCACCCGAGAGCAGATTCTTCAAGCCATCCGCGAGGCGGCGATTGCGGAGTTCAGCAGCCATGGTTTCAAGGGCGCATCCACGCAGGCGATCGCAGAAAGAGCGGGTCTGACCAAGCCCCAGCTGCATTACTACATCGAGAGCAAACAGGCCTTGTATGACGAGTTGCTCTATGCGCTGCTGGAGGCCTGGTCGGCGGCATTTGCGTTCGATCCGGCACTCGACGATCCGGCGCAGATCATCGGCAACTATGTGCGGCGCAAGCTGGACTATGCGCTGGACAATCCGGCCCTGTCGCGCATCTTCACCAACGAGGTGCTGGGTGGCGGCTTGCGCCTGCATCAATACTGGCCTGTCGCGCTGAGCTCCACGGCGCAGAAGGTGGATCTGATCAACGCCTGGATTGCGCAGGGCCGCATGCGCAGCCTCGATGCGCGCGTGCTGCTGATGCAGATCTGGGGCATGACACAGCACTATGCGGACTATGCGGTGCAGGCCAGGGTCATGCTGGAGTGCGCCGACGATCAGCCGCTGGATCGCGAGCACATCGCGCGGGAGCTCACCACTTCCGTGCTGCTGAGCTGCGGTCTGGCACCAATTTGAAGACGGTCTGCGCAAGCCTGGTGCAGATGGCAGGGGCGGAGGGCCCGTAGCTCTCCCAGGCGTGTTCTGGCACACCGTTTGCTTAGATTTGACCAGTCGATCAAATCGGATGGTCAATCATGCCCAACACTGCCCCGGATACTCTGGAAACGCCCGTAGAACAAGGCTTTGAGCTGGTATTGCTGCGTCAGGGATTGCGCTTGCCGGTGGAGCCCGGAGAGCGCATCACCGATGTGCTGCAACTGGCCGGTGTGGCCATAGAGACGGTGTGCGAGCAAGGCATTTGCGGTACTTGCGTCACGCGCTGGACGGCCGGTGATCCCGAGCACCATGACCGCTGCCTGACCGACGAGGAGCGCAGCACGCATGTGGCTTTGTGCTGCGCAAGCAATCGCGGCGCAGCTCTGACCCTGGATCTTTGAGGGGCCGTCATGCGAGTGCTTGTGATCTTTTCCCATCCCGTGGAAACCAGCTACCAGGCCGCATTGCATGCCGAGGTGGTGCAGCAGTTGCGCGGCGCCGGGCATGAGGTCGATGACTGCGACCTGTACGCGGAAGAATTCAATCCCGTGATGTCCCGCGAGGAACGCCTGGGCTATCACGAGGTGCCGCAGAACCGACTGCCGGTGCAGCGCTATGTGGACCGTCTGCTGTGGGCCGAGGCGGTGGTCTTCTGCTTCCCGACCTGGTGCTTCGGTCTGCCGGCCATGCTCAAGGGGTTCTTCGACCGCGTGCTGATGCCCGGTGTGGCCTTCGACATCAGCGATCCGCAGAACGTCAAGCCGGCGCTAACCCATCTCAAGCGCATTGCGGCGGTGGTGACTTACGGGCGTCCGCGCTGGACCGCGCTGTTCATGGGCGATCCACCGCGCAAATGCATCACGCGTTATCTGCGCATCCTCACGGGCGGCAAGGCGCGTATCGACTATCACGCCTGCTACCACATGAACGTGGCAACGCCGTCCCGGCTGCAGTCCTTCAAGGCTCATGTCGGCCGGGCCATGCGCCGCTTTGCCTAGGAGAGCTCTCCATGTCCTCACATCTGACACTCTGCAATGCACGGCTGCCGTGCTGGTTGCTCGCAGCCCTGGGGCAGCGCAGCGATATGACGCTGTCGCGCCTGGAGATCGCCAACGGGCGCATTGCGGCCATAGCCGCCGAAGCCCCAGGTCTGCCGCGCAGCTTCGGCTCCCAGGTCTGGGATCTGCAAGGAGCGCTGGTGTTGCCGACCATGGTGGACGCACATCTGCATCTGGACAAGGCATTCACGCTGGAGCGCATGGGGCCGGTGAAGCCGGGCCTGCTGGCCGCGATAGAGGCCATGATGGTGGACAAGCAGAACTGGACGGCGACCGATGTGCGCCGCCGTGCGGGTCAGGGCCTGCAATGGGCCTATGAAGCCGGTGTTTCGCATGCACGCAGTCATTGCGACTGGTGGGAGCCGGACTCGGTGCCCGTGGCCTGGGAAGTGCTGCGCGAGCTGGCGCAGGAGTGGGCGGGGCGCGTGCTGCTCGAGCGCGTCAGCCTGATTCCCCTGCATCTGTATGAGGAACGCGGCATGGCGATGCGTCTGGCCAAGCAGGTGGCGCTCAGTGGCGCGGGCGCCTTGCTCGGCGGCTTTGTCCATTCCACCAACTGGAGCCCGCAGGCCTTGCGCAATCTGCTTGAGGCTGCGCAGCAGCACGGCCTGGACGTGGACCTTCATGTGGATGAGGAACTCAACCCCGCGGCTCAGGGACTGGCCACCACGGCCGCGCTGCTCAAGGAGCTGCGCTTCGAAGCCCGTGTGGTCTGCGGCCATACCTGCGCGCTGGCGGCGCAACCGCTGGAGCAGGCGCTGCGCACGCTGGATGCCGTGGCCGGCACTCCCATCACCATGGTCAGCCTGCCGGTGACGAACCTGCTGCTGCAGGACGCACAAACCGGAGTCACGCCGCGGCAGCGAGGTCTGACGCTGGTCAAGGAGGCCAGGGCGCGCGGCATACCGCTGATGATCTCCAGCGACAACGTGCAGGACCCTTTCTGTCCGCTGGGCAGTTTCGATCCGCTGGAGGCGCTGAGTACTGCAGTCGCGGCCGCGCAGCTGACTTCGGCCTTCGACGAGTGGAGCGACAGTGTCTGTCGCCGCGACTGGCTGGGTCATGGTGTCGGCCGTATGCCGCTGCAGCCAGGCTCGACAGCCGATCTGGTGATCCTTCCTCAGTCCAGCGTCAGCGGCTTTCCCTCCCGCAGCCACCGCCGTGTGGTGATGCGCGAGGGGCGCGTCAGCAACGGCGAGCCGCTGGCTGCCTGGTTCACACCTTGTATTGAACGGAGCGTTGCATGAGCACAGATACCACAGGCATTGCCCAGCCCCTGGCACGTTATGCGGCCTGGCGACGGGCGGGCGACCTGGTGTTCCTGTCGGGCGTGATCGCCGTGGACCCGGGTGCCAATCGCATCGTGCGCGGCTATGCGGACATCCCCGCTGAAGCGGCGGCGTTGATCGGGCGTACCGGTGAATTCAGCACCGACATCAAGGAGGGCCCCATCCTGGCGCAGAGCTGGTGGGTGCTGGACCGCATCCGCCAGACGGTGGAGGCCGCCGGCGGCCAGATGTCGGATGTCTTCAAGCTGGTGCAGTACTTCCGCAATCTGGACCAGTTCCCGCAGTACAGCCGTGTGCGCAAGCTGTTTTTTCCTGGCGAATCACCGGCTTCCACGGTGGTCGAGGTGACGGGCATGTTGCCCACGCCGGACATTCTGATCGAGGTGGAGGCCACGGCCTATCTGCCCTTGCGTTGACCCATTCATCACTCACCCCGGAGAACCCATGCTGCACGGATACACACCTGCCGAGCGCTTTCTGCCCTATCTGAGCTGGACCGAGGTTGCGGCCCTGCCGGACAAGGCCAATACCGTGATCGTGCTGCCTGTGGGCGCCATGGAGCAGCATGGTCCGCATCTGCCCTGCTCGGTGGACGCAACGATTGCGGCGGGTGTGGTCGGCGCCGCCATGGCGCAGTTGCCCGCAGCTGTGCCTGCGTTCGCCATGTCACCCATCGTCTATGGCAAGTCGGAGGAGCACCTGCACTTTCCCGGCACGGTGACCTTGAGCGGCGAAACCCTGCTGGCCACGATCAATGAAATCGGCGAGTCGGTGTATCGCGCAGGGTTTCGAAAGCTGCTGTTCGTCAACGGCCACGGCGGCCAGCCCCAGGTGTTGGAGATCGCGGCGCGCGAGCTGCGACTGCGCCATGGCGACTTCATCGTGGTGCCGAGCTTTACCTGGCGCGTGCCCCATGTCGCAGGCCAGTACCTGTCGAACCTGGAGAAGAAGCTGGCCATGCATGCAGGCCATGCCGAGACCGCGCTGATGCTGGCGCTGGCACCGCAGACCGTGCACATGGAGCGGGCCGTCATCAACTACCCGCCCGTGTTCCCCTCCAGCCTGCTGTCACCCGATGGCCGCCCCGCCTGTGCCTGGACCGCACGGGACTTCGGACCCAGCGGCGTGATCGGTGATCCGACCCCCGCAACCGCCGAGCAGGGGCAGGAGATTCTGCAATCCCTGGCCCGCAGCTGGGCCGCCGCCATTGCCGAGTTGCACGAGCTGCAATGGGCCAGCCGCGACGAAGCCACCTGGGGCCGGGCCCAGCATCAGGGGCATGTGGAGTCTGCCCTGGCCTGACGCCTTTTCACGCCTTGCCTGTTTCAAACCTTCGGAGATCCGCCATGATGAAGACTGCCAAACTCCTCAAACCTCTGACCTGCGCGGCCATGCTGGCATGCGGTCTGAGCGGCCTCGGCCATGCCGAGGAAAAATTCGTCTACATGACCAACTGGTATGCCCAGGCCGAGCATGGCGGCTTCTACCAGGCCGTGGCCACAGGGCTGTACAAAAAGCACGGCCTGGATGTCAGCATCAAGATGGGCGGCCCCCAGGTCAATATCACGCAGATGATGGCCGCCGGTCAGGCCGACTGTGTCATGGGCTCCAGCGATCTGCAGATGGTGCAGATGCGCGAGGGCGGTGTTCCCGTGACCACGGTGGCTGCGGTGTTTCAGAAAGATCCGCAGGTGCTGATCGCTCACGAGGATGTGAAGCGGTTCGAGGATCTCAAGGGCAAGACCATTCTGATCGCCGCCTCCGCGCAGCGTGGCTACTGGCCCTGGCTCAAGGCCAAATATGGTTTCACCGACTCCCAGACCCGGCCCTATACCTTCAATATCCAGCCGTTTCTGGTGGACAAGAATTCGGCCCAGCAAGGCTATCTGACTTCCGAGCCCTTTGCGATTCAGAAGGCCGGCGTCAAGGCGAACACGCTGATGTTCAGCGATCAGGGCTTCCCGGCCTATGCCACCACCATCTCCTGCATGGACAAGACGGTCAAGGAGCGCAGCAAGGCGGTGCAGGCCTTTGTCACCGCCTCCATGGAAGGCTGGAAGAGCTATCTGGCCGATCCCGCGCCGGCCAATGCCCTGATCAAGAAAGACAACCCCAACATGACCGATGAACAGCTGGCCTACAGCGTGGGCAAGCTCAAGGAAATGAATATGGTCGCCGGCGGAGATGCCGCCAGGCTGGGCATCGGCGTGATGACCGATGTGCGGGTCAAGGCCAGCTATGACTTCCTGGTCAGCGCCAAGTTGATCGATCCGGCCAAGGTCAAGCAGGCCGATGCCTACAACCTGAGCCTGATTCAAAACATCAAGGTTCTGCCCTGATGGCATGGGCTGGAAGCAGCAGCGAAAGGTGACTATGAGCGGCTCTGAAATTCCCGCAGCAGCAATTCCCGCAGTGGAGGTGTTGTCTGCAGAGAAAACCTATCCCGGCGGCACGCAGGCCTTGCTGCCCGTCGATCTCCGCATCGAAGAGGGTGAGTTCGTGACCTTGCTCGGCCCCTCGGGCTGCGGCAAGAGCACCTTGCTCAAGATGGTGGCGGGTCTGCTGGAGCCCAGCGACGGCAGACTTCTGCTTTGGCGCAAACCGGTGCCGCAGCTGCATGCCGGCGGCAAGAAGATGGCGTTTGTCTTTCAGCAGCCCACGCTCATGCCCTGGTCCAGCGTGCATACCAATGTGCGGCTGCCGCTGGATCTGGCTGGCGTGCCGCGCGCCGAGGCTGATGCGCGCGTGACTGAGGCACTGCAACTGGTGGGCCTGGCACGCTTTGCCAAGGCCCTGCCGCGCGAGTTGTCCGGAGGCATGCAGATGCGGGTCTCGATTGCCCGCGGCCTGGTGACCGAGCCCGATCTGCTGCTGATGGACGAGCCCTTCGGCGCGCTCGACGAGATCACGCGCCACAAGCTGGACGCGGAGTTGCTGGAGCTTTGGAGCAAGAAGAAGCTGACGGTGATCTTTGTCACCCACTCCATCCATGAGGCCGTCTTTCTGTCCAGCCGGGTGGTGATGATGGCGGCCAGACCGGGACGGGTGGTGGAGGAGTTTCGCATCGATGCTCCCTATCCGCGGCCTGCCGATTTCATGCTCGGCCCCGAGTTCGCCCGCCATGCGCAGCAGTTGCAATCGAGCCTGCTGCGCGCCAGTGCCATTGTGGAGGAGAGTCTGTCATGAGCGCCTTGCCCGCTTCCATTCCCGATGATGCGGCCAGGGCGGCCGACAACAGGCCAGCCGCGACCGGCGCGCGTGCGGCGGCTGCCGCCAAGCCCACTAAGGCGGACACCCCCTGGCTGCTGCAGCCCAGGGTGCAGCGCGTGCTTTTGCCGGCGCTGGTGGGCCTTGTGCTGCTGCTGGTCTGGCAGGCCCTGGTGACGGGGCTGGAGTTGCCGCCTTATCTGGTGCCTTCACCTCTGCTGATGCTGCAGACCCTGATGACGGACTGGGCGGCACTCGGCCTGTCCCTGTGGGTCACCGTCAAGATCACCTTGCTGGCTTTTGCCCTGGCCACCGTGGCGGGCGTGCTGATCAGCTTTTTGTTCGTGCAGAGCAAGCTGATCGAGACGGCCTTGTTTCCCTATGCCGTGCTGCTGCAGGTGACGCCTATCGTGGCAGTCGCTCCGCTGATCATCATCTGGGTCAAGGACCCGGTGCTGTCCATGGTGATCTGTGCGGCGCTGGTGGCGCTGTTTCCCATCATCAGCAACACCACGCTGGGCCTGCGCAGTGTGGAGCCGGATCTGCTGGCCTACTTCAAGCTCAATCGGGCCACGCGCCTACAGGTGCTGATGCGCTTGCGCATTCCCAGTGCCTTGCCCTATTTCTTCGGAGGGCTGCGCATCTCCAGCGGCCTGGCACTGATAGGTGCCGTGGTGGCCGAGTTCGTGGCCGGTACCGGCGGGCAGGGGGCGGGTCTTGCCTACCAGATCCTGCAAGCGGGCTTTCAGCTCAACATCCCGCGCATGTTCGCTGCGCTGCTGCTGATTTCGCTGACCGGCGTGGCGCTGTTCGTGCTCATGGCCTGGTGCACACGCCGGGCGCTGGGCGGCTGGCATGCCAGCGAATCCGGTAGCGACTAGCGCTCTAGCCCTTTCTTCATTTCTGCTCCCGTCATGCCCGCAATGCGCGGCATGTGGGCCGACTCATGCCTTGCATTTTTGCGACACGACCATGAACACCAATCCGATTGCCGAGAACAGCAGCCAGCTGGCCAGCGCTTTGCCTGCGCTGGACTGGATCACCGACTCCCTGAAAGTGTCGCGCCTATCCCAGGATTTTTCCTGGTTCAGTCCGGTTCTGAAGCAGGCCCTGCAGGGTAAGCGCGGGGACATTGCGGTGCGTCCGCGCACCGAGGCCGAGATTGCCCAGGTCGTGGCCCATTGCGCGCGTCGGGGCGTTCCCATCACGCTGCGCGGCAGCGGCACCGGCAATTACGGCCAGAGCACGCCGCTGCACGGCGGCCTGATCCTGGATCTGAGCGGCTACAACAGCCTGTGCTGGGTGCGCGGCAGTGTGGGCCGGGCACAGGCCGGCATACGTCTGGCGGACTTCGACCAGCTGGCGCGCGAGCAGGGGCAGGAGCTGCGCTGGCTGCCGTCCACCTACCGCAGCGCCACCCTGGGTGGCCTGTTCGGCGGAGGCTTCGGCGGCGCAGGCTCCATCACCTATGGGCCGCTCGCCTCTGCGGGCAATGTGCTGGCTGCGCGCGTGATGACGGCGGAGGCCGAGCCGCGCATTCTGGAACTGCGCGGTGCCGACGCCATGCGCCTGCACCATACCTATGGCACGACCGGCATCGTTCTCGAGCTTGAAGTGGCGCTGGCAGATGCCACGAACTGGACGGAATGCATTGCTACGTTCACGGGTTTTGATGAGGCGCTGGGCTTTGCGCAGCAGCTGGGCAATGCGCCTGGCATCCGCAAGAAGGAGCTGAGCCTGATGGCGGCTCCGGTACCGGCCTATTTCACCAGTCTGGCCGAACATCTGCCCCCGGGCTGCCACGCGGTCATTGCGCTGGTGGCACCCGAAGCCGAGGAGGCCATGCAGCTGTTGCTGGAGCGTCACGGCGGCACCCTCAGCTACTGCGAGCGCGGGCGCTGGTCTGCGCAGCCGGCTGCGGGCTACAAGTCGCTGATCGAGTATTGCTGGAACCATACGACCTTGCATGCGCTGAAGCTGGACCGGGAGCTGACTTATCTGCAGACCGGCTACAACCCCGCAAGGTTTGGCGAGCAGCTCAAGGCCTTGCGCAGCGAGCTCGGTGATGAGGTCCTGTTCCATCTGGAGTTTCTGCGCACCAAGGAGGGACTGTTCAACTGCAGCGGGCTGGAGCTGGTGCGCTTCAGCTCGGCCGAGCGGCTCAACGCGATCATGGACATCTATCGCAAGCATGGCGTGCAGATCAACAATCCGCATGTCTATGTGGTGGAAGACGGCAAGGCCAGCAACCAGCTCGATCCCGCGCTGTTGCAGACCAAGGCCGATCTCGACCCGCTGAACCTGCTCAATCCCGGCAAGCTGCGCAGCGCAGCGCTGCCGGCCTGCATTCAGGCCGACTGAGGCGTTCATGCACTTCAATAGTGCCTGCGGATCGGCGCGGTCTGCATCTGGTGCACGGGGCACTGCAATGGTGCTCGCTGACGGCCGTTGCTGAGCGCAGGAAGACGCATTCGGCCCGTGCCTGCCCCAAAAGAGGCAGCGGCGCCGATTCCGGTGGCTTCCTGGCCATGCTGCGAGGGACTGGCACGGTAATTGCACTTCAGGTTCTGCGGTCAATGTGACCGAACAAAACCTCCTGGGAGTGCTGAAATGAATCGTCGCGGAACCCTCACAACACTGGCCGCATCCATGGCTCTGGGCCTGGGATTGACTTCTCAGGTGCTGGCTGCAGACACCATCAAGGTGGGTGTGTTGCACAGCCTCTCGGGCACCATGGCCATCTCCGAGACCGTGCTCAAGGACACGGTGCTGATGGCCATCGACGACATCAATGCCAAGGGCGGCGTGATGGGCAAGAAGCTGGAGCCCGTGGTGGTGGACCCGGCCTCCAACTGGCCGCTGTTTGCCGAAAAAGCCAAGCAGCTGATCACCCAGGACAAGGTGGCCGTGGTCTTCGGCTGCTGGACCAGCGTGTCGCGCAAATCCGTGCTGCCGGTGTTCGAGCAGAACAACGGCCTGCTGTTCTACCCCGTGCAGTACGAGGGCGAGGAACTCTCCAAGAACGTCTTCTACACCGGTGCCGCGCCCAACCAGCAGGCGATTCCCGCTGTCGAGTACCTGATGAGCAAAGAAGGCGGCGGTGCCAAGCGCTTTGTGCTGCTGGGCACGGACTATGTGTACCCGCGCACCACCAACAAGATTCTGCGTGCCTTCCTCAAGTCCAAGGGCGTGAAGGATTCCGACATCATGGAAACCTACACTCCCTTCGGCCACAGCGACTACCAGACCATCGTGGCCGATGTGAAGAAGTTCTCCACCGGTGGCAAGACCGCCGTGATCTCCACCATCAACGGCGACTCCAATGTGCCCTTCTACAAGGAGCTGGGCAATGCCGGCCTCAAGGCCAAGGATGTACCGGTCGTGGCCTTCAGCGTGGGTGAGGAAGAGCTGCGTGGTGTGGACACCAAGCCTCTGGTCGGTCACCTGGCGGCATGGAACTACTTCATGAGCGTGAAGAACCCGACCAACACGGCCTTCATCAAGCAGTGGGGCGATTACGCCAAGGCCAAGAACATCGCCGGGCACAAGGACAAGCCGCTGACCAACGACCCGATGGAAGCCACCTGGGTCGGCATCCACATGTGGAAGCAGGCCGTGGAGAAAGCCAAGAGCACGGATACCGACAAGGTGATCGCCGCCATGGCCGGCCAGACCTTTACAGCACCCAGCGGCTTCACCCTGAAGATGGACGAGAAGAATCACCATCTGCACAAGCCCGTGATGGTCGGCGAGATCAAGGCAGACGGCCAGTTCAGCGTGGTCTGGAAGACCAAGGGCCCGATCAAGGCCCAGCCCTGGAGCCCGTATATCGAAGGTAACGACAAGAAGAAGGATGAGCCCAACGGCAAGAGCTCCTGATTCGCTCCCTCGGACTGGAGAGGTCTGGTGGGCTCTCCAGTCCTGAAGAGATAGCTGTTTGCCCTTTATTGACAAGGGCTGCAGCGCTAGAAACCTGAAATTCCTATGAACATACTGCGCAAGTCATTGAGGCTGGCATTGGCCGCCGGGCTGGGCTCGTTGCTGAGCTTTGCCAGTCACGCACTGACGACCGAACAGGCCTATGCCATGGCTGCGGCAGACGACTCCGAGCAGCGCGTGCTGGCGATCAATCAGGCCGTGCTGGCGCCGGATGCACAGACCGACGGTGGTCGCCTGTCGGCCTATCTGGGCGCGCTCGCCAACGATGAAGTGCGCGTGTCTCAGGGCAAGGTCTATGTGATGAGCGGCGACGCGGTCACCGACCCGGTGACCGGCCAGGCCGCCCAACTCCCGGCGGATGCCGAGGAGGTCGTCAGCAACAATTACCTGCGCTCGGTCATCGATACGGCGCAGGCCGCGCTGGCGTTGGGCAGCAGCGATGTGCAGGCGCGCCGCAAGGCCGCCGAGCAACTGGCCTCCGAGCCTGATGCCGGGCGGCTTCCCCTGATCGAAAAAGCGCTGGCTGCCGAGCAGGACGGGCAGGTCAGAGCCCTGCTGGAGCGCAGCCAGGCTGCCAGCCTGCTGGGCAGCGACGAGGTGCAGCAGCGTCTGAAGGCTGTGGAGCAGCTGTCGCGCCAGCAGACGCCGGAGACGCAGCTGCTGTTGAACCAGCGTCTGTCCGAAGAGTCCGATCCCGGTGTGCAAAGAGCCATCAAGGCCGCGCTGGCCGGCATTGCGGAAGGCCTGGCCTGGGGCGACAGGCTGGGGGCGATCTTCAGCGGCATCAGCCTGGGCTCGGTGCTGCTGCTGGCGGCGCTGGGTCTGGCTATCACTTATGGCCTGATGGGCGTCATCAATATGGCGCACGGCGAGCTGATCATGATCGGAGCCTATGCGACCTATCTGGTGCAGGTCGCATTCCAGCGCTGGCTGCCCGAGGCCTGGTTTGGCTGGTATCTGGTGGTGGCCGTTCCCGTGGCCTTTCTGGCCTCGGCGCTGGTTGGTGCGGTGCTGGAGCGCGGCGTGATCCGCTTTCTCTACGGTCGCCCGCTGGAGACCCTGCTGGCCACCTTCGGCATCAGCCTGGTGCTGCAGCAAACCGTGCGCAGCCTTTTCGGGGCGCAGAACGTGGGCGTGGAAAACCCCGTCTGGATGAGCGGCGGGATCGCGCTGCTGCCCAATCTGACCCTGCCCTGGAATCGCATCGCCATCATCGTCTTTGCGTTCGCCGTGCTGGCGGGCGTGGCCTTCATGATCGCCAGAACGCGGCTGGGCCTGTTCGTGCGCGGCGTGACGCAGAACCGCGCCATGGCTTCCTGTGTGGGCGTCAACACGGCACGCACTGACACCTATGCGTTTGCACTGGGCTCCGGTATCGCCGGTCTTGCAGGCTGCGCCTTGAGCCAGATCGGCAATGTGGGCCCGGATCTGGGGCAGAACTACATCGTGGACAGTTTCCTGGTGGTGGTGCTGGGCGGTGTGGGGCAGCTGGCGGGCACCGTCTATGCGGCTCTGGGACTGGGCGTGCTCAGCAAGCTGCTGGAAGGCTGGACCGGGGCCGTGCTGGCCAAGATCGCCGTGCTGCTGTTCATCGTGGTCTTCATTCAAAAGCGTCCGCAAGGCATCTTTGCCTTGAAGGGCCGCAGTGCGGAAACATGACCCCCCTGAGTCGCTTCGCGCCTTCCCCCTCAAGGGGGACGACAGCCCCGCTGCGGGGCAGCGCGGCCGGCGTAGGCCCTTGCTCGCTGTTCCTTGCGAAGGCTGGCTTTCTCAAACATTGCGTTCTGGACCGGAGCTATGAGCGTGTCAAACTCTTCATCCCCTGCATCCGCACCACCGCTGGTGCTTCCTGCTCCTGAGTCCTTGCTCAGCGGCAAGGGCTGGACGGCATTTCTGCTGGCCCTGACCATGGTCTGCGCCGTGGCTCCCGCACTCAATCTGTGGGTGCCCGAGGACAGTGCGCTGCACCTCTCCGACTACATGCTGGGCCTGCTGGGCAAGTTCATGTGCTATGCCATCTGCGCGCTGGCGATTGACCTGATCTGGGGCTATACCGGCATCCTGAGCCTGGGCCACGGCCTGTTCTTCGCACTGGGCGGCTATGTGATGGGCATGTACCTGATGCGCGAGGCCGCAGGCCCCGATGCGTTGCCCGCCTTCATGGGCTTTCTGGACTGGAAGGAGCTGCCTTGGCACTGGGCGCTGTCGGGCAGCTTTGCCGCCACCGTGCTGCTGGTGTTTCTGGTGCCGGGCCTGATCGGCGGGCTGTTCGGCTACTTCGCCTTTCGCTCGCGCATCAAGGGCGTGTATTTCTCGATCATCACCCAGGCCCTGACCTATGCCGCCATGCTGCTGTTCTTCCGCAACGAGACCGGCTTTGGCGGCAACAACGGCTTCACGGGTTTCAAGACCCTGCTGGGTTTTTCCGTCAACTCGCAAGCCATGCATGTGCTGCTGTTCGCGTTGTCGGGTCTGGCGCTGCTGGGCTGCTTTCTGTTCTCGCGCTGGCTGATGCGCAGCAAGTACGGGCGCGTGCTGCAGGCCGTGCGCGATGCCGAATCGCGCACCATGTTCTGTGGCTATAACCCGCTGCCCTACAAGCTGTCGATCTGGGTCATCTCGGCCATGATGTGCGGCCTGGCAGGCGCGCTCTATGTGCCCCAGGTGGGCATCATCAACCCCAGCGAGATGAGCGTGGGCAATTCCATCGAAATGGCGGTGTGGACAGCCGTGGGCGGACGTGCCTCGCTGGTCGGCCCCATCATCGGTGCGTTTGCCGTCAATGGCGGCAAGAGCTGGCTCACCGTGGCCGCACCCGAATACTGGCTGTACGTGCTGGGTGCGCTGTTCATCGTCGTGACGCTGTTCATGCCGGGAGGACTGATCCGGCTGCCGCAGCAGTTTCGCCAGTGGCGTGAGAAGCGCAAGGCGCAGGCCCCGGCGCCGTTGAACCAGACTGCAGCCACAGCTGCCCAAACCGCTGCCGAGCCGGCTTCTGCCGATGCCATCGAAGGAGTGCGCGCATGACCCCCGATCTGATGCAGGAAGGCGAGCAGCGCCTGGCTTCCTACCAGCAGCGCGAAGCCGCGCTGCGCACCGAATCTGGCGGTCGCAATGCCAGTCTGGCGCGCCCCGTGATTGCAGGCGAAGTGGATGTGACCCATGGCCGAATCCTCTATCTCGAAGACGTGCATGTGAGCTTCGACGGCTTCAAGGCCATCAACGGTCTGAGTCTCGATATCGCGCCCGGCGAGCTGCGCTGCATCATCGGCCCCAATGGCGCGGGCAAGACCACGATGATGGACATCATCACCGGCAAGACCCGACCCGACAGCGGCACGGTGTTCTTCGGCTCCACCATCGATCTGCTGCGCTACAAGGAACCCGAGATTGCGGCCATGGGCATTGGCCGCAAGTTCCAGAAGCCCACGGTGTTCGAGCAGCTCAGCGTGTTCGAGAACCTGGAGCTGGCGCTCAAGACCCACAAGGGCATTGCCTCCTCCATGCTGTTCAAGCTCAACGGCGCGCAGAAGGACCGCATTGCCGAGGTGCTGCACACCATTCATCTGGCAGGCAGCGTAACGCGCCAAGCCGGGCTGCTCAGTCACGGACAGAAGCAGTGGCTGGAGATCGGCATGCTGCTGGTGCAGGAGCCCAAGCTGCTGTTGCTCGACGAGCCTGTGGCCGGCATGACAGACGAGGAAACGGTGCGCACGGCCGAGCTGTTTCTGACGCTCAAGGGCAAGCATTCGCTGATGGTGGTGGAGCACGACATGAGCTTTATCGACACCATCAGCGAGAAGGTCACGGTGCTTTGCGATGGCTCGGTACTGGCCGAGGGAACGCTGGCCGAGGTCCAGGGCGACGAGCGCGTGATCGAGGTGTACCTTGGTCGATGACCCCCTGAGACACTTTGCCTGGGCGGCCCCGCGCCTTCCCCCTCTCTCTACGCGCTTCGCGCTAAGGGAGGGGGACGACTGCTTCGGTGCGCGGCGGCGCTTCCTCGCTGTCTCGTTGATTGGACAGCGCCAGTTTCAAACGTCATGCGCTCCGCGGATAGTCAAATTAGATAGCTGCTTGCGCAAGCTGCGTAAGCGTTTGAGGTCGAAAATGCTTAAAGTTCAGAACCTGCATCAGTACTACGGCGGCTCGCACATCCTGCGTGACGTGAATTTCACGGCCGAGATCGGCAAGGTCACGGTGCTGCTGGGCCGCAACGGCGTGGGCAAGACCACCTTGCTCAAAAGCCTGATGGGGCTGGTTCCCATCAGAAGCGGAGGTATTGAATGGCAGGGCCGCGATATCGCGCGCAGGACGCCCTATGAGCGCGCGCGCAGCGGCATCGGCTATGTGCCCCAGGGGCGCGAAATCTTCTCGCGCCTGTCGGTGGAAGACAATCTGCGCATGGGTCTGTCCTATTGTTCGGCAGGCACCCGGATTCCGGGCGAGCTGTACGAGCTGTTCCCCGTGCTCAAGCAGATGCTGCACCGCCGTGGCGGCGATCTCTCGGGCGGGCAGCAGCAGCAGCTGGCCATTGCGCGCGCGCTGGCGCCGCAGCCCAAGATCCTGATCCTGGATGAGCCCACCGAGGGCATACAGCCCAGCATCATCAAGGACATCGGCCGCGTGATCCGCATGCTGGCCAATCGCGGCGACATGGCCATCCTGCTGTGCGAGCAGTACTACGACTTTGCCGAGGAGCTGGCCGATCACTATGTGGTGATGGAGCGCGGCGAGGTGATCGCGTCGGGCCCGGGCAGCGAGATGCAGGAGAAGAATGTGCGCTCGCTGGTGGCGATTTGAATATCGGGCGAAGAAAAAAAGGTGCCGCAAGCGGCACCCCAAAGCCTCAGGCCATGCCCGGAGGACAACTCATTTCGTCAATACGCTGCGCCGTGCGCGGCCAGCACCGGATTGCCCTGTATGGCAGTGCTGGAGCGGCCGTCCGCACCTCGGGGTACTTCGCCCACCAGCGTGGTGCGGTAGAGCTGGCGATCGAACTCCAGCGCAAAGATATCCTGTGGCGCCACATGGGCCGTGGAGCGGTTGTCCCAGAAGGCCAGCGAGCCGGTTTCCCACTTGAAGCGCACGGTGAACTCGCTGCTGACGGCGTGCTCCCAAAGCAGCTCCAGCAGCACGCGCGATTCGCGGGTGGAGAGTTCCACGATGGACTTGAGAAAGCCGGGGCTGATGTAGAGCACCTTCTCGCCGGTCTCGGGATGAATCGTGACCAGCGGGTGTTCGCTGATCAGGGTGTTGTCGCGCACCAGATCCAGATATTCCTGCGATGCCGTGGCTCCCTGCGGGGCGCTGAAGCGGTGCTCGCCACGCAGGCCCTGCAAGAAGGCCTGCAGCGGTTTGGAGAGCGCTTCGTAGGCAGCGGCGAGATTGGTCCATTGCGTGTCGCCGCCATAGGGCGGAATCGTCACGCCGCGCAGAATCGATGCGGCAGGCGGGTTGTGTGCGGCCGTCACATCGGCATGCCAGCCGGTCCAGGGGCGCTGCTCGGCCTGGCCGCTGTGGCGGTTGGCCTTGCGGTGCTTGGCAATCGAATACAGCTCGGGAAAACCTTCGACATGACCGAAGACGGGGTGGCCGGGCGTCAGCTCGCCAAACTGGCGCGAAAAGGCGATCTGCTGCTCGTGGCTGAGGTGCTGGTCGCGAAAGAAGATAACCTTCCAGCGCAGCAATGCCGAGCGGATGGTGTGCACTTCGGCGGCACTCAAGGCCTGCTTCAGATTGACGCCGCTGATCAGCGCGCCGATATGCGCCGACTGCGGCGTGATACGGATATGCGGAGTGATGTTGCTTGCGGAGCTCAGGCGTTCGTCCAGATGCTGCAGCGGAGCGTGGGGCAGGGGCATGTTCATGGTTTTTCCTGATGAGAGCGAGGCTTCAACGGGCCTGGGCAACACGGGAGGCGCTGGCCGGCAGCAGGCCCATCTCGGTGAGAAGCGCATGGCTGCGTTCGACCTGTGCACTCAGGGCGCGGGCGGTGTCCTGCGGGCCAAGGAAGATGGGCTCCCACTGGTTCAGCGCCGCAAACTCTTTCCATTCCCGGGTTTCGGAAACCTTGCGCAGCGCGTTCACCCAATACGCCTGTTGCGCGGTGCTGGCACCGGGTGCCGTCATCACGCCCTGAAACGAATCGCTGACATAGTCGATGCCTTGCTCCTTCCAGGTGGGCGACTGGGTGAACACGCCTTCAAGCCGCTTGTCGGCGGCAATCGCCAGCACGCGCACGCGGCCCGACTGCAGATAGGGCAGCAGGTTCGGCGTGGTGGCCGAAACCACATCGAGATGGCCGCCGGCCAGCGCCACCATGGATTCGGCGGAGGACTTGTAGGGCACGATGCGCAGCTTCTGGATATTCACGCCGCCCTGCTGCAAGGGCTGGGCCACGCCCAGATGGATGTGATTGCCCAAGGTGGTGGCAATGCCGATGGAGTATTTCTCGGGGTCCTTGCGCAGCTGGGCGATCAGGTCCTGGGCATTGCGCAGCGGCGAATCCGCACGCACGACCACCGTGGTGAACTCGCGCAGCAAGGTCACCAGCGGCGTGCCTTTCTGCAGGTGTGCGGGCAGGGCATTCTGCGCCAGGCTGTTTCCGTAGCTGGTGCTCAGCGTCATCAGCGTATGGGCGTCGCCAGGGTGGCGGTGCAGGCTTTCCAGCGCGGCGATCGCATGCGCGCCGGACTTGTTGCTGACCACGAACTGCGGTGCATAGCCATCGCGTGCCAGCAGCTCGGTGAGCTTGCGTGCCGCCTGATCCAGCGCCGCGCCAGCTCCGCTGGGGACAATGAATTCCGTGGACTTGCTGGGCTTCCAGGCCGGTGCCGCTGCACCGCCGGATTGCGCGGCAACAGGGCCGGTTGCCAGCGTGCAGCACAGCACCGCCATCGATGTCAGCCATGAGGCCAGAGTGCGATGCAGGCGGGAATGAGTTACGGTACTGGCCGACATGAATGCTCCTGAAATCAATCGCCATGCGCTTTTCGGGCTGGCGTGCTGAAGACTGTAGAAGCGTGCCAGCCTTGCAACAACGAATGAATTTTCATGAGTTAGTAAGCAAAAGAGCTGAGCTACCCGGGCCTGAGCGGCAGGCCTGCTTGAAGAGGCAAGAAAGACAATGACCTGGCATGCGCAACTGGCGCTGAACTATTCCCTGCAGGCCGGCAAGACCTCGGTGCATTTCGCGCACGATGGTCCGCTGCGCGTTCTCAAAAGTCTGTATCCCGAGGGGCCGGCCATCTGCCACAACGTGCTGGTGCACCCGCCGGGCGGGCTGGTGGGCGGCGATGTGCTGGACATTGATGTCCATGTCGCAGAAGGTGCGCATGCGCTGGTCACCACACCTGGTGCCACGCGCTTTTACAAAAGCAACGGCAAGCAGGCCATGCAGCGCACCCGGCTGCGCCTGGACCCCGGTGCAAGGCTGGAGTGGCTGCCGCTGGAGGCAATTGCGTACAACGCCTGCGATGCCGTCAACCACCTGGAGTTCGAGCTTGCCGAGGACGCGCAGCTGCTGACCTGGGATGTGACGGCACTGGGCCTGCCGCTGGCCGCCCAGCCCTATGAGTCCGGCAGGTTCGAGCAGCACATCGAATGGCCGGGCCGGTTCCTGGAGCGCGGCGTGGTCAACGCGCAGGATGAGCTGCTGCTCAACGGCGATCTGGGGCTGGCCGGGCATCGATGCCTGGGCAGTCTGATCTTTGCCAGCGGCTCACCGATTGCGCGCCATCAGCGCGAGGCTTTGCTGGAAGGCACGCAGGGGCTGCTTGCCAAGGCCGCCCCGGCAGTGTTGAGCGGGGTCACTGCGCCCAATGAAAACATGCTGATTCTGCGCAGTGCATCACCTGTGGTTGAGCCTGTGATGATGCTGTGGAAAACCGTGTGGAGTTTCTGGAGGAAAGAACTCTGGGGTCTGCAGGGGGGCGCTCCCAGGATCTGGTCCATGTGATCGCTGTTAGGCGGGCCCCGGCTCCGTTTCAACGCACCAGCTGCTTTCTGCATCGGGCCAGCTCGGCCTGGGTCCAGTTCAGGCGCTCGCGCAGCTGGGAGCAAGCCGCACCGGCGTTCTGCGGATCGCGTTCCGTGCAGTGCTCTTCGACCATGGATATCAGGGTGCGCGTGTGGCGGTTCTGCTCCAGGGCGCAGGCGCGCGTGCCCGCTTCGGCTCGCGTTCCGCCTTGCGCGCGCGTGCCGGGCAGCACGGCCGTCCAGCCCCGGTTGTGCCAGGGAGAGAAGGAGGTTGAAGGCTTGACCTCTATGCCGCCCACGCGCCCTTCAAGGCCGGGAAATGTGGACAGCATGGCGGCTGCCACCAGGGCCGGGTCGCTCATGCGGCCCAGGGCCGTATCGCAGTCCATGACATCGGGATTCAGGCCCGGCGGCAACAGCCTCAGCACGCCATAGATGCGGGTGGCATCGGTCTCCAGCTCCTTGACGCTGCGCCCGTTGAGGCCCGGCACCAGGCCCATGCCGACCAGCTGGTAGTGCGTGTCGCGCAGTGCGGTACCGGGGGCGGTGTGGATCTCGACCTTGCCCGCGGCCCGGCCCGCGAACATGAGCAGCCTGAAGGCATCCGTGGAGAACAGCGCCTGCACCTCCAGATGGCAGCGGGCAGGTGCGGCGGTGCGCAGCACGCTTGACAAGTCCTTGGCAGCGTCGCGATGGACCAGCATGGCGGTGCGCGGCAGCATCTCCACGGCTATCCGCTCCTTGGCCAGGCTTACGGTTGCCGGCACGCTGGCGTCAATCGAGCTGGCTGTGGGAAATTGCGCCAGTGCCATGAAGCCATGCTGCATCGCGGACAGCCGGTCGCTGCTGACGATGCCACCTGTGGCGATCTCCAGGTGCCCGTTCTCGAAGCGGTAGTGGCTGGGTACTTCGTCGGTTTCGGTGTAGCTGCCATGGCGGGTGGAGACCCGGTAGCGGATATCGCGCCCGCCCATCTCCATGAAGGAGCTCAGCGTCTCCAGCAAGGCCTGGCGTGTGGCGGCATCGTCCTGACGCAGCGTGATCTCCACGCGTGTGGAGCCATAGCCCAGCAGTTTGCCGAACGCATGCTGCATGACAGCCTGGTTCGGAAAGGTGATAACCGCTCCCACCAATCCCGCGAGGGCCGCCACGCCGCCCAGCAGCAGCGGCCAGGTCGAGCGCTCGTCAGCGCGAGTGCCAGCCATGGTGCTCCAGATGGCTTGAGCACCATGGCCCAGCCAGCTGGTGAGTACGAAGGCGATGAGCGCCACAGCCGGTGCCCACACAAGAATCAGCAGTATTTGCAACAGGCCCATATGGGCAGTGATTCTAGGCACAAGCCATATTTGGCCTGGCGGCGGTAGCCGGCCAGGTGCTGTCCGCCAGGTGCTGTCCGCCTGGAACTGCCCGCCCGGGACGCTACAGCGCCAGAACGATTCTGGACTCCTGCGTCCTGGCGCGCGAGCAGCAGCTCATCATCTTGGTGCAGGCCGTGCGCTCGGCACGGGTCAGCACCATGTCGCGATGATCGATATCGCCTTCCAGCACTGGCACCTCGCAGGAGCCGCACAGGCCTTCGCGGCAGTCGCACTCGATATCGATATTGGCGCTGCGCAGCGCATCGAGCAGGGTTTCATCGTTGCGCACTTGCAGCGTGATGCCGGATTCGCGCAACTCGACTTCAAAGCCGTGCTCCTTGTCCGGGTCCAGCGCGCCTAGAGTGCTGGAGAAATGCTCCACGCGCAGGCTGTCCTCAGGCCAGTGCTGGCAGGCCTCAGCCAGCCCGTCGAGCATGCGCTGCGGACCGCAGGCATAGATCTGTGCGCCGGGCCTGACCTGGTTCAGCAGCGCCTGATAATCGGCTCGCCGGCCTTCTGCGCCCACATAGATCTGCAGACGCTCGCAATGCCGTGCCTGCAATGCAGTAAGCAGCGCCATGCGCTCGCGCTGACTGCAGCTGTAGTGAATTTCATAGGGGATGCCCAAGGTCTGGGCGCGCGCTGCCATGGCCGCAACCGGCGTGATGCCTATGCCGCCGGCGACGAGAATCAGCTGCTGCGCGCTTTCGTCGAGCTTGAAGTGATTGCGCGGGCCGCGCATCTGCACCTTCATGCCGGCCTGCAGCGCACCATGTACCCAGGCCGAGCCGCCACGGCTTTGCTCCTCGCGCAGCACGGCGATCTCGTAGGTATCCGCTTGCTGCGGGTCGCCGCATAGCGAGTACTGGCGCGAGATGCCGGTGTCGCCGCAGTGCAGGTCGATATGCGAGCCCGGGGTCCAGCGCGGCAGGTCGCGCCCGTCGGGCGCCTTCAGGCGCACGCGCAGCACGTCCTGCGCAATCAGCTCGGTGCTTTCCACCAGCATGCTGCGGCTGACGCCGCCTTGCGAGGATTCGCCGATGCGCACGGGCTGCTGCTCGGCCAGCACGGCGGGATTGCCGCGCTCGGGGTTGCGGTTCACATCCCATTGCACCCACAGGTGTTCGGGGCCGCGGAACGAGGTGTTGGGCACATAGGTGAAGCGTTGCTCGGCCAGCTGCATGTGAGGCAGGCGGCGCGTGAATTCCTCAAGGAAGATCTGCATTTCCATGCGCGCCAGATTCTTGCCCATGCACTGGTGGGAGCCGTAGCCGAAGGTCAGGTGATCGCTGGCATTGTCTCGGTGGATGTCGAACAGGTCGGCATCGACAAAATGCTGCTCGTCGTGGTTGGCCGAAGAGGTGACGATGAGCAGCTTGCTGCCGGCCGGAATGGCCTGTCCGCCGATCACCACATCCTTGGTGGCCAGGCGCCGCCAGGCGGCCACTGAGCCGTTGTGACGCAGGCATTCCTCCACGGCGTTGGGGATCAGCGAGGGATCGGCGCAGATTTCCTGCCAGACCTTGGGGTGCTGCAGCAGCAGCTTGACCGCATTGGCCGTGGCGTTGGCCGTGGTCTCGTGGGCGGCGACGAGGCCGGCCATCATCATGGAGTGCAGATAGGAATCGGTGACGACTTCGGGCAGCTCTTTTTGCTTGCGAATGCCGTACTGCATCCAGCCCTCGGCGTCGGGATTTGCACGCATCTTGTCGAGAATCCGGCCCGCGTGCTGCCAGAAGTTGCCCACGGCATGAGCCACGGCAAGCTGCTCCTCGGCCTGGGGCCGTCCCCAGGTGTTGACGGTGTGGGCGATGCTGTACTGGCGCAGCGTGTCCATATCGTCTGCGGGCACGCCCAGAAAATGCATGGCCACCGTCAGCGGTACTTCCCACAACATCTGATCGACGAGATCGGCACGGCCGTCATCGATGAAACGGTCCACATATTCGCGGGCCAGCTGACGCACCATGGGCTCGTGGTGCTTGAGCTCCTCGGGCGTGAAGGGCTGCATCAACGCGCGGCGGCGCGGCATGTGGGCGGGCTCGTCCTCGTTGACCAGAGTGCGGTTCAGTGCAAAGCCATAGCTGGCGAGCACGGCATTGGCCTCATCGCCTGTCGGCGTGATCTTCTCCAGTGCGATCGAGGGGCTGAAGGTCAGGTTGTCGCGGAAGATGGCCTTGATGTCGTCAAAGCGAGTGACCACCCAGTAGCCCAGCTGCGGGCTGTAGAACACCGGCTCCTGCTCGCGTGCCCAGCGCACATATTCGGGCGGGTCCTGCTGGTAGCCGTCGGCAAAGGGATCGAAGCTGGCGGCCCCGTGGCTGATGGGGCAGCCCGTAGGGCCGTTCTGGCCGCTGGGCTTGCCGAACTGGCTGTGATCGATGGGGCAACGGCTGGGGGTGGAAACGGTCATGGCTCGCTCGCAAACGCAAAGAGGCAGGAGATGGCTTGCGCCATCGAACGAGAGCGCAGAGGCGGCCTGCCGCCAGCCTCTGCGGCATGGATCAGCGGGGCAATCAGTCCAGCGTGATGTTCAGATCCTTGATCAGCTTTTGCCAGCGTGTGCTTTCGCTGTGGATCAGCGCCTGGAACTGCTCGGGCGTGTTGCCCACCGG
This sequence comes from Comamonas sp. Tr-654, assembly GCF_011752915.1. NCBI lineage: Bacteria > Pseudomonadati > Pseudomonadota > Betaproteobacteria > Burkholderiales > Comamonadaceae > Comamonas > Comamonas sp. Tr-654. The sequence continues at coordinate 63,415 of NZ_VWWQ01000002.1, forward strand.
CTCAACGCCGAAGTCGATGAGCTTTTGCTTGACAGCAGGCTCGTTGATGGCGGCGACCACCTGCTTGTTCAGCGCCGTGACGACATTGGCCGGTGTCTTGGCCGGGGCCACCATGCCGACCAGGGCCGCAGCCTGCACGCCGGGCAGGCCCAGCTCGCCGAAGGTGGGCACATCGGGCAGCTGGGGCAGACGCGTTGCATTGGCCACGGCCAGGGGGCGCACCTTGCCGCCCTTGATGAAGCCGGCGCCGGCGGCCAGGTCCACCATCATCACGGGAATCTGACCGCCCGCCACATCGGCCAGCGCCGGAGCCGCACCGCGATAGGGCGCATGGGCGAGCTTGAGGCCGGCCTCGGACTTCAGCAGTTCCATGGCCAGGTGATGGGGGCTGCCCGCGCCGGCGGAGCCATAGTTCACGCCCTCGGCGCTGGCCTTGGCGGCAGCAATGAACTCCTTGGCGGTCTTGGCCTTCTCGGCGGGGCCGGCCACCAGAATCATGGGAAAGCGACCCATGAGCGTGACGGGCATGAGGTCCTTGCCGGGGTTGTAGCTCAGGCTCTTGTAGAGCACCGGGTTGAAGATCAGCGTGCCGTTGTCGGCCGACAGCACCGTATAGCCGTCGGCCGCTGCGCGCGCGGTCTCCGAGGCGCCGATGGCCGTGTTGCCGCCCGGGCGGTTGTCCACGACGATGGGTTGATGGGCCTGGGCGCCCCAGGCCTGGCCTATGGTGCGAGCCAGGAAGTCCGAGCCGCCGCCCGCGGCGTAGGGCACGATCCAGCGCACGCTCTTGCTCGGGAACTTGTCCTGGGCCATTACGGTGCCGGGGGCTGCGGCCAGCCAGAGCATGCTGGTGGCCAGAACCGAGGCGGTGAAGAGGCGTTTTTTCATTGGGGGTGTCTCCTGGGCTGTGGTGTTGTTTGCCTGCGGGTTAACCAAGCTTCACTCCGCCTGCGGTTCCGCTTTAATACGGAAATTGTTTTGCGTAATTTTTATACGCATTGCGTAAATTGAGCCCAAGGGATTTCCATGACTTGAGTCATGAATTTGACTCAGAATGCCGATCCAAGCCCTGCCATCAATCGCTACAGACATGAAAAAAGACAAGAAGACTGCGGACGCCGTGCTGCCGACCACTGCAGTGCAAGCGCCGCGCGCCACAAAGCTGCGCCAGTCTGGCGCTGCCGCAGAAGCCGCGGACGGGCGCGAGCGTCGCCAGCGCGTGCAGGCCGCAGAGACCTGTCTGGCCGTGCTCAAGGCGCTGGCTGGTCTGGGCGGGCGTGCCAGCCTCACGGCCATCGGTACTGCCGTCGATGAAAGCCCGGCCAAGGTGCATCGCTATCTGGCCAGCCTCATGGCCGAGGGTCTGGTGGAGCAGGACCGTGGCGGCACCCAGTACGCGCTGGGGCGCGAGGCCATCCATATCGGCCTGGCCGCGATGCGCCAGAACGATCCGGTGCGCATGGCCGAGCCCGCTTTGCAGCATTTGCGCGAGTCCCTGCAGGTCACGAGCTTTGTAGCGGTGATGGGCAATATGGGCCCCACCATCGTGCGCTTCGAGGAGCCCAGCCTGCCCATCACCGTCAATGTGCGCGTGGGCTCGGTCATGTCCATGCTGTGGTCGGCCACGGGGCGCGCATTCTTTGCCTTCATGGAGCCGCAGCCCGAGGTCGAGGCGCTGCTGGCGCGTGAGCTGGGTGCCGCCAACCCCGAGCATCGCCGTCTGCTGCATGCCAGCAAGCCCCTGGAGCAACTGCGCAGCGAGATTCGCGCAGCCGGCTGTGCAGCGATCCGGGATCTGAATCTGCCCGGCATCAGCGCCGTGGCTGCGCCCTTGTTCGACTACAACGGCCATGTGGTGGCCGTGCTCTGCGCGCTGGGTGCCAGCGGCGGCTTCGACCCTGATCCGCAGGGCAGGATTGCCCAGGCCGTGTGCGAGCAGGCACGCGCCATAAGCGCTTCGCTGGGCTACCGGGCCTAGGCCTAGGTCAGCTCCACCGGCGCCCCTAGGCGCTGGGACAGCGCACGCGCCTGGGCCTGCAGCTTGCGGGCCGGCAGACCGTCGGGGTCCAGCGTCAGCGTGACCGAAGGGCCGATGGCGGCAATCGCCAGCACCAACTGGCCGAAGCCGTCGAACACCGGTACGGCCAGCGCGCTCACGCCCGACAGCAGCTGGTTCTCGACCACGCTCAGATGGCTGGCGCGGATGATTTCCAGCTCCCGGGCGAAGTCCGGCTCTTCGAGGCTGTGGCCTTCGGCCGCCAGCAGCGGCGCGATCCGCTGCGGCGCACCGAAGGCCGCGAAGATCTTGCCCGTGGCCGTGTGGCGCAGCGAGGCCGGCGTGCCGTGGCGCATGGCCACATAAACATGGGTCGGGCCTTCCTCGACGCGGATGATGGTCGGTCCCTGGCCGCTCCACATGGACACCGACACGGTGTAGCCCACCTCCTGCGCGAGGGCGGGCAGCTCGGCAATCGCCATGCGCACGGGGTCGGCCTGTTGCAGGCTGATCAGCCCCATCTGTATGGCCAGCGGACCCAGGCCGTAGTGGCCGCTGACGCGATCCTGTTCCATCAGGCCCAGCTTGCAAAAGCTCACCAGATAGGGGTGGGCCTTGGCGGCCGTCATCTCGGCCTCGCGCGCCAGATCCTTGAGCGCCATGCGCCGGCCCGTGCGCGCCAGCACCTTGAGCAGCTGGCCGCCGACCTCCACGCTCTGTATGCCGCGCGGTGCGCGCGTGGGCTCGTCGTCACAGGAGTCGAGTGGCAAGCGGGCGTCGGTCGAAGAGGTGTTGGCGTGAGGCATGACGGCATTGTGACGGGGGAATGGCGGTTGGAAATCCTCCAGGGTTTTTCACTATGACAAATCAATTGTGCAATGTTGAATTTATATCTAGCATTCAGAAATTCGATAAAGATGAATGCATTTGTTTAAAACAAAGAGACTGCAACGATGAGCACAAAGACCTTTGCCTCCGCCGCCGACCTCGAAGTCAAGAAGGTGAGCTTCGACAAGCTCTCCGAACATGCCTATGCCTACACTGCCGAAGGCGACCCCAATACCGGCATCATCATCGGCGACGATGCCGTGATGGTCATCGATACCCAGGCCACGCCCGTCATGGCCGAGGACGTGATCCGCCGCATCCGCGAGGTCACGGACAAGCCCATCAAATACGTCACGCTGTCGCATTACCACGCGGTGCGCGTGCTGGGTGCCTCGGCCTACGGCGCCGAGCACATCATTGCCAGCCAGGACACCTACGACCTCATCGTCGAGCGCGGCGAGCAGGACAAGGCCAGCGAGATCGGCCGCTTTCCGCGCCTGTTCCAGAACGTCGAGAGCGTGCCCGAGGGCATGACCTGGCCGACCATGACCTTCACCGGCAAGATGACGCTGTGGCTGGGCAAGCTCGAGGTGCAGATCCTGCAGCTGGGGCGCGGCCACACCAAGGGCGATACCGTGGTCTGGCTGCCCCAGGACAAGGTGTTGTTCAGCGGCGATCTGGTTGAGTTCGATGCCACGCCCTATGCCGGCGACGCCTACTTCCAGGACTGGCCGCAGACGCTGGACGCCATCGCCGCCCTCCAGCCCGAAAAGCTGGTGCCCGGCCGCGGTGCGGCGCTGCAGAATGCGGCCGAAGTGCAGGCCGGCCTGGCGGGCACGCGCAACTTCATCAGCGACCTGTGGGCCGAGGTCAAGGCCGGCGCCGATGCCAAGAAGGACCTGCGCAAGGTCTACGAGGCAGCCTTTGCCAAGCTGCAGCCCAAATACGGCCATTGGGTGATCTTCAACCACTGCATGCCCTTCGACGTGACGCGCGCCTATGACGAGGCATCGGGCCATGCCGACCCGCGCATCTGGACTGCCGAGCGCGACCGCGAGATGTGGCTGGCGCTGGAAGGCTGATCGCCCCCGGGCCGCCCGGCTGGCAGTCTCCTGCGCTTAGCGCGGCGGTCTGCTGCGAGGCTATCTAAAACAGGAGCTGCTTGAGCTTTGAATGCAATGAATTCAAATAGAAAAGACATTGAATTCTTTGACTGACAAGCGGAAGTAGCTATCAAAAGAACAGAGTTTGAATCCGGCCGCAAAGAGCCGGAGGGGCGGCTTTTGCCCCAGGAAACAGATCCACGCTTTTCAAGGTTTGCGCACCGATGAACGCCATGTCCAACCCAGCCATTGCTCCTGACGCTCTGCGCGGCAGCGCCGCCGATATCCAGTCCATCCAGATTCCCTATCGGCGGCATGCGGACCAGGATGCCGATGCGCCGGCTCGCCACCCCGTGGTTGTCGTCGGCGCCGGGCCTGTGGGCTTGTCTCTGGCCATCGATCTGGCGCAGCGCGGTCAGCCGGTGGTGGTGCTCGACAACGATTGCAAGCTGTCCACGGGATCGCGCGCCATCTGCTTTTCCAAGCGCACGCTTGAGATCTGGGATCGCCTGGGCGTGGGTCAGCCCATGGTGGACAAGGGCGTCTCCTGGAATCTGGGCAAGGTGTTTGCCAGGGATCAGTCGCTCTACCAGTTCGATCTGCTGCCCGAGGCCGGCCACGAGCGCCCGGCCTTCATCAATCTGCAGCAGTACTACGCCGAAGCCTATCTGGTCGAACGCGCACTGCAGCTGCCGCTGATCGATCTGCGCTGGCACAACAAGGTCACGGCGCTGGCGCCGCGCGCCGATGGGGCGGAGCTGACAGTGGAAACGCCCGAGGGCGACTACCGGATCGACGCCCAGTGGGTGCTGGCCTGCGACGGCTCGCGCTCGCCCTTGCGCGGACTGCTGGGCCAGGAAAGCCATGGCCGCATCTTCCGCGACCGCTTTCTGATTGCCGATGTGAAGATGCATGCGGATTTCCCGACCGAGCGCTGGTTCTGGTTCGATCCGCCGTTTCATCCGGGCCAGAGCGTGCTGCTGCACCGCCAGCCCGACGATGTCTGGCGCATTGACTTCCAGCTGGGCTGGGAGGCCGATCCCGAGGAGGAGAAAAAGCCCGAGAACATCCTGCCGCGCATCCGCGCATTGCTGGGCAAGGACGCGGACTTCGAGCTTGAATGGGCCAGCGTCTACACCTTTGCCTGCCTGCGCATGGACCGTTTTGTCCACGGTCGCGTGGTCTTCGCAGGCGACAGCGCGCACGGCGTCTCGCCCTTTGGCGCGCGAGGCGCCAACAGCGGTGTGCAGGATGCTGAAAACCTGGCCTGGAAGCTCGACCGCGTGCTGCGCGGCCAGGCCGACTCTGGGCTGATCGCGACCTACGGCGCAGAGCGCGAATACGCGGCCGACGAGAACATCTGCAACTCCACGCGTGCCACCGACTTCATCACACCTAAGAGCGAGATCAGCCGCCTGTTTCGCGATGCGGCGCTGGAGCTGGCGCGCGAGCACGAGTTTGCGCGGCGCATCGTCAACAGCGGGCGTCTGTCGGTGCCGGCCACGCTGCATCACTCGCCGCTCAACACACCGGACAGCGAGGCGTTCGCGGGTTCGCAACTGCCCGGCGCCGTGCTCAGCGACGCGCCCATGCGCCGCCCCGGCGACAGCCAGACCACATGGCTGCTGCGCGCACTGGGCCCTGACTTCACGCTGCTGCATTTCGGTCCCATGCCGACCTGGGCGCGCGAGCTGACTGGTGTGCTCAATCTCTCGATAGCCGCCGAGGGCGATGTGCATGCCGACCAGGCCGATCTGCTGGATGCGCAGGGTCTGGCCGCACAGCGTCTGGATGCGCGCCCCGGCACCAGCTATCTGCTGCGCCCCGATCAGCATGTCTGCGCGCGCTGGCGCTGTCCCGACGAAGCCGCCGTGCGTGCCGCGCTGCAGCGTGCCGGCGGCTGACATGACGGCACCACCTGAGGCGCTGCACGTCTTCCCCCCTCGCGAGGGGGACGACAGCCTCGCTGTCTCTGGTGGAGTTCGCACCCAGAGGATTTCCCTTTTTTCAGGAGACTGCCATGCTGCTGTCCACCCTCCCGAACCTGCAGGCCTGCGACGATTTCTATGAAGCCCTGATCGCCACGCATCAGGGCCTGGAAACGGCGCAAAGCCACGCCCTCAATGCTCGCCTGGTGCTGCTGCTGGCCAATCACATTGGCCATCAGGAGACCTTGCTGCATGCGCTCGAACTGGCCCGTGCCAGCGCAGGATTCGCTCCTGCCAGCGCAGACCCGGCCGAGCGCGGTGCCGTGACGCCGGTTGCCCCGGTACACGCTGTCGCTTGAGAAGCAGCGCGCCGCCGCTCTGGCGGCAGCTGCGCCATCCCCTAAAGGCCCCGTCACCAAAATCTATTCCAGGGGCCATGAATCAAGGAGACAAGGATGATGCAACGCAAACAGTTTCTGGCCGCACTGGCCTGCTCGACGTTGGCCTGGGCTGCAGGGCCGGCCGCCATGGCCCAGGAAAAGCCACTGGAATGGGTCATCGGCTACGCCGCAGGCGGGGGCTCCGACGTGGTGGCCCGCGTGATTGCGGAATCCATGGGCCGCAATCTGGAGCGGCCCATCGTCATCAATAACAAGCCCGGTGCCGGCACCAATATCGCGGCCGAGTACAGCGCGCGCTCGCATGACTATGGCAACCTGATGTTCACGGCCGACTTCGCCACGCTGGCGGCCAACCCGTTTCTGTTCCGCAAGCTCAACTACAACGCCGAGAAGGACTTCAAGCCCGTGGGCATGCTGGTGCGCTTTCCCATGCTGCTGGTTGTCAACAACGATGTGCCGGTCAGCAATCTGACCGAGTTTGTCGCCTGGGCCAAGCAGCAGAAGGCTGGCGTGAGCTGGGGCTCGGCCGGACTGGGCAGCCCCCATCACCTGGTCGGGGAATTGTTCCGCGAAGAAGTGGGCCTGGGCAATATGACCCATGTTCCCTACCGCGGTGCCGCGCCCGCAGTGCAGGATGTGATCGGCGGCCAGATTCCCGCCATGTGGGCCGACAGCGCCACCATTGTTCCCTTCCTAGGCGAGAAAAAGCTCAAGGCCATAGGCGTGGCCAGCCCGGCCCGCATCGATGTGCTGCCCAAGGTTGCCACCTTGCAGGAGCAAGGCCTCAAGGGCTTCGAGGGCTATGCCTGGCAGGGCATCGTCGTGCCCAAGGGCAGCTCGGCCGAGGTGGTCAAGAAGTTCAGCCAGTCGCTGCAGTTTGCACTGGCCGACACGCGAACCAAAGCCCGTCTGGCAGCCATGGGGGTCGAACCCATGCCCGGCAGCTCCGAGCAGATGGAGAAATTCGTGAGCACCGAGCGCAGCAAATGGGGTCGCGTGATCACGGCCAACAACATCAAGCTCGATTGAGATACGGACTCGATGAGTCGGAGCCTGGATGACGGACAGGCACGGGCGCTGCGGGATATGCGTTTTTGCAGATGCAGCGCCGTGCCAGCCGTGGCAGACTGCGGCCCATGTCCGAGCCCACTCTTCTCGTTGCCGACGATCATCCGCTGTTTCGCGCAGCGTTGATCCAGGTGCTGCACGACCGCTTCCCGCAATCCCGCATTGTGGAGGCGGCCAGCGCCCAGACCCTGGGCGCAGCGATGCAGGAGCATCCCGAGATCGAGCTGGTGCTGCTGGATCTGGCCATGCCCGGCGCAAGGGGCTTTTCGTCGTTGCTGCATCTGCGTGGCGAATATGCGCAGGTGCCGGTGATCATCATCTCGTCCAACGACGATCCGCGAATCATCCGCCGCGCCCAGCAGTTCGGGGCGGCGGGTTTTATCTCCAAGTCTGCGGCTGCAGACGATATGAGTGCCGCCATTGACGAGGTGCTTAACGGCGATATCAGCTTCCCGTCCATGGTGGCCGAGCGCTCGGAGGCCGATGCGGCCCTGGCCGCTCGTCTGGCCCAGCTCACGCCCCAGCAGTTTCGCGTGCTGCTGTGCATTGCCGACGGGCTACTCAACAAGCAGATCGCGCACGAACTGGGCCTGGCTGAGAACACGGTCAAGGTCCATGTGACGGCGATTCTCAAGAAGCTCGAATGCTATTCACGCACTCAGGCGGCCGTGTTGGTCAAGAGTCTGGAAAACGATCACGAGGTCTGATTGCCCAGACGCTTCAAGCTTTTTTGATAGCTTGCCGCGCTTTGAGGGCAAGGATTTGAGGGCTGCCGCATGGCATGCCTTGGCATCGGCAGCCGGGGTGAGCCTGCATCGACGCGAGCGCAGTCTCATGCTGTGCCGATGCGTCCCCCCAGGGATGACAGCACCGCAGGCGCTATCAATCGGTGCATGGGTTTGACGGGCAGCATGTAGAGGCGCCCCAGTGTGTTCTTGACATGCACAACGGTGGTGACGGTGATGATGGCTTCACGGGAGCCGATGTCGTTCTGGCGATGGATGCTGAGCACGACACTCAGGTGCTTGTCGTCGTCGCCGATCAGGGCTTCATCAAAGGTGTTCTCGAATACCGTGAAGATGCCGACCCGATCGCCCAACCGGTAGTTGGCTGCGGTCTTGCCGGGCGTCAAGGCCGACAGGCTGCCCAGATCCTTGAGCCCCACCAGGCCACCTGCCAGATTGCGCGCGCGCATGCAGACTTCTATCCAGCGCGGCGTTTTGCGCGCGGCGAGCAGGAAGTGGTCCAGCGCCGAAAGGCCGGTTGCGTCCGAGGCGATGCTCCAGGAGTCGTGAAAGCTGGCCCCGGCCAGTCGTTCGGCGATGCGGCTGCCGGGCGGAACGGCGGATTCAACGGGATGATGGTGCATGCGGTCTGGCCTGAGTGGCGTGAGCTGCGGGCCGGAAATACCGCAGAGGCTGCAGCAGCATATCGAAGAATCCGCCGCTCGGCTTGCACAGCCACGGCGTGCAGGCCGGCACCTATCCTGAAGTCATAGCGAGAGTGCAATGCGCTGAAAGCGCCGCTGCTGGAAATGACTTTGTTTCTCAGGCGCTGCCGCCATCTCGTCCGCGCAAGAATGTCTGGCTCATCAGCGCTCGCAGCGCCGGCGGCCTTACCGGTTTGGCGAGAAAGCCCCAGCCGCGTTCGGCTGCCTGGCGGCGCAGGGTGCTGTCGCCTTCTGCGGTCAGCAGGATGACGGGAGGCTGCCGGCCCCAGCGCTCGCAGAGCTGGGCGTAGACATCGGGGCCGTAGAGCTGGCCCAGGTGCACATCGAGCAGCACCAGTTGCGGGGCATTGCCGGGCGCGGCATAGGTCAGGGCTTCGGGGGCATTGGCGGCCAGCGGCACATCGCAGCCCCAGCGTTCCAGCAAGGCGCAGGTGGCGTCGCGGGTGGCGGGATCGTCCTCCACATACCAGACCGTGCCGCCCTGCAGCGGACTGTCCACGCGAGCGCTGGGAGATGGCTCCTGGGAGACCGGTGTCAATGCTGCGGCCTGGCCCAGTGGCACCTTGACCCAGAAGACGCTTCCCTTGCCCAGGGTGGAGCGCAGGCCGATCTCATGGTCCAGCAATCTGCCCAGGCGCTCCACGATGGCCAGGCCCAGGCCGGTGCCGCGGTCGTCGGCGTGGCCTTCGTCGAGGCGGCGGAATTCCTCGAAGATTTCCTTTTGCAGGCTCTGGGGAATGCCCGGCCCCTGGTCATGCACCTCGATAAGCACCTGGTCGCCCTGGCGGCGACAGCCCACGACGATACGGCCCTTGCGCGTATAGCGGATGGCGTTGGAGACAAAGTTCTGCAGTATGCGACGCAGCAGGGCCTCGTCGCTGCGCACGATCAGCCGGCTGGGCATGCAGTGCAGACTCAGGCCCTCGTTCTCGGCCTGCAGCGCAAAATTGTTGTGCACCACTTCCAGCAAGGAGCTGAGCGCGAAATCGCGCACACGGACTTCGAGCTGCCCCGATTCCATGCGCGAGATATCGAGCAGGCTGGTGAGGATGGCGTCCTGCGAGGCCAGGGCCTTGTCCACCCGCTGGGCCAGCTGGCGGCCCGCATCATCGTGCAGATAGGTGGGCAGCAGGCTGGTGAAGATGCGTGCCGCATTCAGCGGCTGCAGCAGGTCATGCACGGCCGAGGCGACAAAGCGGGTCTTGTAGCGATTGGCGCGCTCGGCTTCCTGTTTGGCCTTGGCCAGGTCCCGCGTGCGATCGGCAATGCGCTTTTCCAGCGTATCGGCCAGATTGCGCAGCTCGCGCGCCGTGTTCTTGTAGCTGGTGATGTCGGCATAACTGGTGACAAAGCCGCCGTCGGGCAAGGGGTTACCGCGGATCTCCAGCACCGTGCCGTCGCCCTTGGCGCTTTCGTGCAGATGGGGGCTGCCGCTGCGCAGGTGTTCCAGGCGGCGCTGTATGGCTTGCTCCACATTGCCCTTGCCCAGCAGGCCGCGCCGGGCGTTGTGGCGTATCAGGGCCTCGATGGGCTGGCCCACATGCATCAGCTCTGGCGGGTAGCGGAACAGCTCCACATAGCGTGAGTTCCAGGCCACCAGCCGCAGCTGCGGGTCCACCACCACCACGCCTTGCGGCAGATGCTGCAGGCTGCGCGAAAGCCCTGTGTCGGCCTGCTTGGCGGCCTGGACAATGCCGTCCTGTGCGGTGCGCAGCTCCTGCGCATGCTGGTGCAGCACGGTCTCCAGTTCCTTGCGGCTGCGCTGTCTCAGGGCCGCCAGGCGCTGGCGCTGGCGGATATAGAGCACCAGCAGCGATGCGGCCAGCCACAGGCCGCCAGCGGCCACTGCCGCCCAGTGGCTGGTCGTCTGGCTATGGACGATGTCGTGCAGCAGGTGCAGCTGCCATTGGCTTTCGGGGAGCTCCATGCGCAGCCAGAGCATGGGGTCGACCAGTGGCGGCTGGCTGAAGTGAGCCAGCATGCCGATGCCCGCAGGCTGGCGGCTGGTGCGATAGCCGAGCGGCATCAGGGCCTGGCCTGCGTATTGGTGTGTGTCCCGCACCTCCCGCTCGTCGCTGGCGGACAGCGGCTCCAGCAGGCGGTAGCGCCATTCGTCGCGGTTGGAGAGAAAGACCACGCCATGCTCGTCCGAGGCGAAGACGATGTCGGGCGACTGACTCCACTCGCCTTCGAGTTCCTGAAACAGGATCTTGATGGCGATGAGCCCAAGCACCGAGCCGTCTTCATCATGGATGGCCTGGGAAAGAAAGTAGCCGGGCAGCCCAGTGGTCATGCCTATGCCGTAGAAGCGGCCGCTGCCCCGGCTCAGCGCCTGGGTCACATAGGGGCGAAAGCTGTAGTCCTCGCCCACGTTGCTGTGCGAGTCGCGCCAGTTGCTGGCGGCCAGGGCCTTGCCCGTTTTGTCGATGAGAGTCAGCGTGGAAGCCTGGCTGGCGCCGTTGGCCTGCTCCAGCTTGTGGTTGAGCCTGTCTACCTCGGCGGCGCTGAGTGGGTGGCTGAGCGCGCTCTTGAGTTCGGCATCGAGCGCAAGCACCTCCGGCAGGGTGCGGTAGCGATCCACGCGCTGCACCATGGCCTGGGCATAGAGCGTGAGCTGGCGCTGCACGCTCTCGCTTTCATCATGCAAAGAGGTCTGCAGCGCGACGCGACTGGCCGCCCACATGCTCAGCAGCATGCCGCTGAGCACGATGACAAGGGTCAAAAACAGTCGGTTTCGGGCAAGGTTTCGCGCAAGACGCATGACGAGGGCGGGTGATCAAGGAGCCCAGTGTGGCTCTGGAGCAGGTTCAGTGCGGATTTTGGCGCCTAGGGATTTCCCTAAGTTGGTGCATGCTCTCCCTAGGAGCGCTTCTCGACCTAATACCAATGGGTTATCGGCACAAAAAGGGCGCGGGAGTACAAACGGCAGCAATTCGGCGCACCACGGTGGTGCGCCCGCAATTTTGGAGATGCAGCGTGCACACTCTGCCCACAGAATCCGCTCCGCGCGAGCACTTGCCGTTCTACCGTCAGCTCTACTTCCAGGTGGTGTTCGCCATCATCGTGGGCGTGCTGCTGGGGCACTTCGAACCCGCCTATGGCGAGGCCATGAAGCCTTTTGGCGATGCCTTCATCAAGCTCATCAAGATGATCATCGCGCCGGTGATCTTCCTGACCATCGTCACAGGCATTGCCAGCATGACGCACCTGAGCGCCGTGGGTCGTGTGTTCGGCAAGGCCATGGCGTACTTCCTGACCTTCTCCACACTGGCGCTGGTCGTGGGCCTGATCGTGGCCAATGTCATGCAGCCCGGTGCCGGCATGCACATCAACCCCGCCGATCTGGACCAGACAGCCGTCAAGGGCTATGTGGCCAAGTCGCACGAGATGACGCTGACCGGCTTCGTCATGGACATCATCCCCAAGACGCTGATCAGTCCGTTCGTGGGTGACAACATCTTGCAGGTGCTGCTGGTGGCGGTGCTGTTCGGCGTGTCCCTGGCCATGGTCGGCGAGGCCGGCAAGCCCGTGCTGAACTTCTTTGAAGCCCTGACCAAGCCCGTGTTCAAGCTGGTCAACATCGTGATGAAGTTCGCCCCCATCGGCGCGTTTGGTGCCATGGCCTTCACCATCGGCAAGTTCGGCCTGGGCTCGCTGGTCAATCTGGCCGAGTTGGTGCTGACCTTCTACATCACCTCGGCTCTGTTCGTGCTGGTGATCCTGGGTGCAGTGGCGCGCTTTTGCGGCTTCTCTGTGCTCAAGCTGATCAAGTACCTCAAGGACGAACTGCTGCTGGTTCTGGGTACATCGTCTTCCGAGTCGGCACTGCCTTCGCTGATGCACAAGATGGAAAAGGCCGGCTGCAGCAAGTCCGTCGTCGGTCTGGTCGTGCCTACCGGCTACTCCTTCAACCTGGACGGCACCAATATCTACATGACGCTGGCTGCGCTGTTCATTGCCCAGGCGACCGATACGCATCTGACCCTGGGCCACCAGATCGCGCTGTTGCTGGTTGCCATGCTGTCGTCCAAGGGCGCGGCGGGCGTGACGGGTGCTGGCTTCATCACGCTGGCAGCCACCCTGGCCGTGGTGCCCGAGGTGCCCGTGGCCGGCATGGCACTGATTCTGGGTGTGGACCGCTTCATGTCCGAATGCCGTTCCCTGACCAACTTCATCGGTAACGCCGTCGCCACCGTGGTGGTTTCCAAGTGGGAAAACGCGCTGGATCACGAAAAGCTGGATGCGGCGCTGGCTGGCAAGGAAGAAAACGAGGCGGTGTCCGCTCACGCCTGAGAGAGCACAGGCCTCATGCCAAAAAGCCTCGACCATCAGGTCGGGGCTTTTTTCATGGGTTTCAGACTTTAGGCTCGGCCGGGGAAGGTGCTGGTAGCTATCGCTCTTATGGCATTCAAGGGGAGAGCGAGGTCGCTGTCAGCAAGTCATGGGCAGCCAGCACGCGCAAGGTGTCGCGCCCCAGGCGCTTGCTGCGGGGCAGAAAGCGCACCCAGCTCAGTTTGTTGACGGTGCGCTCCAGCACCTGGCGGGTCTCGGCGGGAAGTTGCTGCACAAACTGCTGCCAGGCCTCGCGGGCCGGCTCCAGCGCACCTGCCTGTTGCAGAAACAGCGCCGTGGACTGGGCGTAGTTGAGCGCATCGCGCGCCATGCAGACGGCTTGCGGCAAATGGGCCGCAGGGTCGTCTTCAAAGTCGATGAAGCCTATGACGCCGTCGGCGCAGACCACCATATTGCGCGCCACGGCCTGGCTCAGCACCTCGCCGCGGGCATGTGCCTGCTGTATGGCCTCCAGGCCTTTTAGCCAGAGCTCCAGCGTGGGCTGTGCGCCCCGAGCAATCGCTTCTTCGATGGCATTGCTCAGCGATGGAGCCTCTTCACCCGGGCGCCCCAGGTGACGCATCACAAAGGCCTGATCGGTCGTAGCCAGCACCTGAGGTACGCGCAGCCCCTTGGCCTTGAAACTGCGCAGGCGGCGCACCTCGGTTTGCAGGGATTCGGGTCCGCCGGGGTTGGGCACGGGCTGCAGCACGGAGGCTCTGAACAGCTTGGCCAGCGTGCTCAGCAGCCAGTAGTTGAGGGCCGGGTTGCCCTTGTTGGCGCGCTTGACCCAAAGGGTTTCATGCGCCAGTTCATAGCGCATGATGCTGTGAGGCTGGTCCAGATGCTCGCGCAGGAATGCCTGGTAATCGATGGCGTTCTGCGCAGAGGGCATCTGCTCTGGGGCGGAAATATCCTGAGATGGCACGGCGTGGGGTCTGTCGGGCGCGGGGCTCTGGCTTCTCAGGTCCAGATGCCGCTGCGCTGGGGAAAAGCTTGCGATTGTGCCGCGTTGTCGGCACTGCCCGCAGCAGATGGGCGCAACACAGGCTCATGCAGAGGCTGAAAGCTCTGGGCCGTGGCCAGCGGCCAGTAGTTCTGGAAGACCTTGTGCTGGCGCTCCAGGCTCTTGAGCAGGCAGCCTGGCTCCACGCGCAGTATCAGGTTGGACAGCAGGCTGACCTGGGTGTCGTCCAGCCGGCGCACGATATGGTGGGCCGTGATCTCGTTGGGATGCCTGAGACCGGCGGCCTGCACCAGCTCCTGCAGCGCATGCAGAGTGTTGCGGTGAAAGTTGGCGACGCGCGTGGCCTTGTCGGGCACGACCAGCGCCTGCTGGCGCACGGCATCTTGCGTGGTGACGCCCGTGGGGCAGGTGCCGGTGTGGCAGCTCTGGGCCTGGATACAGCCCAGCGCCATCATGAAGCCGCGCCCCGAATTGCACCAGTCGGCACCCAGGGCCATCATGCGGGCAATGTCGAAGGCGGTGATGACCTTGCCGGCCGCGCCGATCTTGATGCGCTGGCGCAGGTTCACGCCCAGCAGGGTGTTGTGCACCAGCAGCAAGCCTTCCTGCAGCGGCACACCCACATGGTCGACAAACTCCACAGGGGCTGCACCCGTTCCGCCTTCGGCCCCGTCGACAACAATGAAGTCGGGCGTGATATTGGTTTCCAGCATGGCCTTGACCATGGCAAACCATTCCCAGGGATGACCGACGCAGAACTTGAAGCCCGTGGGCTTGCCGCCGGAAAGACGACGCAGCCTGGCGATGAACTGCATCAGCTCCACAGGGGTGGAAAATGCGCTGTGGCTGGACGGTGAGATGCAGTCCACGCCAATCGGTATACCGCGTGCTGCTGCAATTTCGGGAGTGACCTTGGCGCCGGGAAGCATGCCGCCATGACCGGGCTTGGCGCCCTGGCTGAGCTTGACCTCGATCATCTTGACTTGCGGATCGGTGGCGTTGGCGATGAATTTCTCTTCGCTGAACGTGCCGTCCGCATTGCGGCAGCCGAAATAGCCCGAAGCCACTTCCCAGATCAGATCGCCGCCATGCATGCGGTGGTACTGGCTGATCGAGCCTTCTCCCGTATCGTGGATGAAGCCGCCCATCTTTGCTCCCTGGTTGAGCGCCTGGATGGCATTGCCCGATAGCGCGCCAAAGCTCATGGCAGAGATGTTGAAGACGCTGGCGTGATAGGGGCGGGTGCAGGGGTCAACCCCTTCGGCCGGTTGCTCCTGCGTGCCGCCAATCCAGAGACGAAAGTCATGCGAGCTGAGCTTGGTGGGTTGCAGGGAATGGTTGACCCACTCATAGCCCTGCTGACTGACATCGAGCTGGGTGCCGAATGGCCGGTTGTCGACCTGGCCCTTGGCGCGCTGATAGACCAGCGAGCGCTGGGCTCGAGAGAAAGGCTGGGCCTCGGTATCGCCTTCGATGAAGTACTGGCGAATCTCGGGGCGTATGAATTCGAAGATGAAGCGCAAATGGCCCATGACGGGGTAGTTGCGCAAGATGGCATGCTGTTTCTGCAGCAGGTCCCAGATGCCCAGCAGCACCAGCAGGGTCGACGCAATCAGCCACCCAAGCCCCTTGCCTGCCGTCGTCAGCGTGTACAGCGAGATCGCCAGCACGAGCGCAGAAATGAAGAGGGCGCCATAGCGCAGGGGCAGACTATTGAAGAAGCGATGCACTGCAGATACTCCCATGGCAGGGTGTGTTGATGGCGGCCCGCTAAAATTCAGCCTGTACGGGGGCATCCGTCCTGGATGCTTTCTCCCCTTGATCCATCGCCCGGCCCTGCACTTCGATAGTGATGAAATGGTTCCGGGCCATCATAAAAGCCTTTCCCTATGCAAGAACAAGCACCTAACTCCGCAGCAGAAGACGCGGCCCTCGCCGACATGCCCGAGGGCGCACTGAGCAATGATCAGCTCGAAGAGCTGGACGCGCTGCTCGACGAGCTGCGCACCCGTGGCGACGAAATTCCCCAGTGGGAATTCTGTGACGGTTTCCTGACCGCTCTGGTCTGCACACGTCGCCCCATCGCCGCCGCCGAATACATGCCCATGCTCCTGGGCGATGGCGAAGCCCTGCAAGTGGCCGAAGGCCAGCCGCTGCCCAAGCTGGAAGCCTTCAAGGACGAGGCCCAGCAGGCTCGTTTCATGGAGCTGTTCGAGCTGCGCCTGGCCGAAGTGCGCGAGCAGCTGGATGCCGACATCAAGTCGCTGGCCGATGACGCGGCCTTCCAGCCCGAGGCTCTGGACACGCGTGGCGCCATCGCCATCCTCCCCGAAGCCGAACAGGCCGAACTGGCCGGCGAAGAAGTGCCGTCGTTCTCGCAGGTCTGGGCGCTGGGCTTTATGTTCGTGGTGGAAAACTGGGCCGATGAATGGGCGGCACCCCGCGACAAGGACGCGGCCCAGTTGCTGGACGCGGCCATGGAGTTCATCGTCAACCTGACCGAAGACGACACGGACGAGCCGGCTCTGAACCTGTATGACGAAGCAGGCCCTGCCTCGACCAGCCAGGAGCGTGTGGATGCCTTTGGCGAAGCCATCTGGGCCGTGTACGACCTGTACCGTCTGTGGAAGAGCATGGGTCCACGCCAGGAAACCATCGTCAAGGGCGAGCAGCCCGGCCGTAACGACCCTTGCCCCTGCGGTAGCGGCAAGAAGTTCAAGAAATGCCACGGGGCTTGACCAGAGCGTCCCCCTGAAGGCCCTTTGCAGGGCCGCAGCGTCCCCTGCAGGGCGGCTTGCTGGCTGCTCCGGCTTGGTCGCTGCTGCGATGAAGAGGCTTTCTATAAAGCGTCTCGGTTGTGGGGCCCAAACACAAAGGCTGCGTGATATTTGCGCAGCCATTGGCGTGTAGTGTGAGTTAGTGGGATAGATGACGCATTTAGGTGAGCGCATACGGGCCAGGCGACAAGCGCTGGGTTTGAGTCAAGGACGGCTGGCGCAGATGGCGGATGTCACTGCATCCGCCATTTCGCAGATCGAGTCGGGAGCCATTCGCACTCTCAAGAATGACACCCTGGCAAGACTGGCTATCGCCCTGCAGACCACGGCACTGGAGTTGATGGCCGGTCTGCATTCTGAAACCCTGTCGCTTCCCAACGATGAACAGCGCTTGCTCGACTGCTATAGAAAACTGCAGCCACCGCTGCAGGATATCGCTCTCAAACTGATTAAAGCTCTGCAGTGATTTCCGAGTCGCTGTATTGAGCGATCTCTTTTGTTTCAAAAAGGCCTGATAACCACAGGCCTTTTTGTTTTTTCATTTAAGAACAAGGGTTAACCCGATTATTAAATGTAGGATGAAATCCAATAGCCTGTAGGAAATGAATGAAGATTGCGTAGATTGAACCGGAAGCCACACGTGAGGGATTCGTCAGAAAAATTACAGATGATCTCTTCCGTCCTGTGAAGTGATTGTTTTTATTGGATTTTTTGGTGCGGGAGTGCTTGCTTACCCGAGGATTGAAATTGCTGAGGGCTATGCTGCGTATTTGTTGATAGCTATTTCAAATATTTCAAGATGTTTCTTGCTTCGTAAGATGGACTCCGCGGTGGTCGAAAACAGCCACAGCGATCTACAAACCTGATTGTTGAAGGAGCTAGTCATGAAAGACCAAATCATCAAATTCTGGCGTGATGAAGAAGGTGCAACGGCGATTGAGTACGGCCTGATCGCGGGGTTGATTGCCGCTGTCATTGTGGGTGCTGTTACCGGCCTTGGAACTCAGATTAGAACGCTCTTGAATAATATTCTTACTGCGATCGGAGGAACAGCCGCAACATGAGCATGTTATTTCTGGCATGGCTGTGCATTTCGGCAGTCTGTGATGCCAGATATAGAAAATGTTTCAATTATTTATCTGTTTCAGGATTAGGGTTGGCATTTATTACTGCTTTCCTTTTTCCTGAAGCAAGCCCCGTTAAGATTTCTGTTGAGGGTGCTTTTCTTGGTTGTTTTTTTGCATTTTCAGTTCTCTTGGTGTTTTATTTCTTTGGGATGATGGCTGCCGGAGATGTGAAGTTCGCGGTAGCACTTGGTGCTTGGCTGGGTTGGGAATTGTTATTGCTTGTCTGGGCGTTGAGTTGCGGTTTTGCGGTGGCTCATGGATTCATTGTTCGAAGTCATTTGAAGTATTTTTTCTCTGCAGCTATAGATTGGAACGACGGTACTCAAAAAAACAAGAGACGGTTCATTCCATATGTGACCTATCTCTCCATGGCAACAGTGATTGTTCTGATGCTGAATAAATAGCAAGAGGAAAGGAGGGGATCATGCAATTCAAAAGACAGCAAGGTGCAGCAGCCATTGAATTTGCCATTCTCTTTCCCATCTTCTTTCTGATCTTCTACGCCATCATCACCTATGGCCTGATTTTTGCCGCACAGCAGACCTTGACCTTGGCAGCCGCCGAAGGGGCAAGAGCCGCAGTGCGATATCCCTCCGCTCCCACGGGCGCCGCGATGACCAAGACCGCCCAGTTGCAGGCACGTTTGACTGCAGCCTGTGCCACTGCGGCCTTGGCGACGGATTGGCTTTCCAGAATGGGTGCAGGCTTGGGTTCTGCGGGCTGCAGCGCGGGTGTCAGCGATGCTGCGGGCTTGCATGCCACGCCTGGTCTCTGTGGTACAGGCTCAGCATCTTTCACTGCCTCCAACGATGCCAGCTTGGTGAACTGCGTGACCATGCAGGTGAACTACAACTATGCCTCTGCGCCGCTGATCCCAAGGTTGCTGGGGCCTGTGTTGAGCTTGCCCACTCCCAATCTCTTGCGGGGGAGAGCTGTCGCACAAATAAGCTTGATTGACTGAAAACGATAAAGCCTTGCTCTTTGAGGCCCAGTAAGAAGAGGGAATTTATGGTGAATGTCGCAAAGATCGCGGTCGGGGTTTTGCTGGCAGTGGCATTGGCTCTGGGTGTTTATGGGTGGATGCTTGCCAGGGCTCCTCAGGCACCGGACCCTCAGGCTCAAGCTTCTGCCAGCAACAGCCAACCCAATGCCAGCCTGAGCGTGGTGGTGGCTGCGCAGGCCATTCCCGCGGGTCAGGCACTCAAGGCCGAGGATCTGCAGCTCATGCAGTTGCCGGCCAAGCCCGATGGTGCATATGTGGAGGTTCAGGCCGCCATTGGCTCCGTTCCTGCGGTGGACATTCCAAAGGGTGCACCCGTGCTCCAAGGGCAAATGGTCACCGGCCTGGCGCTCAAGTTGTCGGAGGGGGAGCGTGCGGTCGCGGTCAAGGTCGATGAAAGCATTGGCGCTGGTAATCGCATCAGACCCGGTGACTTTGTCGATGTGTTCTTTGCACTGCGGCGCGACGGCAATGAAATTGACCAGAGCCAGGCGCGTTTGCTGCTGTCGCGCAAGCGCGTGCTGGCCTACGGTTCGGCTTCGGTGGATGCTCTGAGCTCGCCGGAGAAAACAGAGGGCAAGCAGCAGGCCAATGCTCCCGACAGCGCCAGAACTGCAGTGCTTGCGGTACCGGTGGCCGAGGTCAATCAGTTGCTGCTGGGAGGCTCCAATGGCAGTCTGCTGCTGGCACTGCGCAATCCCACGGACATGACCGAGCCGGATAGCGAGAAGTTTGCTCCACTGCCTGGTGTATTGACCGTCGCCATGACCAAGGGATCCGTTGCAGTTCCGTTGGAAGGCGCTGACGCAGCGCAGGCGGGTGTGGCCATGAGCAGCCTGGCCGGTTCCGCAGGCACTTCGGCAGCGCGCATGAGTGTGGCCAAGCCCATGACAGCCGGGGTGACCAAGCCTGCCGTGGCGCGCACGCGCACCGCTTCCGCGGACTCTTCCCTGCCCGTTGAATTCGTGCGTGGCGCCAACTCCCAAACCGTGCGGTATTGAGCTATGAATAACAAGACTTTTTTGATTTCGCCCCGCACCCTGTCAATGAAGCCGCTGTATCTGCTCTGCAGCCTGTCTTTGAGTGCAGTCACTGTCCCGGCCATTGCGCAGCAAGTGCCCACTGTGAGCGAAAACAGAGCGCAGCAAGCAACAGCAGCCAGGGAAATCAAGCTCGTGATGGGCGCTCAGCATGAGTTGAATCTGCCTGGCGGTGTGGAACGCATTGCAATCGGTGACGACACGATTGCGGCGGTGCATATCAAGCGTGCGGGCAAGGGGGCTGCCGCCAAGATCCTGCTGAGCCCGCTCAAGCCTGGCAGTACATCGTTCATGGTCTGGCCGCGTGGTGAAGCGCAGGCGCAGACCTATATGCTCAACGTGCAGCAGCGCGTGGAACTGCGCACGGCCAAGGCCTCCAGCCTGATAGAGCAGCAATTTGCCGGTGAGCTGGCGAGCGCGCAGTCCGCCGACAAGGCCAAGACCGTCGATCTCTCCAGCGTTCAGCTCAAGAGCAATGTGGTGCAGGTCGATGTCAAGGTGGTCGAGTTCAACAAGACTCAGATGAAGAAGGTGGGTCTCAATCTGTTCAGCACGTCCCCCAACAGCTCGGGCTTCAGCTTTGGCATTTTTGGACGCGGCTCCTATGGCGCAAGCGGTGGGAGCTCCACGACGGGCGCGACCGCCAATCCTTTGACTCAGGCCTTCAACTTGCTGATGCAGTTCGACAAGGCAGGCATCGGTGTCAATATAGGCATGCTCGAAGGCAATAATCTGGCGCGGGTGCTGGCGGCACCGACCCTGGTGGCATTGTCTGGTCAGAGCGCCAACTTTCTGTCGGGCGGCGAAGTGCCGGTTCCCGTGCCAGCGGGCACGGGCATGGTGGCGATTCAGTACAAGCCTTACGGCATCGGCTTGACGGTCTCTCCCACGGTGCTGTCCAACGATCGCATCGTGCTCAAGGTGGCGCCCGAGGCCAGCGAACTGGACTATGCCAACACCATTGTTCTGAACAGCGCGACCATTCCGTCCATCACCACACGCCGTGCCGACACGACGGTGGAGCTGGGCGACGGCGAAAGCTTTGTGATTGGTGGCCTGGTCAGCCGCAACACCACATCAGGCACCGACAAGGTTCCTTTGCTGGGCGATATCCCGATTCTGGGCGTGCTGTTCAAGCGTCAGGAGTTTCAGCAAAAGGAGAGCGAACTGGCGATTGTGGTGACGCCACGTCTTGTCAAGCCGCTGGCTCGCGATGTGAATGTGGAGCCGCTGCTGCCAGGGCGCACCGAGCAGCGTGATCCTGCGGTGTGGGGTCCATGGGTGGCGGGCGGTCTGTCGTCCAGCGTGGCGCCGGGCTTCTCGCGCTGACTACCAGAGTAGAGACATGAATATGCGCATGGACTCATCCCAGCTCAATACCGCGCAGCCAGGGGCGGTGAGCGGCAATGCACGCGTGGTGCTGGTGACGCAGTCCTCATCGCACGCTTTCTGGCTGGCGAGTGCTCTGGGCAGCGATGCGGAAGTGATACCGGTGGCCGGCGATCTGGCAACGCTTCACACTGCGATTTCGGCGTCGGGGCTTGGCGTGGTGGTGGTGGATTTCTCGGCTCCCATGACGGACGCCGCCGTCGCCCTGGTCAGCGATCTGCGCGCCAGTTTCCCTGGTGTGGTGATCATGGGATCCGGCTCTGCTGCCGAGCCCACTTCAATGCGTGCGGCTCTGCGCTGCGGCGTGGTTGAATTTATTGACTGGGATGCGTCCGAAGGCGAGGCCAATGCGGCCATCAGGCATCAGATGCATGCACGCAGTCAGCTGCCTGCGGCGGTGGCGCTGGAGCCGCAAACTAAAGGTTTCTCCCTGCCTTTGCTGGGAGCCCGTGTAGGGATGGGTGTGACTACGCTGGCAACGCATCTGGCCGTGATGTTCCAGGAAATGCATGCCTATGACGTGCGAGGCACCAAGAATAGAAAGCAGGTTGCCAGGCCTTTTGGCGCAAGTCAGTTGCCGCTGGAAGAGTCCGCACATGCGGCGTTGCTGGATCTGGGCCTGCCTGCACGCGATGGCTTGCTGTATCTGGGTATCGCGGGTGACTTCAGTTTTGTGGATGCGGTTCAGAATACGCGCCGCCTGGACGCTACATTGATTGAATCGGCCTTTGCCAAGCACTCCACGGGCACTGTGACTCTGGCTTGGCCCTCCGATCTGGGCATGCTGCGCGAAGTCAGTCCAGCCGCTGCAGCGGGCGTAGTCAACACGCTAAAGAGCCTGCTTGGGGTGCAGGTGATTGATCTGGGTGGCATGGCGCAGGCAGATTTTCTGGCGCCGTTGCTGCGCGAGAGCGGACAGGGATGGGTGATTTGTGACCAGTCGCTTGGAGGCATTGTGTCTACGGCGCAGATGCTCAAGGAACTCGATGCCAAGGGCGTGAATCGCGGCATGCTCAAGCTGGTGCTCAACCGCTTCAATGCGCAAGCCGGCCTGCCCGCCAAAGAGGTCGCACAGCGCCTTGGTCTGGAATTGCTGCACGTGGTTCCGGATCGGTCCACGGTTTTGCTGAATGCGGCCAGCTGCGGCCAGCTGTTGTCGCAATCGTTGCGCGGTGATCCCTATGTGACCTGTGTCAGAAGCATGGCCAGAGCATTGCTGAGCGGAGCGCTTGCGGCCGACAAGGTCGCGGCGCCGGCGTCGGGCGTTCTCGGGCAATGGGCCAAGCGATGGAGGAAAGGCGAATGAGCATGGACATCGTTTTCGCCGAAAAAAGCAGTCATTTTTCGGACTCCAAGCAGCTGCTGCTGATCAAGAATGTCGCACACGAGCATTTGCTGACGCGTGTGGAGGAACTGGGGGCGGTGTTTGCCAAATGGTCAACCAGTCGTGTGCGCCAGTTTGTGCATCAGGAGCTTGAGCAGTTTGTGCGTCAGCAGCGCTTTCCCGTCAACGACGAGGAGGTGCAATGGATTGCGCAGGCCCTGAACAAGGAACTGTCGGGGCTGGGGCCACTTGACGATCTGATGGCCGACCCGGAGGTCGAGGACATTCTGATCAACGGCTATCAGCGCGTCTTTGTCTCGCGAAAGGGCATTTTGCAGCAGGAGGCCCTGCACTTCACCGACAACGCCCATGTGCTGCGCATCGTGCGCCGCATCATCTCCCCGCTGGGCCGCCGCCTTGATGAATCCACGCCCATGGTCGATGCGCGTTTGCCGGACGGCGGGCGTATCAATGTGGTGATAGAGCCGCTGTCGCTGGACGGGCCGGCGGTTTCGATACGCAAGTTTCGCAATGATCCGCTGCGGGTTCAGGATCTGGTCGATTTCGGCACCATGGACGAAGGCATGGCCCGCCTGCTGGAGCTGGCGGTGCGCGAGCGCTGCAATATCCTCATAAGCGGCGGCACCAGTTGCGGCAAGACCTCCATGCTCAATGCGATTGCAGGCTTCATCCCCGGCAATGAGCGGGTGGTGACGATTGAGGATACAGCCGAGCTGACACTGCCTCATCCGCATGTGGTACGCATGGAAAGCCGCCCCGGTGGTTTTGAAGGCGCCGGAGTGGTTTCCATACGGGATCTGCTGCGCAACAGCTTGCGCATGCGCCCGGATCGCATTGTGGTGGGCGAGGTGCGCGGTGCGGAAGTGCTGGAGATGCTACAGGCCATGAATACCGGTCACGACGGCTCCATGGCCACGATCCACGCCAGTTCTCCTCGGGAGTGTCTGCACCGCATGGAGATGCTTGCGGGCTTTGCGGGTTTTCAGGGCAGCGAGGTCAGCCTGCGCCGCCAGATTGCCAATGCGCTCGATTTCATCGTGCAGATCAGCCGCCTGCCCAATGGCAAGCGGCGCATCACATCTATCACCGAAGTCACAGGCATCATCGATAGCGTGATTGCCACCCAGGAGCTCTATCGCCACGAGTTGCTGCCGCAGCCCGACGGGGAGGATCTGGAGCGCTGGACCACGCTGGGCATGGTGCCGCATACGCCCAAGCTGGCGCGCTATCGTGCGGTGCTGCAGCACGCGGGTGGCAACGGCGCAAACCATGCGGGGCTGCGCCATGGCTAGCCATGCATTCCTACTCCTGAGTCTGGCGCTGCTGATTGCTGCAGCCGCCATGGGGCTGTGGATGCTTGTCGGCCGGCAGCAGAGGACGCACCGTATGACCAGGCATCTGGAGCAGAGCCTGGAGAAGAGTGCCGCCGCTGCGGCCGGGTTTGCCGCCAAGGATGCAGCGGCATCGGCTTTTGATGGTTCGGTAGCGGATGCTTTGCTGGGCAATGAGAGAAGAACAGGCTGGCCGGTTCCCGCAATCTTGTTGGGGACTGTGGGTGCCAGACTTTTCTATGGCGGGCTGGTCCTGATTGCTGCGACGTTTCTGGCCGTTGGTCTTGCGGTCGGCTGGCTGGCGGCCAGTGCCGCGCTGGTGCTGCTGGGGATTGGCTTTTTCTTTTGGCTTTACTCGCGGGCTCAGAAGTTTCGCGCCAGGCTCACGCAGCAGCTGCCTGGTTTTCTCGACAACACGGTGCGCTTGGTGACGATTGGAAACTCCGTTCAGGCGGCCTTCCAGATGGCAGCGGCCAGCACCAAAGACCCTTTGCAGTCGGTCATGGAAAAAGCCGCCAGTCTGGCTCGTGCGGGTATGGATCTGGAGAATGCGGTGGCCCATGTGGCCAGGCAGACAAGGCTGGATGAGTTGCACCTACTGGCAGCCATCTTGCGCATCAGCGTGCGTTATGGAGGCCGGGTCGATCTGCTGCTGGAGCGTGTGGCCCACTTCATGCGTGACCGCGAGCAGGCCGAGCAGGACCTGTCTGCCATGACGGCCGAAACGCGCATGTCCGCCTGGGTGTTGAGCCTGCTGCCGGTGGCCGTGTGTTGTCTGATCATTTCTTTCAATGCGAGCTATTTCCTGAATATGTGGAATGACGCCGGTGGCCGCAACATCATCTGGGCGGCGGCGGCTCTGCAGGTCTTTGGTGTTGTGTTGCTCTACCGCATGGCCAAGCTCGATGAGGGGGCTGACTGATGGAGACATCCCGTCTTTTGCTGATGCTGAGCGTGGCGTTTCTGGCCCTGGCTGCGCTGATAGGTGCGGTTTTGATTGCCTACGCACATCAGCGCCGTGAACGCAGCAGCAAGGTGGTTCAGGATGCGCTGAGCCGCAGCGGTGCTGCTGCGGCGAGCGCGACAGCAGTGCCTTCCAAGCCTGCAGATCTGCTGCGCTCGCTTAATGGCGATGGCGACCTGCCTGCGCACTGGCTCAATACCTCGTTGGGCAAGTCATTGGTTGCACAGGAAGACCGCATTTTGCTGAGCAAATGCGGCTGGGGATCGACTCGCGCACAGCTGCAATATCTGTTAGCACGCTGCGTGGTTTCCGTATTGCTTTTACTGCTGGCTGCCTTTGTTTTTTCGGGCAGCAAGCATTTTCTGCTTTACCTGTTTGCAGCATTCACCATAGGCTTTCTGCTTCCCAAATGGGTGCTGCGCAGCGTGGCGCGCCGCCGCAGGGCCAGCGTCGCCCGCGAGCTGCCTTTGCTCGTCGACTTGCTGGGCTTGCTGCAAGGCACGGGCATGAGCCTGGATCAGACTCTGCAGGTGATTGGCTCCGATTTCGGCAATGTCATGCCCGTACTCTCCAAGGAAATACAGCTGGCCAACCAGCAATACAGCCGAGGCAGCACACGCGAGCGTTCCTTTGCCCGCATGAGCGAGGTCTATCAGAGCGACAACTTGACCAATCTGACATCGCTGATGATTCAGATCGACAGATACGGCGGAGCCGTGCAGGAGCCGCTGCGCATTTTTGGCGAACGTCTGCGCGAGGAGCGCAAGGCCAAGATGAAGGAGTTGATAGGAAAGATCTCGGTCAAGATGACGGGCGTCATGGTCCTGACGCTGCTGCCGGCCCTGATCATCGTTACTGCCGGACCCGGCTTTCTGGCCGTGATGAAGGCATTGGGGGGGATAAACAAATGAAAAAAGAAAGCCGATATCTGATGCTGCCATTGGCGGCTACAACCATGGCCCTGCTGTCGGGCTGCTCCAGCATGGGCAATCTGCTGGGGCAGAGCCAGCCCGTGCTGTCGCCCGCGGCCAAGGCCGCGGCAGACAGGCCGCTGGAGAAGGAGGCGGTGGTCGACACGCAGGACACCTACCTCTCTCTGGTCAAACAGATGCAGTCCAAGTCGCTCTGGTATGCCTCCATCGCGCACCTGGACGCACTGGACAAACAATGGGGCGCTTCCAGCGATTCGCGGCTGCTGCGCGCCGATGCATTGCGTCAGGTGGGGCAGCTCAGTGCAGCCATCCCCATCTACCAGGGCCTGCTGGGCAGTGCCAAGGATGGGGCCGCACGCTACGGCCTGGGCCGTGTGGCCGCAGAGCAGGGCGACTTTCGCAGTGCCGCACAGCAGATGGAGCAGGCGCGCATGAGCAACCCTGTGGATTCGCGCTTGTTGACCGATCTGGGCTATGCCTATCTGCGTGCGCATGATCTGAACGCAGCGCGCATTCCGCTGATGCAGGCGGCGCAGCTCAACCCCGAGGATGCGCAGGTCAACGTCAATCTGAGCCTGTTCATGATGGTCAGCGGCCAGAACGCGCAGGCCGAGGAATTCATGCGCCAGCGCAAGCTGGACGCACAGACCCAGCAACTGGTCAAGGAGCAGGCCGGGGAGTGGTCGAGGACTGCAAGCCTGGCAGCAGCAAAGCCTGCCGCAGCTGCGACCGGAAAGGTCGTCAACCTCTCCCGTCCGGAAGTGAAGACTGCAACCGAGGCCGTGGCCAGCTCCGGGAAATCCGCCGAAGCGCCGGAGCCTGCTGCGGTGCAGGAGGTACCCGCCGCAAAAAAGCCCGTACCGGAGCCTGAAGCTGCAAAGGCTCCGGTAGTGGTAGTCAAGGCAGCGGAGTCTGTGCCATCTCGTACCGCTTCGTTGCCGTTGCTGCTGCCCCAAGCGCAGCCCATGGTGGCGCGGAATGTGGAGCGGGCGCCCAGCGGTGGTCAGTGGATGGTCTCTGGCGGCAGCTTTGATGCAGGAAGACCGCGTCACCCCGGTCAGGGAGCGAGCCAGTTTGTGCCGGCGGCTCAGCAAACCTATGCCTACGCGCCGCCTGTGCCTATGCAGGCAATAGCTGCTCCTGTCGATGTAGCGGCTACCGCTCCATTGGAAAGGATTTCAGAGTCAAAGCAGTCTGAAGCATCCATATTTAAAGCGCAATCAGCTCCTGCATCGATAGCGATAGTGGCGCCGCCGCTGGAGGCGGCCGTGGCGACGGCTTCTCAGTCCGCGAAGCAGGAGACGCCCAAGCCTGCACAGCCTCTGCTTACCGAGGCGATGCCCGCAAAACCGCAGCAGACGCAGCCAGAGTCGGCTTCGCAAGCCGAGCCTGCGGTGCAGCCCGTGATCGCGCGCCAGCCTGTGCGCCCGACAAGATCGATGCCGGAGGCTGCGGTGGTGATGGCGGCAGCACATCCTGCCGCCGTTCGCCAGGCCGGTGAATCCGGTGGCAAGCAGGCCGTGCAAGCCATGCTGCCCCAGCGCACCGCGGCGGGCGGCTTGTTTTTCGAGACCCCCGATGAAGATGCCGGCAGCAAGCCTGCAGCTTCTGCCAAGAAGAGTGCGCCCGAGCGTGCCTGGCCCTGAACCTTCAAGGAGTCCCCATGAATACGCAGACAGCATTCACCCAACGGGCCCGCGCATTCACCCTGGCGTTGATGGGACTGGGCACGGCCTCGGTCGCCATGGCGCAGGCCGGCAGCAGTACCGGCGCCGGCACGGGAGTGACCAATATGAGTGCGCCTCGAAGTGCGGCAGCGATGCCCGCAGCACCTGCACAGGCAGCAGTGACGCAGACACCAGCTCCCGGCAATGCTTCCCTGACACCACCGGCAAGCAATCGGGTAGGCGACGCCTCCAGCTATCTGCTGGCATTGCAGGCCAGCGGCCAGTATGCATCGCGCAATGCCTATCCCGTGACAAGCGATGTGGCACAGCGTACCTATCAGCGCTATCTGGAGAGCTTTACCCACAAGATCCCGGAAAGCACGGAAACACAGGTGAGCAGTAAAACCGGCGGCAACCGCTAGGCGGCCACAGAGGTTCTCTGCATGCAGTCTTTTGCCAAAGGCCTGAGCCGTGCTCGCATGCGTCGCCAATCGGGTTCCGTAGCGACGCTGGGGGCGCTGTGGCTGATGATTGCCGTGATCTGCCTGGCAACCATCGATATCGGCAATGTGTTCTGGCAGAAGCGTGAGCTGCAGAAGATCGCCGATCTGGCGGCGCTGGCGGGGGCCCAGGGCGAAACCCCGGCAGACTGCCAGGCGAATGCGGCTCGTATCGCGACCTTGAACGGGATGACGGGTGCGCCGCAGGTTGAATGCGGGAACTGGACCCCAAGTCCCGGGGTGGCCGATACCAGGACCTATTTTGTGAATGGGGCCAGCCCCTTGAATGCTTCCCGTGTGACCGTTGCCCGAACGGTGCCGTATTTGTTCCTGTTTTCAGTGACTGCTGCGAATGGCCGTCAGGTCGAAGCCGTTGCAACCGCGGCGCGAAGCAGGCCGTTGGCACAGCTGAGAATCAGAAGCACCTTGCTTGTCATCGACGATAAGAAATCGGCCATTTTGAATCCGATCATTGGCGGTTTGCTGGGGGGGAATTTGAATATTCAGGCAGTGGGCTGGAACGGTCTGGCCAATGCCCATGTTTCCCTGCTCGATTTCTTCAAGGAATTGGGTGGAAAAAAAGGACTCATAGATATCAATGCGACCGTGATTGATTACGAGAAGATATTGGATGCGCCTATTTCGGCTCTCGATGTGGTCAACGTCATGCTGACGCTTTTCCAAAGGCCGATTTCCAATGGAGACTCAGCCTCCGCAGTCAATGCAGCGATTACTGCACTGAATGCCGTGATTGCCGCCAATATATCCAATGTGCAGATCACACTTAGACAAATATTGAACGTCAGTTCAGGCTTGCCGGAAGCTGCACTGCAGACGCAATTGAACGCCTTGAACATCATCCAGTTGCTGGCTCAGGTTTCAGGACAGAAGAACGGAGTGGCTGTCAAGGGAAATGCACTGGATATTCCTGGAGTGGCTGGCGTAAAGCTCAACCTGAAGGTGATTGAGCCGCCTCAGGCATCGGTGATTGCCGCATTGCCCACCACCAGCGCATCCTCTTATGCCAACGCTGCAGTAGCGGTGAAAACCGCCCAGATTCAAGCACTGATATCGGTAGATCTCAAGGTGCTGGACGGCTTGTCCGGGCTTGTCAATGCATTGGGAGGTTTGATTGGCTTGCTGACCAGTGTCTCGCCTCAGCTGACAACGTTGCCCACCCGGTTTGATGTGCAGGTCGAAGGGGTTGGGGCGCAGGCCTGGGTGGAGAATGGTCAATGCTTGCCCACCAGGAGGATGAGGGTCCATGCCGAAACCTCGGTGGCCAAGATCCGGTTCGGGCGGTTCGGCAACTCTGCTGATGAGGCATTCACGAACGCCTTCAGCAAGAACCCATCGAGCTATCTGCAGCCCTTCAAGATTATCGATATAGGTCGCCAACTCCTACTCTCCCCAAGAGAGGCTGGCTATTATGGGGGGATAGGGTTGAAGATTGACTCCTCGGAGGCCTTGAAAGATTCCAAGATCTTCGATTTGAGCGCGCCCGACAGCCTGCTGTCCTTGAACAGCAACAATGAAGCATTTCAGAAATTCAGCATGAAGGGTTTGATAGCCAGCTTGCAGGGACTGTTTGGTAACAACAAGATCGAAGTCATTCAGCCTCCGTCCGGCAGTGATCTTCTGGCCGGGTTGCTGGATCTTGTGACCAAGCTGGTTGCGGAAATTCTCAAAACACTGTCTACAGTGATTGCGCAAATCCTGGCGCCTCTACTGGACCCCGTCTTGAATCAGCTCCTGGGACTTCTCGGGATCGATCTGGCACAGGCCGAGTTGGAGGGGCGCATGGACTGCGGAACGGTTGCGCTGGTCTATTAGTGGCAATCAATGCAGGTTTGCAAGAACCGTCTTCAAGATGTGGGACGTCGTTTCCAGACGAATCCAGGCCCGTGATCCCTGCAGATTCAGTCGCATGCTGTAGATCGATTGGCCCAGACACCACCCCACCCACACCGTCCCCACAGGCTTTTCGGCAGAGCCTCCGCTCGGGCCCGCAACCCCCGTCACGGCAATGCTGACCTGGGCGCGTGAATGGCGGATGGCGCCCTCGGCCATGGCACGCACGACTTCTTCGCTGACGGCGCCGTGCCTGGCGATCAGCTCGGCGGGCACGCCCAGCATCTCGGTCTTGGCCTCGTTGGAATAGGTCACGAAACCACGCTCGAACCATTGGCTGGAACCTGCGAGATCGGTGCAGGCCGCGGCAATCATGCCGCCGGTGCAGCTTTCGGCGGTGGCCAGCATCCAGCCTTTTTCGGTCAGCCTGGCGGCCAGTTGTCGCACCAGCTCTTCGATGCTGCTTGCTTGTGTACTCATCGTCTCCTCCATGGCTTGGGCCGTTAGAAGAAATGTCGCCAAATGGCGATCACCAGCAGGGTGCAGAAGGCGGCTACCAGGTCATCCCACATGATTCCCCAGCCGCCGCGCGGGCCGAAGCCTTTGAACAGGCGGTCGGCCCATTTGACGGGCTGGGGTTTGACGGCATCAAAAAAGCGGAACAGCGCAAAGCAGGTCAGCTGCCCCCAGAAGCCCATGGGCATGCTCAGCCACAGAACAATCCACATGGCGACCACTTCGTCCCAGACGATATGGCCGGGGTCGGCCACGCGCATATGCTTTGCGGTGACGGTGCAGGCCCACCAGCCTACGGGAATGCTGGCGGCAATCAGCCAGCCGATCTGTGCCGGGCTCAGCCACATCGCCAGCACCAGATAGGCCAGCCATGCCCACAGGCTGCCCACCGTGCCGGGGGCGACGCGGGGCAGGCCGGAGCCAAAGCCCAGCGCAATCAAATGGGCCGGATGCTGCAGCA
Source organism: Comamonas sp. Tr-654 (assembly GCF_011752915.1). Lineage (NCBI taxonomy): Bacteria > Pseudomonadati > Pseudomonadota > Betaproteobacteria > Burkholderiales > Comamonadaceae > Comamonas > Comamonas sp. Tr-654. The sequence goes on from NZ_VWWQ01000002.1 coordinate 94,387, forward strand.
TGAACTTCACGCTGGGGTGGGCGATTCCCGCCGCACTCATGCCGGGGCGTGCTTTGTTATTGATAGCTGCTTGCGCACTATCCACATGCGCTGCGGCGCTATCTGATAGATCATCCGTCATGGCGTGATGATACGCGCTGCCTTACTGCAGGCCGGTGATGGGCTGGTTTTCGGGGAAGCGGATCTGGTGCGTGGCCTGGAACTGGGCCGTGCTGCGGGCGGCCAGATTCTGCTCCCAGGCAATCATGCCGTTTTGCGCGTTCCAGCTGGTGGTGGCGGGCGGCGGGCTGTATTGCGACTGCACCTTGATCTGCTCATTGCGCGAAACAGGGGCCGAGTCCAGCACCTGCAGCGCAATGGACTGGTTGTGGCGGTTTTCCACGGCATAGCTGCGCACGATGCTGCGCTCGGTCTTGCTGCTGGCCCAGCCGCCGCTGCCGGTGTGGCTTTGCGCAGGCAGGCGGCGCACCACGACGTTGTCATCGCGACCAAAAGACAGTCCCTGCGCCAGCGCCTGGGCGTTGCCAAAGTCCAGCCTGCCATTGCCAACCAGTGCGTCGTCGCGCAGCAGCGCCACCGGGCCTGCCGGCCAGATGCCTGGCGGAGCCTGCAGCGTGGCAATCAGATAGGCCGCCTCTTCCATGGCCGGCGCGGTGCGGGTCAGCAAGTTGGTCGCCAGATTTTCCTGACCTAGCGACAGCGTGATGCGCTCGGCGCTGGAGGGTACGCTGATCTTGTACGGCACGATGAATTGCGTGCTGTAGGCCGTGTTGATGCTGGAGACATCGAGCACCGGCAAGTCCGGGGCTGCTGCCACTTCGCGCATGGCGCCGGCACTGCTGCGCGCCATCATGGCGACGGGGGCTGGTGCCGGAGCGGCGGGGGGCATCGGCTGGGCAATATCCACCGTCCAGGGGCGCGGCATGGCACCCTGGGAGCTGCGGCCAGGCTGTCCAGTGGACAGGCGCAGGCGCACATTGCTCCAGTCTTCGCCACTGGCCTGCACCACCAGGGCCTGGCGCTCCAGCTGCACCTGCTGTCTGGCAGTGTTCAGCTGCGCACGGTAGCTGGGCTGCCAGCTGGGGCCGCGCACCTGGTAGCTGAGGCGCACATTGGCCGCGCGTGCGCTGGCCAGTTGCACGCTGACTTTCATGACCTGAGACTGCTCGGAGCCCGTGCGGTCTCGTTCCTGACGCAGGGGCTGCAGCTGTGCCAGCAGGTCCTGTTTCTGGCGCTGAATCTGGTGGGCACGCAGGCTGTTGTCGCGGCTGGTCTGGCGCAGGACCTGGCTGGTGCCGGCGATCTGCGCGGGGCTGATTCTGGCTTCGTCGCCAGGCTTGCTCATGCCCTGCAGAAAATCGCCCACCAGCCTGGCGGCGCTTTCTTCGGCCTCGATGTTCGCGAGCTGATCCTCAAGGCTGCGAATCTGCTGATCCAGCGGGCTGGTGCATTCGTTGGCAGCCATCTGCCTGGACTGCATCAGGGTCTTGATTTCACCCACGCGCACGCCTTCGTCGCCGCTGATCTGCAGGCTCTGTGTGTCCACGCTGGCGGGCAGGCATTCAAAGCTGAGCAGGCGGGTCTGGGCTTCGATGCGTGCCTCGCGCTGTACGGCGGCGATGCCGGGATAGAGCGTGACCTCGGTGATAGGCGCGCGATTGCCCGAGACACTGAGGCTGCTGGCGTCGGCCAGGGCGAGCCCGGGCAAAGCAGCGGCAAAACAGACCATGGACACAGGCAGAAGACGGCTTGAACGCATTGGCAGCTCTTTTGGGCAGTGGACAGGGACATGACTTACGCAAAACGGGTTCAGGCAAGAAGACTGCCTCAGCAGGCAGGCCCTTGTTGCATTCCTGTTTGCGTAAGTCCTAAGAACGTGTTCACGATCTCTACGCAGCCGCGTTAGAGCGCAATCGGAATGAGTTCGAAGCGATGGCTCGCCGCTTGCACCGGGGTGCAAGCAAGAGTCAGCGCGCAGCAAATCGCCCGATTGCGCTCCAACCCTTGGGGACAATGTCTTTGCGGGCGGTCTGCGGCGTTGCGAATCCTCGCAATAGCACGGCTATTGCTGCGGTATCGCGCCTTGCATCCCATCCCGCAAAGCCTCTGTCGCGGCACGAGGAAATCGTGAACACGTTCTAAGGGCTTGAGCTTAACCCAGGCGGTTTCCTATCCCTTTCCTGGCGCCTCTTGCGCCCAGACCGCGTTCCTTGCGTTCATCCGCCGAAGTGGTCGAAGGACTTCCAGCGGTTTTGCAGCAGCGCGCCGTCCGCTCCGATCACCCGCAGACCCGGCTCGGCATCGATGCGGCCTATGCGATGCACCGGTGTGCCGCTGGCAGCGCCTGCTGCCAGTACGTCGGCATGCCGGGCTGCGGGGGCGGTAAAGCACAGCTCGTAGTCATCGCCGCCGGCCAGCGTGCATTGCTGCTGCAGTCTTGCATCCAGTTGCCATGCACTGCCTGACGCGTAGGCGGCAGCCGCCATCAAGGGCGTGACGCAGCGGCTGTCTACCGTGGCGCCGACGCTGGACAGCTCCAGGATATGGCCGAGATCGCCGAGCAGGCCGTCGCTGACATCCAGCGCGCTGCTGGCAATGCCGCGCAGCGCAAGGCCCAGCGTCACGCGCGGCGTCGGTGCTTCCAGCCTCTGGCGGGCCTGCTGTAGCAGCTCGGCAGACAAGGGCGCATGTCCCAGCATGGCCTCCAGTGCCAGGCGTGCATCGCCCAGATTGCCGCTGACCCAGATCTCATCGCCAGCCTTGGCGCCGCTGCGCAGCAAGGCCTGGCCGGCAGGGACTTCGCCGAACACGGTAATGCAGATATTGAGCGGGCCGCCCGTGGTGTCGCCGCCAATGAGTTCACAGTCATGGGCATCGGCCAGGGTCAGCAGGCCGGCCGCAAACTCGCTGATCCAGGCTTCGTCGGCGCGGGGCAGGGACAGGGCCAGCGTGAACGCCAGGGGCCTGGCACCGCTGGCGGCCAGATCGCTGAGGTTGACGGCCAGAGCCTTGTGACCGAGCAGGCGCGGGTTCACATCGGCAAAGAAGTGGCGGCCCTCGACCAGCATGTCGCTGGAGATGGCCAGCTGCATGCCAGGGGCCGGGGCCAGCAGCGCGCAATCGTCGCCCACGCCAAGGGCGGCGCGACGCACGGGGCGCTGGAAATAGCGGCGGATCAGATCGAATTCACCCATGAGGTCTCTGGCCGCCCGCAATGCTGCGGCCTGGTGGGCCGCTGGTCAGCGGCGGTTGAAGGTCAAGGCCAGAAAAAGCTCAGCGGCCTGCGCCAGAAGCGCTGGCGTATGGCCTTGTAGATGCGTGATCGGTCCACGCCGCTGACGTTGTGGGCACGCAGCGCAACTCGGAAAGCCAGGTAAAAGCTCACCCCCACGTTCAGCGCCGCATTGAAGGGCAGCATGGCCACGGCCCACCACAGCAGGTCGTCATGCAGCACCTCCCAGCCCAGCGATGCCACGGCCACGCCGATCTGGCCCGTGGACAGGGTGACGTGGCGAACCTCCAGACCCAGGCCGAAGAAGGCCGCAAATGCAGGCACCAGCCCCAGCATGAAGCCCAGCGAGATATTGGATGCCAGGCTGGAGACATTCTTGCGCAAGAAGCGCGCCCAGCGATCTGCGCGAGCCTTGCCCAGAAAGCGGGTGATGCCGGGGTTGTAGCGAATCACCGAATCGATATTGCGCAGCACAAACCAGTTTTCCGCACCGCCGGCAATCAGGCTGCTGACAAACAGCAGCACGCCGGTAAAGGCGGCGAAGAGTACGGACGGCCCCAGCAGACTCAGCGAGTCCAGCACCTGGCGTGCATGCGGGGTGCTCAGCGCCTGATGACCGACCAGATAGGCATAGCCCAGCGACAGCAGCAGCGCCCCCGGAAAGACGATGAGCACGTTGCCCAGAATGGCGGCCACCTGGGAGCGCACCAGATGGGCGACTTCATCGACGAACTCCTGGATGGAGTCATCGCTCTGAATGTCCTTGAGTTTGGCCGCCATGGCCGGCGCCGTCATGGCCGGCTGCTTGGTGGCCACCGTGAAGTGCAGCATCTGGATCAGCACAAAGCTGATGGCGTAGTTGAAGCCCGCAGCCAGTCCCGCCCAGAAGACGGACAGGCCCAGCGCATACAGCGCAAACTTGGCCAGCGTGGTGAAGGCCATCACCAGGCCGCCGCCCGCGGCCTTGGCCACCATCTTGCGGTACTCGCTGCCGTCGCGGGTGATGTAGTGCTCGCCGGTTTCGGCGCTGCGCTCGGCCACCTTGGCGGCCAGCAAGGATGAGTTGGTGGACATCAGCGCGCGCACGCTGCGCCGCTCTATGCCCACGGCCACCAGGTTGGACAGCAGCTCTGACGTCTCGTAGGCACGGTCTTCGGCCAGCAGGCAGTCGAGCAGGCGGCGAATGCGCAGAATGCGCGCACGCACCTGGCGCAGGCGGAAGATCAGGCCGACGGAAATGCCTTCGGCCTCGACATAGGAGTACACCGATGACACGGCGGCGCGGCAGGCTTCAAGCCGCTCGCGCAACTGCGCTGCAGCGGCGTCGCGCCTGTCGGTGGTACGCAGCGGCAGCATGACTTCCACGCGCAGGTTTTCCACATCGTGGATCAGCGCATGAAACGGCTTTTCCTCGCGTGCCTGCTCGCTCATGCGCAGACGCAGCTCGGGGGCAAATCCGGTGGAGAGAATCTGGCCCGCGCAATAGGTGATGGCATCCAGCAGATTGCGCTCCCAGAAGCTCACGCCTTCGTCCTGCTGCTGCGGGGTCAGCAAGGTAGTGATGCGGGCCATGAGCTGGCTGTCCAGCGCATGCAGCCAGCGGGCGTCGAAGCGGTCGGGAAAGACCAGCATGAACAGCTCGGAGGCATCCTCGGTCTCGGGCGTGCTGGGCAGCAGCTTGTAGCGCAGGCGCTCGGCCACTTCGCTGGCCATGGCGGTGCGCGGGGCAAAGCCGAAATCGGCCAGCAGGGCGGTGATGTCCACCGTCTCCATCAGCGTCTGGCTCCAGCGGCGCAGCCGGGCTAGGGTTTCGGGGTCGGCCTCGAAGGCCTCCACGACCTGTTTCACACGCTGCACGGCACCTTCGACAGAAGGCTCGGCCGCGCGAATCCATTCGGCCAGATAAATCAGCCACAGATGGCGTTGTGCAAGGCCTGCATCGGGGTCAAGGGAGGCCAGCAGGCCGGGCAGATCAAGAGTGCTTTTCTTCATGCAAATGTGGGGCAGGCCTCAGTGCAGAACGCGCTTCTCGGGCATGGGCATGGGGTCGCCGGACTCGTTCATCTGCAATACGAAGAGCGGAATCTCGCATTCGAAGGTCTCGCCCTCGTGATTCACGCAGAGATAGCTTCCCCGCATGGTGCCCGAGGGCGTACGCAGCTGGCAGCCGCTGCTGTACTCGAAGGACTCACCAGGCTGCAGCAGCGGCTGTCGCCCCACCACGCCCAGGCCTTTGACCTCTTCGACATGGCCCAGCTCGTTGGTGATGATCCAGTGCCGCGCAATCAGCTGCGCCGGCACCTCACCCGTGTTGGTGACGGTAATGGTGTAGGAAAACACATAGACGCCGGCGGCCGGGGCGGATTGCTCGGGCAGGTAGGCGGGCTGGACTTGGACCAGAAACTCATTCATCGGCATGAGCTAATGGTAACTGCGACAATTGCAATCCATGAGCCCCACCTACCGTATTGCCCCCTCCATCCTGTCAGCCGACTTCGCCCGTCTGGGTGAAGAAGTGCGTAATGTCATTGCGGCCGGCGCCGACTGGATCCACTTTGACGTGATGGACAACCATTACGTGCCGAATCTGACCTTCGGCCCCATGATCTGTCAGGCTTTGAAGCCCCATTCGGTGACACCCGATGGCAAGCCCGTGCCCATCGACGTGCATCTGATGGTGCAGCCCGTGGACGACCTTGCCACGGCCTTTGCCAAGGCGGGTGCGGACTACATCAGCTTTCACCCCGATGCCTCGCAGCATGTGCACCGCAGCATCCAGAACATCAAAAGCCATGGCTGCAAGGCCGGCCTGGTGTTCAACCCTGCCACGCCGCTGGACGTGCTGGACTGGGTGATCGAGGACATCGACCTGATCCTCTTGATGAGCGTGAACCCCGGTTTCGGCGGTCAAAGCTTTATTGATAGCACGCTGCGTAAGGTGGAAGCTGCTCGCAAGCGTATTGAAGCCAGTGGCAAGGATATCCGCCTGGAAGTGGATGGCGGCATCAAGGAAGCCAATATCCGCGCCGTGGCCGATGCCGGTGCCGATACCTTTGTGGCTGGCAGCGCCATTTTCGGCAAGCCGGATTACAAGGCTGTCATCGACACCATGCGCAAGAATCTGGCCTGACTCCCGCTTAAGGCGCTGCGACCCGCAGCACCTTCGCACCGGGGTGGCGAGGCCGCCCAGGCTTGGTTTCCTGCCCTGACTTCGGCTGCGCTCGATACACGAGCGCGGCTTTTGGAGTCGGGGCATGAAAGTTTTAGTGTTTTTGGCTGCAAGCCCAATATTGAAATGCGCATGCAGCTATTGAGTTGATAGTTGTATGAAGCTGAATCTGCCTGCTCCCGCCGCCGCCCTGGAACTGGATGCCGTGATGGTCGACCTCGATGGCACCATGGTGAACACGCTGGGTGACTTTGCCGAAGCGCTCAACCGCATGCTGGCCGATCTGCAACTGCCGGCCATAGCGCCGCAGATCATCGAGAACATGGTGGGTAAGGGCAGCGAACATCTGATCCGCTCCGTGCTGGCGCATGTAGAGGCACCGGACATCGATGCCCTGTATCCCCGGGCCTGGCAGCGTTATGAGAACCATTACCTGGCCATCAACGGCCAGTTTGCCGATGTCTATCCGGGTGTGGCCGAAGGTCTGCAGGCACTTCAGTCCCTGGGTCTGCGCATGGCCTGCCTGACCAACAAGCCCCTGTCCTTTGCTCAACCCCTGCTGGCCGCCAAGGGGCTGGACGGCTTTTTCGACTGTGTGTTCGGGGGCGACTCCTTCGCGCGCAAGAAGCCCGACCCCATGCCACTGGTCGAGACCTGCAAGGCTCTGGGCAGCGAACCTGCGCGCACGTTGATGGTGGGCGACTCCAGCAACGATGCCCAGGCCGCCCATGCAGCAGGCTGTCCCGTGGTGCTGATGACCTATGGCTACAACCACGGAGAGCCCATCACGGCGGTCGAGGCCAGGGCCCATCTGGATTCTCTGGCGCAACTTGCAGTGTGATGCTGTCTGTTGGTCTGTATATCTGGCAAGAAAGAGTGCGGATAAGCATATTTGCTAGAGTCATCGGCTTTGTTTGAACCAATGTCGGCTCGTGCATCGCCTTGCAGCCGGCAGAGAACGAAGGGGGACTCACGCCACATGCACGGACTGCACCTGACTGCCGACCTTTACCAATGCGCAGGCTGCGAGCGCTACATGCTCGATGCCGATGCCATCGCCGGGCTTTGCCGCGAACAGACTGCGGCCTCGGGACTGACCCTGGTGGATGACACCTGGGTGAAGTTTCCGCCCTATGAAGGCCAGCCCGGCGGGGTAACGGGTACGGTGCTGCTGGCGGAGTCTCATCTGGCCATACATACCTGGCCCGAGACGGGCAGTGTCACTATCGACGTCTATGTGTGCAATTTTTCGGCCGACAACTCGGGCAAGGCCCGCAGGCTGATGGAAGGCGTGATCGACGCTTTCGCGCCCCGAAAGGTGTTGCGCCAACAATTGATGCGCGGCGACATCGGCATGGCGCAGCCGGCAGACCGTGATGTGGACCCTGTACCCGAGCCCGAATCCGGCTGGGCCATGGAGCAGCTCACGCCCCATGCGCGCTTTGGTTACCGCGCCACGGCGCTGCAGACGCAGCAGACCCCGTATCAGAAGCTGGAGCTGCTGCAGACGCCGCAGTTCGGCAAGGTGCTGCGTCTGGATGATTGCTTCATGACCTCCGAGGGCGAGGAGTTTTTCTATCACGAGGCTCTGGTGCACCCGGCGGCCATGGTCCACCCCGCGCCGCGCAAGGCCCTGATTCTGGGAGGCGGCGATGGCGGGGCCGCGGAGGAACTGCTCAAGCACCCGAGTATCGAGCGCGTGGTGCTGGCCGAGCTGGATGAGGCCGTGGTGCAGTTCTCACGCCAGCATCTGCAAGCCGTGCATCGCGGCGCACTCGATGATGCCCGTGTCGAGGTCTGCATAGGCGACGGTCTGGCCCTGATGGAGGCAACCGATGAGCGCTTCGATCTGGCGCTGATGGATCTGACCGATCCAGACACCCCGGCCAGCGCCTTGTATGCGCCTGACTCGCTGGCACGCATGAAGCGTGTGCTGGCGCCGGGCGGCGCGCTGGTGCTGCATCTGGGTAGCCCCGTCTTCCACGGCCCGCAGGTGGCCGAGCTGGTACGCAGCCTGCGTCAGCAGTTTGCCGTGGTGCGTTGCTACGGCCTCTACATTCCGCTTTACGGTGCTTACTGGGGGTTGGCCGTGGCCTCCGATGAGCTCGATCCGCTGGAGCTGAAGGCGCAGCAGCTGGCCGAGCGCCTCAGGCAGCGCAAGGTGCAGGATCTGCAGTACTACAACGAGCAGGTGCACGGCGCGCTGTTTGCGCTGCCCAACTATTACCGCGAGCTGCTCAAGTGAGTCAGCCAGTCTCGCCCAGCAGCGCTTTCTTGAGCTGCTGATCGGCGGGCTTGGGGCCCAGCCAGATGCCCAGCAGGGCGTTGAAGAATTCGGGCTCCTTGAAGGCATCGCCCTGTGGCTGGCCCTTGACGGTCACGATGGTGCCCTGGCCGGGAAGCCAGTCCACCATGAAGTTCTCGCCCGCGAGCAGCTTTTTGTGCTGGGTGAAGATCTCGCTCATGCGCATCACCCCCGGAATCAGCTTGGAGAAGGCTGCCCGCTCCATATTGTCTTCCATGCCGCGTGAGAACAGCTTGCCCAGCTCGGCCGAATCGATATCGCGCAGCATGGTCACGCTGATGCGCTTGGGCCCGGGGAGGGCAGCGATTTCCTGCAGGCTGCGCGCCGGCTTTTCCAGATACAGGCCTGCGGTATAGACCTTGAAAACGGCCTTGTAGCGGGTGCCTGCGCCATTGAGCTGCAGGGCCTGACCCTGCAACTGCAAGCTGGGTGCGTAGTTCACACCATGCAACTTGACGGGTTCAGTCGGGCGCTCCTGAGCATGGGTGGCGAAGCTGGCAAGCGCAGCGGCCAGCAGCAAAGCCTGTGGCCAACGTAAGCTGGGCATGAATGTCTCCTCGTGTTGGTTGTTCCAGGCCGCTCTGCAGGTGGCCTTGAATTGCGAACGGTCGTGCATATTTGTGTCTGCCAGATTTCGTCGCAATAAGGACTGTCCCCAGCATGGGGCTTTGAGATGGGTCTTTCCCCGGGTATCTGTATTGCGGAGAAATTCCGCAGTTCATGCGCTACACTGTCCGGCATCATGTTCATTCATCGCACGTTCAATGCAGGTTGTGGAGACCGGGGAGCCTGGCCCTGGCGTAAGCCTGCACATCTGAACTGCTGAAGCACCCGGCACGAGCCCGGCGTGCACCCCGCGGCCCCATGCGTTGCATACTTCGGGCCAATTGGAATGAACCGGCGCATCCTCTCTTCAAACGCGTCATCTGCCCCGTAATCAATCCGTGCAGATGCACCATGCGCCATGACTCCCGGAGCTTCTCCCGTGATCACGGAACTGGAATTCAAATCGCTTGCGGCCCAAGGCTATAACCGCATCCCCCTGCTGATCGAGGCCTTTGCCGACCTCGAAACCCCGCTGTCCCTCTATCTCAAGCTGGCCCATGCCAATGGCGACGGCAAGTACAGCTTCTTGCTGGAATCCGTCGTCGGCGGCGAGCGCTTCGGTCGCTACAGCTTCATCGGCCTGCCGGCACGCAGCTTTGTGCGTGCATCGGGCTTCGGTGACCATGCCAGGACCGAGGTCGTGACCGACGGCAAGGTGGTGGAGACTGCCGGCGGCAATCCGCTGGACTTCATCGCGGCCTATCAGCAGCGCTTCAAGGTGGCCGTCACGCCCGGCATGCCGCGTTTTTGCGGCGGTCTGGCCGGCTATTTCGGCTATGACGCCGTGCGCTACATCGAGAAAAAGCTGGAGAGCAGCTGCCCGCCCGACAGCCTGGGCACGCCCGACATCATGCTGCTGCAGTGCGAAGAGGTCGCCGTCATCGACAACCTCTCGGGCAAGCTCTACCTCATCGTCTACGCCAACCCTGGTGAGGCCGAAGCCTATACCCGCGCCAAGAAGCGACTGCGCCAGCTCAAGGACCAGCTGCGCTATTCGGTCAGCGCGCCGCAGATTCGTGCCGGCGAGAGCTATCCCGCAGAGCGCAGCTTCGACAAGCAGGACTATCTGGACGCCGTGCAAAAGGCCAAGGAGCTGATCGCGGCAGGCGACTTCATGCAGGTGCAGGTGGGCCAGCGCATTCACAAGCGTTTCACGGCCTCGCCACTGTCGCTGTACCGCGCGCTGCGCTCGCTCAACCCCAGCCCCTATATGTACTTCTACCATTTCGGAGATTTCCATGTGGTGGGGGCCAGCCCGGAGATTCTGGTGCGCCAGGAGCGCACGCCCGACGGCCAGAAGGTCACGATTCGCCCCCTCGCCGGCACCCGTCCGCGCGGCAATACGGTGGAGGCCGACAAGGCCACCGAGCAGGAGCTGATCGCCGACCCCAAGGAGCGTGCCGAGCATGTGATGCTGATCGACCTGGCGCGCAACGATATCGGCCGCATTGCCAGGACCGGCAGCGTCAAGGTGACCGAAGCCTTTGCCGTGGAGCGCTACAGCCATGTCATGCATATCGTGAGCAATGTGGAAGGCATCTTGCAGGACGGCATGGACAATATGGATGTCTTCAAGGCCACCTTCCCCGCCGGCACGCTGACGGGCGCTCCCAAGGTGCATGCCATGGAAGTCATCGACCGGCTCGAGCCCGGCAAGCGCGGCATCTACGGCGGTGCCTGCGGCTATCTGAGCTTTGCCGGTGACATGGATCTGGCGATTGCGATCCGTACCGGCGTCATCAAGGACAACGTGCTCTATGTGCAGGCCGCTGCCGGCGTGGTGGCCGACTCCGTGCCCGAGCTGGAGTGGAGAGAGACCGAGCACAAGGCCCGCGCCCTGCTGCGCGCCGCAGAACTGGTTGAGGAAGGTCTGGAATGAAAAACGACTACCCCCTGAGGCGCTGCGCACCTTCCCCCTTGAAGGGGGACGACGGCCTTTGCTGCGGGGCGGCCCTTGCTGGCCGTCTCCTGCAAGGCGCTGCAACAGCTTTGAGTGCAGTGACTGACCTGCCACGCGATGGAGAAATGCAATGAATCGTTCCATTGAGAAGGTGCAGCACTGCACCACCATGGAAGATGTGCGCCGCAATGTGAATGCGCTCGACGATGTACTCGTGCCGCTGCTGGTCACCCGCATCGGCTATATGCAGCAGGCAGCGCGCATCAAGGCAGACGTGGGCCAGGTGCGCGATGAGGCGCGCATCGAAGCCATCGTCAGCCGCGTGCGTGAGCGCACGGCGCAGGAGGGCGGCCAGCCCGATGTGATGGAGACCGTCTATCGCGCGCTGATGGAAGCCTGCATCGACTACGAACACCAGGAATTTGCGCGTCTGCGTGAATCCAAGAAATCAGGGGAGTAAGACCATGAAACTGCTGATGGTCGATAACTACGACAGTTTTACCTACAACATCGTCCAGTACTTTGGCGAGCTGGGTGCGCAGGTGACCGTGGTGCGCAATGACGAAACCACAGTGGCCGAAGTCGAGGCGCTGATTGCGCGCGAAGGCATCGAGCGGTTGGTGATCTCGCCCGGCCCCTGCTCGCCCAACGAGGCGGGCATCTCGGTGGCGGCGATCAAACATTTCGCGGGCAAGCTGCCGATTCTGGGTGTCTGCCTGGGTCACCAGAGCATTGGTGCGGCCTTTGGCGGCGACATCATTCGGGCGGGCCAGCAGATGCATGGCAAGACCAGCGTGATCAGCACCGACCAGAAGGGCGTGTTTGCCGACCTGCCCAGGCAGTTCACGGTCAACCGCTATCACTCTCTGGTCATAGACCGGAACACGTTGCCCGAGTGCCTTGAAATCACGGCGACCAGCGAAGATGGTGAAATCCAGGGGGTGCGCCACCGCGAGCTGGCCATCGAGGGCGTGCAGTTCCACCCCGAGAGCATTCTGACCGAGCATGGTCATGCCATGCTGAAGAACTTTCTCGAGCAGAAGTAACCGCTGATTAATTGATAGCTGCTAGCGTATGTCAATGCTTGATTTCAGAATGAAAACAATGGGAAATCAAGTATTCGTATGCGCAAGCAGCTCCCAAAAACATAGAGAGATATGGCAATGATCACTCCCCAGGAAGCGCTGCAGCGAACCATCGAGCATCGTGAAATCTTCCATGACGAAATGCTGCATCTGATGCGCATGATCATGCGTGGCGAGCTCTCGCCCGTGATGACGGCCTCCATCATCACCGGCCTGCGTGTGAAGAAGGAAACCATTGGCGAGATCTCGGCTGCGGCCGAGGTGATGCGCGAGTTCTCCAACAAGGTGAATGTGCACGACAAGAGGAATCTGGTCGATATCGTCGGCACCGGCGGCGACGGCGCCAACACCTTCAACATCTCGACCTGCTCGACCTTTGTGATTGCGGCGGCGGGCGGCAAGGTGAGCAAGCATGGCGGGCGCAGCGTCAGCAGCAAGTCGGGCAGCGCCGATGCCATGGAGGCGCTGGGCGTCAACATCAACCTCAACGCCGCGCAGATCGCCGATTGCATACGCGATGTGGGCATAGGCTTCATGTTTGCGCCCAACCATCATCCGGCCATGAAGAACGTGGCCCCCGTGCGCAAGGAACTGGGCGTGCGCACCATCTTCAACATCCTGGGCCCGCTTACCAACCCGGCATCCGCGCCCAATATCCTGATGGGCGTGTTCCACGAAGACCTGGTCGGCATCCAGGTGCGCGCCTTGCAGCGCCTGGGCGCCGAACATGCACTGGTCGTTTACGGCCGCGATGGCCTGGACGAAATCAGCCTGGGCGCGGGCACGCTGGTCGGCGAGCTCAAGGACGGCGTGGTGCGCGAGTATGAAGTCCATCCCGAGGACTTTGGCCTGCGCATGGCGGGTACGCGCTCGCTCAAGGTCGAGAACCCCGAGGAGTCCAAGGCCATGCTGATGGGCGTGCTGCAGGGGGAGCAAGGCCCGGCACGCGATATCGTCTGTCTCAACTCCGGCGCTGCCCTGTATGCCGCCAATGTGGCTGGTTCGATCGAAGAGGGTCTGGAGCGTGCGCAGAAGGCCATTGACAGCGGCGCGGCGCTTGCCAAGCTCCAGGAGCTGGTGGCCTATTCGCAAAAACTGGGCCAGGCAGCAGCATGAGCCTGCTGGATGCGCCCATCTGGAGCGATCCCGGCACCTGGATCGTGCTGGGCGTCTCCCTGCTGTTCATCGTGGTGGGCTTAAGCATGCACCGCGTCATCATGAAGGTATTGCGCGCCGCCACCAACAAGGAAAACCATGTCTGACATTCTGAAGAAAATCTGCGACGTCAAGGTCCAGGAAGTTGCTGCTGCCAAGAAGGCCGTGCCGTTTGCCGAGATGCGCCGCGATGCGGAAAGCCGTGTCTCCACGCGCGATTTCGTTGGCGCCATCCGCGCCAAGATCGCCAAGGGACAGGCCGGCGTGATCGCCGAAGTCAAGAAGGCCAGCCCCAGCAAGGGCGTGATTCGAGCCGATTTCGATCCTGCCGATATCGCCCAGAGCTATATGGTGGGCGACGGCAAGATCAGTGCTGCCTGCCTGTCGGTGCTGACCGATCGCCAGTTCTTCCAGGGACAGCCCGACTATCTCAAGCAGGCCCGCGCGAGCACGCTGCTGCCGGTGCTGCGCAAGGACTTCATGGTCGACCCCTATCAGATCTACGAATCGCGGGTGATGGGCGCCGACTGCGTGCTCTTGATCGCCGCCTGTCTGGACGATGCGCAGATGGCCGAGATGGAGCAGATTGCGCACAGCCTGGACATGGATGTGCTGGTGGAAGTGCATGACGCCGAGGAACTGCAGCGCGCTCTCAAGCTTAAGACGCCACTGGTGGGCATCAACAACCGCAATCTGCGCAGCTTCGAGGTCGATATCCAGACCACGATTGCGCTCAAGAAGGATGTGCCCGCCGATCGCCTGCTGGTGACCGAGTCCGGCATCCTGAACCGGGACGATGTGAAGACCCTGCGTGAAGCTGGCGTTGACGCCTTCCTGGTGGGAGAGGCCTTCATGCGTGCCCGTGAGCCGGGCGAGGCCCTCGCCCAGCTGTTTCAGTAAGCAGCAGGCGGCTGCGCAGTTTCAGCGCAGCACCTGCACGTCGGCATCCAGAAAATAGCCGGCGCCACGCTTGGTCTTGAGCAGCGTGGGCGAGCGACCCGACGTTTCGACCTTGCGGCGCAGGCGCAGCATCTGCACGTCGATGGCACGGTCGAAGACCGTGTCTTCGGCCTGCGTCATGTCCATGATCTGTTCACGGCTCATGATTTGCTTGGGGCGCTTGAGCAGGGCCAGCAGCAGTGCGAACTCGCTCTTTGTGAGCCCCACTTCGTGGCCGGCGGCGCTGATCAGGCTGCGCGTGCGCAGGCGCAACTCCCAGCCGGCAAACCTGAAACCCTGGGGGTTGAGGCTGAAGGCCGGGCGGGCATAGGAGAAGAAGGCCTGCGCGGCAGAGACTGGCAAGTGACTGGCAGAAGACGTGTGCATGAAAAACTCCCTGTGAGCCCGAACTGCCGAGCGGTCCGCTGTGTTGGAGTCGATTTTTTGCAAAATGTCAGAATGTGTCACTCACTGAAATCAGGTATTTTGGGTCCCCGATAGCAGCCAAGCCTGCAGGAACTCCTTTGGGGCGGTCGTGGAAGTTGAGAAAATCAAGGCATGAACCTCACCAGCCAGAGCACAGTTGCTAACACCGCAGCGCCTACCCAGTTGACGAGTGCAGATCCGCAGGACTGGCCAGTCTCGTCAGGTTGGCAAACCGTTGTCGACACCTTTTTTGCGGGAAATACCGGCCAGAAGCTGCTGCAGTTCCTGCAGCAAAGGCTGGATGCCGGTGCGGTGATCTTTCCCCCCAAGCCTCTGAGGGCACTGGAGCTGACCGCATCGCAGGATGTGCGGGTCGTGATCCTCGGGCAGGACCCCTATCACGGGCGTGGCCAAGCCGAAGGGCTGGCATTCTCGGTCGCTCCCGGGGTGCGTGTTCCGCCTTCGCTGCAGAACATTTTCAAGGAAATGCAGCGCGAGCTGGGGACGCCGTTTCCGGCTTTCCCCCTGCCCGGTGGCAGTCTGGTGGGCTGGGCCCAGCACGGTGTGCTGCTGCTCAACACCAGTCTGACGGTGGAAGAGGGGCAGGCCGCAAGCCATGCCAAAAAGGGCTGGGAAGAGCTGACCGATGCCATCATTCGCCAAGTGGCCGAGCAGGGGCGGCCCACGGTCTTCATGCTCTGGGGCTCGCACGCTCAGTCCAAGCGGGTGTTCATTCCCCAGGATAGAGGCCATCTGGTGCTGATGAGCAACCACCCTTCGCCGCTATCGGCCCTGAGGCCGCCTGTGCCCTTTATCGGTAACGGACACTTCGGCAAGGCCAGGGAATTCAGGCTCAGGCACGGCTATTGAGAGGCTCGCTCTTCGGGGCTCAGCGTTTTTCCCGGATACCCAGCCAGACGCCCATCAGGCCGCTGAGCGTCACCACCGCCATGCCGATCAGCGATGTGCTGTCGGGAAGCTGTCCGAAAAACAGCCAGCCCATCAGCATGGCGAAGCCGATCTGGCTGTAGAGAAACGGGGCAACAGTCGCAGGCGTGGCGTGGGTATATGCCTGCAGCAGCATCAGGTGGCCGACGCCGCTGCAAAGCCCCATCACGGCCGCCGCCGCGTAGATCTGCCAGTGATCGATGGGTTGCCATACCAGGCCGACCAGCGGCGTGGTCAGCAGTATCGGCAGCCAGGTGGAGTAGAGCTGGGTGGTCGGAGGCGAGTCCAGGCGCGACAGGCGGCTTCCCAGCACCTGGTAGGTGGTGCCGGATATCAGCAGACCCACGGGCCACAGAGCGGCCAGGCCGAGGGCCTGTCCATCGTTTTCCGGCCGAACGATGGCGATCACGGCCAGCAGACCGATTACCAGCAGCGCCCAGCGGGCAGGGCTGACCTGTTCCTTGAAGAAGAGTGCCGATGCGACCACGATGAACAGCGGGGCCGCAGCCCAGATGGCCGTGAAATTGGCCAGGGGCATGTTCTGTATGCAGAAAAAGGCACATACCGTGGTCAGCAGCCCAGAGATCGCTCGCAGCAGCTGAAACTTCAGGTTCCGGGTTTTCAGTGCCGACAGGCCATGCCGGGGCAAAACCAGCACACTGGTGACAAAGGCCTGAGCCATGAAGCGCAGCCACAGCACCATGAGTACCGGAAGCAGCTTGCCGCTGAACTTGGTGGCGCTATCCAGAACCGCAAATAGCGCACAGGCGAATATGGTGAGCAGAACACCGCGGATGGCAGACTGCGCTGACGGAGAAAGTGTGGGAGAGAGCCAGCGAGGGGGCATGTCCGTAGCGATTTGCGACAAAGAAGCGAGGAATTCTAGGGGGATGAGGCGTCCTGCCTGCGTTGCGGTGCCCAAAAAAATGCCCGCACTGTCGGGTGCGGGCATGGGGTGGGCGGCGAGGGCTACCAGGGCATGGCGTTACGAATACGTGCAATTTTCTCGGCCTGTTCGGGCGAGGACTCTTTGGCGGTGCGCAGCGCCTGCCGGATGAAGACAAACAGCAGCAGCAGGAAACCGGTGCCAACGGCCGCACCAATGGCCAGCATGGGCTTCTTGGGCTTGATGGAGCGCTCGGGCAGGGTCGGCATCTGGATCACATCATCGTTGTCCAGACCGCCGAGGCGACGCTCCATGTCCAGAATCCCCTTCTGGCGATTGCTATTGGCGGTCAGTAGTTCGCCATAGAGGCGGCTGGTGGCTTCGGTGACACTTTTCCCGGAGGAGAGGTTGGCGGAGGTGTCATGCTCGAGCTTGAGCGACTCCTCCAGGCGCGTTTTCTCGGAAGCCAGTTGCACTTCCAGCTGCTTTTTTTCCAGACCGCGTGGCTTGCTCAGGGGAAACAGGGTGTCCAGCAGCGCCTGGTTGAGCTTTTGAGCCGCTTCGGGCGACTTGGCCTGCGTTGCAATATTCAGCAGCTTGTCCTGCTTGCCGACATTGACCGTGATGCGCTTGCTGAGCTTTTTATAGATCTCTTCCTTGGTCAGGCCATCGTCCAGACCCGCCACGGGAGCAATCTGGTGCAGCACGTCTGCAGACATGGCCAGGCTGGCGGCCATGGGGGCGGTAAAGCTGGAGCCGGCACGCTCCACCTGAACCGATGCGCTGCTTTCGTAGGTTTTGGGGATCACCAGACCGATACCATAGGCTGCGATGCCCGCCAGCAGCGGACCGAAAATCAGAATCTTCCAGTTTTCCGCGAGAGTGACCAACAGATCCAGCAGGTCCAACTCTTCATCTTGTGGGGTTTGAACTTCCATTGATTTTTCTAAATGACTAAATAAATAAGCACTTTGACAAAACGATGAAATCTACCACTAAGAAAAGATTGGACCCAGTGTTTCTGTAACTCCTTATGCCAGGAGCCGGCGCAGCGGCTCCAATATGTTGCAGATCAGCGCTGGCGCTCCAGCAGCATGGAGTCTCCATAGCTGAAGAAGCGGTAGTGCTGGGCAATCGCATGCTGGTACATGGCCATGATGTGCTCGTAGCCCGCAAACGCGCTGACCAGCATCATCAGCGTGCTTTTGGGCAGATGGAAGTTGGTAATCAGCATGTCCACCACCTGGTACTGAAAGCCCGGGGTGATGAAGATGCTGGTGTCGCCGGTGATGTTGCCGTACTTGGCCCAGGACTCCAGCGTGCGCACCGTGGTGGTGCCCACGGCAATGATGCGGCCGCCGCGCTGGCGGCAGCGCTCCATGGCGGCCAAGGTGGGCAGGGGAATGTCGTACCACTCGCTGTGCATGGTGTGGTCGGCAAGGCTTTCGGTCTTGACGGGCTGGAAGGTGCCGGCACCCACATGCAGGGTGAGGCTGGCGCGCTCCACGCCCTTGGCTTGCAGGGCCGCGAGCACGGTCTCGTCGAAATGCAGGGCGGCGGTCGGTGCGGCCACGGCGCCGGGGTGGGCCGCGAACACGGTCTGGTAGCGCTCGCTGTCTTCCTTTTCATCAGGATCATGCTCGGCGTTCTGCTGGCGCTCGATATAGGGCGGCAGCGGCAGATGGCCGAACTGCTCCAGCAACTCATAGGGCGACTCGCCCTGGTTGCCCTTGAAGGAAAGATGGAACAGCGGCCCATTCTCGTCCGGCCAGCGGCCCAGCAGCGTGGCTTCGAAACCGCCATTCCTGAGGCCGCCGCAAAGATGGATCTTGGCACCAGGCAAGGGCTTCTTGCTCACGCGCATATGGGCCACGACTTCGTTGTTCTGCAGCACGCGCTCGACCAGCAGTTCGATCTTGCCGCCGCTGGCTTTTTCGCCGAAGACGCGTGCCTTGATGACCTTGGTGTCGTTGAAGACCAGTAGGTCGCCGGGCTGCAGCAGATCGGGCAGTTCGCGAAAGATCCGGTCGGTGGCGGGGAGGCTGCGGCCATCAAGCAGGCGCGAGGCGCTGCGAACGGCGGTGGGATGCTGGGCAATCAGGGATTCGGGCAGGTCGAAGTCGAAATCGCTGAGTGTGAATTCACGGGTGCTGGAAGACATGCGGTGCTTGAGGGCCGTACGAGGCCCGTTCCAAGTTCAATCAAACAAGTGGGCGATTGTCGCAAATCGCCATTAGGGCTGCCGGCTTCAGGGCTGAGCAGCAGCTGGGGTCCAGAGCTCGTTGAGATTCCTGAAGGGCCAGTCGGCGGGGTCTTCGCGCCCGACGATGCTGTCGTTGGCATGGGGGCAGGCCAAGTCGAGAATCTCGGGCGTGATGCGGCGCTGCTGGTTGAGGCAGTAAAAGCGCCGTACCTTAGGAGTCAGCAGGCAGTTTGGCGAGACATCCAGCACCACGGCAAGATGCTGAGACTGCAGCCGTACCAGCGAGCCCAGCGGGTAGATGCCCACCGTCTGGACGAACTGCTCGAAGATGGCCTTGTCGAAGTGGTGGGGCGCCCATTGCGCCATGCGCTGCAGCGCGATGGCCGGGTGCCAGCCTTGCTTGTAGGGGCGATCCGAGGTGATGGCGTCATAGACATCGCAGACGGCCGTCATGCGTGCCATCAGACTGATGTCTTCCTGCTTCAGTCCGTCGGGATAGCCCGTGCCGTCGACTTTCTCATGATGATGCAGGCAGGCATCGGTGACGGCATCGTCCAGGCCCTGAGGCAGCAGGAGGTCGTAGCCCCAGCGAGGGTGGGACCTCATGATGACCCATTCCTCGGCATCCAGCGCCCCTGGCTTGTTGAGAACATCCAGGGGTACTTTGCTCTTGCCGATGTCGTGCAGCAGGCCCGCGACGCCCGCCAGATGCACCTGGTGTTCGTCCAGGCCCATGCGGCGCGCCAGACCTATCATCAGGGCGCATACCGCGATGCTGTGCATATAGGAGTAGTTGTCCGCAGTCTTCAGGCGCGCCAGGCTGATCAGGGCATGGGGGTTGCGCTTGATCGACTCCGCCATCTCGTCGACCAGTTGGCCTGAGGCCGGCAGGTCCAGCGGACGGCCCAGGCGAACGTCCCTGAACATGGTCTTCAGCACATCGCGCGCCTGCTCGATGATCTGGCGGGCCTGCTGCAACTCCACGCTGGTTCTGGTAAGCCGTGCCGGCGAACTCGGCGCCGCTTCATCGCATGGCGACTCGGAGACCTCGACCGGCGTGATGTCGGGGGCGATGTCGACGCCTCTGCCAGTGTCTATCCACACCTGGCGGATGGTGGTGGCAAGCAGGCGCTCCAGATCCCTGGGCTGTTCGAGCAGGAGGCTGGTTCGCAAAAAGGGATGCTCCATCCACGAGCCACAGAACTCGTGCACGAACATTCCTGGGCGGAGATGCTCGACATCAACTCGCTTCAACATGGATTTCTACTGAAACACAAAGTAACAACCTGGAATGGTAGCGATTTTGCGCTTTCTGCGCTGGCGGGCAGTTGTTTGCAAACCTTAATATGCTGTATATACATACATTGCTTTCCCTGTTGCGGGGAGTGTAGCCAAGGAGTCCTATTTGTCTGTGTCAAAAAAGCCTGCTGCCGAGCCCAAGTCTGCTGCCAAGCGCGCTGGCAGCCGTGCTGGCACTCGTGAAAAAAAGGCGGGCACGGATCTGGATGCCGCTCCCAAAAAGACCCTCAGCCCTGCGCAGCAGGCGCTGTTGAAGATGGGGCTGACACGCGATATCGACCTGGCTTTGCACCTGCCGCTGCGCTATGAGGACGAAACCCGCATCGTGCCGTTGAAGAACGCGCGCGATGGCGAGACGGTGCAGATTGAGGCCACGGTCACGCACAGCGAGGTGCAGTTGCGCCCGCGACGCATGCTCAAGGTCGCCGTGGATGATGGCAGCGGCACCTGTCTGCTGACCTTCTTCAGCTTCTACCCGTCGCAGCAAAAGACCATGGTGCCGGGCGCGCGCCTGCGCATTCGCGGCGAGGTCAAGGGCGGTTTCTGGGGGCGGCAGATGATGCACCCTGCGTTCCGGGTGGCGGGCGGAGAGCTGCCCACGGCGCTGACACCGGTCTATCCCGCCAGCGCAAGCCTGCCCCAGGCCTATCTGCGCCGGGCCATTGCTTCGGCGCTGCTGCGTGCCGATCTGTCCGAGACCCTGCCTCCGGAGGAGTCGCCTCCCATTGCGCAGTTCTATGGTCAGAATGGGCTTCAGCCTGCATATGACTTGCGCAATGCGCTCACTTTTCTGCATCACCCAACACCCGATGTGGCGCTGGTCACGCTGGAGGACCATTCCCATCCGGCCTGGCAAAGGCTCAAGGCCGAAGAGCTGCTGGCCCAGCAACTGTCCCAGTACGAGGCCAAGCGCGAGCGCGCCCGCTTGCGCGCGCCCGTGCTCAGGCCGCAGGCCGGGATGGCGGATCTGACCCAGCAGTTTCTGGCGCAGCTGCCGTTTGGCCTGACGGGCGCGCAGCAGCGCGTGGTGGGCGAGATTCGGGCCGATATGGAGCGCCGCATCCCCATGCACCGTTTGCTGCAGGGCGATGTGGGCTCTGGCAAGACGGTGGTGGCGGCCTT
Source organism: Comamonas sp. Tr-654 (assembly GCF_011752915.1). Classification (NCBI taxonomy): domain Bacteria; kingdom Pseudomonadati; phylum Pseudomonadota; class Betaproteobacteria; order Burkholderiales; family Comamonadaceae; genus Comamonas; species Comamonas sp. Tr-654. The sequence continues at coordinate 115,662 of NZ_VWWQ01000002.1, forward strand.
GTCTGCAGTGGCCTGCATCGAGGCTGGCTGGCAATGCGCATTGATGGCGCCGACCGAGATTCTGGCCGAGCAGCACTTCGGCAAGTTGGTCGGCTGGCTGGAGCCGATTCTGGCGCCGCTGGGCAAAAAGGTCGCCTGGCTGGCGGGGGCTCAGAAAAAGAAGGAGCGCGCCGCGATGCTGGCGCTGGTGGAGAGCGGCGAGGCGGCGCTGGTCGTGGGCACCCATGCCGTGATTCAGGAGCAGGTCCAGTTCAAGAACCTGGCCCTGGCCGTGATCGACGAGCAGCATCGTTTTGGCGTGGCCCAGCGTCTGGCGCTGCGGCAAAAGCTGGCAGCCACGGGCATGGAGCCGCATTTGCTGATGATGAGCGCCACGCCGATCCCTCGAACCCTGGCCATGAGCTATTACGCCGACCTCGATGTATCCACCATCGACGAGCTGCCGCCAGGGCGCACGCCCATCGTCACCAAGCTGATCTCGGACAGCCGAAAGGATGAGGTGATCGAGCGCATCGGCGCCCAGGTCGCCAGCGGGCGCCAGGTCTACTGGGTCTGCCCGCTGATCGAGGAAAGCGAGGCGCTGGATCTGTCGAATGCCACGGCCACCCATGAATATTTGAGCGAAATGCTGCCCGGTGTCATGGTGGGCCTGCTGCACTCGCGCATGCCCACGGCAGAGAAAAAGGCCGTAATGGAGCTGTTTTCGGCCGGCGTCATGGGTGTGTTGGTGTCCACCACCGTGATTGAAGTCGGCGTGGACGTGCCCAATGCCTCGCTGATGGTCATCGAGCACTCGGAGCGCTTCGGCCTGTCGCAGCTGCACCAGCTGCGTGGCCGTGTGGGGCGAGGCGCCGCGGCTTCGGCCTGCGTGCTGCTGTATTCGGTCAATGACAACGGGCGCCTGTCCGATACCGGCAAGGAGCGCCTGCGGGCCATGGCCGAGACGAATGACGGTTTCGAGATCGCGAGGCGGGATCTGGAAATTCGCGGCCCGGGCGAGTTTCTCGGCGCCCGGCAGTCCGGCTCCCCCATGTTGCGCTTTGCCGATCTGGAGCAGGATGTGCTGCTGCTGGACTGGGCGCGCGAGCTGGCACCGCTTATGCTTGAGCAATTTCCTGCGCTGGCGGCACGCCATGTCAGCCGCTGGCTGGGTGGCAAGGCCGAGTATCTGAAGGCCTGAAGTACCGAAAATTGCGTTTGTAGACGTAAATAGTTACGTTTCTGCAGGAATATATGTAATCTTTTGCCTTGGTAATATGTGATTGAATGCAAAAACAGGATGAATCAATGCTGTTATTGATGATCCGAAAGATCCACTCTCTATGACTCTTACCGAATTGAAGTACATCGTGGCCGTTGCGCGGGAGAAGCACTTTGGCCGCGCAGCCGAAGCCTGCTATGTGTCCCAGCCTACGCTGTCCGTGGCGATCAAGAAGCTGGAGGAAGAGCTGGATGTCAAGATTTTCGAGCGCAGTGCCGGCGAAGTCTCGGTCACCTCGCTGGGCGAGGAGATCGTGCGCCAGGCGCAAAGCGTGCTGGAGCAGGCCAACGAGATCAAGGAAATCGCCAAGCGCGGCAAGGACCCGCTGTCCGGCGTTCTGACCCTGGGCGTGATCTACACCATCGGCCCCTATCTGCTCCCCGATCTGGTGCGCAACTCCATCAATATGACGCCGCAGATGCCGCTGATGCTGCAGGAGAACTTCACCGTCAAGCTGCTGGAGATGCTGCGCACGGGCGAGATTGACTGCGCCATCATGGCCGAGCCCTTCCCGGATACCGGCCTGGCACTGGCGCCGCTGTACGACGAGCCCTTCATGGCCGCAGTGCCCAGCACCCACCCGCTGGCGCAGAAGAAGAGCCTGTCGACCACGGATCTCAAGAACGAGACCATGCTGCTGCTGGGCGCGGGTCACTGCTTCCGCGACCATGTGCTCGAGGTCTGCCCTGAATTCGCACGCTATGCCAGCAACTCCGAAGGCATTCGCCGCACCTTCGAAGGCTCCTCGCTGGAGACCATCAAATACATGGTGGCTGCCGGCATGGGCGTGACCCTGGTGCCACGCCTGTCTGTGCCCGAGGATGCGCTGGCTCCCATCGAGCGCCGTCGCCGCGCCGATGAACCTCATATTCGCTATCTTCCGATTCATGAGGAAGACGGCATTGCGCCGCCCACCCGCCGTGTGGTACTGGCCTGGCGGCGCAGCTTCACGCGCTACGAGGCGATTGCCGCATTGCGCAACGCCGTCTACGCCTGCCCGCTGCCGGGAGTGCAGCGTCTGTCGCAGTAAGCGAGGCTTCAGAAGCTCCAAGAGGGCGGGATCCGGATTCGTTAAACCCGAAAGGTGAGTGCATGACCAAGCAAGGCAAGGACAAATCGCAGAAACCAAAGTCGGACGCCGCGCCGCCGGTGCCAGCCGGCATCCATATCGGCATCAGCGACGAGGACCGCGCCGCCATCGCCAAGGGGCTGTCGGCGCTGCTGGCCGACACCTATACGCTGTACCTGGCCACGCACAACTTCCACTGGAACGTCACGGGGCCCATGTTCAACACGCTGCACACCATGTTCATGGCGCAGTACACCGAGCTGTGGAATGCCGTCGATCCCGTGGCCGAGCGCATTCGTGCACTGGGCCACCATGCGCCTGGCTCCTATGCCCAGTTCGGCAAGCTCACCAGCCTGCCAGACGCACCGGCCCAGCCGCCCAAGGCCCTGGAGATGGTGCGCATCCTGGTGCAGGGCCACGAGGCCGTGGCGCGCACGGCTCGCCAGCTGTTTCCCCGTGCCGACAAGGCTGGCGATGAGCCTACGGCCGATCTGCTGACCCAGCGTCTGGCCGTGCACGAGCAGACGGCCTGGATGTTGCGCTCCCTGCTCGAAGAGTGAGCCGCGCCGCGGCAACTGCCCGGTCCGGCCATAGTTTCAGTTTCGCTTAAGCCCTGGCGGGTTAGCCTCTGGAGGCCCGTCAGGGCTTTTTCGCTTTTTGATGTTGAAAGGAATGGGCGTGCTTGCTGTGGTGGAATCCGTGGTCTTGCTGGTGCAGTGGGTGGACGGACACACCATCTGGATGTTGCTGCTGCTGCTGCTGCTGCTGCTGCTGCTGCTGCTGCTGCTGTTGCTGTTGCTGTTGCTGGCTGCGGCCTGCATGCTGCGCTGGCGTGCGCAGGGCCGGGCCGCGTGGCTGTGGCAGGACCACAGTACGGATCTCAGGCCTGGTGGCAACTGGCTGCTGGCGGTGGCGGGGTTGGCTGCCACTGCTTTGGCCCTGCTGGTCGTCGCCGTGCAGCAGTCCCAGCCCCTTCAGCCGCCGCAGGGGTTGATGGCCCTGGACCTGAAGCTGCAGAACGCGGTGAGTGCTGGCCTGCCGCCCAGTCTGCAGCCCCTGGTGCGGGGCTGGACCATGCTCGGGGATTTGCGCGTCATGGGACTGCTGAGCCTGGTTTTGGGCCTGTGGCTGCTGTGGCGACGCCAGGGCCTGCAACTGCTGAGCTGGGTGGTGGCTGTGGCCGGCACGGGACTGTGGGTGCGCTTCCTCAAGGTGACCCTGCAGCGCGAGCGTCCACTGGACGGTCTGGTGCATGAGGCCGGCTTCAGCTTTCCCAGCGGTCACAGCGCAGGCACGGCCGCGATTTTCGGCATGCTGGCCTGGCTGGTCGCTCGTCGACTGCCACCGCGCTGGCGGGCCTGGGTCTTTGCGGCGGCAGTGCTGCTGGCCCTGAGCACGGGCTTGAGCCGCGTGTTGCTGTCCGTGCACCATGCCAGCGATGTGCTGGCGGGGCTGTGTCTGGGATTGGGCTGGACGGCTCTGGTACTCTGGCTGACAGACCGTGTCGAGCATGGGGGTGGCGCCCTCAGGGCGGTGCAGGCCGAGGCACAATTGCCGCTGCGCTGACCGCGGCCTGGGGGCCCGGTCGTGATTTCCTGCCTTCCGGAACCCCTTTCATGTCCGCCTCCATTCCTGCTTCGCCGCGCTCCAAGCTGTCGCTGTATCTGGATCTGATCCGCTTCAACCGTCCCGCAGGCTGGCTGGTACTGGTCTGGCCCACGCTGGTGGCGCTGTGGGTGGCCGGTCAGGGCTTTCCGGGCTGGCATCTGCTGGTGGTCTTTGTGCTGGGCACGGTGCTGATGCGCAGCGCGGGCTGCACCATCAACGATATTGCCGATCGCGACTTCGACAGGCATGTGAAACGCACCACCCAGCGCCCCATCACCAGCGGCCAGATCTCGGTCAGGGAAGCCGCCATGGTTGGCCTGGTGCTCACGCTGGTGGCCTTCGGCCTGGTGCTGTCCACGCGCTGGGAGGCCGTGGCCTGGTCGGTACCCGCCGTGTTGTTCACGATTCTCTATCCGTTCACCAAGCGCTTTTTTGCCATGCCACAGGCCTTTCTGGGCATTGCCTTCAATTTCGGCATCGTGATTGCGTTTGCTGCGGTAACGGGCGAGGTCAGTGCCACGGCCTGGACGCTGTGGCTGGCCAATATGTTTCTGGTGCTGGCCTATGACACCGAATACGCCATGGTGGACCGCGATGACGATCTCAAGATCGGCATGAAGACCTCGGCCATCACCCTGGGCCGCTTCGATGTCACGGCCATCATGCTGTTCTTTGCCCTGTGCTGGGGTCTGATCGCCTGGGTGCTGGCTCCCTATCAGCTGGGCTGGCCCTTCTGGCTGGGCATGGGTGTGGCAGCAGCCCAGATCGTCTGGCATTTCAGCCTGATCAAGAACCGTACGCGCGAAGGCTGCTTTGTCGCCTTCAGCAAGAGCCACTGGATTGGCGCTGCCATCTTTGCGGGCGTGGCGCTTGGGTTTGCGTTGAAATAGTCCTGTTTCGATAGCTCGAATCGCTTGATTGATAAGCGATTGAGGCCTGATTGACTCAAAAAAACCGGCCTCGGCCGGTTTTCTTTATTTGCCGAACTCGGCGGCCAGCTCCTGTGCGCGAATCTGGGCCTTGCGCATGGCTTCGATGAAATGCTCAGGCAGCTTCTGCTCCTGCATATGGGTGATGGCAGCATAAGTGGTGCCGCCCTTGCTGGTCACGCGCTGGCGCAGCACTTCGGCACTCTCGCTGGAGCGTGCCGCCAGTTCCGAGCCGCCCGCAAACGTGGCCACGGCCAGCTTGTAGCTTTGCTCGGCGCTGAGGCCCATGTCGACGCCCGCCTGGGTCATGGCTTCGAGGAACAGGAATACATAGGCCGGGCCGGAGCCGGAGATGGCCGTCACGGCATCCAGATGCGCTTCCTGGTCTACCCAGGTGAGTTCGCCGGTGCTGCCGATCACGGTCTCGATCAGGGCCTTGCCCTGGGCATCGACCTCGGGACGGGCGAACAGGCCCGTCATGCCCTTGCCGACCAGGGCCGGGGTATTGGGCATGGCGCGCACGATGCGGCGGGTGCCGGTCCAGGCCGCGATACTGTCGGTGGTGATGCCGGCAGCTACGCTCAGGTGCAGGGCGTTGCGGGTGTGGGTGGCAACGGGAGCGGCCGCCTCCTTGAAGCTCTGGGGCTTGACGGCCCAGACCACCAGCTGGGCGCTTTGCAGGGCCTCTGTGGCGGCGGGCAGGGCGTCGACGCCGAAGCTGGTCTTCAGCGCAGCACGCGTGGCTTCAAAAGGCTCGACCACGGTGATGCTGCTGGCCGGAACGCCCTGGCGGATCAGGCCACCGATGATGGCGCTGGCCATATTGCCGCCGCCGATAAAGGCGATGGGAGGGAAGACGGTGATCGAGTGGTCGGTCTGGCTCATGATGGTTCGATTCGCTTTGCGATGGAGCAAGTGGGCAAGCCTGTATTCGGATTTCAGGCGCAAACCGGCACTATAAACCTGCGCCGCAGTGGCCGGGCTCCTCGCTCAGGGCGACGAACTGGGTGACTTCGGCGGGGTTGAAGTTGTTGTCGCTGACCAGCAGCAGCACGCGTCGGCCATCGGGCAGCGGCGGCCCCCAACTCATGCCCTCCAGGTTGTCCACGGATTGCAGGCCTGCATCCGCCAGATCCAGCAGCAACTTCTTGTCGGCGGGCCGGTAGCTGCCCGGCTGCAGCCGGTCCTGGCCCAGCGTGTCGCTGCTGGCGTCGGCGCGGGTGCTGATGCGGTAGATGCGGGCGCCGAAGCGCAGCGGCGGTGCAAATGAGCGCTCGAGCACCAGCAGGTGCTCGGGGCCATCGGCCAGCACATCGCTGATGCCGTTGATGGCACGGTGCTGCAGCCACAGGCCGGCGGGCAGGGCGTCGGGCAGATAGGCCATCTGGCGCACGGGCTGCTGCGTGCCCATGTCATAGGCGGTGATGCGTACCGGGCCGCCGGGCTGCTCCGTGGAGGGCAGGGAGCCGTCTTGTTTGAGCGCCGCCTCCATGGCCAGCCAGAGCGTTGAGCCATCTTCGCTCAGCGCCATGCCTTCGAGCGTGAAGTTGCTGCGCGGCCCTTGAGTCTTGCTGGCCGGTTGGAGCAGCTCGGGCGGCAGCGGCCATTCGCGCTGCCAGCGCCCGTCCGTGCCCGATTGCAGCAGCTGCGGGCCGAATCCGCGTGCGAAGTCGCCCTCGCTGCTCCAAAGCAGGGACTGTCCTCCAGGCAGCATGCGCAGGGCTTCCGCGTCGGGCGTCGCGATGCCGGGCAGGGGCTGGCGGTGGCTGGGGTAGGGGGCCTGGGCGGGGCTGAGCAGCGGCTGCGCATTGTGCAGCCTGACCTGATGCAGGCCGCTGGCATCGTAGTCGATGCGGGCCGTGTAAAAGCGCGCAGACCCCAGGGCGGAGCGGTCGTCGCTGACCAGGTAATACAGATTGCTGCCAGGGTCGTAGTCGATCGAGGACAGGCCGCCCACCACCGTACCGGCAAACAGCTTGTCATGCGGCCAGCGGATCTCGCCCAGCAGAGACCAGGGGCGGGCCTGGGGCGTGCTGCAGATGCGATGGGGTGTAAGCGACGCCGTCGTGCAGGCAGCGAGGCTGGCGCAGATCAACGAGAGGCTCCAAAGCCGTAGCTGTCGTGGATTGTTCACATTTGTGCCTGGTACTTTTGGCTGATCGCTTTCTAAGATGCTCAGCGGCATTGTTTCGTGCCGCACGGTGCGGCACGGGCAACGCTCATCGGAAATAGGGAGCAATCATGGCATCCAATGTCAAAAAATGGTCGGCGGAGTTTCTGGGTACTTTCTGGTTGACCTTTGGCGGTTGCGGCAGCGCGGTGCTGGCAGCTGCCTTTCCTGAAGTGGGCATCGGCCTGCTGGGCGTGTCCTTTGCCTTCGGTCTGACGGTGCTGACGGGGGCCTATGCCTTCGGTCCGGTCTCCGGCGGCCACTTCAACCCGGCGGTTTCCGTCGGTCTGGCGGTGGCCGGGCGCTTTCGCTTTGCCGAGCTGCCCGGCTACATCATTGCCCAGATCCTGGGCGCCATCGTGGCGGCAGCCATGCTCTACTTCATTGCCAGCGGCAAGGCTGGTGCCCATGTGACCGATCTGGCCACCAATGGCTATGGCGAGCATTCGCCGGGCAAGTTCAATATGGCTGCGGCGCTGGTGACCGAAGTCGTGCTCACCGCCGTGTTTCTGCTGGTGATCCTGGGCTCCACCACCAAGAAGGCTGCCGTGGGCTTTGCGGGCATGAGCATCGGCCTGTGCCTGACGCTGATCCACCTGATCTCCATTCCCGTGACCAATACCTCGGTCAACCCCGCCCGCAGTACCGGCCCGGCGCTGTTCGGTCCTGCCATCGCGCTGGAGCAACTGTGGCTGTTCTGGCTGGCTCCCATCGTGGGCGCCATCATCGGTGCCGTGATCCACAAGGCGCTGCTGGGTGACGAAGACTGAGCGCTGCGGCTATCGTGGCCCAAGGGAAAAGGGATGCCCTGGCATCCCTTTTCTGATGGTTCTTTGAGGGGCGGACGCTTGCCAGGCCAGCGCCCAGTGCAGCGGCCTTACTGCGCTGTGGTCTGGCGCACGGCCTGTTCCCAGCGCTGCATCAGCTCGTCGGCGCGGTCCTTGCCCAGCGTGGGCAGGAAGCGGCGCTCGGCCTTCCACAAGGCCGACAGCTCCTCGGTGCTCTGATAGACGCCGCTGGACAGGCCGGCCAGATAGGCCGCGCCCAGGGCCGTGGTTTCCACGCAGGCCGGACGTACCACGGGAATGCCAAGCAGGTCGGCCTGGAACTGCATCAGCAGATTGTTCACGCAGGCGCCGCCGTCCACACGCAGCTCGCTGACCGGCGTGCCGCCCGTGGCCACGGCGTCGCGGCTCATGGCGCCGAGCAGGGCAGCACTCTGGTAGGCAATGGATTCCAGGGCCGCACGCGCGATATGGGCCATCGTCGTGCCGCGTGTCAGACCGGTGATGGTGCCGCGCGCATCGGGTTTCCAGTAGGGGGCGCCCAGGCCGGTAAAGGCCGGCACCAGCATCACGCCGCCGCTGTCGGGCACGCTTTCGGCCAGTTGCTGCACCTGGCCGCTGTGCTCGATGGCCTGCAGGCCGTCGCGCAGCCACTGCACCACGGCTCCGCCGACAAAGACGCTGCCTTCCAGCGCAAACTGGGGCTGGCTGCTTGCCTGGGCGGCCGATGTGGTCAGCAGACCGTTACTCGAGGTCTGGAAGCTGCTGCCCGTATGCATGAGCATGAAGCAACCCGTGCCGTAGGTGTTCTTGGCCATGCCCGCGTCGAAGCAGGCCTGGCCGAACAGCGCGCTTTGCTGGTCGCCGGCCACCCCGCCGATATTGATGGAGCCGCCCAGCACCTCGCCCGCCGTCTGGCCGAAATCGGCCGCTGAGGGCAGGACTTCGGGCATCAGGCCCGCAGGAATGTCGAGCAGGGCCAGCAGATCGGCATCCCACTGGTTGCTGTGCACATTGAATAGCATGGTGCGGCTGGCGTTGCTCACATCGGTGACATGGCGCTTGCCGCCCGTCAGCTGCCATATCAGCCAGCAATCCACCGTGCCGAAGGCCAGCTCGCCGGCTTGCGCCGCGGCGCGTGCGCCGGGCACATGGTCCAGCAGCCATCTGAGCTTGGTGCCTGAAAAATAGGCATCGATGCGCAGGCCGGTTTTGCGCAGAATGGTGTCGCTGTGACCGGCTTCGCGCAGCTGCACGCAGGTGGTTTCGGCGCGGCGGTCTTGCCAGACGATGCCGTGGTGAATGGGAGCGCCGGTCTTGCGGTTCCAGACGATGGTGGTCTCGCGCTGGTTGGTAATGCCCACCGAGCGGATATCGGTGGCCTTGAGGCTCGCCTTGGCCAGCGCCTCCTTGGCGGTGGTCAGCTGGGTGCGCCAGATCTCGCGCGGGTCATGCTCCACCCAGCCCGGCTGCGGGTAGATCTGCGGCAGCTCCAGCTGGGCCGATGCCACGATGCGGCCTTGCGTGTCGAAGACGATGGAGCGGGAACTAGAGGTGCCCTGGTCCAGGGCGAGCAGATAGGTTGTCATGGGTTGTCCGTGGTTCAGAGGGGGAGCACAAAGCGCGCCATTTCGGCCTGCTCGCTCCAGCCCTGGCGGGAATAGAAGCCGCGCACATAGGAAGGGCGCTCGCGGTTGTTGACCAGCCAGATACGCAGGCAGTGGCGCTCGCGCGCAGCCTGTGTGGCCGCATCCAGCAGCTGCTGGCCCAGGCCGGCACCGCGTGCTGCTTCTGCGACAAACAACTCGCTCACATAGGCCTCCCAGCCCTGCTGCACGGCGACCGGCAGCCAGTGCACGGCGCAGTAGCCGTGAATGCGGTGCTGGCCGTCTTGTGCCACCAGCATCAGAGAGCGCTCCGGCCCGGTCTGCAGCTCGTCCAGCAGCGCTTGCACGGCCTCGGTGTTCTGGGCGGCGGAATGGGTTTCATAGGCCTTGAACCAGCCTATGTCGTGCAGCAGCCCGGCAATGCCTGCTGCATCTTCGGGCAGCGCAGGGCGGATCAGATAGGGGGCTGCGTTCATTGGGCGATGGTGCATTGCACCTCGGCATCGCGCAACAGGGCATCGAAGGGGGCGGAGGGCGGCACGTCGGTGAACAGGCGGTCGATCTGGTTCAGGCGGGCCAGCTCCACCATGGCCTGGCGGCTGAACTTGCTGTGGTCGGCCGCCAGCCAGACTTCGCGCGACTGGCCGATGATGGTCTGGGCCACCTTGACCTCGCGCAGGTCGAAGTCGCGCAGACTGCCGTCCGACTCGATGGCCGAGATGCCGATCACGGCAATGTCCACCTTGAACTGGCGCATGAAGTCCACGGCAGCCTCGCCCACGATGCCGCGGTCGCGGGTGCGGACCACGCCGCCCGCGACGATGACTTCGCAGTCGGCATTGCTGCTGAGGATGGCTGCGACATTGAGATTGTTGGTGATGACGCGCAGCCCCTTGTGCTGCAGCAGGGCCTGGGCTACTGCTTCGGTGGTAGTGCCGATGTTGAGAATCAGCGAGCAGCCGTTGGGAATGGCCTCGGCGATGGCGCGTGCGATGCGCATCTTGCCTTCGGCATGCAATACCTGGCGCTGGGTATGGGCCAGATTTTCCACGGTGGCGCTGGGCACGCGCACGCCGCCATGAAAGCGCACCAGCAAGCCGGCATCGGCCAGCTTCTGGATGTCGCGGCGCACGGTCTGCAGCGTGACGCCGAGGATTTCGGCCAGTTGCTCTACCGAGGTGGATTGGCGGGCGCGGACTTCTTCGACAAGCTGCAACTGGCGGGGATTGCTGTTCATGACTGGTGACTGGTTATATAGGTGCTATTGGCGCATGGACGCGCTGCAGGCGAATAGCTCTACAGGCGAGAGCGCCGGCCGCAGCGGGCAGTGCAGGGATTGTGAGCGAATCCAAACGAACCTCTAATAGGGTGATTTTCTATGGAATTGCCCGGTAAAAAACAAAAATGAATCCACGCCGAGTCTGAAGTCTGACAGCAAGCTGCGGTGATATGTCATCGTGGCGAGTTGTTGCAACAGTAACAATGGGCGCAGCAAGAAGCATGCAGTTCATGCATGGAGAGTGTGCAAGCGCGCCGATTGCCGGTGTCGCGGTCCGGCCCTAGTGGTGGCTGACCAGTGACTTTGTCTTGAATCGCGCTAAAACGAATCGATATTTTCGGGCTGTCACCCACGGAAAGCGAAAAAGAGCGAAAATATTCGATCTGAAATTTGTTCTTTGCTGTGTGCCTCCCATCCGTGATGGAGAGCGGCACGGCGATCACCGCAGAAGTCGTTCCATGAACCAGTCCACTCAACCCTTGGCTACAACGCGTGCACAACTGCTGGAGCGCCTGGCGCAGACCGAAAGCTTCGATCTGGCCATCGTGGGCGGCGGTGCCACGGGGCTGGGCGTGGCGGTGGACGCGGCGGCACGCGGCTTCAAGGTTGTGCTGCTGGAGTCGCTGGACTTCGCCAAGGGCACTTCCTCGCGCGCCACCAAGCTGGTGCACGGCGGCGTGCGCTACCTTGCGCAGGGCAATATCTCCCTGGTGCGCGAAGCGCTGCATGAGCGCACGACCCTGCTGCACAACGCGCCGCATCTGGCCCAGCCTCTGGCCTTTGTGATGCCCTCGTACAAGCTGCTGGACACGCCGTTCTACGGCATCGGCCTCAAGATGTATGACGCTCTGGCCGGCAAGGCCGGCCTGGGGGCGACCGAATTCCTCTCCAGCGCCAAGACCGTGAAATACCTGCCGACCGTGCAGCAAAAAGGTCTCAAGGGCGGGGTCAAGTACTGGGATGGTCAGTTTGATGATGCGCGCCTGGCGCTGGCGCTGGCGCGTACCGCCGCGGCCAAGGGCGCTTTGCTGATCAACTACTGCCCGGCAGAAAAGCTGATCTATGAAAACAACCAGATTGCCGGACTGATCTGCCGCGATGCGGAATCGGGTCGCAACTTCACCGTGCGCGCCAAGTGCGTGGTCAACGCCACGGGGCCCTGGGTGGATCTGTTCCGTCAGCAGGATGCCGAGGCTCAGGGCAAGCCCGTCAAGCCCATGGTTGCGCCCAGCCAGGGCGTGCACGTGGTGGTGGACCGCGAGTTTCTGCCCACGGATCATGCGCTGCTGATCCCCAAGACGGCCGATGGTCGCGTGCTGTTTGCCGTGCCATGGCTGGGCAAGGTGATTCTGGGAACCACCGACACGCCGCGCCACGATCTGGCGCGCGAACCCTTGCCCTTCCCAGAAGAGCTGGATTTCATTCTCGGCGAGGCCGGCAAGTATCTGAATCGCCAGCCCACGCTGGCCGATGTGCGCAGCATGTGGGTGGGCCTGCGCCCCCTGGTCAAGCCGCAGGACGATGATGGCGAGAACACCAAGAAGATCAGCCGCGAGCACACGGTGATGGCCAGCAAGACGGGTCTGGTAACCGTTACCGGCGGCAAATGGACCACGTACCGGGCCATGTCCGAGGATGTGCTGGCCGAATGCTTCCAGATCGGTCGTCTGCCCAGCCGTCCCGCCGGGGTTACCGTGAATCTGCCCCTGGTTGGTGCGCCGGCCGAGGCCGCAGTCACGCACAGCATGAATCAGAGCCAGGGACTGCACTCCTACGGCACGGATGCCGCCGCCGTGGCGGCGTTGCCGGGGGCGCAGAACTGGCTGATGGACGGACTTTCCGAGGCCATGGTGCGCTTTGCCGCCCGCTTCGAGTACGCACGCACCGTCGAGGACATGCTGGCGCGCCGCAGTCGCCTGCTCTTTCTCGATGCCCGCAAGGCGGCCGAGATTGCGCCCCGCGTGGCGGCCATCCTGACCGAGGAGCTGGGGCAGGATGTGCATCTCAACGACTTCCTGGCTCTGACTCGCCAATATCTGCCCGCTCAGGGCTGATCTGTGCGTCTGCTCGGCGGGCGTGGCGTGCGGGCAACAGGCTGTGGTCCGCAACCCTTGCGAAAATGTGAGCTTTAAGCGCTCTCTGTTGTTTGATTTCAGATGAAATATTGTTTGAAATCAATGGTCTAAAGGCGCTTCGCGCTATTGTTTTGGTTGCAAGTGCGAAAGGCCTGTCTGCCAGGCTTGGCGCCAGTGAAATCAGTGCGGGTATTGCGGGCTAAACGCTTGACGCACAAAGGATTTCCTGCGACAATCTCATGCTTCACGTGTAAAAGCGTGGAACTTTCTGCCCAGCGGGAAGCCCTTCGGAATGGTCCGAGGGGTGGACGACGGGCCCAAGACTGACCGGCTGCTTGAACGGCCCTTGAGAAGACTCTGGGGCTGTCGAGCGTTGCTGGAGCAAGTTGGGAATATTGAAATGATCCAAACAGAATCTCGGTTAGAGGTTGCCGACAACACCGGCGCGAAGTCTGTTCAGTGCATTAAGGTGCTGGGCGGTTCTCATCGTCGCTACGCAAGTGTTGGCGACATCATCAAGGTGAGCGTCAAGGAAGCAGCTCCTCGTGGTCGCGTCAAAAAAGGCGAGATCTACAGTGCTGTGGTTGTGCGCACCGCCAAGGGCATCCGTCGTGCAGACGGTTCGCTCGTGAAGTTCGACGGCAATGCCGCCGTGCTGCTGAACGCCAAGCTGGAGCCTATCGGCACCCGCATCTTTGGCCCCGTGACTCGTGAACTGCGTACCGAAAAGTTCATGAAGATCGTGTCGCTGGCCCCTGAAGTTCTCTAAAGGAATAGCACCATGAACAAGATTCGCAAGGGCGACGAAGTTATCGTGCTGACCGGCCGTGACAAGGGCAAGCGTGGCGTGGTTTCTCTGCGCAAGGATGACTCCCACGTGATCGTGGACGGTATCAACCTGGTCAAGAAGCACACCAAGCCTAACCCCATGAAGGGCACCACCGGCGGTATCGTGGAAAAGGCCATGCCTATCCACCAATCCAACGTGGCTATCTTCAATGCAGCGACCGGCAAGGCCGATCGCGTGGGCATCAAGGTGAACGCCGACGGCACACGTGTTCGCGTGTTCAAGTCCAATGGCGCTGAAATCGCCGCCTAAGGAGCAACACATGGCACGACTGCAAAAACTCTATCGCGAAAAGATCGCGGCTGAACTGAAAGAAAAGTTCGGCTACACCTCCGCTATGGAAGTGCCCCGTCTGACCAAGATCACTCTGAACATGGGTGTGAGCGAAGCCGTGGCCGACAAGAAGGTGATGGACAACGCCGTGGCTGACCTGACCAAGATTGCTGGTCAGAAGCCTGTGGTGACCAAGGCCAAGAAGGCTATCGCTGGTTTCAAGATCCGCGAAGGCCAAGCTATCGGCTGCATGGTGACCCTGCGTGGCGTTCAGATGTACGAATTCCTGGACCGTTTCGTGACCGTGGCTCTGCCCCGCGTGCGTGACTTCCGTGGTATCTCGGGTCGCTCGTTCGATGGTCGCGGCAACTACAACGTTGGCGTCAAAGAACAAATCATCTTCCCCGAAATCGAGTACGACAAGGTGGACGCTCTGCGTGGTCTGAACATCAGCATCACGACAACAGCGAAGAACGACGAAGAGTGCAAGGCACTGCTCGCCGCTTTCAAATTCCCCTTCAAGAACTGAGGTGGCGCATGGCTAAAGTAGCAATGATTCAGCGCGAACTGAAGCGCGAAAAGCTGGCAGCCAAGTATGCTGCCAAGTATGCAGAACTGAAGGCAATCGCCGGCGACGTGAAGCGTTCCGACGAAGAGCGCGACGCCGCTCGCCTGGGTCTGCAGAAGCTGCCCCGTAACTCGAACCCCACTCGCCAGCGTAACCGTTGCGAGATCACTGGCCGTCCTCGCGGTACCTTCCGCCAATTCGGTCTGGGTCGCGCCAAGGTGCGTGAATTGGCCTTTGCTGGCGACATCCCCGGTGTCACCAAGGCCAGCTGGTAAGCAAGCAGGAGAGATTAAACATGAGCATGAGTGATCCCATCGCTGACTTGCTGACCCGCATCCGCAATGCACAACTGGTCTCCAAGGCCACTGTGTCGGCTCCTTCCTCCAAGGTCAAGGTTGCCATCGCACAAGTGCTGAAGGAAGAAGGCTATATCGACGGCTTCGAAGTGAAGTCCGAAGGTGGCAAGTCCGAACTCGAAATTACCCTGAAGTACTACGCCGGTCGCCCTGTGATCGAACGTATCGAACGTGTGAGCCGTCCCGGCCTGCGCGTCTACAAGGGTCGTCACGCAATCCCTCAGGTCCAAAACGGCCTGGGTGTGGCCATCGTCACTACTCCCAAGGGCGTGATGACCGATCGCAAAGCACGTGCTGCCGGTATCGGCGGTGAAGTGCTGTGCTATGTGGCCTAACGGACATTAAGGAGAAATACTGAAATGTCTCGCGTAGCAAAAGCTATTGTGACCATCCCCGCTGGTGTGGATGTGTCCATCAACGCTGAATCCATCAAGGTCAAGGGCAAGGGCGGCGATCTGTCGCTGGCTCTGAACCGCCTGGTGGCCATCGGCAACAACGACGGCAAGCTGTCCTTTGCTCCCGCCAACGATTCCCGTGAAGCTGACGCTCTGGCCGGTACTTTCCGCCAGCTGGTCAACAACATGGTCAAGGGCGTGACTGAAGGCTTCGAGAAGAAGCTGACGCTGATTGGCGTGGGCTACAAGGCCGCTGCACAAGGTTCCAAGCTGAACCTGGCTGTGGGCTTCTCGCACCCCGTCAACTTCGAGATGCCTGCCGGCATCACTGTCGCTACCCCCACTCCGACTGAAATCGTGATCAAGGGTGCTGACCGTCAAGTGGTCGGTCAATTGGCTGCTGAGATCCGTGCCGTTCGTCCTCCCGAGCCTTACAAGGGCAAGGGCATTCGCTATGCGAATGAGAAGGTCGTGATCAAAGAGACCAAGAAGAAGTAAGGAGCTGCATGATGTTGAACAAGAAAGAGCAGCGTCTGCGCCGTGCCCGTCAGACTCGCATCCGCATTGCCCAGCAAGGCGTTGCACGTCTGAGCGTGAACCGCACCAACCTCCATATCTACGCCTCCGTGGTTTCGGAAGACGGCACTACCGTGCTGGCTTCGGCCTCCACTGCAGAAGTCGAAGTGCGTTCGCAACTCGGCGCCGCTGGCAAGGGTGGCAACGTGGCCGCCGCCACGCTGATCGGCAAGCGCATTGCTGAGAAGGCTAAGGCTGCTGGCGTTGAGAAAGTGGCTTTCGACCGCGCCGGTTTTGCATACCACGGCCGCGTGAAGGCTTTGGCAGAAGCCGCTCGCGAAGCGGGCCTGCAGTTCTAAGCGGAGCGGATACAAATGGCTAAATTTTCCCCCAAAGTGCAAGACGAAGGTCGTGACGACGGTCTGCGCGAAAAAATGATCGCGGTCAACCGCGTCACCAAGGTTGTGAAGGGTGGTCGTATTCTCGGCTTCGCTGCACTGACCGTGGTTGGCGACGGTGACGGTCGCGTTGGCATGGGTAAGGGCAAGTCCAAGGAAGTGCCTGCTGCCGTGCAAAAAGCGATGGAAGAATGCCGTCGCAACCTGATGAAGGTTGCACTGAAGAGCGGCACCATTCACCACTCGGTGAAGGGCCATCACGGCGCTGCCAAGGTCGAACTGCACCCAGCTCCCAAGGGTACCGGCATCATCGCTGGCGGCCCCATGCGCGCTGTTTTTGAAGTGGTGGGTATCACCGACATCGTGGCCAAGAGCCACGGTTCGTCGAACCCCTACAACATGGTTCGCGCAACTTTCGACGCTTTGAAGAACTCCACGACCCCTGCGAACGTGGCAGCAAAGCGCGGCAAGTCGGTCGAAGACATCTTCACCGCCTGATCGGAGTCCAGCACATGACAACACAACAAACTGTCAAGATTCAGCTGGTTCGTAGCCCCATCGGCACCAAAGAGTCGCACCGTGCGACTGTGCGTGGCCTGGGTCTGCGCAAGCTGAACAGCGTCAGCGAACTGCAGGACACTCCTGAAGTGCGCGGCATGATTAACAAGATCGCCTACTTGGTGAAGGTTCTCTGAAAGGATTGATGATGGAACTCAATAGCATCAAGCCTGCAGACGGCGCCAAGCACGCCAAGCGTCGCGTGGGTCGCGGTATCGGTTCTGGTCTGGGTAAGACCGCCGGTCGCGGTCACAAGGGTCAGAAGTCGCGTTCGGGTGGCTACCACAAGGTGGGCTTCGAAGGCGGTCAAATGCCTCTGCAGCGTCGCCTGCCCAAGCGTGGCTTCAAGTCGCATCTGCTGAAGTTCAATGCAGAAGTGACCCTGTCCGAGCTGGATAAGCTCGGCCTGGCCGAAGTCGATCTGGCTGCTCTGAAGCAAGCCGGTCTGGTTGGTTCTATCGCTAAGGTCGTAAAGATCATCAAGAGCGGTGAACTGACTAAGGCTGTCAAGCTCAACGGTATCGGCGCTACTGCCGGTGCCAAGGCTGCCATCGAAGCTGCCGGTGGCAGCATCGCCTGATTAAAGTTCTGAAAGAAGACATCCGTGGCTACTAGCGCAG
Organism: Comamonas sp. Tr-654; assembly: GCF_011752915.1. NCBI lineage: Bacteria > Pseudomonadati > Pseudomonadota > Betaproteobacteria > Burkholderiales > Comamonadaceae > Comamonas > Comamonas sp. Tr-654. The sequence goes on from NZ_VWWQ01000002.1 coordinate 132,976, forward strand.
CTCAAATTGCAAAGACTGGAAAATTCGGCGACCTGCGTCGTCGTCTGGTTTTTCTGTTGCTTGCGCTGGTCGTATACCGTATCGGGGCGCATATCCCCGTTCCGGGCATCGACCCAGCGCAGCTGCAGCAGCTGTTCTCTGGCCAGCAGGGCGGCATTCTCAATCTGTTCAACATGTTCTCGGGTGGAGCGCTCTCGCGCTTCACAGTGTTCGCACTGGGGATCATGCCGTACATCTCGGCATCGATCATCATGCAGCTCATGACCTACGTGGTCCCGACATTCGAGCAGATGAAAAAGGAAGGTGAAGCGGGTCGTCGCAAGATTACCCAGTACACCCGCTACGGCACTCTGGGCCTGGCGCTGTTTCAGTCCTTGGGAATTGCTGTTGCCCTGGAAAGCTCCGCAGGCTTGGTTCTGAACCCTGGTTTTGGCTTCCGCATGACTGCGGTCGTCAGTCTCACGGCCGGTACCTTGTTCCTGATGTGGCTTGGTGAACAGATCACGGAACGTGGTCTGGGCAACGGTATCTCGATACTGATTTTTGGCGGTATCGCCGCAGGCCTGCCGAGTTCTATCGGTGGTCTGCTGGAACTGGTGCGCACCGGTGCCATGAGCATTCTGGCGGCAATCTTCATTGTTCTCGTTGTGGCAGCCGTGACGTATTTCGTCGTGTATGTCGAACGAGGTCAACGCAAGATCTTGGTGAATTACGCACGCCGACAAGTCGGCAACAAGGTGTACGGTGGTCAGTCTTCGCACTTGCCACTGAAGCTGAACATGGCAGGTGTGATTCCTCCCATCTTCGCTTCATCGATCATCTTGCTGCCCGCTACGGTGGTGAATTGGTTCAGTGCAGGAGAATCCATGCGCTGGCTGAAGGATATTGCGAGCACGTTGACCCCTGGTCAGCCAATCTATGTCATCCTTTATGCTGCCGCGATCATTTTCTTCTGCTTCTTCTATACGGCCCTGGTTTTCAACAGCCGGGAAACTGCCGACAATCTGAAGAAGAGTGGCGCTTTCATCCCCGGGATTCGTCCTGGCGAACAGACAGCCCGCTACATTGACAAGATTCTGGTTCGCCTGACCCTGGCTGGCGCGATCTACATTACCTTCGTGTGCTTGTTGCCCGAATTCCTGATCCTGAAGTACAACGTTCCGTTCTACTTCGGTGGTACATCGTTGCTGATCATTGTGGTCGTGACAATGGACTTCATGGCGCAAGTGCAGAACTACGTGATGTCGCAGCAATACGAGTCGCTCCTGAAAAAAGCGAACTTTAAGGCTGGTATTTGATGACAAGGCTGCCCAAGGGGGCAGCCTGCCAAAAGTTAGTAGACGCCCATCGATCTATCGCGGGCATTGTTTCCCGGTCGATAGGCCGATAGTGGATGGAAAGTTTTAGGAGAAAAGAATGAGAGTTTCGGCTTCGGTCAAGAAAATCTGCCGTAACTGCAAGATCATCCGCCGCAAAGGTGTTGTGCGCGTGATCTGCACTGACCAGCGCCACAAGCAGCGCCAAGGTTGATTGAAAGCATTAGAGGACTAATATGGCACGTATTGCTGGCATTAACATCCCGCCGCACAAGCATGCTGAAATCGGCCTGACTGCCATCTTCGGCATCGGTCGCACTACAGCTCGCAAAATCTGCGAAGCATGCGGTATCGAGTATTCCAAGAAGGTCAAGGACCTGACGGACGCTGATCTGGAAAAGATCCGTGACTTCCTGAATCCCATGACTCTGGAAGGTGATCTGCGTCGCGAAACCACCATGAACATCAAGCGTTTGATGGACATCGGTTGCTACCGCGGTTTCCGTCATCGTCGCGGCCTGCCCATGCGCGGTCAACGTACCCGCACGAACGCTCGTACTCGCAAGGGTCCGCGCAAGGGTGCAGCGGCTCTGAAGAAATAAGAGATTGAAAGATCATTATGGCTAAGTCTCCCGCAAACAACGCAGCTGCTCGCGTTCGCAAGAAGGTCCGTAAGAATATTTCTGACGGTATCGCGCACGTGCACGCTTCGTTCAACAACACGATCATCACCATCACCGACCGTCAAGGCAACGCTCTGTCGTGGGCTTCGTCGGGTGGCCAGGGCTTCAAGGGTTCGCGTAAGTCGACTCCCTTTGCTGCTCAGGTTGCTTCGGAAGTGGCCGGTCGTGCTGCTATCGAACAGGGCATCAAGAACCTGGAAGTCGAAATCAAGGGTCCCGGTCCAGGCCGTGAATCCTCGGTTCGCGCCCTGGGTGCTCTGGGTATCCGCATCACTTCCATCTCGGACGTGACACCGGTTCCCCACAACGGCTGCCGCCCTCAAAAGCGTCGTCGTATCTAATTTTTTACCAAGCCCACCGCCGCCCAGGTGCATTTGCATCGCGGGCGGCTCCCGTGTTTGCGCACGGTAGATGACACAAAGGAAATCAAGTGGCACGCTATATTGGCCCCAAGGCAAAACTCTCCCGCCGCGAAGGTACTGATCTGTTCCTGAAGAGCGCTCGTCGCTCCATCGCAGACAAGGCTAAGTTCGACACCAAGCCTGGTCAGCATGGCCGCACTTCCGGTCAGCGCACTTCCGACTACGGTCTGCAACTGCGCGAAAAGCAGAAGGTCAAGCGCATGTACGGCGTGCTGGAGAAGCAATTCCGCCGCTACTTCGAAGCAGCTGATCGCAAGCGTGGCAACACTGGTGCCAACCTGCTGTCCCTGCTGGAATCGCGTCTGGACAACGTCGTGTACCGCATGGGCTTCGGCTCCACTCGCGCTGAAGCACGTCAGCTGGTCTCGCACAAGGCTATCACCGTGAACGGCCAGTCCGTGAACATTCCTTCCTACTCCGTGAAGGAAGGCGACGTGGTTGCCCTGCGTGAAAAGTCCAAGAAGCAAGCTCGCGTGGTCGAAGCTCTGCAACTGGCTGCTCAAGTGGGCTTCCCCGCATGGGTGGAAGTGTCTGCTGACAAGGCTGAAGGTACTTTCAAGAAGTCTCCTGACCGCGATGAGTTCGCAGCTGACATCAACGAATCCCTGATCGTTGAGTTGTACTCGCGTTAATCTTTAGCAGCGACATTTCTGTAACCGTCCCCACGGCGCGAGGCATCGCGCCGTGGGTGCTTCACCAGCCTTACCGGTGTAACGAGCCGAGGGTATTGAGAGGAAGTCTGCATGCAAACGAATTTGCTGAAGCCCAAGACAATCAATGTCGAGCAACTTGGTCACAACCGTGCCAAGGTTGTTCTGGAGCCGTTCGAGCGTGGCTACGGTCATACGCTGGGCAATGCCCTGCGCCGTGTTCTGCTCTCCTCCATGGTGGGTTACGCAGCGACGGAAGTGACGATTGCTGGAGTGCTGCATGAGTACTCCTCCATCGACGGTGTCCAGGAAGATGTGACGAACATCCTGCTGAACCTCAAGGGTGTGGTGTTCAAGCTGCACAATCGTGACGAAGTCACCCTGAGCCTGCGCAAGGATGGCGAAGGTGTTGTCACTGCCCGTGACATTCAGACCCCCCACGACGTAGAAATCGTCAACCCTGATCATGTGATTGCTCATCTGTCGCAAGGCGGCAAGCTGGACATGCAGATCAAGGTGGAAAAGGGCCGCGGCTATGTGCCCGGCAACGTGCGCCGCTACGGTGACGAATCGACCAAGTCGATCGGCCGTATCGTGCTCGACGCTTCGTTCTCGCCCGTCAAGCGCGTGAGCTACGCTGTCGAATCCGCACGTGTGGAACAGCGTACCGATCTGGACAAGCTGGTTCTGGAAATCGAAACCAACGGTGCCATCACCGCTGAAGACGCAGTGCGCGCATCCGCCAAGATCCTGGTGGAGCAGCTGGCAGTGTTTGCCCAGCTCGACGGTGGCGATATCGCCAGCGTGTTCGACGCTCCTGCCGGTGGCCGCGGTGCTGCGACCTCGTTCGATCCCATCCTGCTGCGTCCCGTGGACGAGCTCGAGCTCACCGTGCGTTCTGCCAACTGCCTCAAGGCAGAGAACATCTACTACATCGGTGACCTCATCCAGCGTACCGAAAACGAGCTGCTCAAGACTCCCAACCTGGGTCGTAAGTCGCTCAACGAGATCAAGGAAGTTCTGGCTTCCCGCGGTCTGACGCTGGGCATGAAGCTCGAGAACTGGCCACCAGCTGGCCTGGAAAAGCGTTAATCGCTACAATAGAGGACTTTGCTGAAATCGATCGGTTTTGGCAAAGTCCAAGTGCCTCGGGCAGTACCTGATACGGCTGCCTGATTTAATTTAAAAAAGATCTCCGGATAAAAACGGGGAGCAAAGGAAAAGCACCATGCGTCACGGCAACGGCCTCCGCAAACTGAACCGCACTTCTGCACACCGCAAGGCAATGCTGCAGAACATGATGAACTCGCTGATCGAGCACGAAGCTATCAAGACCACGGTCCCCAAGGCCAAGGAACTGCGTCGCGTCATCGAGCCCATGATCACTCTGGCCAAGGTTGACACCGTGGCTAACCGCCGTCTGGCTTTTGACCGTCTGCGCGACCGCGACAGCGTGACCAAGCTGTTCAACGTGCTGGGTCCCCGCAACGCTCAGCGTCCCGGCGGCTACACACGTATCCTGAAGATGGGCTTCCGCGTGGGCGACAACGCTCCCATGGCCTATGTGGAACTGGTTGAGCGCGCTGAAGAAGCCGCTGCAGCAGCTGAATAAGCCCGAGCAGGCTGCAAAGCCTGCTATAATTTGGAAATACCGCGCGATGGAGCAGTCTGGTAGCTCGTTGGGCTCATAACCCAAAGGTCGGAGGTTCAAATCCTTCTCGCGCAACCAAATTAAAAAAGGTCACGACATTGTCGTGACCTTTTTTTTGTCCATTTTCTCCATGGGCCAGAAGGCTGCACCCGCCTTAACTCGTCATACCCCTGACTGCGTGCCTGAGCGACGGCGCAGATGCTCGCGTACGCGGTCGGCGATCACCTGGGCGATTTCCGGACTGAGCACCTCGCTGATATGCAGCACCTCGGTGTAGTGCAGATAGAGCAGACCGCGCAAGGTCCGGAATGCCGTCTCATGCATGGCCCCGCAGATGCCGACATCGTTGGCCAGCACACGCTCCACGGCACCGGGCTCAAGCAGCCGGATCTTGCAGATAGCGGCCTGATGCAGGATCTCCAGGTCTATTTCCTCAAGGCGGTTTTCCCATTCATCGGGCAAGAATCGGTTCGCTGGCATGTAGGGTGGCTCTCCTGCTCAATCCATGGACATCTGTCCCAGACCCGGATGCTGGCATACCAGGGGCCTGGCCGTCGGTTTTGCCTCCACAAGTCTTGATGCTGATCAAATGCCGGCAAGGTGAACGTCGGCCTGGGGACGAGGCCGTGCGGCACTGCATCATGATGCCAGTCTGCGACCCGAGCACCAATGCCCGTCCGTGTCTCCTGGATTTCTCCGAGCTGAGGTATGGTGTCGCGATGCGCTGCAGGTAAAGAAAAGGACTTGTATGTTCGAGAAAATCGTCTCGATGTTCCGCTACCTCAAAGCGGCCGTGCCGTTTCGGCTGGTGCCTGCATTGATTGCCACCCTGGTGCTGGTCGGTCTGCTGCTGACGCCGGTGCCAGCTGGGCTGGATACCAAGGCATGGCAGCTGGTGGCCATCTTTCTGACGACCATCGTGGCGATCATTCTCAAGGTCATGCCCATTGGCGTGATGGCTCTGATGGCGATTGTCATCGTGTCGCTGTCCCAGGTGACCTCCAGTTCCTCCAAGGGTGCGATCACGGATGCGCTGAGCAGCTTTGCGAACCCCCTGATCTGGCTGATCGTGGTGGCGGTTCTGATCTCGCGTGGCCTCAAGAAGACAGGGCTCGGCAACCGCATCGGCCTGCTGTTCATTGCGCTGATGGGCAAGCGCACCATAGGCATAGGTTACGGACTTGCGATCTGTGAGCTGGTACTGGCCCCGTTCACCCCCAGCAACACGGCGCGCGGCGGCGGCATCGTGCATCCGATCATGAAGTCCATTGCCAATGCCTTCGAGTCGGACCCGGCCAAGGGAACGCAAGGCAAAGTCGGGACCTATCTGGCACTAGTCAACTACCACTCCAACCCGATCACCTCGGCCATGTTCCTGACCGCAACGGCGCCCAATCCCCTGGTGGTGGACCTGGTGGCCAAGGCCACGGGCCAGTCTCTGCATCTGAGCTGGACAAGTTGGGCGCTGTACATGCTGCTGCCAGGCCTGCTGTGTCTGCTGTTGATGCCGCTGGCGGTCTATCTGCTGTCGCCTCCCGAGCTCAAGGCGACGCCCAATGCCGTGGAGTATGCTCGTGCCGAGATGGCCCGCATGGGCCCGCTGTCGGGCAAGGAGCGGGTGATGCTCGGGACTTTCGGCATGATGCTGCTGCTGTGGGCGAATGTGCCGCAGATGCTGTTCGGTCCGGCCTTCATGCTGGACCCGACCGTGGTGGCTTTTCTCGGTTTGTTCGCCTTGATCATCACTGGGACCATCGACTGGGATGACGTGCTGTCCGAAAAAAGTGCCTGGGACACCCTGATCTGGTTCGGTGCCCTGGTGATGCTGGCCGAGCAGCTCAACAAGCTAGGGGTGGTCGCCTGGTTTGCCGAAGGCCTGAAGAATGCCATCGTCGCCAGCGGCCTGGACTGGCTGCCTGTGGCCGCCATTCTGGTGGGCGTCTTCGTCTTCTCGCACTATCTGTTTGCCAGCACCACCGCCCATATCAGCGCCATGATGCTGGCCTTTCTGACCGTGGGTGCGCAACTGATCCCAGCCGACTACGTCGTGCCCTTCATGCTGATGATGACGGCCGGTTCGGCCATCATGATGACGTTGACGCACTACGCGACCGGAACATCGCCCATCATCTTCGGCAGCGGCTATGTGACTTTGGGTGTCTGGTGGCGCGTAGGTGCTGTCATGTGCGTGCTGGAACTACTGATCTTCGCTGTCGTCGGCGCTGCCTGGTGGAAGCTGCTGGGGCTGTGGTGACCTACGGCCTCAGGTGGCCATATCCAGAGGCTCGCCCAGCGACAGCATGAGCCGGTTGGCCCAGTTGAAGAAGGCCGTGCCGTGAATCGCATCGGAGATGGCAGTATCGTCGAGCCCGGCGGCGCGCAGCGCATCGATATGACTGGACTCCAGCGCGGGCGGCGTCTGCGTCAAGGCCACGGCGGCGGCGACGATGGCGTTCCAGCGCGGACCCAGATCGCTGCCCGGGCCTTCATCGAGCAGGCGCTGCACATCGGCTGCGCGTTGCGAGAAATGCGAGGCAAAGCGTGCATGTACCGAAGCGCAGTAGATGCAGCCGTTGGTGCGTGAGGTTGCTGCTGCTGCCAGTTCACGCTCGGCGCGCGGCAGGCCTGCGTCTGGGTTGTAGAAGATGTCCTTGTCGGTGCGCGTGCGTGCTCCGAGCGTGTCGGGGTCGCGCGCCAGCAGCCGGAAATAGGGTGAACGCGCGCGCGCCGCATCCACCAGCCCCGCATGGTGGCGCTCGCTCAGCTCGCTCTCCTCCAGCGGAGCTATCCATGGTTGCCAGTCGAGCTGCTTCTGGGTGAAGACCTGGGGGGAGGTGTTGTGCGTGGTGGTCATGGCTGGGCTTGCAGGGCGAGGGTGGAAGATTCCGTGGTGACTGCAGCTCGTACGCCAAGCACGCGCAGCCCCGCCACGAGGCGGATCTGGAAGGACAGGAAAGAGGCGAGCTGGGACAGGATGACGATATCGGTCTCGCTCCAGCCAGCCTGCTGTAGCGCCAGCAAGGTCTGCGCACTCGCATCGCGTGGGTGGTAGGCCAGCAGATGGGCATGGGCCAACGCGGCGCTCAGGCGCGGGCCCAGCAAAGCCGCATGCGCCGGGTCCACGGCGTAGCTGGGGCCGCTCTGGTCCTCGCGGCTCAAGGGGCCGGCCGGATAGATCCCGTAGGGGCCGTGCGGGCCGCTGCCGGCCTGCAGGCTGGCAGCGCGCCCGCGCACCACTTCCGAGCTCACGGCATCGGCCAGATCGGCATCCTCGGCCGCCAGGGCGCGTGTGTAGAAGGCCGTGCTGCGTGGCTCGCCGTGCAGGCCTGCCGTGAAGGCTGCCAGCGTCAGGCGCTCGCGCAGGGGGACGGTTCCTGCAACGGGCTCGGCGGGGGTGAACAGCGCGGCAAAGCTTTGCTGGGCCTGTGTGCGAGCCTCGCTGCGGTGGCGGCGCACCTGATCCAGCGTGCTGCCGGCAGCGATATCGGCGAGATGGTCGATCACATCTTCGGGAAAGCGGGTCTGTGCGGTATTGCTCATGGTCATGCGGCTTGAAGCAGTTCGGTCCGGACTGGGGGTTGGGAAGCGCCGGCGAGGGCCCCGCTGCGGCGCCAGCCCAGAGCCGGCGCCACGACGGCTACCGTCAGCTCGATGGAGCGCAGAATGGCCTGATGTGGTGGGTCGATTGAGTGGACCTGGAACACGATGTCGCTGGCTTGCGCCAGCGCCGTGTCGGCTTTGAGCGAGGCGATCACCTCCTCGGGCGTGCCCACATGCACGTCATAGGCTTCAATGAGCTGCTGCAGCGGCGCCTGCGGATCGACGCGCGGTGCCCATTGCGTGGACGCGGATGAGGCCAGGGCGGCATGACGCTGGGCCGAACGGCGCAGACCGGCCTCGGCCCATTCCAGCGCCTGCTCGCGCCTGTCGGCAACCAGCAGCGTGCGCGAGGCCAGGATGCGCGGTGCGCGTCCTGCGGGCAGGGCCGCGAGATGGGCTTCGATGATGGGGTTCTGTATCTCGGACAGCGTGGCCCGGGGCCGGCCTTCGGGTCGGGGCTGGGTGCGCGAGAGCATCAAGCCGTCCCCGTTGGCGCCGGCGCGTGCCCCGCCCTCGACCGAGAACGTGGCCTGCCAGACGCGTTCCAGCAGGTGCGGGGCTGCGGGGTACAGGCGCACGCCGCCTGCCAGCTCGCGCCCGGCCCAGGCATCCCTCAGCACGGCGAAGTTGCGCGCAAAGACTGCGCCGCGCTCGCTGCCTGTGACGCCGAAGGCCTCGAAGGACTCCGCCGTGCCGCCCGTGCCCAGGCCCACTTCGAGGCGACCGTTCGACAGCAGGTCCAGCACGGCCGCATCCTCGGCCACGCGCAGCGCGTTTTCCAGTGGCAGCGTGACCACGCCAGTGCCCAGACGGATGCGCTGCGTGCGGGCCGCCACATGCGAGAGAAAGACAAAGGGCGAGGGCAGGCCGCCCTCGCTTTCATGGAAATGATGCTGGGCGATCCAGGCCGAGTCGAAGCCCTGGGCTTCGGCATGGGCGATCTGCTCGGTGACCAGACGGTAGCGTTCGCCGGCCGGCACCTCATCGAGCAGGCGGCTGAAGAAGCCCAGGCGTGGGGCAGGGCGCACGCGAGCAAGAGTGTCAGGCGGTGTGGGGGACAAAATCAATGCTCCTTTTGCCGGGAATGGCGTCCATGAGTTCGCGCGTGTAGTCGCTGGTGGGGCGCAGGAACACGTCCTCGACGCTGCCTGCGTCCACCACCTTGCCTGCGCGCAGCACCGACACCGTGTCGGCGATCTGGCGCACCACGGCAAGGTCGTGCGAGATGAAGAGATAGCTCAGGCCCAGGTCCTGCTGCAGTTGCGCGAGCAGGGCGAGGATCTGGGCCTGCACGGTCACGTCCAGGGCCGAAACGGCCTCGTCCAGCACCACCACCTCCGGTTGCAGCACCAGGGCGCGTGCAATCGCCACGCGCTGGCGCTGGCCGCCCGAGAGCGCATGCGGGCGCCGCTCAAGCACGGCGGCCGGCAGGCCCACGCGTTCCAGCATGCCCAGCACGCGCTGGCGGCGCTCCTGGGGCGGCAGCGGCTCGAAGTTGAGCAGCGGCTCCTCGATGATGTCGAAGACACGCTGGCGCGGGTCCAGCGAGCTGAACGGGTTCTGGTAGACCAGCTGGACCTTGCGCCGCAGCTGGCGCAGGGCCTCGCCGCGCAGGCCCGTGAGTTCGGCTCCGGCGATGCGGATGCGACCCGATGTAGGGCGTGCCAGGCCCACGATGTCGCGTATGGTGGTGGTCTTGCCCGAGCCCGACTCGCCGACGATGGCGTGCGTGTAGCCCCGGCGCACGCGTAGAGACACGCCGTCCACGGCGCGGAAAACGCCGCGCCCCTGGCCGGGGGCGTGGAAGTCGTGAACCAGGTCATCGACCTCGATGGCCCAGTCTTGGGCAGCGGCCGCCGCCGATGGCGCAGTGCGACGAGGGGCGGGCGTGAGCGAGGGAGCATCAGACAGCAAGCGGCGCGTATAGGCGCTTTGCGGATTGCGCAGAAGCTCCAGTGTCGGGCCTTGTTCCTGGATGCGGCCGCCCTGCATGACGATGAGGCGATGCGCACGGTCTGCCGCCACGCCCAGGTCGTGGGTGACCAGCAGCACGGCGGTGCCGGTTTCGCGGCGCAGCTCGTCGATCAGATCCAGGATGCGCCGCTGCACGGTGACATCTAGCGCGCTGGTGGGCTCGTCGGCGATGATCAGCGCAGGCCGCAGCGCGATGGCGATGGCGATCAGCACGCGCTGGCGCATGCCGCCCGACAGCTCGTGCGGATACTGGCGTGCGCGCAGGGCGGGCTGTGACAGGCCCACGCGTGTCAGCAGGTCGATCACGCGCGCCTCGATGGCGGAGCGGTCGCGTAGGCCGTGAATGCGCAGGATTTCGCCGACCTGGTCGCCCACGGTGCGCACGGGGTTGAGCGAGGTGGTCGGATCCTGGGGCACAAGGCTGATCACGCGGCCGCGAATGCTGTTCCAGCGCGCGGCGCTCCAGTCGGAGACCTCGGTGCCCTGCAGCCGGATGCTGCCTTGCTCGCGGCGCCCGTTGTCGGCCAGCAGTCCGATCACGGCCTGGGCCGTTGTGGTCTTGCCCGAGCCCGATTCGCCGACCAGGGCCACAACCTCGCCGGGCGCCACGGAAAACGACAGGCCGTGGACCACGCGCTGCTCCTGGCCGCTGTGGTCGCGGTAGGCGATGACCAGGTCCTGGACTTCGAGCAGCGGAGCTACAGCAGAGGCAGGGATGGCCGCGGCGGGGCGGTCTTGCAGCAGGGCGCTCATGCCGGCCTCCGTGCGAAGGAGGCGCCGATGCGGTTGGCGGCCAGTACCACGGCCACCACGACCAGGCCCGGCGCCGTGGTCAGCCACCAGGCGGTGGCGATGTAGTTGCGCCCTTCGGCGATCAGCAGACCCCATTCAGGCGTGGGCGGCGGCGCGCCGTAGCCCAGAAAACCCAGCGTGGAAATCGACAGGATGGCCGAGCCGAACTGCAGTGCGGCCAGGGCCACCACCGAGGTCAGCGAGTTGGGCAGAACATGGCGCCACAGCACGGCGGCAAAGCGTCCGCCGCTGCCGAAGGCCGCCTCCACATAGTCGGAGCGCCGCACGCGTACCACTTCGGAGCGCACCAGGCGCGCGAAGCCGGCCACGGATGCCACCCCCACGGCGATGGCCGCATTGATGGTGCCAAAGCCCAGCAAGATGATGATGGTCAGCGACAGCAGCAGCGAGGGCACGGCCAGCAGCACGTCGACGAAGCGCATCAGCGCATCATCGACGCGGCCGCCCGTGGCACCGGCCAGCAGACCGATCAGCGTGCCCGCCACCAGGCCCACGGCCACGGCCAGGAAAGCACCCGACAAGGAGTGCACCGAGCCATGCATCACGCGGGCCCAGAGATCACGACCCAGCGCATCCGTGCCTAGCCAGTGCGCGAGGCCGGGCTCCAGCAGCTGCTGGCCGGCCTGGCCGACGACGGGGTTCTGATGGGCAAACCAGCCCGGAACCAGGGCCCACAGCGCGGCGGTGGCAATCACCAGCCAGGCCAGGGCCAGCGTGGGCGACAGGCGTCCGAGCCTTTGCAGATCGATCAGGACGGGGCGCAGGCTTTTTGCGGCCAGTGCCGGCGGGGGCACCAGCCTGGGCGCTGCGGTCGAGGCGACGCCGGATGCCTGTGGCTTGGGAATGGCGGTCGAGACGGCGGTGTTCATGCCCGGTTCTCCACAGAATGACGCAAACGAGGATCGAGCAGCGGGTAGAGCAGGTCCACGGCGAGGTTGATGAGCACGAAGGCGGCGGCCGAGACCACGACCACGGCCTGGAGCACAGCCGTGTCCTGGTTGCCCACGGCCTGCTGGGTCAGCGTGCCAAGGCCGTTGAGGCCGAACACGGCCTCGGTGACCACGGCGCCGGCCAACAGCTCGCCGAACAGCACGCCGGCAATCGTCAAGGTCGGCAGCAAGGCATTGCGCGCCACATGGTGCAGCAGCACCCAGGCGCGAGAAGCGCCCTTGGCACGCGCCACGGCCACGAAGGGCTGTGCCAGCACGGTGTCGATGTTGCGCAGCAGGATCTGGGCCAGTGGCGCCGAAATGGGGACGGCCAGCGTCAGCGTGGGAAGGACCAGGCCTTCCCAGGGGCCAGGATTGATGACGGGAATCCATCCCAGACGGAAGGACAGGACCTGGATCAGCATGATGCCCAGCCAGAAAACCGGCACGGAGACGAAGACCGAGGGCAGGGCTTGCAGGGCATTGCGCAGCCAGGCCAGAGGCGCGAGGCTGGCCGCGGCCGCCAGACCGATGGCCAGCAGCGCCGCCGTGGAAAAGCCCAGGGCCGCCAGGCGCAGCGTGGGCGGCAGACTGGTGGCCAGGCCCTGGCTCACGGGTACGCCTGCCTGCAGCGAGTAGCCGAAATGGCCCGTGAGGAACTGAGCCAGCGTGTGCAGGTATTGCTGCCAGACGGGCTGGTCGGCGCCATAGGCGGCCCGGATGTCGGCGATCTCCTGCGGGCCCAGGCCCAGCTCGGGGTTCAGGAACTTGATCAGTACGGCATCGCCCGGCAGCAGTTGCAGCAGGATGAAAGAGGCCGTGAAAGCCGCCCACAGCACCAGGGCGGCCTGTGCGATGCGGCCAAGCAGATAGCGGCGTGGCATGGGTGCGCCTCCTTGATCGGTGCGCACTCAGCGCTTGGCCAGCCAGGTGCTGTAGAAGCTGGGGCGGCCCACGGCCTCGAAGCCCACCTCACGCACCCAGGTCGCACCCGCGAAGGCCTGGGGCTCCTCGAAGATCGGGATCACATAGGCCTGATCGATCAGATAGTTCTGCACATCGCCGGTCAGCGCCAGGCGCCGGTTGGCATCGGTCTCGGCCGCTATGGCATCGAACAGGCGGTTGAGCTTGCCGTCCTCGAAGGACTTGACCTTCTGGCTCACACCGCCTTTTTGCAGCAGCACATTGCGGTTGCTCGGGTAGTAGTTGCTCTTGATCACGTCGGGATCGGCGCGGCCCACCATGCCCGGCAGTACGCCGGTCTTGTCGGGGTCCAGCGTGTCCACCGTGCGGCTGCCCGAGTCTCCGGCCAGCACATTGAGCTTGATGCCCAGCCTGGCCCATTGCTGGGCCACGAGCTGCAGGGTTTCCTTGTTCTGCGGCTGGGGCAGGGATTCGTAGGTCGAGAGCACGAAGTCCTGGCCGTTCTTCTGGCGCAGGCCGTTGGCGCCCAGGCTCCAGCCGGCCTCGTCGAGCAATTGCCTGGCTTTGGCCTCGTCAAAGACCAGCTTGGCCGACAGGTCCACATAGCCTGCTGCCGTGGAGGCGATCACCGAACGTGCCTGCGGGTAGCGCGGCGAGAAGAGGGTTTCGACGATCTCCTTGGTATTGGTGCCATGCAAGAGGGCCTGGCGCACCTTGAGATCGGCCACCAGGGCGTTGTCGGGGCGGATGGCGATGCTGTTGTTCACGCCACGCGTGGAAGGCGCGTAGATGCTGAACTTCTGCTGCTCCACGCGCTTTTCGTCATAGGCCTGGACCTGGCGGATGAAGCCAGCCTGGCCGGCCAGCAGTGCGCCTATGCGCACGCTGTCCTCGGGCGTGACGATGAACTTGACTTCATCCAGGCGTGCACGGCCCTGGTGGGCCAGCTTGGCCGGGCCCCAGCTGTAGTCCTTGCGCGCCTTGAGCACCAGTTCCTTGCCCAGGGTCTCGCTGGCCACCACGAAGGGGCCCGAACCTATGATGCGCGTGGCATCGCCAAGCTCCTCGAATGGACGATCCAGCGTGGCCGGCGAGACCAGGCCCGAGCCGATCACTGAAGTGCCCTGGAGAAAGCCCGGCGAGGGTTTCTTGAAGAAGAATTTCACGGTCAGCGGATCGACGACTTCGCTGCGTTCGTAATTGTTGATGACCTCGGAAACCGGCTGCTTGAGCGCCTTGTTGCCCAGACCGTAGGTATCGAAGTTGCGCGCTACGGCGGCCGCGTCCAGCGGCGATCCGTCCGAGAAACTCACGCCGGAGCGCAGCTTGAAGCTGTACTCGGTGGCATCGGCGTTCACGGTCCAGGACTCGGCGATCCAGGGCTGGATCTCCAGCGTCTCGGGGTCCTGGTAGGTCAGCTTGTCCGTGATCTGGTTGAGCACGCCGCCGTTGGGATAGAAGCCGCCGGCAGGCGGATAGAGATTGGTGTGTGCCTGTTGTTCGAGGTAGACCAGGGTGCCGCCCTGGACCGGTTCCGCCGAGGCGCCGGCCTGGGCCGTGCCGGATTGCCTGGAGCAGCCGGCCAGCAGCATGCTGCCCGTCAGTACCGCCACTGCGGCCCATAGGGCGCGGCGTCGGGCCGGTCTGTTTGCCGGCTGTTTTGTCGATAGATCCGTCTGCGAAGGGAAAAGCACGTTCATACCTCGTCGCCACATGGCGTTGAAAACTCAGGTTCCGGGCGCATCGCCGTAGCGACCGACCGGATTCATGGTTCTCATGCTATCGATGCCAAATATTCGTGTTCATATATTGAGTAGCATCGTTATTCGAAAAACAACTAAGCGGTGCGAGGCCGCATATTTGCAAAGCGCATAAGCGCAGACGAATTCCTTTGTTGGCCCGGCAGGCCGCTCTCACAACAATGGCCTGGCATTCCCTTATCGAAAGCCCGCTCATGAGTCATCTCAACGAATATCTTTCCGAAAAACGCGCAGCCGTGCTGGCACGCAGCGCCGCCATTGCGGCGGGCACGGCCCAGGCCGCCAGACTCAAGGCCAGCGTGCGTGCCGAGGGCGCAGCGGCGTGCGCCGCCTGCGCATCCGAGAGCACCAGGTCATCAGCGACAGCCCGCCCGATTTCGCGGGCTACAACCTCGGCCCGAGCTCGCCCGAACTGCAGTTGGGCGTGCTGGGCACCTGCGTGACCCATATCTTTCTGATCCAGGCGGCCGAGCGTCAGGTGCCGCTGGAGAGCCTCGAAGTCGAGGTCACGGGCGTCATCGACCCGCGCGGCGGCAAGCCCGGCCATGAGGCGACGCCGATCTGGCCGCACGATATCGGCTATACCGTGCATATCGATTCGCCGGCCAGCCGCGCCGAGATCGATGCGCTGTTCGAGGCCGTGGAGCGAACCTGCCCCATCCTCAACTTGCTGCGCAACCCCCAGTCCATCCGCGCCGAAGTGCGCCATACCGACTCCAGCGCGCCCGAGCGCCTGGCGGCCTGAGAACCTTTTGGAAAGACTTTTGCATGAGCCTGCCACTCGACCATATCGTCATCGCGGTCCAGGACCTGGAGCGCACGATTGCCGACTATCAGTCCCTGGGTTTCAACGTGCTGCGCGGCGGCGAGCACCCGGGCCGCTCCACACACAACGCCCTGGTGGTCTTTGCCGACGGCGTCTATTTCGAACTCATTGCCTGGCGTGCGCCCGCGACCGAGGAGCGCTGGTGGCAGCAGTTGCAGCAGCACGGCGAGGGGCTGGTCGACTTTGCGCTGCTGCCCTCCGAGACCGGCGCCGTGGTGGCTGCGGCCCAGGCGCGCGGCCTGGGCTATGAAGCGCCTTATGAGGGCGGACGTCTGCGTCCCGACGGAGAGCAGCTGCGCTGGCGCAATGCACGCGCCCACAGCCAGGATCTGCCGTTTCTGTGTGGCGACCTGACGCCGCGCGTGTTGCGCGTGCCCGAAGGCCAGGCCCGCGTGCATCCCAATGGAGCGACCGGCGTGGCCCGCCTGGAAGTGGCGGTCAAGGACCTGCGGGCCAGCCTGGCGCGCTGGCGGGCATTGCTCGGCGAAGGCGTGGATGTCGGCGCGCTGCGGGTCTCGACCGACGGCAGCACGCAGGAGGTATCGCTGGGTCTGGGCACCACCGAGCTGGTGCTGGCCGCACCCGTACAGGCCGCGGGCCCTCTGGCTCAAAGACTGGCCACGCGCGGCGAAGGCCCTTATGCCATTGTGCTGTCGGTGCAGCAGCAGGCAGCAGCAGGGGGACTGGACGAAGTTGCCACCCACGGGGTGCGCATTGAATTGGCACTGCATTCCGGCAGCGAGCTGGAAACCGCCGCCGCCTAGGCCCAATAATGGGGCGCTAGAATAGCGCCCCCGCTGACACCCATGCCCACTCCGGTGGGCGTTTTCGTTGCGGCCGCGTCAGCCTTTGCGGGCCGGCGCGGTGCAGCGCCGCCTTTCATGACCACAGCTCTCACGCCTGCCACTCTGGGCATCGATTTCGGAACCTCCAACTCTGCTGCTGCCTATCGCCTGCCTGGCAAGGCCGCCAGTCTGCTGCCGCTGGAAGGCGCTGCCACCGGCATGCCCACGGCACTGTTCTTCAATACCGAAGAGCACAGCACGCATTTCGGCCGCGATGCCATGCAGCAGTATCTGGCGGGTGAGGAAGGGCGTCTGATGCGTTCGCTCAAAAGTCTGCTGGGCAGCAGTCTGTTGCTGGAAAAGACTGCGGTGCACGAGCAGCTCGTGAGCTACCAGGACATCATTGCGATCTTTCTCAAGCGCGTGGCCGATCAGGCACGCCGGGCGCTGGACGGCCGTCTGCCGGAGCGGGTGGTGCTGGGGCGCCCTGTGCATTTTGTCGACGAGCACCCGGAGCGAGACCGCCAGGCGCAGGATGCCCTGGCCGCTGCGGCGCGCGCCGCCGGCCTGGGTGAAGTCAGCTTTCAGCTGGAGCCGATTGCGGCGGCACTGGACTACGAGCAGCGCCTGGGTGAGGAACAGCTGGTGCTGGTGGTCGATATCGGCGGCGGCACGTCGGACTTCACGGTGGTGCGTCTCGGTCCGCAACAGGCCGGGCATGTCGACCGTAGTCAGGACATTCTGGCCACCACCGGCGTGCATATCGGCGGCACGGATTTCGACCATCGTCTCAATGTGGCCCAGGTCATGCCATTGCTGGGCTACAAGCACATCGGCCCCAGCGGGCGCGAGGTACCCAGCAGCGTGTTCTTCGATCTATCCACCTGGCACCTGATCCAGTGGCTGTACACGGCCAAGGCCCTGGCTTCGGCGCGCGGTCTCAAGAGCGATTACAGCGATCAGCAATTGCACCAGCGCCTGATGAAGGTGCTGGAATGGCGTGAAGGCCATAGGCTGGCCGATGCGGTGGAGCAGGCCAAGATTGCGGCTTCGCAAAGCCATGCGGCCTCGGCTATTGCTCTGGACTGGCTGGAGCCAGACTTGCCCGCGGCCATTTCCCCGGAGGTTCTGCAGGAGCAGTTGCAGGCTTTGCTGCTGCAGGTGGTCGAATGTGCGCAGGACTGTGTGCGCCAGGCCGGCGTGGCGGCACCAGACGCCATCTATCTGACCGGCGGCTCGTCGGCACTGCGCACCCTGCGCGATGCGCTGCGCGTCGCTTTCCCCGATGTGCCGCAGGTCGAAGGCGACCTGTTTGGTGGGGTGGCAACCGGTCTGGCCTACGCTTGAGTCGCAACGAGGTTTCCCCCAAGGGGGCTGCGGTGTAGCCCTTGCCAGGCGTCTCTGGTTTGTGCCGCGCGCGGTTTGACGTGCCTATTCCTCTTCGGCGGCCCGCTTGAGTTCCAGCGCCCGGTCGTAGAGCGTGTTGCGGCTGGCCCCGGTGATTTCAGCGGCCAGCTTCACGGCCGTCTTGGTCGGCAACTCGGCCAGCAGCAGCTTGAGCACGCGCTCGGCCTCGCCCGACTCCTGCTGCACCGCCACGGGGTGCAGCACGATGGCGAACTCGCCCTTGACACGCTGTGGCGAGGCCTGCAGCCAGGCAGCCAGCTCGTGGGCCGGCATGCTGGCGATGTCTTCAAACTGCTTGGTGATCTCGCGCGCCAGCGTGACGCGACGCTCGCCCAGCAGGGCCAGAGCCTGGGCCAGCTCGATGATGCGGTGCGGGGCTTCCAGCAGCACTGTGCAACGCGGCTGGTCGGCCAGCTTTTGCACGGCGGCCAGTCGTTCGGCATTCTTGGTGGGCAGGAAGCCGGCAAACACAAAACCGCTTTCGCCTTGCGCCGGCGTGACGGCACCAGCCACGCTTATGGCCGATGTCACGCTGCTGGCGCCGGGCAGCGGAATGCTGCGCAGACCCACTGCCTGCAGCGCCGCGCACAGGCGCGCGCCCGGGTCGCTGACGCCGGGCGTGCCTGCATCGCTGACATAGGCGATGCGCTGGCCTTGCTGCAGACGCTCGATCACCTGCTGGGCGGCTTCTGCCTCGTTGTGCTGATGCACGGCCAGCAACTGGCTGCCGGGGCGCTCGAGCCCATAGCTGCGCAGCAGGCCCTGGGTGTGGCGCGTGTCTTCGCAGGCGATGCAGTCCACGATCTGCAGCACATGCAGCGAGCGCAGGCTGATGTCGGCCAGATTGCCAATCGGCGTCGCCACCACATACAGGGCTCCCTGCGGATAATGCTGGGAAGCGGCCGCGTCATGTGCGGCAGTCAGTGCAGAGGCGAAAGAGGTAGTCAATGGATTTCCTTGGAAAGCGGCCCAAGCCGGCGCAAAGCACAACCGCACGCGGGCAGCAGGCCGAGGATGCCGCGTTGGCCCATTTGCAGGCGCGGGGCCTGAAGCTTGTCGAGCGCAATTATCGGACGCCGGGCCGTGGTGGTGGTGAAATCGACCTGATCCTGCGTGACCGCGACGGGTCTTTGGTGTTCGTCGAAGTCCGCAGCCGCAACACCGAGCGCTTCGGCGGTGCCGGCGCCAGCATCGGCCACGTCAAGCAGCAGCGCATTGTGCTGGCCGCCAGACACTATCTGATGAGGCTTGCGGCAGCGCCGCCATGCCGCTTCGATGTGGTGCTGGTCGACAGCTCCGGGAACCAGATGCGCATCGAGTGGCTCCAAGCGGCATTCGAGGCGCTTTAGTCGCCGCGTCATAGTTGTGCGCAACACTGATGCGCAAATAACGGTTTGCTACCAAAGAGATAACAGGTGGCGGGTATCATCGGGCCTCCATGCTAGAGCAACGAATTCAACAGCATTTCATCGACAGTGCCGACCTGAAGTACCAGGCCGCCCAGGCGCTGAGCCAACCTATTGCTTCTGCCGTACAGGCCATGCTGGCCTGCGTGACGGGCGGCGGCAAGGTGCTGGCCTGCGGTACGGGCGTCTCAGCCAGCGATGCCCAGTTATTTGCCTCCCTGTGCGTGACAGGGTTCGAACGCGATCGTCCCGAGCTGGCGGCCGTGGCCCTGACGTCTGATGGCGGCCTGCTGGGCAGCGTGGGAGCCACGGGCTCCGGCGGCAATGCCAGCCAGTATCTGGCGCGCCAGGTGCGAGCGCTGGGGCAACCCGGCGACCTGCTGCTGCTCATGTCGGTGACCGGCAACGACATGGCCGTGCAGGAAGCCCTGGAGGCCGCTCACGAACGCGACATGATGGCCGTGGTGCTGACGGGCCGCACCGGCGGCAATCTGGCCACCACCGTGCGCGAGACCGATGTACTGATCTGCGTGCCCCACGACCGTGCGGCGCGCGTGCGTGAAACCCATACCTTGATCCTGCACTGTCTGGCCGACGGTGTGGACTCTCAACTGCTTGGTGACCAGGAGATACCTTTATGAAGTTAAAGTGGACCCGTGTTGCATGTGCAGCCCTGACCGTTGCCGCTCTGGGCGGTGCCTTGAGCGGCTGCGTGGCTCTGGTGGGCGGCGGTGCCGCCGTGGCAGGCATGTCGGCAGTGGACAGGCGCACTACCGGCACACAGGTTGAGGACCAGGGCATCGAGCTGCGTGCTGGCAATCGCATCAGCGAGGTGATGGGCGAGAAGGCCCGCGTCAGCGCTACCAGCTACAACCGTGTGGTGCTGCTGACCGGTCAGGCCGGCAATGCGACGGACAAGGCGACCATCGAGAAGCTGGTGCGCGAGCAGGCCACCGTGCGCGAGGTCTACAACGAGATTGAGGTCGTGCCTTTCACGGCAACACTGGGCCAGCGCTCTCAGGACTCTCTGATCACGACCAAGGTCAAGGCCAGCCTGGTCAATGCCAAGGACATTTCATCCTCGGCTATCAAGGTCGTGACCGAGAACAACGTGGTCTATCTGATGGGCATAGTCACGCCGCGCGAATCCAAGCGTGCAGCCGAGATCGCTCGTGGCGTCAACGATGTGAGCAAGGTTGTGCGCCTGTTCGAAGTCATCTCCGAAGAGGAACTGGCCGCTTCGACATCCAGGGCTGCACCGGTGGTCGAAGACCGCTCCAGCATGAACTGAAGCGGAGCTACAGGCATGAAAAAAGCCGGACTCAGGTCCGGCTTTTTTCATGGGCCGACGCTCAGCGCAGGCGCTGTATCAGGCTGGAGGTATCCCAGCGACTGCCGCCCATGGCCTGTACATCGGCATAGAACTGGTCCACCAGCGCGGTGACGGGCAGGCGTGCACCATTGCGCTGGGCTTCGGCCAGAACCAGTCCCAGATCCTTGCGCATCCAGTCCACGGCAAAGCCAAAGTCGAACTTGCCCACGGCCATGGTTTTGCCGCGATTGTCCATCTGCCAGCTCTGGGCGGCGCCCTTGCCGATCACGTCGAGGACCTTTTCCACGTCCAGGTCGGCACGCAGACCAAAGGCAATGGCTTCGGACAGCCCCTGGACCAGACCCGCAATGCAGATCTGATTGACCATCTTGGTCAGCTGGCCGTTGCCGCATGCGCCCATATGGGTAAAGGCGCGCGAGAAGGCATCGGCCACCGGTGCCACCTGGTTGAAAACCTCCTGATCACCGCCGCACATGACGGTGAGCTGGCCGTTGACCGCTCCGGCCTGACCGCCCGATACCGGAGCGTCCATGAAGTGCAGGCCGTGCTGGCGGGCCTGTGCATACAGCTCGCGCGCCACCTGCGCCGAGGCCGTGGTGTGATCGACAAAGATGGCCCCTGGCTCCATGCCGGCGAAAGCACCGTCGTCTCCCAGCGCAATCGAGCGCAGGTCGTCGTCGTTGCCCACGCAGCAAAAGACCATGCGTGCGCCCTTGACGGCTTCGCGGGGCGTGGCCGCATGGTGGCCGCCGACAAATTCCTCGACCCAGGCTTCGGCCTTGGTGATCGTGCGGTTGTAGACCGTGACCTGATGGCCTGCGGCAGCCAGATGCCCGGCCATGGGGGAACCCATGACACCCAGACCCAGAAAGGCCACGGGCGTGGAAGTGCAGGGTGCGTAGCTGCGGGAGGCGATGGTGGCTGTGCTCATGAAATCCTCTAAGACTTGGTGCGGAACAGTTCGATCATGGTAGCGCCGCAGTGCATGGCCGTGGCGGAGAGCAGGGTCCTGGGCGGCCCTGCCGCCCCCCGGCAAAGCCAGCGCTCCACCTGTGGGAGGAGATGCCGGCGCCTTGGGTTCAGACGATGGTCAGATGTTCGGTGCCGGCTGCGAGGTCCAGAGTCCGGGCGCGCTGGCTGTTGAGCTTGATCTGCAGACGCAGGTCGTTGACCGAGTCTGCATTGCGCAGCGCATCTTCGTAGGTGATGAGATTGGATTCGAACAGGTCGAACAGCGCCTGGTCAAAGGTCTGCATGCCGATATTGCGGCTTTTCTTCATGATCTCCTTGATCTCGACGACCTCGCCCTTGAAGATCAGGTCGGCAATCAGCGGAGAATTGAGCATCACCTCGATGGCGGCGACACGGCCCTTGCTGTCCTGCTTGGGAATCAGACGCTGGGAGATGATGGCCCGCAGGTTCAGCGACACATCCATCAGCAGCTGTGGACGGCGTTCTTCGGGGAAGAAGTTGACGATGCGATCCAGCGCCTGGTTGGCACTGTTGGCATGCAGCGTGGCCAGACACAGATGACCGGTTTCCGAGAACGCAATCGCGTGCTCCATGGTTTCACGATCGCGGATTTCGCCCATCAAAATCACATCGGGAGCTTGGCGCAGCGTATTTTTGAGCGCCGCTTCCCAGCTTTCGGTATCCAGCCCCACCTCGCGTTGCGTGACTACGCAGTTCTTGTGCGGGTGCACGAATTCCACGGGGTCTTCCACCGTGATGATGTGGCCGAAGGAGTTTTCGTTGCGCCAGTCCACCATGGCAGCCAGCGTGGTGGACTTGCCCGAGCCCGTCGCGCCCACCAGAATGCACAGGCCGCGCTTGGTCATGGTCACTTCCTTGAGCACCTGCGGCACGCCCAGACCGTCAATCGTGGGCAGGGTGGTGGGAATGGTACGCAGCACCATGCCGACCTTGCCCTGCTGCATGAAAGCATTGACACGGAAGCGACCCACGCCGGCCGGCGAGATGGCGAAGTTGCACTCCTTGGTGTGCTCGAAGTCCGCCACCTGCCTGTCGTTCATGATGGAGCGAGCCAGGGCCAGCGTATGCAGCTGGCTCAGCGGCTGGGGCGAGACCTTGGTGACCTTGCCGTCAATCTTGATGGCGGGCGGAAACTCCGCCGTGATGAACAGGTCGCTGCCGTTGCGGCTGACCATGAGCTTGAGCAGATCGTTGATGAATTTACTGGCCTGATCGCGTTCCATGATCGTTCCTTGAGGCAGCGTCAAAATTGGCAGAGCCCAAGTGAGAGACGCCGAGCAAGAGCCGCCTCGCGGCGAGGGCGTCGTCCCCCTGGGGGGAAGCGGCAAAGCCGCTCAGGGGGGAGGCATCATCCAGGAAAATTCTCTGGAATCTTCGCCTTGCTGCGCGCTTCGGCCGGGCTGATGAGGTTGCGGCGCACCAGATCGGTCAGGTTCTGGTCCAGGGTCTGCATGCCCATGTTCTGGCTGGTCTGGATGGTGGAGTACATCTGTGCCACCTTGGCCTCGCGGATCAGATTGCGGATAGCGGGCGTGCCCAGCATGATCTCGTGCGCGGCCACACGGCCCTGGCCGTCCTTGGTCTTGCACAGCGTCTGCGAGATCACGGCCTGCAGCGACTCGGAGAGCATGGCGCGCACCATTTCCTTTTCCTCGGCCGGGAACACGTCGATGATACGGTCGATGGTCTTGGCCGCTGACGAGGTGTGCAGCGTGCCGAACACCAGGTGACCGGTTTCGGCCGCTGTCATGGCCAGGCGGATGGTTTCCAGGTCCCGCATTTCGCCGACCAGGATCGCGTCCGGATCTTCACGCAGCGCGGATTTCAGGGCTGCTGCGAACGACAGCGTCATGGGGCCGACTTCGCGCTGGTTGATCAGGCATTTCTTGGACTCGTGCACGAATTCGATGGGGTCTTCCACCGTCAGGATGTGGCCGTACTCGGTCTCGTTGAGATAGTTGACCATGGCCGCCAGCGTGGTGGACTTGCCCGAGCCCGTAGGGCCGGTCACCAGCACCAGGCCGCGCGGCTTCAGGGCCAGGTCGGAGAAGATCTTGGGGGCGTTGAGCTGTTCCAGCGTCAGGATCTTGCTGGGAATGGTACGGAACACGGCCGCCGCGCCGCGGTTCTGGTTGAAGGCGTTGACACGAAACCGGGCCAGACCTTCAATCTCGAACGAAAAGTCCACTTCCAGAAACTCTTCGTACTGCTTGCGCTGGGCATCGCTCATGATGTCGTAGACCATGGCGTGCACGGTCTTGTGGTCCAGCGGATCGATGTTGATGCGACGCACATCGCCGTGGACGCGAATCATGGGGGGCAGGCCTGCCGACAAATGCAAGTCCGAAGCCTTGTTCTTGACACTGAATGCCAGCAATTGCGTGATATCCACGGAGATCCCTCTCTGGTTTGGTACTCTGGCGCCAATTATGACGACGATTGAAAACAATCTGGGGCAGATTCATGCCCGCATTGCAGCCGCTTGCGCCAGTGCAAGCCGGCCAGTGACATCGGTGCAACTGCTGGCCGTTTCCAAGACCTTCGGCGCGGATGCGGTGCGCGAGGCAATGCTGGCCGGCCAGCGCAGCTTTGGCGAGAACTATATCCAGGAGGCCGTGGAGAAAATTACCGCCGTGCGCGCCATGCAGCTGCAGGGCGCCGAGACGCTGCAATGGCATTGCATAGGCCCTATCCAGAGTAATAAGACGCGGCTGGTGGCCGAGAATTTCGATTGGGCCCAGACCGTGGACCGGCTCAAGATCGCCGAGCGTCTTTCGGCCCAGCGTCCCCAGGGCATGGCACGGCTCAATGTCTGCATCCAGGTCAATGTGGATGGCGGGGCTACCAAGTCCGGTGTCGTGGCCGAGCAAGCGCTCGAGCTGGCCGAAGCCATGGTGAAACTGCCCAATCTGCAGCTGCGCGGCATCATGAGCATTCCCGACGACACTCCTGATTTCGAAGCGCAATGCGCAGTCCATAAAAGGGCTGCATCCATTTTTGATGCCATAAAGTCCAGCGGGCTCGTGGGGCTGGAGCATTTCGACACGCTGTCCATGGGCATGACCGGCGATCTGGAAGCCGCCGTGGCAGCAGGCAGCACCATGGTGCGCGTGGGCAGCGGAATATTTGGAAGGCGTACCTACGGTACGCCCACCCCCTGAGCCGCTACGCGGCTCCCCCCTCTCTCTCTACGCGCTGCGCGCTATGGGAGGGGGACGACAGCTTCGCGGCGGGACGGCCCTTGCTTGCTGTCTCTGGTGTGGGGCCACGCCCGCTGCAAGCTCGGTGACAGAGTCGAAGGCCCGTCCTCATTTTTACGGCCGTTTCATCTGGCATTCGGTCGCTAGATCGAGCTGCTGGGCGGAATAGACAGCGTCGGTTCTGAAACCGTAGTTCGTGCCTTCCCAGCCGGTCTTGACCAGCTTGCCGTCCACGGGAGCGATGGTGTTGACGACCTGGGGCAGCAGCAACTGATGGTCCTTGCCGCGCATCTTGACGGGGCCGAAGACGGTGTCCATGGACATGTCCTCCATGGCCTTGGCAATTTTCACGGGCTCGTTGGACTGGGCCTTGGCCATGGCAGCGGCCAGCATGCGCGGCACCAGGTCCATGCGCGGGGCCAGAAAGTCCTGGTTCATCCTGGCCTTGTACTCCCTGGCCCGGGCATCGGCCTGGGCGCGGTCGGCCATGCCAGGGTGCCATTCTGCGACCCAGGTCACCTGGCCTATCTTTGCCTGGGAAATCGAGGTCACGGTGCCCGGAAAGCCGCCTGCGCTGTGGTTGAAGTAGCGCAGGTTGTAGCCTGAGTCGCCGGCCGACTTGAGCAGCAGGGCCAGATCCTGGCCCCAGTTGCCGGTGATGACCGAATCGGTGCCGACCTCCCTGATCTTGGCCACATAGGGCGCAAAGTCCTTGATGCGACCCATGGGGTGCAAGGTCTCGCCCACGAACTGTACATCCGGTCTTGCCTTGCCGACCATGCTGCGGCCGAAGCTGGCCCATTGCTTGCCATGGGCATAGTCCTGGTTGAGCAGAAAGACTTTGTGGATCTCGGGCTGGGTCTTGATGTAGTTGGCGATGGCCTGCATGCGCATGGCCGTGTTGGCGTCGAACATGAAATGCCAGAAGCTGCAGGACTTGCCGGTCAGCTCGGGATCGATGGAGCTGTGGTTGAGTATCAGCACCTCCTTGCCCGGATTGCGCTGGTTGTAGCGCGCCGCCGCCTGCACCAGCGCCGTGACCACCGAGGAGCCCGAGCCCCCCGTCACCACCACGCGTGCGCCCTGGTCTATGGCGGCCTGCAGCGCGCTCTGGCTTTCCTGGGCCGAGAGCTTGCTGTCGAACTGCAGCAGCTGGAACCTGGCGCCGTTGTAGAGGCCGCCCTTGGCGTTCACGTCATCGACGGCATAGAGCACGTGGTTGCGCATGACTTCCCCCACATTGGCAAACGGGCCGGAGAGAGGGTCGATGAACGCGATCTTGAACGGCTCCGCCGTCTGGGCGGATACGGTGCCGGCACAAAGGCCGGCGGCCAGCGCAAGGGCTGAGAAGCGAACTGACATGGTTTTGTCTCCAGGGAGTTGGAATTGCGCCTTGGCCTTCGAGGCTCTCAGCTGGCGCTGTTGGTGGTGGATGAAGCGCTCTTGCGGCGCCTGGGGGGCGAAGGGGTCTGCGCTGCTGGCGCCGGTGCGGCCCTGGCCGCACGCTTTCGCGCAGGGGCCGCCGCAGTGCGCAGGCCCAGCACGCGCGAGGCCAGATCGGTGAGCTCGACCACCATCTCGGCTGGGCCCAGCTTGCCACCAGGCTGATACCAGTTGTAGAGAAAGCCGGGCAGGCTGCAGGCCGCCTGGGCGGTGATGCGGGTGTCGCGGAAATCGAAATGCCCGCTGGCGCGGCCTTCGTCGAGCAGGGCGCAGAACTGCTTGTAGAACTGCTGGGCCACATTGCGTGACGCCTTGAGATAGGCGGGGCTGAAGGCCTGCGGCTCGCGATAGGGGAAGAAGCCCGCCGGGTAGTGCGCAATGGTCGCAGCGATCAGTCGCTGAAGGCCGTCGATGGCTTTTTCATGCGCGGGGCGCGGGTCGTCGGCTGCAAAGTCCAGCACCGTGAAGCAGGCCTCGGTCGGTGCCCAGCACAGGGTCTCGAAGATCTCCTGCTTGTTGCGAAAGTAGTAGTAGACAAAGGGCTTGGTCACGCCCAGCGCCTGCACGATCTGCTCGATGGTGGTGTTGGCATAGCCATAACGGTCGAACAGGGCTTCGGCGGCCTTGAGAATGCGCTCGCGCTTTTCGTCGGAGCCGGCGGTGGGCAGGCGCTGGCGGCCGCGCGGCGCCACGGGCGCAGCCGGCTTTTTCTCGGTCTTTCTGGTCGTGGCGGGCATGAGGGTTTGCGTGTGTCGCATTCGTTATACCAATGGGTAGCATTGTTCTACCGGCAGGTATACATTGACAAGACGCCGAGCAGCAGATTGCCCTAAGGCAATCCCTGAGAAAGCTCTAAGAACGTGTTGACGATCTCTACGCAGCCGCGTTGGAGTGCAATCGGGATGAGTTCGAAGCGATGGTCCGCCGCTTGCACCGGGGTGCAAGCAAGGGCCAGCGCGCAGAAGGCGTCCGATTTCACCCCAACCCTTCGGGACAGCGGCTTTGCGGGCGGTCTGCGTTGTTGCAAATCCTCGCAATAGCATGGCTATTGCTGCGGTGTTGCGCCTAGCAGCCCATCCCGCAAAGCCGCTGTCGCGGCGCGAGGAGATCGTCAACAGGTTCTCAAGTGGCGCCGCTGTTCGGTCCATACGAGACACCCAGGAGACAACCATGGCTGAATCCGAGACCCTCATTCCCTTGCATGAGGCCTTGCGCCGCAATGCGCGCCTGCATCCCGAGCGCGATGCCTATATCTGGTACGGACAGCACATCAGCTGGCGCCAGGTGGATGAGGCCAGCGATGCCGTGGCCGCGCATCTGCAACAACTGGGCGTGAAGCCCGGCGAGCCAGTCGCCCTGTTCATGAACAACTGTCCGCAGTACATCATTGCGCACTACGCGGTGCAGAAGATCGCTGCCATCGTCTGTCCCTGCGGGCCGCTGAACAAGGAGCATGAACTCGAATATCAGCTCAACGATCTGCAGGCCAGGGTCATCATCGCGGCCGATGTGCTGCTGCCCGTGGTCGACAAGGTGCGCGGCAGCACCGCGCTGCAGCATGTGATGGCCGTGCGCTACGGCGACTGGCTGCCCGCCAGCGCCACGCTGCCCCTGCCTGCCGAACTGCAGGTCCCCGTGCAGCCGCTGCCCGGCAATGTGACCTCCTTCTGGGATCTCATGCACAGCGGTGCCAGGCCCGCGCCAGTCGACGTGGGCATGGACGAGGTGGCGCTGATGACCTATACCTCGGGGACTACGGGCCTGCCCAAGGGTGCCATGCTGAGTTTTGGCGCGGCAGCCTACAAGACGGCCGGCGCGTCCCGGGTGACCGGGGTCAGCGCCGAGGATGTGTTGCTGGCTGTGGCCCCGCTTTATCACATCGCCGGCATGTCCATGGGGGTGAACATGCCCGTGCATTCGGGGGCGACCTGCGTGCTGCTGCATCGCTTCGATCCGCTGGCCGTGGCGCAGGCGCTGGAGCGCTACCGCGTCAGCTGGTGGTACAGCATCGCGCCCATGAATGTGGCGCTGATGCAGGTGCCCGGCGTGGAGAAGATGGATTTCAGCGCGCTGCGCCGTAACACCGTCACCAGCTTCGGCATCACATATACCGAGGATCTGGCGCAGCAGTGGCGCAGGTTCGCACCCAATGCCATCTCCAGCGAGGCGGCCTACGGCCTGTCCGAAACCCACACCATGGATACCTTCATGCCGGGCGATGCCATTCGCTGGGGCACCCATGGCAAGCCAGCGCCAGGCAACGAAATCCGGGTGATAGATCCGGAGACCGGCGCGCCACTGGCCGCAGGCGAGGTAGGCGAGATCATCATTCGCGGCCCGGGCAACTTCAAGGGCTACTGGAACAAGCCCGAGGCCACGGCCAAGACGCTCAAGAACGGCTGGGTGCATACCGGCGACATGGGCAAATTCGATGCGGACGGCTATCTGACCTTCATTGGCCGCTTCAAGGAAATGATCAAAGTCTCGGGCTACAGCGTCTTCCCCGAAGAGGTGGAGACGATTCTGATTAAGCATCCGGCCATCGCCCAGGCTGCCGTGATCGGTGTTGCCGACGCCCAGAAAGGCGAGGTCGTGCGCGCCTTCATCGTGCGCAAGCCGGGGCAAAGCCTGGAGGCGGACGGGCTGCTGGCCTGGAGCAAGGAAAACATGGCCAGCTACAAGGCTCCGCGCGAGGTGCGCTTCATCGATGCCTTGCCGGCCACAGGCGCAGGCAAGGTGTTGCGCAGATTGCTCAGAGACATCCCCTGAATCTTTGTGCCAAAAGTGGGTAAACCCCTTGGTTGGTGAGTGCCAGAAGCTATTCAAACGAGAGTCCTATGTTCAAGAAAGTCCTGATCGCCAACCGCGGTGAAATCGCGCTGCGCATCATCCGAGCGCTGCAGGAGCTGGGCATTGCCAGCCTGGCGGTGTACGCCGCCGATGATGCGGCGGCTCCGCATGTGCAGGCTGCTGACGAGGCGCAGGCACTGGGCGCCAGCGGCCCGGCGGCCTATCTCGATGGTGCGCATCTGCTGCGGATCGCGCAGCAGCACGGTTGCGATGCGCTGCACCCGGGCTATGGCTTTCTCAGCGAGAACGCAGACTTTGCACGCGCCTGTGCGGCAGCGGGATTGCGCTATATCGGTCCGACGCCCGAGCAGCTGGCGCTGCTTGGCGACAAGGCCAGAGCCCGTGCGCTGGCGCAGCAATGCGGCGTGCCCCTGATGCCCGGCAGCACCGAGGCCGTGACGCTGGAGCAGGCACAGCAGTTCTTCGCGCGGCAGCAGGCCGACGGAGCCAGCGGCATCATGATCAAGGCCATTGGCGGCGGCGGCGGGCGCGGCATGCGTGCGGTCACCGAGGCTGCCGAGGTGGCGGCCGCCTACCAGCGTTGCCGCAGCGAGGCACAGGCAGCCTTCGGCGTGGATGGCGTCTATGTCGAGCGGCTGATGAGCGGCGCGCGTCATATTGAGATTCAGCTGCTGGGCGACGGCAGCGAATGGCCGATGGCGTTGGGCGAGCGCGAATGCACGCTGCAGCGGCGCTTCCAGAAGCTGGTGGAGATTGCACCCAGCCCCAGCCTGACGCAGCCGCTGCGCGAGCGCATCACAGAGGATGCGCTGCGCATGGCAGCCAGGCTGCGCTACGAAAGCCTGGGCACGTTCGAGTTTCTGGTCGATCTGCAGTCCGAGTCCCTGCCCTATGTGTTCATCGAGGCCAATCCGCGTCTGCAGGTGGAGCACACGATTACCGAAGAGGTCTTTGGCGTCGATCTGGTGCAGGCCCAGATCCGCATTGCGGCGGGCGAGCACTTTGCCGACCTGGGCCTGAATGTGAATGCCCCGCCCCGGCCCCGCGGCTATGCCATGCAGTGGCGCATCAATGCCGAAACCCTGGATGCCCAGGGCAACTCCCGCCCCGGCGGTGGCCGCATTGTCGAGCTGCACTGGCCGCAAGGGCCGGGCATACGCCTGGACGGTCATGCGCGGCAGGGGGGCAGTCCGTCGCCGCACTACGACACCTTGCTGGCCAAGCTCGTCGTGCACAGCCACACGCCGCGTTTCGAGGATGTGCTGCGCCGCTCCCGGCGCGCGCTGGCCGACTGCCGCATTGCGGGCCTGGCCACCAATCTGCCGCTGCTGCAGGCTCTGGCCCTGCGGCCCGAGATGCTGGAGCAGACCGTGCACACGCGCTGGCTCGAAGAGGTCCTGCCGCAGCTGGTGGATGCTACAGAAAAGATATCTTCAAGCGCAAGTCATGCAATGAGTTCAGATTCTTTTTATTCTGAAAGCAAGGTAATTCAAGCGCAGCAAGCTCCTGAAAATGCAGTGCTGGCTCCCATGCCCGCCAGGGTCGTGCAGTGGTCTGTTGCTGTGGGCGAGACGGTGGCCAAGGGCGCCGAACTGGGCATTCTCGAAGCCATGAAGATGCAGCATGTGCTGTTTGCGCAGGCTGCGGGCCGGGTCCAGGCGCTGCTGGCGGAGGCCGGCAGCTACGTGGCGGAGGGCCAGGCCTTGCTGGTGCTCGCGCCCGTTCAGGGCGAGGCCGCGCTTGCCGAGGTGGCGGCGCAGCGGCAGGACCCGGACCACATCCGGGCCGATCTGCAGCGCGTCAAGGACCGCCATGCCTTCACGCTCGATGCAGCACGACCCGAGGCCATGGCCAGGCGCCATGCCCAGGGCAGCCGCAGCGCACGCGAGAACATTGCCGATCTCTGTGATGAAGGCAGCTTCATCGAATACGGAGCGCTGGCGATTGCCGCGCAGACACGCAGACGCAACCTCGATGATCTGGTGGCCAACACGCCGGCCGACGGCATGGTGACAGGCATGGGCTCCATCAATGCCGCGCAGTTCGGCGCGGAACGGTCGCGCGCCGTGGTCATGTCCTATGACGCCACGGTGCTGGCGGGCACCCAGGGCGCGCGCAATCACGCCAAGACCGACCGCATGCTGGGCATCGCGCTGCAGCAGAAGCTGCCCGTGGTGCTGTTTGCCGAAGGCGGCGGCGGCAGGCCCGGCGATACCGACACCCCCGTGGTCGCGGGCCTGCATGTGCATACCTTCGCGGCCTATGCGGCGCTTTCGGGTCAGGTGCCCGTGGTGGGCATCACCCACGGCCGCTGCTTTGCAGGCAATGCCGCGCTGCTGGGTTGCAGCGATGTGATCATCGCCACGCGCAGCAGCAATATCGGCATGGGCGGACCGGCCATGATCGAGGGCGGTGGCCTGGGTGTCTTCCGGCCCGAGGAGGTCGGCCCCGCCAGCGTGCAGCATGCGAATGGCGTGATCGACATCCTGGTCGACGACGAGGCCCAGGCCGTGGCCGCGGCCAGGCACTATCTGTCCTTCTTCCAGGGGCGCATCGACCAATGGTCCGAGCCCGACCAGCGCCTGCTGCGCCAGGTCGTGCCCGAGAACCGCCTGCGTGTCTACGATACCCGCGCCGCTATGGCCGGGCTGGTGGACGAGGGCAGCCTGCTGATGCTGAGAACCGGTTTCGGCGCCGGCATCCACACGGCGCTGGCGCGCATCGAGGGACGGCCCGTGGGGCTGATGGCCAACAACCCGGGCCATCTGGGCGGCGCCATCGATGCCGATGCGGCCGACAAGGCGGCGCGTTTCATGCAGCTGTGCAATGCCCACGGCATCGCCATCGTCAGCCTGGTCGACACGCCCGGCTTCATGGTGGGGCCGGAGATCGAGAAAACCGCCCAGGTGCGTCATGTCAGCCGGCTGTTCGTCATGGCAGCGAAGCTGCGCGTTCCGTACTTCAGCGTGGTGCTGCGCAAGGGCTATGGTCTGGGCGCCATGGGCATGACGGCGGGTAGCTTTCATGCGCCCATCTTCAATGTGGCCTGGCCCACGGGCGAGTTCGGCGCCATGGGTCTGGAGGGCGCGGTTCGGCTGGGCTTTCGCAAGGAGCTCGAAGCCCTGCCCGAGGGCGCGCAGCGCGAGGCGCTGTTTGAGAAGCTGCTGGCCCAGCAATACGCACATGGCGAGGCCATGCACATGGCGGCCACGCTGGAAGTCGATGCCGTCATCGACCCCGCGGAGACCCGCGCCTGGCTGGTGCGCGGCCTGGCCGGTGCGCGCCTGCGCGAGGAAGGCAGCCGCTTCGTGGACACATGGTAAACGCTGATGGAGGTTTCGCATTTGCAGCGTTTAATCGGCCGGAATCTTCGATGTGCAAAGCGCTTGCAGCTCATGTTTTTGATATGAGCTGCATACGCAAAACTATATTCCGGCTCATGCTAAGCTGAATGTCTTGCACCTGCGCCCCGGCGGCCCCGGGGTGTTTTTGACTGCTCAGATTTTGCGATTGGAGATACCCCATGCCCGGACTTTTGCCCGACGTCGACCCCGATGGCCTGCTTGAATTCTCGGTGGTCTACACCGACCGAGCGCTCAACCACATGTCCAAGAAGTTCGTGGGTGTGATGCAGGACATCCTGGGCATGCTCAAAGATGTCTATCACGCCAACACGGCCGTGCTGATTCCGGGCAGCGGCACTTTCGGCATGGAAGCCGTGGCTCGCCAGTTCGCCAACCGCGAGCGGGTGCTGATCGTGCGCAACGGCTGGTTCAGCTACCGCTGGACGCAGATCTTCGATGCGGATGCCGGCCTGGGCGGCGGCTCCGTGGTCTGCAAGGCGCGCAAGCAGGGCGAGGGCAGCCAGGACCCCTGGGCGCCATGTCCGGCAGCGGATGTGGCCGAGACCATTCGTGTGGAGCGTCCCAAGGTGGTTTTTGCCCCGCATGTGGAAACGGCCAGCGGCATCATGCTGCCCGACGAATACCTGCGCACCGTCGCCGACGCCGCACATGAGGTCGGCGCGCTGTTTGTGCTCGATTGCGTGGCCTCCGGCGCCATGTGGGTCGATATGGAAAAAACCGGCGTGGACGTGCTGATCTCGGCGCCGCAAAAGGGCTGGAGCAGCTCGCCTTGCTGCGCCATGGTCATGCTCTCGGCGCGTGCCCGCGAGGCCATTGAGCACACGCAAAGCTCCAGTTTCTCCTGCGACCTGAAAAAGTGGATGCAGATTGCCGAGGGCTACGAAAAAGGCCAGCATGCCTATCACACCACGATGCCCACGGATGCGCTGCTGCGCCTGCGTGACGTGATGCTGGAGACGCGCGAGTACGGCTTTGCCAAGGTGCGCGAAGAGCAGATGGAGCTGGGGCGCAAGGTGCGCGAGCTGCTGCAGTCGCGCGGCTTTCCCAGCGTGGCCGCCGAGGGCTACAAGGCTCCCGGCGTGGTCGTGAGCTACACCACGGACGCGGAAATACAGAGCGGCCGCGCCTTTCTCAAGGTCGGCCTGCAGACCGCCTCGGGCGTGCCGCTGCAATGCGATGAAGGCCCGGACTTCAAGACCTTCCGCATCGGCCTGTTCGGCCTGGACAAATGGCATGACTCGGATCGCTCCGTAGCGCATCTGTCCAAGGCGCTGGACGATATCGGCATTGCCCGGATCTGAGCCAAGGTGGCCGGCAGTATTGCTGCCGTGACATTTTTCGACCCGACTTCGTACTAAAGTCGGGTTTTGTTCATTCAGTGCATCCGATATGAAAAAAGTAATCTCCGTGATCGGGCTTGTATGGGCCATGGGTGCTGGCGCAGTGGTTCATGCTGCGCCGGTCACCACCGCCAGCGGGCTGGTCTATGAAAGCCAGGTCGAAGGCACGGGCCCCAGCCCCAAGGCGACGGACACCGTCAAGGTGCATTACCGCGGCTACTTCCCCGATACCGGCAAGGAGTTCGACAGCTCCTATGCCCGCAAGCAGCCCATCGAGTTCCCGCTCAATGGCGTGATCCCCTGCTGGACCGAGGGCGTGCAGAAGATGAAGGTCGGCGGCAAGGCCAAGTTCACCTGCCCGCCAGCCATTGCCTATGGCACACGCGGCGCGGGCCGGGCCGTGCCACCCAATGCCACGCTGAACTTCGACGTGGAGCTGCTGGGCATCCAGGGCCGCTGATCAAGGCCTGTCTATCTCCAGCCGCTTGGCCAGGCGCTGCAGATTGGCTCGATCGAGCTGCAGCTCGCGCGCTGCAGAGGCCCAGCTGCCCCGGTGGCGGGCCAGGCTGGCGCTGACCAGCTGGCGCTCATAGGCGCTGACGGCGGCGCGCAGGCCAGCCTCGGGCGCCGCTGCCGGAGTGGCCAGGTCGTTGGCGGCCGCAGCCTGTTCGGCGGCAGGCGCCTCGGTCCGCTCCCAGAGATCGGCAGGCCCCAGCGTCACGATGCGCAGCCTGGCACCGGCGCGGCTGGCGCTGCCGTCATGGCGGCTCAGGGCTCTGAGCACGGCGCGGCTGATGCAGTGCTCAAGCTCGCGTACATTGCCGCTCCAGCTGCGATTGAGCAAGGCCGCCTGTGCGGCCGCATCCAGGCGCAGGCCGCCCAGCCTGAGTCTGGAGCGGTTCTCTTCGAGGAAATAGCCCGCCAGCTGCAGCACGTCGCTGTCGCGCTCGCGCAGCGGCGGCACATTGAGCGGATAGACGTTGAGGCGGTGATAGAAGTCCGCGCGCATGCGCCCGGCGCCGACTTCCGCAGCCAGGTCGCGGTTGGTGGCGGCGATCACGCGCACATCCACATGATGCTCCCGGTCCGAGCCCAGGCGCTGCAGCTGGCCGCTTTGCAGCACACGCAGCAGCTTGGCCTGCACGGGCAGCGAGAGTTCTCCGACCTCGTCCAGAAACAGCGTGCCCTGATGCGCCTGCTCGAACTTGCCGCTGCGCTCGGTCAGCGCTCCGGTGAAGGCCCCGCGCACATGACCGAACAGCTCGCTCTCGACCAGGTTGTCCGGCAGGGCCGCGCAGTTGATGCTGATCATGGGCTTGTCGGCCCGGCCCGACTGCGCATGCACGGCCTGGGCTACCAGCTCCTTGCCGGTACCGGTTTCGCCGGTGATGAGCACGCAAAGATCGCTGGCGGCGACCAGGGCAATGTCTTTCTGCAGCTGGCGCATGACGGGGCTTGCGCCCTGCAGTCCGCGCTCTGGCGGCGCGCTTGGGCTGGTCGAGCCGGCGGCGCCGCGCGCGAGCTGCGACAGTTGGTGCACGCGCTCTGCCGTGGCCACGGTGGCCGCAGCCAGATTGCTGAAGGCCTGCAGCATGGCCAGCGCCGCAGGGTCGGCAAAGCGGCCCGGCTCCATTGCATCCAGCGTCAGCAGGCCCCAGGGCAGGCCGCCCAGCTGCAGCACGCAGCCCATGCAGTCATGCACATGCAGCTCGGTGATGGCCTGGCCCTTGTGCGCCACCAGCCCGTCATAGGGGTCGGGCAGGGGGCTGTCGGGCTCGAAGCGCATGGCCTGGCCGGCCGCCAGCAGCTGGGCAAAGCGCGGATGCTCGGCCAGGCGAAAGCGTCGGCCCAGCGTGTCCGGCATCAGGCCGTCGATCGCCATGGGGCGCAGCCATTCGCCTTCGAGCTTCAGCAGGGCGACGGCATCGGCGGGCAGCAGATTGCGCAGCGCGGCCAGCAGACGGCGCAGGCGTTCGCGCTCGGGCAGGTCCTGGGCCAGATCGGCGATCAGCGGGCTGACGGCGTTGAGAATATGGGAGGTTGTCATAACGACAGCGTTCGGTGTCAATAAGACATCAATTGAGCAATGTCATATTGACGCATATTTCTGCAAGCCATTGTTTTGCAGTGGTATTGAGGCTGGCACGCTGCTTGCACTGACTGGTGCAAGCCTTGCAGCTGGCAAGGCAGCAACCAGGAGATTTGCATGCTTACCGAACGTCAACGCGAGATCGTCAAGGCCACCGTGCCGCTGCTGGAAACCGGCGGCGAGGCGCTGATCACGCATTTCTACCAGACCATGCTGGGCGAATACCCAGAGGTGCGCCCGCTGTTCAACCAGGCACACCAGCAAAGCGGTGCCCAGCCGCGTGCTCTGGCGCACAGCGTGCTGATGTATGCCAAGAACATCGACCGTCTGGAAAACCTGGGCAATCTGCCCGCCCAGATCATCAACAAGCATGTGGCGCTGCAGGTGCAGGCCGAGCATTACCCCATCGTGGGTGCCTGCCTGCTGCGCGCCATTCGTGAAGTGCTGGGTGCCGAGATTGCCACGGATGAGGTGATCGCCGCCTGGGCTGCGGCCTATCAGCAGCTGGCCGATATCCTGATCGCGGCCGAGCGCAGCGCCTACGAGCAGACGGCGGCGGCCGAAGGCGGCTGGCGAGGTGCGCGCGCCTTCAGACTGGTGCAAAAGCAGGCCGAATCGGCCGAGATCACCTCGTTCTATCTGGAGCCGGCGGACGGCGGCGCGGTGATTGCCCATCAGCCCGGTCAGTACATCGGCCTGCGCGTGGTGGTCGACGGCCTGGAGCAGCGCCGCAACTATTCGCTGTCGGCACCTGCCAACGGCAAGAGCTATCGCATCAGCGTCAAGCGCGAGGCCGGCGGCAAGGTCTCCAGCCATCTGCACGACCAACTGCAAGTGGGCGATACGCTGGAGCTGTTCCCGCCCGCCGGTCATTTCACGCTGCAGGCCAATGCCAAGCCCCTGGTGCTGATCAGCGGCGGTGTGGGCATCACGCCCACGCTGCCAATGCTGCAGGCGGCACTGCCGACGGGCCGAGAGATCACCTTTATCCACTGCGCGCGCGATCGCGGCGTGCATGCCTTTCGCGAGAAGATTGATGCACTGGCCCGCAGCCATGAGCAGCTCACGCGCCGCTATTGCTACGACCAGGCGGATGCCGGCGACGAGGTCGATGCCCAGGGCCTGCTGAGCACCGACCAACTGGCCCAGTGGCTGCCCGCGTCGCGCGATGCCGATGTCTACTTCCTGGGGCCGCGCGGCTTCATGCGCAGCGTCAAGCAGTCGCTGCGTGAGCTGGGCGTGCCCGACGCCCAGGTGCACTACGAGTTCTTCGGCCCGGCCGAAGCCCTGGCTTGATTGAGTGAATGCTCATTAAAAAAGAGCTGTTAGCGCATGTTATTAATAGGTTTCAGTGCTGAAAGCATTTGAAATCCTTGTAAATAAATCGCAAACAGCTCTTTTTATTGGAGCGCGGCCCGAGTCGAAGTCGGCAGGTCAGTGCCCTGCCACCCCGCAGCGAGGCCGTGGAGGGCGGGGCCGCCCAGGCGCGCAAAGCGCCTCAGGGGTTCAACGGTAATACGCTTCGACCGTGCCCTTGAGCTTGATCAGCAGGGGCTTGCCCTTGCGGTCCAGGGTCTTGCCGGCGGGAACCTTGACCCAGCCTTCGCTGACGCAGTATTCCTCGACGTCAAAGCGATCCTTGCCGTTGAAGCGGATGCCGATATCGTGCTCGAACACGGCGGCCACATGGTGGGGGCTGCGAGGGTCAACGGACAGATGGTCGGGCAGTTCGGGGCGGGTGGCTTCGGTCATGATTTCTCGAGAGTCAGGGAATACAGGAGCGCTATTTTCGGTGCAATTGCAAAAGCCTGCCGTCTGTTGCTGCAATGGCGCAGCGCAAGCCATGCGCGGCCATCGGGGCCGCAGGCATAGGCGAGCCGGCCCGACTCGCCTATGCTTGCGCCATGCTCACCGAAGAACAACGCCTGTCCCTGCAGCGCGCCAAGCGGCTGCCGCTGATTTTGCTGCTGCTGGTGACGGCCGGCTTCATCGCCACGGCGCTGGCAGGCTCGCGCTGGGGACTGGAGGGCCAGGCCGTGCCGCTGTGGCTGGTGTGTCTGCGGGCCATCTGCGAGGCCGCCATGGTGGGGGCGCTGGCCGACTGGTTTGCGGTCTCGGCGCTGTTTCGCCATATTCCGCTGCCGCTGGTGGGGCGACACACGGCCATCATCCCGCGCAACAAGGATCGCATAGGGAACAACCTGGCCACTTTCGTGCGCGACAAGTTTCTCGATGCGCCCTCGCTGGTAGCGCTGATCGAACGCAACAATCCGGCCCAGGCACTGGCCGACTGGCTGATGGCTCCCGCCAACAGCCAGTTGCTGGGCAAGCAGGTGGCGCGGCTGGCACTAGCCGCGCTGGAGATGGTGCAGGACAAGCAGGTCGAGAAGTTTCTGACCCAGTCGCTCAAGGCTGTGATGCAGCATGTGGATCTGTCGCGTGCGGCGGCATCGCTGCTGTCGGGGCTGACGGCGGGCGGGCGCCATCAGGAGGTGCTCGACGATGTGCTGGCGCGCATCAGCCGCGTGCTGCGCCAGGAGCAGACCCATGTGATGATCGCGCAGACCATCGTGGTCTGGCTCAAGCGAGAGCACCCGATCAAGGAAAAAATGCTGCCCACGGACTGGCTCAGCGACAAGGGCGCCAGCGTGATTGCCAGCGCTCTCGACAGCCTGCTGCAGGACGTGGCCCAGAACCCCGGCCACCGTTTGCGCCAAGCCTTCGACAACTCGATACAGCGCCTGATCGACGGTCTGCAGAACGATCCTGTCTACGCCGAGCGTGTGGAAAAGCTGCGCAACTATTTGCTGCATGACGAGAAGCTGGCCGTCTACCTGCGCGAGCTATGGGCAGGCTGGCGCGCACGGCTGGAGCGCGATCTGGCCGACGAGAATTCGGCCATGGCGCGGCGCGCCGCCGTGATGGGGCGCTGGCTGGGCCAGGCGCTGGCGCATGACGAGGCACTGCGCATCTCCATGAACGAGCGCCTCAAGCGCTGGGCGACGACGCTGGCGCCTGATGTCTCGCAGTTCATCGCCCGTCATATTGCCGACACGGTGCAGCGCTGGGATGCCGAACAGCTGGCCACGTTGATCGAGGCGCATATCGGCAAGGATCTGCAGTACATACGCATCAACGGCACGCTGGTGGGCGGGGCCATCGGCTTGCTGCTGTTTCTGATCTCGCATGCTGCTGCCCTGTGGCGCAGCATGCTGGCCTGGCTGGGCTAAGGCCTTTTCGCGACCAGGCCGCGCATGGCGCTGCCAGGCGATGCTGGCTTGAGGTCGTGCCAAAGTACTTAACAGTAAAAATTCTCTGGAAGGCCTGTTGGCTGTAGTTATAATGAGAACTATTCGCAACAAGAGGACCTTGCTGCAATCTTCGACCCAGCCAGGCATGCCCATTGAATGGCCGCATGCCGCCATGCCCCGCTGCATGGTGCAGCCAAGACGATCTCATGCGCAGATCGTGATTGCCTTCTTCATCACTCCAACAGCGCGAATGCTTCGCTGACCGGCACCTGCTTTCCGTGGCCCTGGCCATGGGGCGCAGCCTCGCCTGGTCGATGTGCCTTTTTTTTTCCGAACTCATCATGCAAATTCATGCAGCCGCTGCTGCAGGCTTCGCCACGACCTGCGCCTCTTCATCTTCCCGTTCTCTGATCACCGTCCGCCGGTCGCTGCGCCCCATGTTGGGTATGGCGCTGGCGGCTGCCGGCCTGCTGACCCACGGGCTGACGGCGGCGCAGGAAAAATCGCTGGAGACGGTGGTGGTGACAGCCTCGGGCTTCGAGCAGGAGATCAAGGATGCGCCGGCATCGATTTCCGTCATCACGCGCGAAGAGCTGGAAAAAGGCAGCTACAACAATCTGCATGATGCGCTGCGCGATGTGCCCGGCGTGAATCTGGTGCCTTCGGACAACAATTCCAACGACATCAGCCTGCGCGGCATGGGCGTGAACTACACCCTGATCCTGGTGGACGGCAAGCGCACTAATACCCGCGAAACCCAGGCCAACGGCTCCACCGGCACCGACCAGAGCTGGGTGCCGCCGCTGGAGGCGATCGAGCGCATCGAGGTGGTGCGCGGCCCCATGTCCTCGCTCTACGGCTCGGATGCCATGGGCGGCGTGATCAACATCATCACGCGCAAGGTGGCTAAACAGTGGATGGGCTCCATCCGCACCGAGGCCACGCTGCAGGAGCGCTCGTCCTCGGGCAATATCTACCAGAGCAATTTCTATCTGTCCGGCCCCATACAGACCGATCTGCTGGGCCTGAGCATCTACGGCAACTACAACAAGCGCGGCGAGGACAACATCCTCAACGGCTACAACGACTACGACAACCGCGCGCTCAACGTCAAGCTGGCGCTGACGCCCAACAAGGACCACGACATCATTGCCGAGCTGGGTACGGGTAAGCAGCACTACACCTCGACGCCGGGCAAGACGCTGGCGGCCACGGCTGCACTCAGCGACCGCAAGTTCGAGCGCGATAACTTCTCGCTGCAGCATAAGGGACGCTGGGGCTGGGCATCTTCGGACACCTATCTGCAGCAGGAGAAGACGCGCAACCTTTCGCGCGACATGACCATCAAGAACACGGTCTTCAACAGCAGCTGGGTGGCGCCGCTGGGGGCCAGCCATCTGATGACCACGGGCGTGAGCTACAACGAGCAGGATCTGACGGACACCACCACCAACACCTTGCCCAATGCCAGCCGCACCAGCATCAACCGCAGCCAGTGGGCCGTGTTTGCCGAGGACGAATGGCGTCTGCACCAGGACTTCGCACTGACCGGCGGCCTGCGCTACGACCATGACAGCCAGGCCGGCGGCCAGGTCAGCCCGCGCCTGTATGGCGTGTGGAATCTGGCCCCGCAGTGGACAGTCAAGGGTGGCGTCTCCACGGGCTTTCGTGCACCGTCGCTGCGTCAGACCGTGGGTGACTGGGGCCAGAGCAGCCGTGGCGGCAATATCTACGGCAACCCCGATCTGAAGCCCGAAACCTCGCTGACCAAGGAAATCGGCGTGCTCTACGACAGCGGCACGGGCACCACGGCAGGACTGACGGTGTTCGACAACGAGTTCGAGGACAAGATCACCCGCGTGGCCTGCCCCAGCTGCGGCCCGCTCAACAGCTCTGGCCGCGTGCCCACCACGAACATCAATGTGGACAACGCCATCACGCGTGGCCTGGAGGCTTCGCTGGGCACCCAACTGAGCAAGACGCTGCGCCTGAAGACCAACTACACCTTCACCAAGTCCGAGCAAAAGAGCGGCGAGTTTGCAGGCATGCCGCTGAACCAGCTGCCACGCCATCTGTTCAATGTCTCGCTGGACTGGAGCCCCACGGGCCAGCTCAACGGCTGGCTCAAGGCTTCCTACCGCGGTGAGGAAAGCGCGCCCACGGGCGGAGCGTCCTCGGGCAGCTTCACCCAGAAGAGCTACACCATGCTGGATCTGGGCGGCTCCTACAAAGTCAACAAGACCGTCACGCTGTACGCAGGCATCTACAACCTGCTGGACAAGCAGGTCATCTATGACGGCGTGAATTACGACACCGTGCTCGACGGTCGCCGCTACTGGCTGGGCATGAACGTCAAGTTCTGATCCTGGTCATCGCAGCCCGTTGCTGCAATGCGCGGCAACGGGCTGCTGGTCTTTCTTCTGTTTTCGCTTTTCAAGGTACTTCATGCAAGCACTGACCAGCCGCCGCGCCACCACCGTGGCCCTGCTGATGATGGCCGGCGCCGCCTGGGCGCAAACGCCGCAGGCCCTGTCGTTTACGGCCCAGCCCTCCCGCATCCAGGTCGAGCATGCCCGGGGGGTGATCGAGCTGTCCCAGGCTCCCCGGCGCGTGGTGGTGTACGACCTGGCTTCGCTGGACACCATGCAGGCGCTCAAGCTGCCGGTGACGGGCGTGCCCAAGGCCCATTTCCCCGCCTATCTGACCGGCTATGCCGATGCCCGCTACCAGGTGGCGGGCTCGCTGTTCGAGCCTGACTACGAGGCGCTGAGCCGCATCCGCCCCGATCTGATCGTGGTGGCCGGCCGCTCGGCCGGCAAATACGAAACGCTGAGCCGTATCGCGCCCACGCTGGACCTGAGCACCTCGGGCCAGGATTTGCTCGGCGATATGCAGCGCAATGTGACCGCACTGGCCAGCCTGTGGGGCAAGCAGGCGCAGGGCGCGCAGCTCATGCAGCAGGTGCGCAGCGACGTGGAAGCCACCCGCGCTGCCGCGGCCAAGGCCGCGCCAGGCCTGCTGGTGCTGGCCGTCAACCGGAATATGAGCGGGCAGACGCCGGGTTCGCGCTTCGGTCTGCTGCATGACGTGCTGGGCATCAAGCCAGCCCTGCCCGCAGATCCGGCGCAGGCGCGCGGCATTGTGCTGAAGATGGAAGATATCGCCAGGATTGACCCCGAATGGCTGTTCGTGATCGACCGCAATGCGGGCACGGGCAGCACCAAGGACAAGGACGGCAAGCCGGTCGTGCCGTCGCGTGAGCTGTTCGACAACGACACCATCAAGAACACCCGTGCAGGCCGCAAGCAGCAGCTGGTGTTCGTCGATCCGCAGCTCTGGTATTTGCTGGGCAGCAGCGGCCCCCAGGCCATGCGGGCCAATGCGCAGCAGGTTCGCACCGCACTCCAACGCCAGGCTTTTTGAGAGAGAATCAATCTAATAGCTGCTTTCGCCAATGAATAAAGGGTTTCAATGCATAAAAGCATTGAAACCCTTTGTTATTAAGCGCAGCAAGCTATCAAAAGTATCAGGCAGCGGGCTCCGAAGGCTCGGACGGCAGCAGCTGCTTGCCAATCAGCTGCCAGGCCTTGGCGGCATCGGCCTGGCCGGCGAACAGATGGCAGCTGGCGGCCGTCATGGCGATGCGGCCATTCTCGGGTTCCAGGTCAAAGGCCAGCTCGCATTGCGCAGCGGCGTTGGCCCACATGACCAGCGCGTTCTTGTTCTCTTCCTTCTGCAAGGCATGGGCCTCGGCCATCCAGGCCTGTGCCAGGCGAAAGGCGGCTTCCGGTTCGTTCATATCGGCCTTGTGCGCCAGATAGAACTCCTTGCCGGCAGCCTGCCAGAATGCGCGGGCTTGCTCGAAGTCCTGCGTGGCAATCTTCTGGGCCTGCTGCACCAGCGCGTTGCCGGCCTGCAGATGGGCCTGATAGGTGGATGCGTCTTGATCTTGGGACATGGCGCTTATTGTCCTCATTGCCTGGCCTCGCGCAGCGCGACCGCGCGCATCTCCCCTGGACGGCCCCGGGGCATTGCCGGCGCCTGCAGGCAGGCTT
The DNA here is from genome assembly GCF_011752915.1 of Comamonas sp. Tr-654. NCBI lineage: Bacteria > Pseudomonadati > Pseudomonadota > Betaproteobacteria > Burkholderiales > Comamonadaceae > Comamonas > Comamonas sp. Tr-654. Next base: position 176,002 of record NZ_VWWQ01000002.1, read on the forward strand.
GCCGCTAGTAGCGGAAGTCCAGCTGATGCGGGCCCTTGCCGATCTCTGCCGTTTGGGTCTTGCTTACGCCCTCCCTGGTGGTGGCGGTGATCTTGTAGCTGCCGGCAGGCAGCTGGACCAGGCAGACCGGGCCGTTGGCCGTGAAGCGGCTGCTGTCCTTGGCTGAGCTGACCTCGACCGCCACATTGGCCAGATAGGCACCGTCCTTTTGCGCAAATAGCAGCGACAGCGGGTAGTTCTTCATCGCGGCGCGCATGAGCGTGGATTCGTCCTCGCCTATGCCGCCGCAGCTATAGCGCAGCGCACCGGCCTGCTGCATATCGGGAATCCGGCCCTGAGCCAGAGCGGGCAGGCCGAGACCGGCACTGGCGGCCAGAACCAGGCAGGCGGCGTTTCTCAAGCAATGCATGGTGTTTCCTTTCAGCGATACACGGTCGGCCATCTTGCGGCCTGAGCGCGCAGCTCCATGTCATCCCTGCTCGGTGCTGCGTGTGGGCCTCATCGGCTTTTACGCCCGGTTGCCGGATGAAACAGGCGCCCGTGCTTGTGCATCCTGGCCCGCAGGCAGGCTCAGTCCGATGCTGGTAACAGAGCGGTCGGAGTGCGCAAACGCCTGTCCGCCATGCATGCGCGCGATCGCGGCCACGATGGACAGGCCCAGGCCGTGGTTGCGATCGGCCTGGCTGCGGGCTGCGTCCGAGCGATAGAAGCGGTCAAACAGCCTGGGCAGATGTTCTGCGGCAATGGCCTGGCCCTGGTTCTGCACCGCCAGCCTGACCTGGCCGGCCTGCGGCATGCTGATCTGTATCTCTATGCAGCTGCCTGGCGTGGCATAGCGCGTGGCATTGCCCAGCAGATTGGACAGCGCCCGGCGCAGCAATCGCGCATCGACCTGGGCCTGTGCATCGCCCTGCACCCGCACCTGCAGATCGGCCTCCTGCAGCGCGGCCTCGTGGTAGTCCACCACTTCGTCCGCGAGGCTGGCCAGGCTGGCCACCTGAATGCGGTGCGCGCTTTCGCCGCGATCGGCGTGAGATAGAAACAGCATGTCCGCCACGATGCCTGCCATGCGCTGCAGATCCTCCAGATTGGAAGCCAGGATGTCGCGCAGCTCGCCCGCATCGCGGGGCTTGCGCAGAGCCAGCTCGCAGCTGCTGATGAGCGTGGTCAGAGGGGTGTTGAGCTCATGGGCCACATCGGCGTTGAAGGCCTCCATCTGGCGGTAGGCCACGGCCAGCCGCTCCAGCAGCGCGTTGAACTGGGCAATCAGCGGACGCAGCTCCTGGGGCTGGTTGCTGTCGTCGAGTCTGGTCTGCCAGTCATGGCTCAGATCCTTGGCGCCCAGTTGCCGGGTCTGCTCCACCAGCGAATGCAGAGGCGCCAGCCCGCGGCGCACCAGCCAAGCGCTGAACATCGACACCAGCAGCGCGCCGCTGACGGCAGCCAGGCCCAGAATCCAGGCCAGCTGGCGCAGCAGGGCGTCGTCGGGGCGGCGGTCCAGCATCAGCAGTACCTGCACGACCTGCTGCTCCTGCTGATCCACATGGGCTGGCAGCACTACGCTGAAGCTGCGCCGGGCGCTGTGAACATCGTCGAGGGGCTGGTGCAGTTTCTCGAACAGCAGCGTGCCGTCGGCATAGCTGACGCGGATCGACATATCCTCGTGGCCTGTGAGGAAGTCGGACAGCATGTGCTGCATGCTGGACGCGGAGCGATTGGCACGCGCCTGTTGCAGAAGATGGGTGACCGTGACCTGCTTTTGCTCCAGGCTTTCCTGCTGGCGCTGTGCCAGGGCCAGCCAGCTGCCCCAGTAAACGGCCACGCAGACCAGGCCCAGGCCCAGCATGGTCTGCAGGGCCAGCGAGCGTGACAGCCGCCGGCTCAGGTTCGGGATCCGGGCTGCGCGGGAAGGAGCGGAATCAGCGGTCATGGTGGCTGCTATGCTGGACGATTGATTGTTTGTGGAGGAAGAAGCCATGAGTCCTGCCAATGCCATCCTGAACCACCATGCCTTCTTGCAGGAGATGTACGAGGACAGCTATTTCCCCGAGGAACTGGTGCGCAAGGGTGAGGATATTCTGCGAGAACTTTGTCTGCAGATCGAGCAGCAAAAGCCGCAGAGTCTGGAGCAGCTGTATCGCTTGAGCCATGCGGCGACCGAGCGCTTCAACGATCTGCAGCAGGAGTTCGAAGAGCAGGGCAGCGAGATTGAGACGGCGGCACGTGAATGCATTGCGGCTGATTTCGAGGCCATTGCCAGGGCTTATGGATTTGCGGAGGCGGATGTGGAGGAGCTGATCGCTCCACGCGAATGGTAGGCTCCGGGGCTCAAGCCTCGGGGCGCAGCTCCAGCACATAGCCCATGCCGCGTACCGTGTGCAGCAGGGGCAGCTCGAAGGGGGCGTCGAGCTTGAGGCGCAGGCGGCGCACGGCGACCTCGACGACATTGGTTTCGCTGTCGAAGTTCATGTCCCAGACCTGGGAAGCCAGTTCGGTGCGCGATAGCACTTCACCCTGTCGCCGCAGCAGCAGACTCAGCAGATTGAATTCCTTGGCCGTCAGGTCCAGCCGCTGTCCCGCACGCGTGGCGCGGTGGCGCAGCAGATCCAGCTCCAGATCGGCCATGCGCAGTACCGTGGCCTCGGGCGTGGCCTGGGCCTGAAGGCCGCGGCGCAGCAACGCATGAATGCGGGCCACCAGTTCCGAAAATGCGAAAGGCTTGACCAGATAGTCGTCGGCGCCTGCCTGCAGGCCTTTGACGCGGTCTTCCACCTGGGCACGGGCCGTGAGCATGAGCACTGGCGTCTGGCGCGACTGGCGCAGGGCGGCCAGCACGGCCAGACCGTCGATGCCGGGCAGCATGCCGTCCAGAATAATGAGGTCGTAGGGCTGCTCGGTGGCCAGGTGCAGGCCGTCGATGCCGTTGTGCGCGGTATCGACCACAAAGCCTTCCTCGCCAAGGCCTTTTTGCAGGTACTCGGCGAGCTTGGTTTCGTCTTCGATGACTAGAAGCTTCATGCCGCAGATTGTCGAGCAAGTCGGCAGCTGGCGAAGATGACAAATTTGTCATCTTGAGGTCAGAACCCTGTGGGGGCCGCCACGCTAGATTTGCTCCGCCTGTAAAGGACTGCCGACCCAGGGGCTGGCATGCAGGCGGAGCATCACCATGACATTCATTACCAAGGCGGCCGCTGCGTTGCTGGGCAGCGGCCTGGGCCTTTTCGTGCCCAGCACCTGGGCGCAGCAGTCTGCGCTCGTCACGGCAGCGGCCGCCTCACCCATCAGCCTGCAGGCCGCGCTGGCACTGGCCATGGAGCGCAACCCCGGTCTGCGTGCGGCAGCCCAGGCCCTGGCGGCCAGCGAAGGGGCATTGATACAGAGCCGTGCCAGACCCAATCCCGAGCTGGCCTATTCGCAGGAAGACACGCGCCGCGAAACCCGCTCCATGACGCTGCAGTGGAACCAGTCCATAGAGATCGGCGGCAAGCGCGAGGCGCGCATGAAGGCGGCCGAACATGGCCGGGAGCTGGCCCGGGCCGAGCTGGAGGCCGCCCAGGCCGGCTTGCGTGCCGATGTGCGCACGGCTTTTGCCAATGTGCTGGCCGGCCAGCAACGCGTGCAGCTGCATCAGAAGACGCTGGAGATCGCCAGCAGTGCCCGCGATGCGGCGGCCAAGCGCGTGCAGGCGGGCAAGGTGGCGCCGCTGGAGGAAACCAAGGCCCGTGTGGCCGAGAGCAGTGCCGAGCTGGCGCTGGCCCAGGCGCGCTCCGGTCTGCGTGTGGCGCGTCAGCAACTGGCAGCGCTATGGGGTGCGCAGCCTGCGGCATTTGGCAGCGCGGTAGGTGAGCTGGCGCAGCTGCCCGTGCTGCCCGATGAAGGCCTGATGCTGCAAAGGCTGGAGCATTCGCCGCAGATGCTGCGGGCGCAGCAGGCCGTCTTTCAGGCCAGGTCCGTCGCAGAGCTCGAGCGTGCCAAGCGCCTGCCCGATCCCAGCGTGAGTCTGGGCATGAAGCGTGCGCAGGAAGTGGGCCGCAATCAGCTGGTGGTGGGCATCTCGGTGCCGCTGCCGATTCTGGACAGCAACCGCGGCAATCAGCTGCAGGCGCTGCGTCTGGCCGACAAGGCAGAGGACGAACTGCTGGCCACGCGCCAGCAGATGCATGCGCTGCTGCTGCAGCAGCGCGAGCAGTTGCAGACCAGTCGTGCCCAGGCCGAGCAGCTGACGCAGCAGGTCTTGCCGGCGGCCGAATCGGCCTATGAAGTCGCTGCCAAGGGCTTTGCCCTGGGCAAGTTCAGCTATCTGGAAGTGCTGGATGCCCAGCGCACGCTGGCCGAGGCACGCAGCCTCTATCTGGAGCAACTGGTGGCCACCCATCAGGCAGCCGCCGACATCACCCGCCAACTGGGCGATGTGCCCGGTCTTGAGTAAGAACACGCATCATGAATTCCAACTCCCCAAAGTCCCGCCGCACGGCGATTGCGATTGCCGTCATTCTGGCGCTGGGTGCGGCCGCAGCGGCAGCCATTGTCTACGGCACCCGGCCAGCGACCGTGGCCGTGGAAGGCCATGAACATGGCGCTGCAGAAAAAGGCCATTCCCATGAAGAAAAAGAGCATGACCACGACAGCGAAGCCGGGCATGCCGAGCAGAGCCCGGACAAGGGCAAAGCCGCTGCCGAGGCCGACCATGCCGATGAGGAAGAAGGCCTGCTCAAGCTCGATACCGAGCGGGCCAGGGCGGCGGGCGTGAGCCTGGCCGAGGCCGGCCCTGCATTGATTGCCGGCACGCTGCAGCTGCCCGGCGAGATTCGCTTCAACGAGGACAGGACGGCCCATGTGGTGCCCCGTGTGGCGGGCGTGGCCGAGAGCGTGGCAGCCAATCTGGGACAGGTGGTGAAAAAGGGCCAGTTGCTGGCCACCCTGACCAGCCCTGCGGTATCCGAGCAGCGCAGCGAGCTGATGGCGGCGCAAAAGCGCCTGGCGCTGGCACGCACCACCTATCAGCGCGAAAAGCAGCTGTGGCAGGAAAAGATCTCGGCAGAGCAGGACTATCTGCAGGCTCAGCAGGCACTGCGCGAGGCCGAGATCGCGTCCGCCAATGCGCAGCAGAAGCTGGCCGCGATCGGAGCCGGATCGGGCTCTGCCGGCGCTTTGAACCGCTTCGAGCTGCGCGCGCCCTTCGACGGCGTGGTGGTGGAAAAGCACCTTGCCGTGGGCGAAGCCGTGCAGGACAGCACGGCCGTGTTCACCATCTCCGATCTGCGTTCGGTCTGGGCTGAAATGAAGGTCGCGGCCAGCGACCTGCCCTTTGTGCGCGTGGGCGAAAAGGCCACGGTGCACGCGACGGCCTTCGAGTCCAGGGCGACGGGTGTCGTGGCCTATGTGGGGGCGTTGATCGGGCAGGAAACCCGTACGGCACCCGCGCGCATCACTCTGGACAACCCGGACGGCATCTGGCGCCCGGGCCTGTTTGTGAATGTGGACCTGACGGCCTCGGGTCAGCAGGCGGCAGTGGCGGTGGCCAATGCGGCCGTCCAGAAGATCGACGGCGACAAGTCCGTGGTGTTTGTGCCGGTGGAGGGCGGCTTCAAGGCTCAGGCCGTGAAGTTGGGCAAGACCGACGGCCAGAACACCGAAGTGCTGCAGGGCCTGAGCGCAGGCCAGCGCTATGTGAAGGACGGGGCCTTCGTGCTCAAGTCCGAGCTGGGCAAGGCCACGGCCGAGCATGTGCACTGATTAGCCACCCCCTGAGGCGCGGCGCGCCTTCCCGTTGCACGGTGCCCCCAAGGGGGACGACACCCTCGCCTGGGCGGCCCCGCCGCGAGGCGGCTCTTGCTCGGTGTCTCTGGTTTGGATTGCGCCAGTGTGACAGGGCAGATGAAGATATTTGGAGTTTGAATGTTTGAGCGCATCATCCGCTTTGCCATTGCCCAGCGCTGGCTGGTCATGCTGGCCACGCTGGCCCTGGTGGGCCTGGGTATCTACAACTACCAGCGCCTGCCCATCGATGCCGTACCCGACATCACCAATGTGCAGGTGCAGATCAATACCTCGGCGCCCGGCTATTCGCCGCTGGAGACCGAGCAGCGCGTCACCTTCCCCATCGAGACCTTGATGGCCGGCCTGCCGGGGATGGACCAGACGCGCTCGCTCTCGCGCTACGGTCTGTCCCAGGTGACCGTGGTGTTCAAGGACGGCACGGACATCTACTTCGCGCGCCAGCTGGTGAACGAGCGCATGCAGCAGGCTCGCGATGCGTTGCCGGCGGGCGTGGCACCCGCGCTGGGGCCTATTTCCACGGGACTGGGCGAGATCTACCTGTGGACCGTGGAGGCCGATGACGGTGCCACCAAGCCTGACGGATCGCCCTATACGTCCATGGATCTGCGCGAGATCCAGGACTGGGTCATCAAGCCCCAGCTGCGCAATGTGGCGGGCGTGACCGAGATCAACTCCATCGGCGGCTTTGCCAAGGAATACCTGGTGGCACCGCAGCCGCAAAAGCTCGCGGCCTATGGTTTCACGCTGGCCGATATCGTTGCGGCGCTGGAGCGCAACAACGCCAATGTGGGCGCCGGCTATATCGAGCGCCAGGGCGAGCAGTACCTGATCCGCGCACCGGGGCAGGTGGGCGGCATTGCCGATATTCGCGAAGTCATCGTGGGCTCGGCGCAAGGCCAGCCCATCCGCGTGCGCGATCTGGCCGATGTGGGCCTGGGCCGCGAGCTGCGCACTGGTGCGGCCACGGACAACGGCCGCGAAGTGGTGCTGGGGACGGTGTTCATGCTGATTGGCGAGAACAGCCGTGCCGTGGCCCAGGCCGTGCACGAGCGCATGCAGGTGATCAACAAAAGCCTGCCGCCCGGCGTGAAGGCCGTGACGGTCTACGACCGCACCAACCTGGTGGACAAGGCAATTGCCACGGTCAAGAAGAACCTGATCGAAGGCGCGGCGCTGGTGGTGGCGATCCTGTTCCTGTTCCTGGGCAATCTGCGTGCCGCGCTGATCACGGCGCTCATCATTCCGCTTTCCATGCTGTTCACGTTCACGGGCATGGTGCAGATGCGCGTCAGCGCCAATCTGATGAGTCTGGGGGCTCTGGACTTCGGCATCATCATCGACGGCGCGGTGGTGATCGTGGAGAACTGCGTGCGCCGTCTGGCCCATGCCCAGGCGGCAGCAGGCCGGCCGCTGACCCGCAGCGAACGCTTCGAGGAGGTGTTTGCGGCAGCCCGCGAGGCCCGGCGCCCGCTGCTGTTCGGCCAGCTCATCATCATGGTGGTGTATCTGCCCATCTTTGCGCTCACCGGTGTGGAAGGAAAGATGTTCCACCCGATGGCGTTGACGGTGGTGATCGCGCTGCTGGGTGCCATGCTGCTGTCCATCACCTTCATTCCAGCTGCGATTGCGCTGTTCATGGGCGACAAGGTGGCCGAGAAGGAAAACCGCCTCATGGGCTGGGCGCGCCGTGCCTATGCACCGGTGCTGGACAAGGTCATGCATGCGCCGGCCGTGGTGCTGACGGCGGCAGCTGTCATCGTCGCGCTGAGCCTGTTGCTGGCCACACGCATGGGCAGCGAATTCGCGCCCAATCTCAACGAAGGCGACTTTGCGATCCAGGCGCTGCGCATACCGGGCACCAGCCTCACGCAGTCGGTGCAGATGCAGATGCAGCTCGAGAGCGAGCTCAAGAAGCGGTTCCCCGAGATCGAGCGCGTGTTTGCGCGTACCGGAACAGCCGAGATCGCGTCGGACCCGATGCCGCCCAATATCTCGGACGGCTACATCATGCTCAAGCCGCGCGAGCAATGGCCCGATCCGGCGCGCTCGCGCGACGATCTGCTGAGCGCCGTGCAGGAGGCCGTGGAAGGGATTCCAGGCAGCAACTACGAGTTCTCGCAGCCGATCCAGCTGCGCTTCAACGAGCTGATCTCGGGCGTGCGCAGCGACGTGGCCGTCAAGATCTTCGGCGATGACATGGCGCAGCTGGAGAAGTCCGCGCAGGCCGTGGCCGCCATGCTGCAGAAGATCCCCGGTGCCTCCGAGGTCAAGGTCGAGCAGACCACGGGCCTGCCCATGCTCACCGTGCAGATCGATCGCGAGAAAGCCTCGCGCTACGGCCTGAACATGGGCGATGTGCAAGACGCCATCAGCACGGCTTTTGGCGGACGCGAGGCCGGCACGGTATTCGAGGGCGACAGACGTTTCGCCATCCGGGTGCGCCTGCCCGAGGCCATGCGCAGCGATGTGGACGGCATAGGCCGCCTGCCGATCGCGCTGCCGCGCGGCGGCGACGGGCGTCTGGGCTTTGTGCCCTTGTCATCCGTGGCGACGGTGGAGCTGGCGCCGGGGCCCAACCAGGTCAGTCGCGAGGACGGCAAGCGCCGCATCGTGGTCAGCGCCAATGTGCGCGGCCGCGATATCGGCTCCTTCGTGGCCCAGGCCCAGCAGGAGCTCGAAGGCATTGCGCTGCCGGCCGGCTACTGGACGCGCTGGGGCGGAACCTTCGAGAACCTGGAGTCCGCACGCAAGCGCCTGATGATCGTGGTGCCCGTGGCGCTGGCGCTGGTGTTCACGCTGCTGTTTGCGATGTTCGGCAACGTGCGCGACGGTCTCATCGTCTTCACCGGCATTCCGTTTGCCCTGACGGGCGGTATTGCAGCGTTGTGGCTGCGCGGTATTCCGCTGTTCATTTCGGCGGCCATCGGCTTTATCGCGCTATGCGGTGTGGCCGTGCTCAACGGCCTGGTCATGATCTCCTATATCCGCAGCTTGCGTGAGCAGGGCATGGGTCTGGAGCAGGCCGTGACCGAAGGGGCACTCACGCGCCTGCGTCCCGTGCTGATGACGGCCCTGGTGGCATCGCTGGGCTTTGTGCCCATGGCGATTGCCACGGGCACCGGGGCCGAGGTGCAGCGCCCGCTGGCCACGGTGGTGATTGGCGGCATTCTCTCGTCCACGGTGCTGACCTTGCTGGTGCTGCCGTTGCTGTATCGGCTGGGATACGGAAAGCGGCAATAGCCGCGCAAGCGCCAGCGTTCTGACTGGCGTTGCGATGTTTTTTTCAGAGGGCCGACGCGGGTGCGTCGGCCCTTTTTGCATGGCGCTTCGCGCTGAAGAGGGCTCGCGAACTCCGGGCGCTGGCGCGATGCGAGGAAACGGACTGAAACACGGACGTCATCGGGATGACATGAGCTTTTCCTAGATTCTTGCCGGTCGAAACCTGTCGACATCAAAGCGAAAGACTCCATGCAAAACAAGCGTTTGATCAAGGCGCTGGCGCTCGCCTTTCTGACGGCCGCCACGCTGGCCGCCTGTGGTGGCAGCGATGACAGCCCGCCTGCTCCCACGACCCCGACCAATCCCACGAACCCCACGAACCCCACCGAGCCGGCCAAGCCGGAGATGCGCTGTGCTCCCTGAGCGCGGTGACAGACAAGGCTTCACCATGATTTCGCGACGCAATCTTTTGCAGGCCGGCAAGAACGCCGCCTTTTCCGCTGCCGCACTGGCCGCCTTTCCTCCCAGCATCCGCCGTGCGCTGGCCATTCCGGCCAACAATGTCACGGGCACGGTCATGGACGTGCAGCATGTGGTGATCCTGATGCAGGAAAACCGCTCCTTCGATCAGTACTTCGGCACACTCAAGGGGGTGCGCGGCTTTGGCGACCGCATGACCATTCCCGTTCCCAACGGCCGCAAGGTCTGGCAGCAGGAGCGATCCAACGGCACGGTGATCACGCCCTATCACCTGGACGGCACGGCCAACAATGCGCAGCGCGTTTCCGGCACCCCCCATTCCTGGCTGGACAGTCAGCAGGCCTGGGACAACGGCCGCATGTCGCGCTGGCCCGTGGCCAAGACGGACACCTCCATGGGCTATTTCAAGGAGCAGGAGCTGCCCTATCAGTTCGCGCTGGCCAATGCCTTCACGATCTGCGATGCCTACCACTGCGCCATGCATACCGGCACCGACGCCAACCGTTCATTCCACATGACGGGTACCAACGGTGCCATGCCCCAGAACGTGGCTTTCGTGAATAACGAGTGGGATGCCATCAATGGCGTGTCCAGCGATGCCACGACCGGCTATACATGGAAGACCTATGCGGAGCGGCTGCAGGAAGCCGGAGTGAGCTGGATCAGCTACCAGAACATGCCTGACGAGTGGGGCGACAACATGCTGGGCGCGTTCCAGAGCTTTCGGCGCGCCAATCTGGCTTCGGGCTTTCCTGTCTCCAGCGGCGGCGCGCCCAATGCGCCGTATACCAGCACCGGCCAGGCCTTGCCCTACCATGCCTATGATGCGGCCAGCGACGACGCGGCCAACCCGCTGTACAAAGGCGTGGCCAACACCTTGCCCGGCAACAAGCCAGAGGAATACCTGGACGCCTTCAAGCGCGATATCCGCGAAGGCAAGCTGCCCCAGGTGTCCTGGGTCAACGCACCGTCCATCTATTGCGAGCACCCCGGCCCATCCAGCCCGGTGCAGGGCGCCTGGTTTCTGCAGGAGGTGCTGGACGCGCTGACGGCCAATCCCGAGGTCTGGAGCAAGACCGTGCTGCTGGTCAACTTCGATGAGAACGATGGCTACTTCGACCATATGCCTTCGCCCTCGGCACCATCGCAGAACGCCGACAAGACCTACGCAGGCAAGACCACGCTGCCGGAGGCTGACCTGCAGGCCGAATACTTCACGCATGGCGCACCAGCCGGCAGCAGTAGCCAGCCCGCCCCCGATGGTCGTGTCTATGGCCCCGGGCCGCGCGTTCCGCTGTATGTGATCTCGCCCTGGAGCCGTGGCGGCTGGGTCAATTCGCAGGTGTTCGACCATACCTCGGTACTGCGCTTTCTAGAGGCCCGCTTTGGCGTGAAGGAGCCCAATATCAGCCCGTACCGCCGGGCGGTTTGCGGCGACCTTCTGAGCAGCTTCAACTTCAAGACGCCGAACAACGAGACCCTGCCCGTGCTGGCCGGTCGCTCCACCCGCGATGTCGCCGACAAGCTGCGTGCCGACCAGCAAAAGCTGCCCGCCGTGCCCGTGCCGCGCGATATGCAGCTGCCTTTGCAGGCAGGCGGTACACGTCCCTCGCGGGCCTTGCCCTACGAACTGCATACCAGTGCGCGCTGCCAGAGCAACGGCCCGGTGGAGCTGGTGTTTGCCAACACCGGCACGCAGGCCGCCGTCTTCCATGTCTATGACCGCTACAAGCTGGACCGCACGCCGCGCCGCTACATGGTGGAAGCGGGCAAGACGCTGTCCGATACCTGGGATGCCGTGCGCGACAACTTCGGCAAGTACGACCTCTGGGTGCTGGGCCCCAACGGATTCCATCGCCACTTCAAGGGCGACCTGAATCGCCTGGGCAGTGTGCAGGCTGCCCCCGAGGTGCGGGTCTGCTACGACATCGCCAACGGCAATGTCTATGTGGATCTGATGAACAAGGGCGCGCAGGCTGCGGTGTTCACCATCACGCCCATGGCCTACCGCAGCGACGGCCCGTGGACGGTGGAAGTTGGCGCCGCCGCCAGTGCCGAGAGGCACTGGGAGCTGAAGGCCAGCGGCCAGTGGTATGACTTCACCGTGACCTGCGATAGCGATCCGGCGTACTACCGGCGCTTTGCGGGCCGTGTGGAAACCGGTCAGCACACGGTCAGCGACCCAGCCATGGGAGAGGCGTAACTGCCATCCGGTCTGGCATGCTCCATTGGCCCTAATATGGCTGTCTTGTATGACGATGGATGCCTGCCATGACTTTTCCCGTGCTGCACGACCTGGTTGAAGATCTGCGCCATGCCCGGCCCGCACTGTGGGCCGGGCGCAGCGGTGCAGAACACTCCTCGCAGGTCATAGACGCGGCCCAGGTTCAGCAGGCCGTAGAGCGCTTCGAGCGCTTTGCGCCTTTGCTGGCGCGGCTCTTCCCCGAGCTGGAGGGGACTGGCGGGCGCATTGAATCGACGCTGCAACCCGTGCCGCAGATGCAGCAGGCCTTGCAGCTGCCCGAGCAGATGGGCCGACTCTGGCTCAAGGCCGATCACAGCCTGCCGGTGGCCGGCTCCATCAAGGCGCGCGGTGGCGTGCACGAGGTGCTGGAGTACGCAGAGCAGATTGCTTTGCAGCACGGCCTGCTGGCCGATGGCGACTATCTGCAACTGGCCTCCGATGCCGCGCGTGCGGTGTTTGCCAGTTACCAGGTGGCGGTAGGCTCCACGGGCAATCTGGGCCTGTCGATCGGCGTCATGGCCTCGGCCCTGGGCTTCAAGGCAGTGGTCCATATGTCAGCCGATGCCAAGGAGTGGAAAAAGCAGCGTCTGCGCGCGCGTGGCGTGCAGGTGGTGGAGCATGCCGGCGACTATGCCCAGGCCGTGGCTGCGGGCCGCGCGCTGGCCGACCGGGACCCTCACTGTCACTTTGTGGATGACGAGCATTCGCTCTCGCTGCTGCTGGGCTACGCGGCGGCGGCTCCATACCTGGTCGAGCAGCTTGCACAGCACCGGCTTGCCGTGGACGAGACGCATCCCTTGTTTGTCTACCTTCCCTGCGGCGTGGGAGGCGCGCCCGGCGGCGTGGCACTGGGTCTGCAGCAGGCGTTCGGACCGCATGTGCATTGCTTTTTTGCCGAACCCGTGCAGTCGCCCTGCTTCATGGTGGAGATGCTGGCCGGTGCTGCAGCCCTGCCGGGTCTGGGCGCCCATCCGTCGGTCTATGCGCTGGGCCTGAACAACCGGACCGAGGCCGACGGTCTGGCCGTGCCGTGTGCGTCGGAGCTGGCTGCCGACGTGGTGCGTGGCTTTCTCGGCGGCGTCTTCACGGTGGCGGACGAGACCCTGTTTCGCCATCTGTACCTGTTGCAGGACAGCGAGGGGCTGCAGATCGAGCCATCGGCCGCAGCGGGCTTTAGCGGTCCGCGCGCCCTGCTGGAAAGTGCTGCGGGTCAGGACTATCTGCAGCGCCAGAAGCTGCAGGCGCATATGGCGAACGCCACACATATTGTCTGGACCACGGGCGGCCTGTTCGTTCCAGGCGATGAGTACGCCCGGTTTCTGGCGCGCGGGCGCGATCTGACGAGCTGAGCGCCTGCCTGGGTTACTTGGGCCTTGGCGCCATGCCTGCTTCACTCATCAGCACCAGCAAGCTGCGATTGAAGTCCTCCACCACCAGCAGCCGGCCCGCATGGTCGATGCCCATGCCCGTGGGACGGCCGCCGGGGCGCAGACCGGGCTTGGCATCCCAGTTGCTCAGCCACTGAATGGGCTGGCCCGAGGGGCGGCCCTTGCTGTCGCGTGCAAATCCCACGAGGCGCTGGCCCTCGGCCCGCTGTCCGTGCCAGGCCACCAGCAATTGCCCGCCAAAGGCACTGCCAATCGGTGTCGCCAGCATTTGCAGCGGAGCCACATGGGCGGGCCAGAGCATATGCGGTGCCTCGGTCTTGCTGCAGTCGAAGCGCTTTTCATAGCCTTGCGCGTTCTGGCGTGCGCCTATGCAATAAGGCCAGCCATAGTCGGCACCGGCGCGCAGCAGGTTGAGCTCCTCGGGCGGCTGCTTGGGATCGCGGTAGTCGATATTGTTCTCGCCCTGCCAGATCGTGCCCGCCGCCGGGCCATCAGGCAACACGGCCAGCGCCATGGAATTGCGCAGGCCGCTGGCAAAGGGCTTGAATTCCTTGACGCTCTGCGGGCCAGGTTGCAGCACCATGCGCCAGACGGCAGCGCGCGGCATGGCCGCGCTGCGCTCGGGGCAGGGCATGGGTTGTTTCTGGTCTTCACCGCGGCAGGCGTCGGTGGCCGAGCCCATGTTCACGTAGAGGCTGCCGTCCGGCGCAAACGCCAGTTCCTTGAGCAAATGGGCGCCGTCGGCCGGCAAGCCGCTGGCCAGCATCTCGGGCTGAGGTGCCTGGCCGAGTGCGGGCACCGCAGCGCGCCATATCTTGTCGGCCTCGCCGATATAGACCTTGCCGTCCGGCCCGCGCACCATGCCCGAAGGGTAGTTGAGCTTGCTCATCAGAACCCGGGCTTCCACCGCCTTGGCCGTGGTGTTGGCATTGGCGGCAGTGGCCGCGTCAGGAGGCAACCGAAGCTCGATCAGCTGGCCCACATGGGGCATCCAGTTGCCCATGTCCAGCACCCAGATGCGGCCAGGCGCAATCTCCAGCACGCGGCGCGGAAAGCGCAAGCCGTGGGCCTCGTCGGCAATCAGCCCCACGCAGGTGCCGGCGGGGCTGGTGATGGACAGACGCGGATAGATGCCGCATTTGCCGGTGGAGGTGTAGCCACGCGCCTGTGCGGGCTGGGACGCAGCCAGCGTCAGCAGTACCGGGGCCAGCAGCAGGACCAGCGTCTTACCGATGGAAGAGATCATCGAACGGCTCCACAAATGCATTCAGCAGCCGTGATCTTGCCATGGCCGGACCTCAGAATCGCGACAGGTCGGGATGGGCGATCTGGCCGCCGCGCACCAGCATCTTGCCGTACTCTGCGCAGCGGTTGAGCGTGGGAATCACCTTGCCGGGGTTGAGCAGGGACTGCGGATCAAACGCCGCCTTGAGCGCAAACATCTGGGCGTTCTCGGCTGTGGTGAACTGGGTGCACATGCTGTTGAGCTTTTCCACTCCGACACCATGCTCGCCCGTCACCGTGCCGCCCATGGCCACGCTGGTTTCCAGGATGTCGGCGCCGAACAGCTCGCAGCGGTGCAGCTCGTCGGGGTTGTTGGCATCGAACAGGATCAAGGGGTGCAGATTGCCGTCGCCAGCGTGGAACACATTGGCGCAGCGCAGCTGGTACTTCTTCTCCATCTCCTGAATCGCGAGCAGGATGTCGGCAAGGCGCTTGCGTGGAATGGTGGAGTCCATGCACATGTAGTCGGGGCTGATGCGACCGCTGGCGGGAAAGGCATTCTTGCGCCCGCTCCAGAAGCGCAGGCGCTCTTCCTCGCTCTCGCTCACGGTGATGGCCGTGGCTCCGGCGTGGCGCAGCACTTCGCTCATGCGGGCGATCTCTTCTTCCACCTCCTCGGGCGTGCCGTCGCTCTCGCACAGCAAGATGGCTTCCGCGGTGAGGTCATAGCCGGCACGCACAAAGTCTTCCACGGCGGCCGTCATGGGCTTGTCCATCATTTCCAGCCCGGCCGGAATGATGCCGGCTGCGATCACCGCGGCCACTGCGTCGCCGGCTTTGCGTACATCGTCGAAGCTGGCCATGATGCAGCGCGCCAGCTGGGGCTTGGGAACGAGTTTGACCGTGACCTCGGTCACCACGGCCAGCATGCCTTCGCTGCCTATCATGACGGCCAGCAAGTCCAGACCTGGGGTATCGAGTGCATCCGAGCCGAATTCGACGGGCTCGCCTTCGATGCTGAAGCCCTTGACCTTGAGCACGTTGTGCACCGTCAGTCCGTATTTGAGGCAGTGCACGCCGCCCGAGTTCTCGGCCACATTGCCACCGATGGTGCAGGCGATCTGGCTGCTGGGGTCGGGCGCATAGTACAGACCGTAGGGTGCAGCGGCTTCGCTGATGGCAAGGTTGCGCACGCCGCATTGAACCAGGGCCGTGCGGCTGTAGGCATCGACGCCGAGGATTTTGTTGAACTTGGCCAGCGACAGCGTCACGCCCATGGGGTGGGGCATGGCGCCGCCTGAAAGCCCGGTGCCCGCGCCGCGCGCAATGACGGGGGCCGCTATGGCATGGCAGGCCTTGAGTACGGCCTGCACCTGTGCATAAGTCTCGGGCAGGCAGACCAGCAGCGGGCGCTGGCGGTAGGCCGTCAGCCCGTCGCATTCATAGGGTGTGGTGTCTTCGCTCTGATAGAGCAGGGCATGCGCCGGCACATGGGGGCGCAGTGCCGCCAGCACCTCTGCCTGGCGCCTGGCCCGCTCGGACGGCTCGGGCAGGTGATGCGCTGCGTTGGCCGCCGTGCTGGAGGTGGCGACGAGATCGGTGAATGTGCTGGCGGACGTCATGCCTGCAAATGTAGGGGATGCGCCCGCGCCTTGGTGTGAGCTTTATTGCAAAGCTGCTTGAAATGCTTTGCGATGACGGTCATGAAGGCTTTTGAAATGAGAGCATCAACCGCTTTGTGGATAAGCGATTGAGTCGATTTATTCTCTGAAATGACCGCCTGCGTCGATCATGGTCAACCCGACATAGCTGGAGCCGCTGCGTGGCGGCGTGAAGCGCAGGTGCATGGCGCCATAACGAATCTCCCCCATGGCGTCGAGTGCGGCAGTCAGGCTCGCACGCTGATTGGAGGGCGTGGCCTTGCGCAGCGCATCGAGCAGGGTGCGGGTGTTGAGAAAGACTTCCAGCCCCAGGTACGAGGCTGGCGGCATGCCCGGCTGGCTGACGAGTTGCTGGTAGTCCTTGATGGCCGGGATCGCGCCCTTCCAGGGGCTGGGCACCAGGGTGGTGAAGGCGATGCCGCGCGTAGACGACCCCAGCCCCTGCACCACGGCGCGATTGGCCTGGGCGGCCAGGTTGTAGAACGGTGCGGTGACATGGGCCTGCCTGGCCATGGTGATCAGGCCTATGGTGGCCGGAGCGCCTGCCAGCACGATGACGCCCTGGAGATCGGACTGGGCGGCCAGCTGCCTGGCCAGCTCCGGGCTATTGGCGCCCGATGCCTCCACGGCCAGCGTGATGGCGGGTTTGAGGTCCCTGGCTGCAAAGGCGGCCAGGGCAATCTGCAGACTGTCTTTGCCGAAGCCGTCGTTCTGATGAACGATGGCGACTCGTCGCAGGCCTAAGGTCTGCATTTGCTGCAACATGGCCGCAATTTCGGCCTGGGTGCTGGCGCGCAGCGGGTAGACGAATCGGCTTGGCTGCTGGCGCATGCTGCCGGCTCCGGCAATCACGCCCACAAGGGCGGTCTGGCCCTGCTGTATCTCGGGCTGCATGGCGGAGCAGCTGGCCGTTCCCCAGCAGTTGAGCAGGGCCACGGCCCCTTCCTGGATCAGCTGGCGTGCATTGCCGGCGGCGCGCTGCGGCTCGTAGCCATCGTCCAGCACCCTGAGTGTCAGAGGCTTGCCCCCCAGCCCGCCCAGCTTGTTGAACGCCTCCACCTGGGCCTGCATGATGCTCAGCCCTTCCTTGCCGGCCTCGGCCTGCGCACCGGACAGCGGCAGGCTGGCACCTATGGTGACGGGGCCGTCCTGCGCATGCAGGGGCAGGGCGGCAATGCCGGCGGCCAGAAGCCAGGCGCAGCGCATTGGGGTTGGCATAGGTCTCCTCCTCGTTGTTGTGAGCCCATGGTGGGAGGGGGAGCGGACCGGCGATAGAGGGCAACTGCGGCAATGTCTGCGCGCAGCGACGTTACACAGTTTTGACTCGCGTGCGGGATGCAGGCTTGACCTGCATCAGCCCCTGGCCTTGCGTCGTCAGCTGCTTTCCAGCACCCACAGCCGCTTGCTGGCGCGGGTCATGGCGACATAGAGCAGATTGCGCTGCGGGTCGTTCGCATCTGAGGAGAAATGCCTGGCATGGACGAAGGGCACGGCCACATATTCGTATTCATGGCCTTTGCTGCGCTCCACCGTGAGCAGTTGCAGGCTGGGTTTTTCCTGGCGCTGATGCTGCGCAATGCTCGACTGGACCATGAGGCTGAGACGGCCCAGGAATTCATCGACGGAAAGCCCGGCACAGATCCGCGACAGCGCTTGCAGGCTGGCCAGGCATTGGCGCAGCTCGTCCTGGCTGATGGGCGCCTGGGCAAAGAACTGCTGCAGCAGCGGATGCCGGCACAGCTGTCCAGCATCGGCGCACTGCTCGGCGGGCAGTGCCAGCAAGTGGGCGGCGGCAGAGTCCGGTGCGATCTGGACGGCAAGGAAACGGCGCATGGCGCTTTGCCGCCCCATCAGTTCGGCAGCGATGCGCAGGGTGTCGGACTCCGGCGGGGCTTCGCCCAATGCGCTCATGTCGAACAGGCCGTTGGCCAGCAGATCCCGGTCGGGTGGGCTGGCATGGCGCACATAGCGCATCAGGCCTTCGGCGGCGCTGTTCAGAATGCCTTGCGAGAGCCGGGCAGCACCGCTGCAGCCAGGCATGGCCCACAGCATGGCCAGCACCAGGGCGATTTCTCGGCGCTGGTAGAAACGCTGCATGCCTTTGCAGGCATAGTGCACGCCTTCGTGGGCGAACAGCCACTCAAGCCGTATCGAATCTTCGGGCGAGCGCAGGATGACGCGCAGCACGGCGGGCGGGTCCTGCGGTCTGCGGGGCAGACGGCCCACGGCGGCATGGATGTCCAGCAACTGCCGGGCGCAGCCCTCATCATCGCCACGGCGATGTTCGAACCAGGCCGAGGCGTTGCGGTAATGGGCCTCGAACTCCACGCCGAAGAGCCGGTTCAGTTCCTGGCAGATGACGGGGCCGAAGCGATAGGTTGTGTTGAGCGTGGCCTGGCCGGTGCCTGCGGGCAGCTCCTGCAGTATGCGCTGGGCGCTGTCGCCAAAGATGGAGGAAGCGCCCGGCAGAATGTGCTGGTTGAAGTCGCCGACACCGATGAAGCGGCCGTTGCCGCGTGCCAGATGGCGCAGCACCAGCAGCGCGGCCTCGTCCAGGTCCTGCAGTTCGTCGAACAGCACCGCTTCGAAGCGGCCCTGCAGCAGCGCAAAGTCGGCATCGAAGTCCAGTGCGGCCAGCTGGCAGGCCAGCGCGTAGGTGCAGTCGCCGGGCGCATAGAACAGCGGCTCCTGGGTGGGGCCCGCGCGCAGCCGCTCATAGCTGCGCAGCAGCCGGTACAGGCCGTAGTCCAGAGCGTTGTCGCGGCAATATGCCAGCGCTCCGAGGCCGCTGGCGTCGATGTCGAGTTCCAGCATGCGCTGCTTGGCCTGGGCCTCGAAGGCAAGGAAGGCGCTGATGTCCAGCGGGCGTGCGAAATAGTCGGACATCTCGGGGACGTCAAGCTCGGCATGCCGTTCGGCCTCTTGCGACAACGCCTGATGCGCCTGCTGGATGAGCAGGTTCTTCTCAAGGGCAGAGGAGAGCATGAGCACGGGGTCGCCCTGCTCTTCGAGCACCCGGGCGCAAAACTGCTCCAGAGTGAGCAGGTGCAGGCCCTCGAGGCGTTCGGCGGTGAGCCGGTCCAGGCGCGCCTGAATGGCCTTGATACCGGCCTCGGAGTAGGCCAGCATCAGCAGGTTGCGCGCGTCCTGGGTGCGGATCAGGTCGACGGCCTTGATGGCCAGCGTGGTCGTCTTGCCTGTGCCGGCCAGGGCGCGGATGAGCAGCGAGGACACTTCGCTGTTGAGTGCCTGGTTCTGGTCAAGGCCGGGGTACAGCCTGGGCTGCAGGTTCATGCCGTGGGTGCTCCATCTTCGTTATCCATCGCGCGGCCCGTGCAACGGGCTGCGCCGCAGCGAAGCCGACAGGGTACCGCTCAGCCCATGGCCTTGCGCAGCCACTCTGCGAAGGCTGCGCATTCCCAGCGATCCATGATGCCGGTCTTCCAGCACAGATAGTGTGCGTGGGGGCTGGGAGCATCGACATCGAACAGGCGCACCAGTGTGCCGTTTTCCAGCCAGGGGGCACCGAGCTTGTGGCGTACCAGGGCAACCCCCATGCTGGCCGATGCGGCGTCGCACATCAGGCCGATGTCGTTGAACTGGGAGCCTTCGTTGGGTTCGGCCATGTCGAGGCCAGTCGCGGCGAACCAGGTGCGCCAGGGCTCCAGCGGGCTGCGCAGCAGCGGCATGCCTTCCAGGTCGTCCGGGCGCTCGAACGGTCCGTGCTCGCGGATGAAGCTGGGCGAGGCCAGCGGTGTGACGGTATCGCGGGCCAGCTCGATATGCTCCACGTCGGCATAGTGGCCGGCGCCGAAGCGCACCATCAGGTCGGCGTCCTCACCGATCACATCCAGCAGCGGAATCGAAACCTGCAGCGCGATGTCGATTTCGGGATAGGCCTCGGTGAACTGGCGCAGGCGCGGAATCAGGATCACGCGCGCAAACGTGGGAGTGACGGCCAGTTTCAGGCGTCTGCGTCCGGGCGAGGCCGATGCTCCGGGAAAGCGCTGCAAGGCGCCCAGGCCTTCGCGAACATGGGCCAGATAGGAGCTGCCGTCCGTGGTCAGCGAGAAATCCGTGCGGCCGAACAGCCGCGCGCCCAGAATCTGCTCCAGCTGCTTGACCCGGTGGCTGACGGCGCTGGGCGTGACGCACAGCTCCTCCGCCGTCAAGGTGACCGAACGCAGCCGCGCCAGCGCCTCGAAAGTGAGCAGGCACTGTATTGGCGGAATCCGCCTGGCCGTAATGCTGTTCAAGGAGCCGGGGCTGCGGGTCATATGGTCAATCCCAAGCCCAGGGATTTAGCGGAACACCACGGTCTTGTGACCGTTGAGAATGACGCGTCGTTCGCTATGCCATTTCACGGCACGGGCCAGCACCTGGCTCTCGGTGTCGCGGCCGCGGGCCGTCAGGTCTTCCACGGTGTCGGTGTGGTCGGCGCGTGCCACGTCCTGTTCGATGATCGGGCCTTCGTCGAGGTCGGCCGTCACATAGTGGGCGGTGGCACCGATCAGCTTCACGCCGCGATCATGCGCCTGGTAGTAAGGCTTGGCACCCTTGAAGCTGGGCAGGAAGCTGTGGTGGATATTGATGGCGCGACCGGCCAGCTTTTTGCACAGATCGTTGGACAGCACCTGCATGTAGCGGGCCAGCACCACCAGCTCGGCACCTTCTTCCTCGATGATCTCGTACTGGCGCTCTTCGGCCTGGGCCTTGGTCGCGGCAGTCACGGGAATGTGGTGGAAGGGAATGTTGTAGCTGGCCGCCAGTTGATAGAACTCGCGGTGGTTGCTGATGATGGCCTTGATCTCGATGGGCAGCAGACCCGACTTCCAGCGGAACAGCAGATCGTTGAGGCAGTGGCCTTCCTTGCTGACCATGATGACGGTCTTGATGCGCTCGGCCTTGGAGTGCAAACTCCACTGCATTTGATATTGATCAGCTAATTCGGCAACGGATGCCTTCAGCGAGGCGGCGTCTTTGCCATCACAGGCAAACTGCACGCGCATGAAGAACAGGCCGGTTACCGGGTCGTTGTACTGCGCTGCTTCTTCAATATTGCCGCCTTGCTCAAGCAAGAATCCGGAAACGGCATGCACCAGGCCCAGTCGGTCTGGGCAGGATAAAGTCAAAATATAGGCTTGGGTCATAGCTGGGCAATTGTCGCAGCAAGGCGAGGACCCTGCGGACAAAGGAAATTCATGAAAAGCGAGGAGGGGCATTCTGCGCTCACACCCGGGGTGATTGTCGCCCTCTATCTGTGTGCTGGGATGCTGTGGTTGGGGGCCCAGGCAGGTGTGCTCAACTATTTTGATGTATCGCTGAATCGACAGTCGCTGCGTTGGCAGATTGGCCTGTTCATTGTTTGGCTGCTGGCGACCGCGCTGGTCGCACTCTGGTTCATGCAACGCAAGACGCGTGCCGACCAGCGTGGCCGGGAGACTGCACAGGAGCTGGAGCTGGTGGTGCGCCACGCACCGGCTGGCATGGCTCGCGTGCATGTGGGCGGGGCCGAGATTGTCTGGGCCAATGCCAAACTGGCCGGTTGGCTGGGCCGCAGCGTGGAATCGCTGCGCGGCCAGGATTTTCGGGTGCTGGTGCCGGTCCACGACCGGGACGAGGTGGTTCTGCAGCTGCAGCGCCTGCTCGACGGCAGCACCGACTACTTTCAGGTGCTGCGCCAGTGCGTGCATGTCGAAACCGGCAAGGTCACGCCCGTGCTGTGCACCACCAGCCGCGTGGCGGCGTCGGGGGTGGGAGGGCCGGTAGCCCTGGTCTGCGTGCTGCAGGACCTGAGCGAGATGGTGAGCGCGCGCAATGCCATGATGCGCAGCGAGACCATGCTGCGTCTGGCGCTGGAAGGCAGCGGCAATGGTGTGTGGGAATGGGATGCGCTGGAGCAGCGGCTCAACTTCTCCACGGGCATGAGCGCCCTGCTGCGCTACCAGGGTCAGGATCTGGCCCGCGAATTCGATTTCCATCAGCGCCTGCATCCCGAAGATGCGGCAACGACGCGCGCCCAGGCCGAGCAGGCGCTAGAGCAGGGCAGCATGCTGGTGCTGACGGCGCGTCTGCTGTGCTTCGACGGTCTGTACCGCTGGTTCCGCGCACGCGGTCAGGCATACAGGGACGCGAGCGGACGTCTGATACGTATCTCGGGCCTGCTCTCCGATCAGACCGCGAGTCGCGAAGCCGATGAGCGCAGCCGCCTGGCTTCCACCGTGGTGGACAACACCATCGAGGGTGTGGTGGTGACTGATGCAAACAGCCGCATTCTCTCGGTCAACCATGCTTTCACGCGGCTGCTGGGCTTCTCCGAGGCCGAAATGCTGGGCAAGACGCCGCGCATGTTCAAGTCTGGCCGGCATGACAAGGCCTTCTACGATGCCATGTGGGCCAGCATGCATGCCACCGGCCACTGGCAGGGGGAAATCTGGAACAGGCGCAAGAACGGAGAGGTCTTTCCCGAGCGCATGTCGCTGAGCGCGGTCAAGGACGCGAACGACAAGGTTACGCATTACGTCTGCATGTTCACCGACATCTCGGCCGAGAAGGCACGCGAGCAGCAACTGGAGTTCCTGGCCCATCGCGACACCTTGACCGGTCTGCCGAACCGCGCGCAGTTCACGCGCATGCTGGGCGAGACGGTGGCGCTGAGCCAGAGCAACAAGCTCCGCATGGCCGTTCTGCTGTTCAATATCGACCGCTTCAAGGACGTGAACGACAGCTATGGCCACTCCATCGGCGACGAGGTGCTCAGGCATGTGGCAGTGCAGATGCAGGGCGCTTTGCGCCACGGCGACATCATTGGCCGCCTGGCGGGCGATGAAATCTGCGTGGTGGCCCAATCCATATGCGGCCGTGACAGCGCGGTGGACGTAGCCGAGCGCCTGATGGCCGCTGCCGGCCAGCCCTGGACCACGCCGGACGGGCTGTCCGTGGTGGTGAGTGTCAGTGCTGGCATCTGTCTGTACCCCGAGCATGCGCTGACGGCCGGTGATCTGCTGCAGGGTGCCCATGCGGCGGTGTATGGGGCCAAGGCCAGGGGCTCCAATGCCTGGTGCTTCTTCCATGAAAACATGACCCAGGCCGCCCGCGAGCGCCTGGCCATGGAGGCGCGTCTGCGCCGCGCGCTGGACCTCGGTCATATGCGTTTGCACTACCAGCCGCAGATCGATCTGGCGACTGGACGGCTGATGGGGGCGGAAGCCCTGGTGCGCTGGCAGGACCCCGTGGACGGCCTTATCTCTCCTGCCCGCTTCATTCCCGTGGCTGAAAGCTCGGGCGTCATCGGTCCGCTGGGCCTGTGGGTGCTGGGCGAGGCCTGTCGTCAGGGCCAGCAATGGCGTGCCGCAGGCCTGCCCGATCTGACGATTGCGGTCAATGTCTCGCTGCATCAGTTTTTGCTGACCGATATTGCCGGTGCCACGGCCGATGCGCTCAACAAGTCGGGTTTTCCGGCCAGCCTGCTGGAGCTGGAAATCACCGAAAGCGCACTGGCCGAAAAGCCCGAGGAAGCACTGGCCGTGCTCAACCGCCTGCGCGAGCTGGGCCTTCGCCTGGCCATTGATGACTTTGGCACCGGCTATTCGTCGCTGGCGCACCTCAAGCGCTTCCCGCTCGATCTGCTCAAGATCGATCAGGGCTTTATCCGCGACATTCCGCACAGCGCGGACGATATGACCATCAGCAGCTCGGTCATTGCCCTGGGCCATGCCATGGGCCTGAAGGTTCTGGCCGAAGGCGTGGAAACCCAGGAGCAGCTGAACTTCCTGCAGCAAAAAGGCTGTGACTACTTTCAGGGCTATTTCTGCAGCCGGCCCTTGCCGGCCGAGGACTTCACGCGCCTGCTGGAAAAGACCCGCGAGGGTCAGCAGCTGGTGGCTGTCGAGACTGCGGACTGAGGACCAACGGCCCGACAGCAGCCTGTCAGGGCTTGGGCGCGGGCCTGTTTTTCCACTGATCGCGCAGTTGCTGGCATTGATCCTCGGAGGCATTGCCTTCCAGCGTCAGCTGCTTGTCTGCTTTCATCGAGAGAGCAGTCTGCGCTTTGTCTGACTGGGCTATCGCCACTTTTTGCTTGAATTCGGCAGGCAGCCAGGTCGGCACGCCGATATCGCTGCGCACATGGCCACGGCCCGCCACCAGCAGCACGCTTTTGCCAGGCTGGCCCAGTTCGCGCACCGCTGTTTTCGTCACCCTGGCCATGGCTTCGTCGCGGGCCAGCTGAATGCGGGCCATGGGCGCGAACTGCGATTCGGGCAGCAGGCCGCAGTGGCCATCCTTGATGGCGTCGAGTTGCAGCTGCCAGCCTGTGGCCGGCAGGTGTGCGTCGTAGCGGGACTCGCCCATGGCCTGCTTCATCCGGGTGCGCGGCAGATTGCCGCCGAGCACGGGCACGCCGGCTTTCACGGCAGCCATCACCACCGGACCATAGTCCTGCCAGGGCCAGCCGCCCGGGCCGCCGCCCTGGGCCCATTGCAGCGCGGCCTTCACCTCCTCGTCGCTGGCCGATGCCAGCAGACTCCGGGTGCTCCCGCCCTCGGGTGCCATCTCGACCACCAGGGCCGCCAGCCTGCCTTGCGCTGCCAGGTGGCGCACGGTAGCGGCTTCCCACTGGTGATGGGCGATCTGGTCATGCTGCTCGCCGAGCAGGATGACCGGTGTTCCGGCCCACTGGCCCAGTGTCTGCTGCCATTCGGCATCGCTGGTTCGCTGAGCGCTTTGATGGGCGCAGCCGCCCAGCAGCAGGGCGCCGGCAAGAGCCGTCAGGGCCAAAGGATTGAGACGCTGGCGCGGCTGCGCCGCAGAAATGAAAGTCCACATATGAGCTGATTGCATTCGTCTAAGACGGGGCATGGCTTCGTAGCTGTAGATTTCGTACCGGCTTTGCCCACCGAGTTTTGCCGCGATACTGCGGGGCATTGCCCCTGTCGCGCGTCCATTGTCGTGCCTTGCCGGATTCCCGTGCACATGTCCGTATTGCTTCCCCCCGCGTTTCTGGCCCGTGTGGCCGCCACTCTGCTGCTGGCCTGGCTGGCTGCCCAGCTCTGTCTGATGCTGCATACGCCGCTGCCGTGGATGCTGGGGCCGCTGATTTCCATCTCCCTGCTATCGATTGGTGGAGCGCCCACCCAAAGCTGGGCCAGGCTGCGCGATCTGGGGCAGTGGACGATAGGCGGTGCGCTGGGCCTGTATTTCACGCCTGCAGTGACCGAGCTGGTGGCCGGCCTGTGGTGGGCGATTGCGCTGGCCATTGCCTGGGCCTTGCTGCTGGGTTGGGGCTTCGGGCGCTGGCTGTATCGCGTGCAGGCAGCCTCCATGCTGGGGCAACGGGGCATGGACGAAGAGCGCTTGCGCGCCACGACCTATTTCTCGGGCGCGATAGGCGCCGCTTCGGAGATGACGCTGCTGGCAGAGCGCGAGCATGCACGTACCGATCTGGTGGCAGCGGCGCACAGCCTGCGGCTGGTGATAGTCACGGTGAGCATTCCTTTTGCCCTGCAATGGGCGGGGCTGCAGGGAGACCCCAGCCTGACGCTGCCCAGCGTGCGCAATGTGCAATGGCCGGGCTTTGCCTGGCTGGCGCTGGCCACTGGCACGGGGGCACTGCTGATGCTCAAGCTCAGGCGCGCCAACCCCTGGTTTCTCGGTGCACTGGCCGTATCCATGGGCTTGACCATGGCTGGCCTGGAGCTGTCCGCCGTGCCGCAGTGGCTGATGAATGCCGCCCAGTTGGTGATCGGCGTCAGCCTGGGGGTGCGCTTTCGCCGTGAATTCCTGCACACGGCTCCGCGCTGGCTGGGCATGGTGGCGCTCGGGACCGTGGGGCTGATGGCTGTTTGCGCGGGCTTCGCCTGGCTGCTGCACGGTGCCACAGGCCTGCCCTGGGTCACCTTGCTGCTGGGCACATCGCCGGGCGGCATTACCGAGATGGCCATCACCGCCAAGGTGCTGCAACTGGGCGTGCCCGTGGTCACGGCCTTCCAGGTCTGCCGGCTGATTGCCGTGCTGTTGCTGGTGGCGCCGCTGTACCGGTGGTTGAGCAGTGCGCCGCAGAAGGCGCAGCCATAGCCCGCAGCATGCCAAAGCACTGGAAGCTCTGCCTGATCATCGGCGTCTGCGTGGGCCTGCTGCTGGCCGGGCTTTTGATGTGGATGGCCTGGGACCACAACCCCCAATGCGAGATTCACTGCGCAGGGCAGGGCATTGACTGGGGTTACTGGCTGATGCTGGGCGCGGCAGGGTGGCTGCTGGGTTTTGTCGGCTGCATGCTGCCTGCCAGCGTGTTGATGCTGTTGTGCAGAAAGTCGTAGCAGCTCACGATTCCCTAATAGGTGCTGCAGCGTTATTCAGGCATCAAAAAAGCCACTCTTTCGAGTGGCTTTTTGCAAGGTGTTCAGTGAATGATGACCGGCTGCTGGGCCAGGCCCGTGTAGGTGTCGAGAATTTCTTCCACCTCCTCCTCGGTGGGGGCGTCCTGCTGCCAGGCGAGGATCTGTTTCTGGAACATTTCGGCCCAGGAGCCGTCCAGATACACTTCCTTGCCCGAGCGCTTGTCCACGATCTCGAAGCCGTGGCGCGGCAGTTGATGGGCTTGCTGGATCTCGGCCTTGGCTGTGCCTGCCGGAACGTCTGCCTCCATATCGGGACGCAGATGGAGCACCGCAAAGGATTCAGAGTCGTAAAGCATTTGCATGGTGTTCCTCCTTTCACTTCCGTTATGAGCATGCCTGCCATGGATATGGCGACAGGGTGCCGCATTTCAAGGTGGAAATGCCTGCTCTTGGCACTTGAGCACAGTATTCCATGGATTTGACATGGTTGTGGGCAACCGGTTTTCCCAAGCTGTAGTAGGCAAGTCCTTGAGCGCTGCGACAGCGTTCAGCCCGAGCCGGTGCAGGTTGCAGGCCTTGGCTGGGAGGTAAGTGAACGCTTTTGATGCGGTCGCCCTGGGGTTTACGCCAGGAGGCGGTGCTACGGGCTATTGCGGCGCGGGCTGATATTTCTTGAGCTGCAGATCGACAAAGTCATCCTGCCCCTGGCTGAGCTTGATGCGCACGGGCAGGTATTGCATGGCAGGAGCCAGCCAGACCGAGCCGCGCTGGTCGCTGCTGCTTTTGCCGGGCAGTTTGTCCAGGCGCAGCGCCATGACGCTGCCAAAGGGCAGCTCCAGCGCCTCGCTGGCACCCACGCGGAACTGCCAGCGCACCGCTGAGCGTGCGCTGCTGGTGGTCAGTTCTATCAGTGTGCCAGGTGGGTATTTTTCGGGGCCTGCAGCCATCAGGGCCGAAAGCTGCAGAAAGACGCTGAGGCGGTCCTGCACACCGTCGCCAATGGCGGCATCGGTCTGCCCGCCGCTGTAGTGCGCCTTGCCGCTGGCCACGTCAAAGGCTGCAGACTGGGTTTTGCGCCCCTTGTCGCTGAAATTGAGTGGTTGAAGGCCCTTGGGCGTGATCAGCCCCTCGCTGGTCTGGGCGCGCTCGCCCAGCAGGAACATGCTGATCGACTGCCTGGCCTGGTAGTACTGACCGTCATGCTGCCACTGCAGCTGGGCGCCGGCCGAGTATTGAAAACCCTTGACCTGACCCGAGGCATTGAACTCCAGCGTGGCGGAGTTGGGCAGGGTGACGGGCAGCACGGAGCCAGGCGGCAGCGGCGCGCTCCCTGCGGGAGTGACCGCAATGGGGCGGGCCGTGTCTGCTCCATGGGCCTCGGCTGGCTCGGTCGCAGGCTCTGGTGCCGGTTCTGAAGCAGCAGCCTGCTGCTCTGTATTTGCAGCTACTTCTGTTTCAGGAGCTGCTTGCGCTTGTATTTCCTGAGCTGGAGGCGGATTTGGTGCAGGTTCCTGCTCGTCCGGCACGGGAGTGGGCATGGGAGCCGGCGCCGGCGCCCGGGGCGCAACCCGGGGCTTGGGCGCTGGCGGCACAGCCGGTTTGGGTGGGGCAGGCGGGGGCGAGGAAGGAGGGGGCGCCTGCAGCATGCGCGTCTCCATCACGATCTGGGCGTCGGCAGGCCTGTCCGGCGGGCTGGGATTCGGCAGGCCCCAGAGCAGCAGCCCGTGGGCTGCCAGCACCACGCCTGTGATGGGCAGCAGCGCTTTGCGTGCCTGGCTTGCCTGAGGGGTGCGGCCCATGAGCGTGGATCGGAGATTGCGGGTTTCAGTGGCTGGGGTCGGCGCGCCAGCCCAGATCGCTGGAGAGCTGGCGGGCAGCCGCCTGCAGCGGCGCGTCTATGGCTCCACCATAGTCGGGGTCGAAAGTCGCCAGCGAGCCCAGGGTCATCAGACCCAGCACGATATGGCCGGATGCGTCGAAGACCGGCACGCAAAAGGCCACGATGCCCGGCAGCACGGTATCGACCACGCGGGCCGTGCCGCGCGCACGGACCTCGGCCAGCATGTCCGCCACGGCCTCCTCGGTCTGGGGCAGATCCTGGCGTCTGGCCTTGCGGGCTCGTTCGATTTCGGGCTCCAGCAGCGGCGCCGTCATTTCGCGCGGCAGCCAGGCGCCGAAGCAGCGACCCGTGGCCGAGGCCAGCATGGGCATGACGTCGCCCAGGCGCAGGTTGGCGGTGACGGATTGCGCTGACTCCTCCCAATGCACGATGGTCGGGCCATGGTTGCCCCAGACGGCGATGGCCAGCGTGTGATTAAGAGACTCAAGCAGGGCCGGAATGCGCTCGCGCGCCAGACGCACCGGGTCGAGGCGGGCCAGCGATGCCAGGCCGATCTTCAGCGCCGCAGGGCCCAGGTCGTAGCGCGAATTGCGCTCGTCCTGCGCCACCAGACCGATGCGCTGAAAGCTCACCAGATAGCGGTGAGCCTTGGCGGCACTCATGCCGGCGGCAGCGGCGACATCCTTGAGCATCAGCGGTCCGCTGGCCTGTGCCAGCGCCTCGATGAGGGAGAAACCCACTTCGACCGACTGAATCCCTGCGCGTTCCTTTTCCATTGCAATAGAATCGTGTTTTGTTTAGTTAAATCAATTTAACCAATCGTAATTTTGGCTAGCGTTGTCAGGCATTGTGCCAGCACCGCTGCCTTGAGCAGAGGGACAGAGAATGAAACTGGCAACGTACAAGGATGGCTCGCGCGACGGGCAACTGGTCGTGGTCTCGCGTGACCTGAGCCAGGCCTGCTATGCCACCGGCATTGCCAACCGCATGCAACAGGTGCTGGACGACTGGAGCTATATGGCGCCCCAGCTGCAGGATCTGTCCCACGAACTCAATCACGGCAAGGCCCGCCATGCCTTCCCCTTCGATCCCCGGCGCTGCATGGCCCCGCTGCCGCGAGCTTATCAGTGGGCCGATGGCTCGGCCTACATCAACCATGTGGAGCTGGTGCGCAAGGCGCGCAATGCCGAGGTGCCGGCCAACTTCTACACCGATCCGCTGATGTACCAGGGCGGCAGCGATGATTTCATCGGCCCCTGCGACGATGTGATCGTGCCCAGCACGGCCATGGGCATTGACTTCGAGGCCGAGATTGCCGTCGTCACCGGCGATGTGCCCATGGGCACGGATGCAAGAGATGCGCTGGACGGCATCCGTCTGGTCATGCTGGCCAACGACGTGAGTCTGCGCAATCTGATCCCCGCCGAACTGGCCAAGGGCTTCGGTTTCTTCCAGAGCAAGCCCGCTACGGCTTTCAGCCCCGTGGCCGTGACGCTGGACGAGTTGGGCGATGCCTGGAATAGCGGCCGTCTGCATCTGACGCTGCAGAGCACTTGGAACGGCCGCAAGGTCGGCATGTGCGATGCGGGCGAGGAGATGACTTTTCACTTCGGCCAGCTGATCGCCCATATCGCCAAGACCCGCAATGTACGTGCCGGCTCCATCGTGGGAAGCGGCACGGTGAGCAACAAGGGTGTGGAGACCGGCAGCGGCAAGAACAAGCGCACGGAATGGCCCAAGGGCTATAGCTGCATCGCCGAAAAGCGCTGCATAGAAACCATTCAGGACGGTGCGCCCAAGACCGAGTTCATGCAGTTTGGCGACACCATCCGCATCGAGATGAAGGGCAAGGATGGCCAGAGCATCTTCGGCGCCATCGATCAGAACATTGCGCCGCCCGGAAGCAGCAGGGATGACGAGCCGCAGGGCCAGTCCTTGAATGCCTCCGAGGACTGAAGCCGCGACGCAGCAGCCATGCCCATGCCAAGTCTGAATCTGCCTCGCAGCGGGCCCTTCCTGAAGGCCGTGCCGGCCGCGTTGCTCGCACTGTATGCGGGCCTGTCCATGGCGGCAGAGCCCGAAGCAGGCTGCCCGCCCCCCGTCAGCCCGCCCACACAAGCCGAAGTGCAGGCCATGGCTCCCCATATGCAGGACAGGGGTCTGCTCTGGCGCGTGCAGGATGGCGAGCGCACCAGCTGGCTGTACGGCACCTTGCATGTCGGCAAGCGGGAGTGGATGTTGCCCGGTCGCACCATCGTGCGCTCCATGTATGGCGCAGACCTTCTGGCGCTGGAGCTGGATTTGCTCAATCCGCAGGTCATGCAGCAGTTGATCGAAGGTTTCAAGGCCCGTCCCGACGCCCCCGCGCTGCCCGCAGATCTGGAGGCACGGCTGGCGTTGCAGCGAAAGCAGGCCTGTGCCGAGCACCTGAGCGTGGAGCGCCCGGATGCCCAGTTGCTGGGGTTGCTTAGCCAACTGGGGCGCAAGCAGGGGCTGATGGCCGAGTTTGGCGCCGACCTGTTGCTGGCGGGCATGGCCCAGGCGCTGCACAAGCCCGTGCTGGGGCTGGAGTCGGTCCAGACCCAGCTCCAGGAGCTGCTTTCCGACGACCCCGTGGAGGTCCGGGAAAGCGTGCGCGACGGGCTTGAGCAGCTCGAAGATCCCAAGTCCCCCCAAACCCTGCAACAGCTGGCGAACATCTGGGCCAGCGGCAATGAGGAAACGCTGGAGAACTATGCCGATTGGTGTGACTGCATCAAGACCGAGCGTGACCGGCTCAAATACGCGCGCCTGATGGAAGGACGCAATCCTGGCATGGCGCAAGGCATTGCGAATCAGCTCAAACTGGGCAAGACGGTGTTTGCTGCCGTCGGCGCGCTGCACATGGTGGGGCCCATGGGCCTGCCCGAGTTGCTGCGACAAAAAGGCTATCAGGTCGAGCGTGTGAGATTCAAGCCGCCAGCCAAACAGGAATCGGAGTCAAAAGCACTTCAAACCGAATAGAGACAAGCGCAAGCTGCTATCAATTCAAAAAAGCAGGCAGCTTGGCGGGGTCCAAAAATCATTCCACAACCCCTACATCACCCTCAAGGAGACAAACGATGGATCGTCGTCAATTCCTGGCTGCCGCGGCAGCCAGCTCGGCTGCTGCCGCATCCCCCTTTGCCATGGCGCAGGACTGGCCCGCCAACCCCGTGCGCTGGGTCGTGCCCTACCCACCCGGAGGCGGCACCGATGTGCTGGCCCGTACCGTGGCCGAGTCCATGCGCAAGACGCTGAACCAGACCATCGTGGTGGACAACCGTCCCGGCGCCTCGACCAATATCGGCGGCCAGCTCGTTGCCTCGGCCAAGCCCGATGGCTACACCATCATGTCGGCCGACAACGCCATCCTGGCCTTCAACGAACACCTGTTCAGCAAGCTTCCCTTCAGCCCCGACAAGGATTTCACCTATGTGGGCGGCATCAGCCGCTTCCCCATGGCGCTGGTGGTCAACCCCGCATTCGAAGCCAAGGACTTCAAGGAATTCCTGGCCTATGCCAAGGCCAATCCCGGCAAGCTCAACTATGCCTCGCCTGGCAATGGCTCGCCCCACCATCTAGCCATGGAGCTGTTCAAGAACCGCACCGGCACCAGCCTGACCCATATCCCCTACAAGGGCGCCGCGCCCGCGCTGGCCGATGTGATGGGCGGCCAGGTGCCTTGCATGTTCCTGGATCTGGCATCGGGCCTGCCCGTGATTCAGTCCGGCAAGGTGCGCGCCCTGGCCATAGGCACGGCCAAGCGCGTGCCCAATCTTCCCAATGTGCCTACGCTGGCTGAGCTGGGTCTCAAGGATTCCGAGGTCTATGCCTTCCAGGGCATTCTGGGTCCCAAGGGATTGCCGCCAGCCATCGTGCAGCGCCTCAATGCAGACCTGCAAAAAGCGTTCAAGGACCCCGACGTGGTCAAGCGCATGGCCGACTTCGGCATGGAAGCCCTGCCCGGCACGCCCGAGCAGTTCCACCAGCTGGCACGCACCGAAGCCAAGCGTTGGGGTGAGGTCATCAAGACGGCTGGCGTGAAGCTGGACTGATAGTCCCTTCCCTGAGCTTCGCGAGGTACTGGGCATGGCTTGAGCCGTTGCCGCAGACCTCGTCGGCGCGCATCACCACGGCCCTGCCTCCTTGCGTTGCAGGGCCGTTTTCAATAGGGCAGTATGCCCGGCAGCAGTGGACGGCTGAGGCGCTCGCGCCACCATTGCTGGGCCCGTCCACGGGCATCGCTGCGCCAGGCCAGCCAGAAGGTTTCGGGCGGACGCGGCTCTTCCACCGCCAGTTCCACCAGCACTCCGGTCTCCAGCTCCACACGCACGCAGGCGCGCGGCACAAAGCCGTGGCCCAGCCCGGCGGCCTGGCATTCGATCTTGGCCTGCATGCTCGGCACGGTGATGCGCCGCTGGCCGGTGAGCAGGCCCACGGTGCGGTCGGTCAGCGAGCGCGCGCCGTCACCCACCACCACGGCGGTGTGTTCCAGCAGGTCGCTGCGCGCCAGTGGCCGGCCCAGGCGCGCCAGCGGGTGACTGGCCGTCACGCAGAACACGAAATCGAGCTGGCCTACGGCCACGGCCTTGTGGCCGCCGCCCGCAGGGCCTTCGCCTGCCGCCACGATCAGGTCGGCCCGGCCTTCGCGCAAGGCTTCCCAGGTGCCGGTCAGCGTCTCGCTGCCGATGCGCAGACGCGTGCCGCTGTTCAGCGCCTCGAAGGCCTGAATGTCGGCGCCGAAGGCGCTGGTGGGAATCAACGAGTCATGCACCAGGCGCACCTCGGTCTCGAATCCCGTGGCGATCTGGCGCAGCCGAGATTCGAGCTGACGCGCGGCTGCCAGCAGCCAGCGCCCTTCCTTGAGCAGCTCCTCGCCTGCCGGCGTGAGACTGACGCGCGGGCCGTTGCGCACAAACAGGTTCAGGCCCAGCTGTTCCTCGAGCTTGGACACGGCATAGGAGATGGTCGACGGTACTTTGTGCAGGCGCTCTGCCGCACCGGCGAACGAGCCGTGGCGTGCAATGGTGTCCACCAGTTCGATGGCTTCCAGAGAGAGTTTGAGCATATTGGGCGTGCCTAAAAAACAATCATCGAAATTATCGATGATTGAGAGGATTTTCTTTCAGCATAACCGCATATAAGGCCGCGGATACTTCATTCATCGCCACACGGAACGCAGCAAAGAAGGCAGATAGGCCAGCAGCAGGAAGTGTGAACACCATCGATTGTTTAGGAGATAGAAATGCTTGAAGTTCGCCCATCCAACCACCGCGGTCGCGCCAACCATGGCTGGCTCCAATCGCGCCACACCTTCTCCTTCGGCCACTACCGCGACGCCAATCAGCAAGGCTTTTCGGATCTACTGGTCATCAATGACGACCATGTGTCCCCCGGTCAGGGCTTCGGCACCCACGGCCACCGCGACATGGAAATCTTCTCCTACGTGCTCGACGGCGCCCTGGAGCACAAGGACTCCATGGGCACAGGCTCGGTGATCCGTCCTGGCGATGTGCAGATGATGAGCGCCGGCACCGGCGTGGAGCACAGCGAATTCAACCACTCGGCGCAGGACCCGGTGCACTTTCTGCAGATCTGGATCGTGCCCGCCGAACGCGGCGCCGCTCCACGCTATCAGCAGGTCCATGTGGACGATGCCGACAAGCGCGGCCGCCTGCGCCTGATCATCGCCCCCGAAGGCCAGGACGGCACCCTGGCCGTGCGCCAGGACGCCCGGGTCTATGCCGGCCTGTTCGATGGCGCTGAATCCGCCGAACTCGATGTGGGCACCGACCGCCATGTCTATGTGCATGTGGCCCGCGGCAGCCTCAGCGTGAACGGTGAGCGCCTGTCCGAAGGCGACGGCGCCCGCATCCGCAACGCCGGGGCTCTGCGTTTCGAGCGGGGCGAAGACGCCGAGGTGCTGGTCTTTGACCTGCGCCCCCGTGAACTGCCCACCATGTAAGCAACGGTTTTCATTCTGTTTTCTTGTTTCACCCGCAACCTCTCGCTCACCTTTTACTTCGGAGTTTCACCATGACCAACGCCAACGCTTCCATCGCCCGTCCCGTCGCCGTCGCCAAGCCCGGTGCCAAGCTGCTCAACCCCCATGACCACACGCTGATCATGATCGACTTTCAGTCGCAGATGGCTTTTGCCACGCACTCCATCGATCCCGTGCAGCTGCGCTCCAACGCCGCTCTGGTCGCTTCGGCTGCAGCAGGTTTCGGTGCCTCCACCATCCTGACCACGGTGGCGGAAAAAAGCTTCTCCGGCCCCATGTTCGAGGAAGTGACTGCGCCTTTCCCCGGCCAGGCCCTGCTGGACCGCACCTCGATGAACACCTGGGAAGACCAGGCCGTGATCGACAAGGTCAACGAGATCGGCAAGCCCCGCATCGTGCTGGCCGGCCTGTGGACCAGCGTGTGCATCGTCGGCCCGGCCCTGTCGGCCCTGGACCAGGGGTTTGAAGTCTTCGTGATCGCCGATGCCTGTGGCGATATCTCCACCGAAGCGCACAACCGCGCCATGGACCGCATGGTGCAGGCCGGCGCCCAGCCCATCACGTCGCTGCAATACCTGCTGGAAATGCAGCGCGACTGGGCCCGCACCGAGACCTATGACATGACCACGGGCATCGCCAAGAAGCTGGGCGGTGGCTACGGCATCGGCATCACCTACGCCAAGACCATGTTCGGCGCCCACGAAGGCTAAAAAAGCGGCAGGGGCCTGCTGCGCGGCCGTATCCTGCGCCTGTGGTCCTCGCCGTACGAAAGTACGGCTGCGGTCCTCGAGCCCAGCCTTCTTTTTTGCGTTCTCTTCGGCCTTTTTCTCTCTTCTTTGCGTTGCTGACACCCCCCTAGGCACACCATGACCCAGCCCACCACCCCCGACCTGATCCTGTTCAACGGCCGCTTCACCACCCTGGACCGCAGCAACCCTACGGCCACGGCCGTGGCCGTGAGCCAGGGCCGCTTCAGCGCCGTCGGCAGCGACCGCGAAGTCCTGCCTCTGGCCGGCCCGCAGACCAAGCGCATCGATCTGGGCGGGCGCAGTGCGCTGCCCGGGCTCATCGACAACCACCTGCACCTGATCCGCGGTGGCCTGAACTTCAACATGGAGCTGCGCTGGGACGGTGTGAAGAGCCTGGCCGATGCCATGGCCATGCTCAAGGCCCAGGTGGACGTGACGCCTGCCCCCCAATGGGTGCGTGTGGTGGGCGGTTTCACCGAGCACCAGTTCGTGGAAAAGCGCCTGCCCACGCTGGCCGAGCTGAACGCCGTGGCGCCCGACACCCCGGTCTTCATCCTGCACCTGTACGACCGTGCCCTGCTCAACGCCGCCGCCCTGCGCGCCGTGGGCTACACCAAGGACACGCCCGAGCCGCCCGGTGGCCAGATCCTGCGCGACAGCGCCGGCAACCCCACGGGCCTGCTGCTGGCCAAGCCCAATGCGTCCATCCTCTACGCCACGCTGGCCAAGGGCCCCAAGCTGCCGCGTGACTACCAGGTCAATTCCACGCGCCACTTCATGCGTGAACTCAACCGCCTGGGCGTGACCGGCGCCATCGACGCGGGCGGTGGCATGCAGAACTACCCCGACGACTACGACGTGATCCAGGAGCTGGCCGATGCCGACCAGCTCACCATCCGCCTGGCCTACAACCTGTTCACGCAAAAGCCCAAGGAAGAGAAGGACGACTTTCTGCGCTGGACCGCCACCTCGCAGTACAAGCAGGGCACGGACTACTTCCGCCACAACGGCGCGGGCGAGATGCTGGTGTTCTCGGCCGCCGACTTCGAGGACTTCCGCCAGCCCCAGCCCGAGCTGGCACCCGGCATGGAAGGCGAGCTCGAAGAGGTGGTGCGCATCCTGGCCCAGAACCGCTGGCCCTGGCGCATGCACGCCACCTACGACGAGACCATCGACCGCGCCCTCAATGTGTTCGAGAAGGTCAACGAAGACATCCCCCTGGCCGGCCTGAACTGGTTCTTCGACCACGCCGAGACGATTTCCGAAAAGTCCATCGATCGCATTGCTGCCCTGGGCGGCGGTGTGGCTGTGCAGCACCGCATGGCCTACCAGGGCGAGTACTTCGTCGAGCGCTACGGCGCCGCCGCGGCCGAAGCCACGCCCCCGGTCAAGCGCATGCTGGAAAAAGGCGTGAACGTCTCCGCCGGCACCGACGCCACCCGCGTCGCCAGCTACAACCCCTGGGTCTCGCTGTCCTGGCTCGTCACCGGCAAGACCGTGGGCGGCCTGCAGCTCACGCCCCAGCGCAACTGCCTGACCCGTGACCAGGCCCTGCGCATGTGGACCGAAAACGTGACCTGGTTCAGCAACGAACAGGGCAAGAAGGGTCGTATCCAGGTGGGCCAGTTGGCCGATGTGATCGTGCCCGACCGCGACTTCTTCGCCTGCCCCGAGTCCGATATCGCCGACACCTCGGCCCTGCTCACCGTGGTGGGCGGCAAGGTGGTCTACGGCGCCGGCAGCTTCGCCGACTTCGATGAATCGGCGCCGCCCCTGGCCATGCCCGACTGGTCGCCCGTGCGCACCTTCAAGGGCTATGGCGCCTGGGGTGTGCAGGAAGGTGCACCGCTGCAAGCCGTGATGCGCAATGCGGCAGCGAACTGCGGCTGCGCCAGCAACTGCAACATGCACGGCCACGCCCATGCCACGGCCTGGAGCAGCAAGCTGCCCGTGGCCGATCTCAAGGGCTTCTGGGGCGCCCTGGGCTGCGCCTGCTGGGCGGTCTGAGCATGGACGCGCTGCGTTCCACTGCCACCGCACCCTGGGTGCAGTCGCTGGCCCTGCTGTGTCTGTGTGCCGCCTATCTGCAAGGCGGCGTGGACAAGGCCCGCAACTTCCGCGGCGCGGTCGCCGAGATGCGCCAGTTCGGCCTGGCGCCGGCCGCACCCATCGCGGTGGCAACCATCGCGCTGCAGCTGGGCGCGTCGGCGCTGATCGTGTCGGGCTGGTACCGCTGGGCGGGCGCCCTGGCGCTGGCAGCCTTCACCGTGGCCGCGGCCTTTCTGGCCGACCGCTTCTGGGCAGCGCCGCAGGCCGATCGCCAGCGTACTGCCAATGCATTTTTTGAACACTGGGGCCTGGTTGGCGGCATGTTGCTCGTCGCCTGGCACGACCTGGGAGGCCACCGTGCCGGATAACAAAACCACCACCAACAACACCTCGGGCAGCTTCGCGCCGCTCGCCATCCCCGTCTTTGCTGTGCTGTGGGCCGCCACGGTGCTGGGCAATATCGGCAGCTTCATGCGCGATGTGGCCAGCGCCTGGATGGTGACGGAACTCTCGTCCAGCCCAACGGCCGTCGCGCTGATTCAGACGGCGGCCACGCTGCCCGTCTTCCTGCTGGCCATTCCCGCCGGTGTGCTGTCCGACATCCTGGACCGTCGTCGCTTCCTCATCGGCGTGCAGGTGCTGCTGGGCGCCGTGAGCGGCACGCTGCTGGTGCTGGCCCAGACGAACACGCTGACCGTGGAGTATCTCGTGGCCCTGACCTTTGTGGGCGGCATCGGCGCCGCCCTCATGGGCCCGACCTGGCAGTCCATCGTGCCCGAGCTGGTGCCGCGCAGTGAACTCAAGAGCGCCGTGGCGCTGAACTCCCTGGGCATCAACATCGCCCGTGCCATCGGCCCGGCCGCCGGCGGCCTGCTGCTGGCCAGCTTCGGCGCCGCCGCGGCCTACGGTCTCGATGTGCTCAGCTACGTCTTCGTGATCGCCGCCCTGGTCTGGTGGAAGCGCCCCAAGGCCGAGGCCTCGGCGCTCAACGAGCAGTTCTTTGGCGCCTTCCGGGCCGGTGTGCGCTATGCCCGGGCCAGCCGCGAGCTGCATGTGGTGCTGCTGCGCGCTGCGGTCTTTTTCCTGTTCGCCAGCTCGGTCTGGGCCCTGCTGCCCCTGGTGGCACGCCGCATGCTGGGCGGCACGGCCGGTTTCTACGGTGTGATGCTGGGCGCCGTGGGTGCCGGTGCCATCCTGGGCGCCGTGCTGCTGCCCAAGCTGCGCAAGCGACTCGACACCGACGGTTTGGTGTTGCTGGCTTCTGTGGTGACGGCCTTGGTCATGGGCGTGTTGACCCTGGCGCCGCCCAAGTGGGCAGCCGTGGCGCTGATGCTGGTGCTGGGCCTGGGCTGGATCATTGCGCTGACCACGCTCAACGGCGTGGCCCAGGCGGTGTTGCCGAACTGGGTGCGTGGCCGGGGTCTCGCCATCTACCTCATGGTGTTCAACGGCGCCATGGCCCTGGGCAGCCTTGGCTGGGGCCTGATCGCCGGCCAGCTGGGCCTGCCGGTCACGCTGCTGATCGGAGCCGTGGGCCTGGTGCTGGTGTCCCTGGTCTTCCACCGCGTCAAGCTGCCCACCGGCGAAGCCGATCTGCAGCCGTCCAACCACTGGCCTGAGCCTTTGCTGGCCGAACCCCTGGCCCACGACCGTGGTCCGGTCATGATCCAGATCGAGTACCGGATTGCGCATCAAGACCTGGCCGCCTTTTTCCAGGCCATGCAGCAGGTAGCACAGGAGCGCCGTCGCGATGGGGCCTATGCCTGGGGCGTTGCCGAGCACACCGGCGAGCCGGGCCGGGTGATCGAGTGGTTCCTGGTCGAGTCCTGGGCCGAGCATCTGCGCCAGCATGGTCGTGTGTCCA
Organism: Comamonas sp. Tr-654; assembly: GCF_011752915.1. Classification (NCBI taxonomy): domain Bacteria; kingdom Pseudomonadati; phylum Pseudomonadota; class Betaproteobacteria; order Burkholderiales; family Comamonadaceae; genus Comamonas; species Comamonas sp. Tr-654. The sequence continues at coordinate 214,864 of NZ_VWWQ01000002.1, forward strand.
AGGCCGACGCCGATCTGCAGGCCGCCGCTTTGCGCTACCACCAGGGGCCGGACAAGCCCGTGGTCCATCACTTCCTGGCGCTCGATGCGCGCAGCGCCCAGCAGGGAACAGGTTCCCCCGCCCACTGAACTACGCCGGCCTTGCATTACTTACTTGACGGGCTTGGCGGCGCGCACGGCCACGACCTCGATTTCCACATACCAGGCGGGGTTGGCCAGGGCTGCAATCTGGAAGGCCGAGCGTGCGGGCAGGTTGGGCAGGGCGGCCGTGCCAAAGAACTGGGTGTAGCCACGCATGAAGCCGGCAAAGTCCATCTTGTTGCCCTTGGCGGGGTCGGCCACCAGGAGGACTTGCATTTTCACCACATCGCTCATGGTGAGATTCATGCTCTTGAGCTGCTCTTCCAGGCCTTTGAGGGGGCGGAACTACGGTGCTGCCGGGCTCAGAGTTCGCCGGGAGGCACGCTGGCTTCGCTGACCATGACGCGATTGCGTCCGCCACGCTTGGCTGCATAAAGCATGGCATCGGCCTGCTGGAAGACGGCCTTGATATCGGGAGCGCTGTCGGGCCAGTGGGCTACGCCCAGTGAAATGGTGATGTGGCCCACCGGAGGCATCTCCATCTTCTCGACCAGCTGACGCAGTCGCTCGGCGGCATGGACGGCAGCCTCCGGCGCCGTGCCGGGCAGCAGCAGCAGAAACTCCTCGCCACCCACACGGCAGGGCACGTCATCGATACGAGAGACCTCGCGCATGGTGCGCGCGAGCTGCCTGAGCACCTCGTCGCCCGTATCGTGGCCGAAACCGTCGTTGATGCGCTTGAAGTGATCGATGTCGATGGCAATCACCGAGAACGGCAGTGCCTGTTTCTGAAAGGCGGTGATGGCGGCTTCCAGATGGCGGCGATTGCCCAGACCCGTCAGCGGATCGGTGTTTACGTCTTCGCGCAGCTTGGTGATGTTGCGTTGCACCAGGTTCAGGCCCTTGAGCATGGCTTTCTTGAGTTCATAGGACTCGAAATACCATGACTTGACGGCCTGAATGTTCTGCGCGGTTTCGGGCTTGTCCATATCGTGCGCGCCATTGGCCAGCTGGCGCAGCGGGCTGGAAATACGGCGTGCGCTCCACCAGATGATCACCAGCATCACTAGGGCGATGGGCAGGGTCTTGTAGAGCACGGAGCGCATCATCTTGTTGAGCGGGGCCAGCGTGGCCGCCTTGGGGCGCTGGGCCACGATGCCCCAGCCCGAGGCGTGGATCACGGCATAGCCGGCCAGCATTTCCACGCCCTTGCTGTTGACGACGGGAGCCATCCCCGACTCGCCGCGTATGACCGCGTTGATGACATCGTTGTTGATCACCTGATCGCCAACGCGGTGGTTGTCGGGGTGATAGATGATGTGCTTGTTTCTGTCCACCACATAGACATAGGTGCCGTCCTGGTAGAAGTGCGAGCCCAGCAGGGTGTCGAGAATGCTGTCTTCCTTGAGGTAGATGCTGCCGCCCACCGCACCCAGAAATTCGCCCTGACGACCGAAAATGGGCTGCGAGACAAAGACGATGTAGTTTCCGGCAGTGGACATATAGGGCTGGCTGATGACCGGGCCCCGGGTGCTCAAGGTCTGAGTCACCCCGGCACTTTGCAGCGTCTTACCCTTGATCTGCAGAGTTTCTGGGGATGTCGCCAGCACATAGCCCGTGGGGTCGATGATGGTGACGGAGTTGAAGCTCTTGGTCTGAAGGCGCAGACGCGTGGCCTCTTTGGCCAGATAGCCCACGTCATCCATGTGCGCCCCCATCAGGCTGGCGCTGTATTCCAGTTGTTGCAGCGCCGACTGCAGAAAGTCATCCGTGCTTTTGGCCAGCTTGGTCGCGTAGGCGTGGTGACCTTCCAACGTGTTGTCGATCAACTGCTGGCGCTGCACCAGATAGCCGGCGTAGAAGGTGTTGAGAAACGGGATCAGTGCGCTGCAGATGGTCAGGACCAGAATCAGGCGGCGCAGGTCAAGTCGGGTCGGTGCCAGGCGGCGTTGCCAGGGGAGAGATTTCTTCACAGATGATGTCGCGAGAGCAGGGCGGCTCTGCGCTGTACCTGTGTGCTCTGACAGGCTCAGACCCCGGCCGCATATTCATGGAATGCCTGCATTATGGTTCCTCGCGCCGGGGCCCTGCTCACGGTCAACCACCATGCAGCCGTTTCACAGCGACAACTCCTTGAACTTTTCCACCTGCACTGCGCAGTCGTAGAAGCAGGGGGCCCGGCCTATGTCGGTGAGCTGCTGATGCGTCAGCTCGTTCACATTCGTGCCATTGGCTCCCTGCTTGCGCCACCAGATGCCCAGGCCCACCACCACGCCTGCGCGAGCACGGCCGTTGATGGCGGCATGGCAGACATGCTCGCCGCGCCCGTTGAAGACACGCAACGGGTCGCCGTCGGCAATGCCGCGCTCAGTCGCGTCATCGGGATGCATCTCCAGCAGCGGGCGCTCTTCCATGCGAGACAGACTGGCCACATTGGCAAAGCTGCTGTTGAGGAAGTTGCGTGCCGGTGGCGAGATCATGGCCAGCGGGTAGGCGGCCGTGGGCGGTTCGTAGTTGGGCAGATAGTCGGGCAGGGTGTTGATGCCAAGCCTCGCCAGGGCGGGGTTGTCGAATTCGCATTTGCCCGAAGGCGTGGCAAAGCCACCTTCGGCAAATGGCGCATCGGGTAGTGGAATATGGGCAAAGCCCTGTTGCAGAAGGTCTTCGAAATCAATCGCCGTATGTGCAACTGCTGCACGGCATAGAGCTTCGTCGGACTCCGAGAAACATGCTGCCGCAAAAGCGGGGTCCAGCCTGGCCATATGCATGGCCAGATCGCGAAAGATTTGCGCATTGCTGCGTGCCTGGCCCTGGGGGGCAATCGCCGGGCGATTCAGCAGTACGTCGGTATGACCGTAGCTGCCGTGGATGTCCCAATGCTCCAGCTGCGTGGTGGCTGGCAGCACATAGTCGGCATGGTCCGCGGTGTCGGTCATGAAATGCTCGAGAACCACGGTGAACAGGTCTTCGCGCGCAAAGCCCGCTGCCACCTTGGCAGACTCGGGCGCCACGGCGACGGGGTTGCTGTTGTAGACCAGGACGGCTTCCACCTTGGGGCCGAAGCCGGCGCCGCCCTCATGCAGCAGCACATCGCCAATCTGGCTCATGTTCAGTGTGCGTGGGCGACGCTCGCCCAGCAACTGTGGCAGCTGGAGTGCCGTGCGGTTGAACGGTGAGACGCCGGAGGCGGACAGCAGCAGTCCTCCCGCGCGGTGACGCCAGGCGCCAACGAGGGCCGGGAGGCAGGCGACGGCACGTACGGCATTGCCGCCGCCGCGTGCGCGTTGCATGCCGTAATTGAGGCGAATGGCCGCAGGCCTGGTCGTGCCGTAATCGCGTGCCAGGGACTGAATCTGTTCCACGCTCAGGCCGCAGACACTGGCGGCGCGCTCGGGCGGCCACTGCAAGGCTCTGGCCCTGAGTGCCTCCCAGCCCAGGGTGTGTTGCGCGATGTAGTCGTGGTCCAGCCAGTCGTGCACGATCAGCTCGTGCATCAGCGCCAATGCCAGTGCCGCATCGGTGCCAGGCAGAAGCTGCAGATGCTGGTGGCATTTGTCGGCGGTCTCGCTCTTGCGCGGGTCTATGCAGATCAGCTTGGCGCCCTGGCGCTTGGCTTCCTGCGCATAGCGCCAGAAATGCAGATTGCTGGCAATGCTGTTGCTGCCCCAGATCAGGATCAGCTGGCTTTCGGCGAAGAACTCCACGCGCATGCCCAGTTTGCCCCCATAGGTGGCGGTCAGTGCTTCGCTACCGGCGCTGGCGCAGATGGTGCGGTCCAGCAGGCTGGAGCCCAACTGGTGGAAAAAGCGCCGGTCCATGCTTTCGGCCTGCACTAGACCCATGGTGCCGGCATAGCTGTAGGGCAGTATGGCTTCGGGCGCGTGCCGGGCAATCCCGTGCAGGCGCTGGGCAATATCGCTCAGGGCTTCGTCCCAGCTCACGGGAGTGAACTGGCCGCTGCCCTTGGGGCCGCTGCGTCTGAGCGGCTGCAGCACCCGCCCGGAGTGGTAGGTGCGCTCCGTGTACTTGCTGACCTTGGCACAAAGCACGCCGCCTGTATGTCCATGGTCTGCATTGCCTTGGACCTTGGTGGCCGTGCCGTCGACCACCGTGGTGACCAGGGCGCAGGTGTCCGGACAGTCATGCGGGCAGGCGCCGCGTACTTGAACGATGTGAGGCATGTCGTGGGCTCGAAAAATCTGGACCGAATTGCGGCTGAAGACCGTTTTGTGGGCCTATTATGCGGCGCGCATCCCTGCCCAAAAGCCTGAGGTGCAAGACCCCAGAAACGGGCCGATCCAGCCCGTAGCAATGAGTAGCCAGTAGAGAGAGATCGAGAGCAATGCAAGACAAGCGAGTGGAGTGGAGTCGTCGTCAATTCATGAATGCCGCAGCAGCTGTGGCCGCCGGGGGCTTGACCGGCGCCAGTTATGCACAGGATGCGAGCGGGCCCATCGTGCTCGGACAATCCTGCGCGCTGAGCGGCCCCTCGGCACAGTTGGGGACGCAGTTCGCGCAGGGTGCCAAGCTGTACTTCGATCAGCTCAACGCACAGGGCGGCATCGGCCGTCGCCAGGTGGAGCTGCGCACGCTGGACGACGGTTACGAACCCGAACGCTGTGTGGCCAATACCCAGAAGTTCATTGCCGACGATGTGATGGCCTTGTTCGGCTATCTGGGAACGCCCACCAGCATGGCGGCGCTCCCTTTGCTGCAGAAAGCCAGGCTGCCACTGATTGCGCCGCTGACGGGGGCGGCCGGTCTGCGCGAACCCAAACTCGCTCAGGCGGTCTTCAATCTGCGTGCCTCCTATGCCGATGAAACCGCTCTCATGGTCAGGCAGCTGGTCTCGCTGGGACTGCAGAAGATCGCAGTGTTTCACCAGAACGATGCCTATGGTCAATCTGGTCTTGAGGGAGTGACACAGGCGCTGCAAAGTCACGGCCTCAAGCCCGTGGGCGCCGCCACGGTGGAGCGCAACTCCCGGGATGTGGCCAAGGCCGTCAAGACCCTGGTGCCGCTGGGTGCCGATGTGATCGTGCAGGTAGGCACCTATGCAGCCAGTGCCGCCTTTGTGCGAGCAGCACGCCAGGCCGGCTATGGCGGGCAGTTCTACAACGTCTCGTTCGTGGGCACTTCGGCACTGGCGCAGGCACTGGGCAAGGAGGCCGAGGGGGTGGTGGTCACCCAGGTCGTGCCATCGCCGTTCAAGACCTCGCATCCGCTGGCACGCGAGTTTCAAGCCGCCCTGCAGAAAAGCGGTGCGTCGCTGCAACCCGATTACTCGAGCATGGAGGGCTATCTGGCCGCCCGTGTCGTGGGCGAGGCGCTGAAATCCGCCGCTGCCGCTGGCCGGCTGCAGCGCGATGGCCTGGTGACGGCGCTGGAGGCCATGAATGGCCAGCAGGTGGCGGGTTTCCCGATCGCTTTCCGCCCACAGGCCGGCAAGCCGCGTTTTGTCGAGCTGACCATGCTCACGGGCGACGGCAAGGTCCGCGTGTGAGGCTTAGAGGCGTGCAGGGCGCAAGCTCTCTCGCTTTGGGCCATCATGGCATCTTTGCCATTGATGACCCCAAGGAGAGAGCGCATGGCCCTGCTGCCCGAACTTCAAGCAAGCGCCCCTGACATTGCCGCGCTGCGTCGCGATATCCACGCCCACCCTGAGCTGTGTTTTGAGGAAATACGGACCTCGGATCTGGTCGCGGCGAAGCTGGAGCAATGGGGCATAGCGATCCATCGCGGTCTGGGCAAGACCGGTGTGGTGGGCATCATCCATGGCCGCGACGGCGGCAGCAGCGGCCGTGCCATCGGCCTGCGTGCCGATATGGATGCCCTGCCCATGCAGGAGTTCAACACCTTTGACCATGCCAGCCGCCATGCCGGCAAGATGCATGCCTGCGGTCACGACGGCCACACGGCCATGCTGCTGGCGGCGGCGCAATATCTGGCCGCGCATCGCGACAGCTTCGAGGGCACGGTCTACACCATCTTCCAGCCAGCCGAAGAAGGCGGTGGCGGTGCTCGCGAGATGGTCAACGACGGATTGTTCGAGCAGTTCCCCATGCAGTCCGTGTTTGGCATGCACAACTGGCCGGGCATGAAGGCAGGCACCATGGCCGTGGGGGCAGGGCCTGCCATGGCATCCAGCAACGAATTCAAGATCGTGGTGCGTGGCAAGGGCGGCCACGCGGCCATGCCGCATATGGTGGTGGACCCGGTACCCGTGGCGGCCCAGCTCATCATGGCTTTCCAGACCATCGTCAGCCGTAACGTCAAGCCCATTGAGGCGGGCGTGGTGTCGGTCACCATGGTTCATGCTGGCGAGGCTACCAACGTCGTGCCGGACAGCGTGGAACTGCAGGGCACGGTGCGTACCTTCACGCTGGAGGTGCTGGACCTCATCGAGCAGCGCATGCAGCAGATCAGCGAGGCCGTCTGTGCCGCGCATGGCACGCAATGCACGTTCGAGTTCGTGCGCAACTACCCGCCCACCATCAACACCGCCCCCGAGGCCGAGTTTGCGCAGGCAGTGATGCGCGAGATTCTGGGCGATGCCGGGGTGGTGCCGCAAGAGCCATCCATGGGGGCCGAGGACTTTGCCTTCATGCTGCTGGAAAAGCCCGGTGCCTATTGCTTTATCGCCAACGGCGATGGCGATCACCGTGCCCTGGGGCATGGCGGCGGTCCCTGCACCTTGCACAACCCCAGCTACGATTTCAACGATGCGCTGATTCCGCTGGGAGCGACCTTCTGGGTCAAGCTGGCCCAGCGCTGGCTGGCCCAGCCTACGCGCGGTTGAAGTCTTGGACCCGCCGTTGCGGGCTGGGTGGAGGATTTCTTGCACGCCAGACCTCGGGCGGGCAGCCAAAGAGCGTGCCGAACCAGCGTGTGAAGGCGTTGTGGCTGTTTTAGCCCAGCATGGTGACGATCTGGCACACAGGGTAGTCCGGGATGCGCACATAGTGCTGGGCAAGCTCTGAACGAACATCATCCAGCAGCCCGGTAAAGTCCGGCCTTTAACTTCGTGCCCGCGCTGCGCGCAGGACTTCGATCTGGGTCACTGGGTGAGGTTCTGAAGGCTGTCCCTTGCCGCTGGCACAAGGCGGGTCGGGATGCGGCGGATGGGAGGGCGAGTACGCCTAGAAGTACCGCCTGCCCACCGACGTCACAGCACTTTGTGAAATAAAAAGAACGGTCGTTCTAATTTGGTCGATTTTTGGCTACACTGGCCTCGATTACTAAAGCCCAGGAGACCTTTCATGTCCGATTTGAACGCCCGGTTTGAAGAGACCGTCAAGAATTCCACCTCGCTCGGCGAGCGTCCCGACAACGCCACCTTGCTCAAGATCTATGCCCTGTACAAGCAGGCGACCGAGGGCGACAACGAAGCCAAGAAGCCCAGCTTCACCGACATGGTGGCCCGCGCCAAGTGGGATGCCTGGGCCAAGCTGGAAGGCACGACACCGGATGAGGCCAAGCAGCAGTACATCGATCTCATCGAGTCGCTGCGCTGATCGCCGACAAGGCCCCGGGTTCCGGGGCCTTGTTGTTTCAATTCAGGCCGCATCACACTGCGCCAAAGACGGAGGCTGGAAACTGGCACCTCCCCAAGTCAGGGACACCGAGAAAGGGCCGCCCCGCCCGGAAGCTGGCGTCCCCCTTGGGGAAAGCTGCAGAGCTGCTCAGGGGGTCAATACTTGTTCGAGAAATTGGCGCTGATGCGCTGACGCAAATATTCCGCTCCTGTGATGGGCGGATATTTTTTGGCCGGCCCTTCGATCACCGCATCTTCATTGGCCTGGCAGAAGAAGGCCAGGCTGTAGCGGGATCCCTGGTACTCATGTGGCTGCGGATTGCGCACGCGGTGGAAGTTGCTGGGCAACTGGTCGTCGCTCCAGCGCATCAGCATGTCGCCGATATTGCAGGTGATGACGCCATCCACGGGCTTCACGGGCGTCCATTGCTGGGCATCGGCCTCCTTGCCGGGCAGCACCTGCAGCCCACCCTGGCCGGCGCGCTGGAACAACAGCGTCAGGCAGTCGAAGTCCGTATGTGCGCCTGCACGCCACAGGCCGATTTCGTCCTTGAGTGCAGGGTCCACGGCAAAGTAATGCAGCATACGCAGCGTGCTCTGGTAGCTGGGTACGGCGGGGTCATGTGCGCGGGTGAAGAACTCCTCGTCAAAGCCCAGCTTGTAGGCAAAGCAGGACAGCAGCTGCATACCCACCTGCCAGCATTGGTGCTCAAAGGCCAGCGCGGCCTGTTGGAAGCCGGGCAATTCCTGCTCGCTGGGCCACAGGCCCTGCATGCGTGGACGCGTGACCTGATAGGACTCTTTCTGGTCGGGAGTGCGCGTGGAGGGGCGGATCTGCGCCTTGTGCTCCCAGCCTGCGTTGCGCGACAGCGGCCATTGGGCCTTGGTTTCGGGCGGCAGGGCAAATAGCTGTTCGGCTCTGCCGAATGCGGCGTCGATATCAGCCTGGGCGATGCCGTGGCCGGAAACCTGGAAGAAGCCGATTTCCACCGAAGCGCTCCAGATCTGCTCTGCAATCTCCTGCTTGCGCTGCTCGAAGTCGCTGATGTCTATGACGCGAACTTCGCGCGCCGAGGTTTCTGCGCCTTGCCCGCCCATGCGGGCTTCCTTGTCCAGTTCGCCAAGGCTGTAAGAGTGGTTGGTCATGCTCTGCATAGGAATTTCTCTTGCGATGACTTCAGACACCGGCGTTGCCAGTGAAGCTTGCGGTTGCAGGCACCTGAAGTGTGGATACCAGGTGCGGCTGTGTGCCGCACCCACTTCAAGAGCAATGACCCGCGAAGCTGCTGACCGGCGATGGTCAGAGCACCGTGCTGAACGCTTCTACTCTTGATGTGAGTGCAGCAAACAGCGTGCCAGCCATTCACCAGGGCACAGGCGCTCTTGGTTTTGGTGCATGGCTTCAAACTGGTGCACTGCCGCGCATGAATCCATGCATGTGCTGCTCGGGCGTGCACCTTGTTGATACCCGGCAAGCGGAAATCAAAAGCAGGCACGCCAATTGCTAGAAGGTTGAACGAGTAGAAGCGTTCAGCCTGCATCCGTGTGCAGTGCCAGGAAATTGCTCAAGTCCTGCCAGTGGCTGCCGCCGCCGGCATTCCTGTCGCCAGAGACCTGAGAGTTCCCCCATGCAACGTCGCCATTTTCTTGCTGCCCTGCCTCTTTGCGGTGCGCCCTGGGTTCATGCCCAGGGCAAGTCACTGACGCCGCTGAAATTCACGCTGGATTTCCGTGTCAACGGCCAGACGGCTCCTTTCTTTCTGGCGCAGCAAAACGGCTATTACCGCGATGAGGGCCTGGATGTGAGCCTGGATGTGGGGTCGGGCTCGGTGGCCTCCATTACCCGCATTGCCAGCGGCGCCTACCAGCTGGGACTGGGCGATATCAGCTCGCTGATCGAGTTCAATGCGCAGAACGCCGGCACGCCTCGTGTGCAGGCCGTCTATCAGTACTACAACCGCGCCCCCTTTGTGATCATCGGGCGCAAGGACCGGAGCATCACTTCGGACTTTGGAAGTCTCAAGGGCAAGAAGGTGGCCGCAGCGGCGGTGGAGTCCACGCGCCGTGCCTGGCCGATGGTGGCGCGGCGCAAGAACCTACCCGCCGATCTGTTTGCCTGGTCGACAACGGAGTTCTCGGCACGCGACAACGTCATGGTGCGTGGCGATGTGGATGCCGCCACCTATTTCCATGACTCGGCGGTATCGTTGTTTGCGCGTCTCAAGCCCGAGGAGCTTTCTATACTGCGCTACAGCGATGCCGGCGTTCATCTGTATGGCAATGCGATCCTGGCGTCCAGCCAGCTGATTGCCGAGAAGCCGCAGGTCGTGGCCGCTTTCCTGCGCGCCACCAACCGTGCGATTGTGGAATGCCTTGCCAACCCCGCAGCAGGCATTGCAGCCGTGCGCCAGCGCGAGCCGATTCTCGATGAGAAGCTGGAGCTGGAGCGCTGGTCCATCACCGCACAGTATGTGGCAGCGGCAGACACGAAAAGCCATGGACTGGGCGACTTCAGCAAGCGTTTGATGGAGCAGCAGCTGGACAGCGTGGTGCAGACCTTTGCGCTCAAGACCACGCCATCTGCCGACGCACTGTTCAACAGCAGCATGCTGCCCGTCAGGTCGGCGCGCATGCTCAAGGTCTGAGGAGGAAGCAATCATGTCATTGCCTCAAGCCCAGGCCCTGAATGACGCCGATGGCCGTTATTTGCGCGAAGCCATAGCGCTCGCGGATACGGCACGCGAGCGCGGCAACCGGCCCTTCGGCGCGCTGATCGTGGCTGCCGACGGGCGCGTGCTGGCCCAGGCCAGCAATGCCAACGGCGAGAGCGGCGATTGCACGGCCCACGCCGAGCTGTCCGCCATCCGCCTGGCCAGCCCCTTGTATTCAAGAGATGAGCTTGCCGTCGCCACGCTGTACTCGTCTGCCGAGCCCTGCGTGATGTGTGCCGGCGCGATCTTCTGGTCCGCCATCGGCCGGGTGGTCTATGGCATCGATGCCGGGCGGCTGCGCGTGTTCCGTGGCGAGCGGCTCGATCAGAAGGATGCCGAGCTGTCCTGCCGCGATGTGTTTCAGGCCGCTTCGCACGCCATCGAATGCATCGGGCCGGCCTTGATCGAAGAGGCCAGCAGTTCGCACCAGGGCGCCTGGAAGGTTTGAGCCCGGCACCCATTCAACCGCAATTCATTGACATAGAGAGAGGGAAGCCACCATGCAAACCAAGCGCCTGTTCCTGCAATCCGTTCTGGCCCTGGGCAGCTTTGCCAGCGCCACGGCAGCCTTTGCCGCAACGCCCATCAAATTCCAGCTGGACTGGCGTTTCGAAGGACCCGCCGCGCTGTTTCTGCAGCCAGTTGCCAAGGGCTATTTTCAGGCTGCGGGTCTGAATGTGACGGTGGACGCCGGCAGCGGCTCCGGTGGCGCGATTCAGCGCGTGGCATCGGGCTCTTACGACATGGGCTTTGCCGATCTGGCCGCACTCATGGAGTTTCATGCCAACAACCCCGATGTCAAAGACAAGCCCGTGGCCGTGATGATGGTCTACAACAACACGCCGGCCTCGGTCATGGCACTCAAGAAGAGTGCCATTGCCAAGCCTGCGGACCTGACCGGCAAAAAGCTCGGCGCACCGGTGTTTGATGCCGGCCGGCGCGGTTTCCCGCTGTTTGCCAAGGCCAACAAGGTTGGCGATGTGCAATGGACCACCATGGATCCACCGCTGCGCGAGACCATGCTGGTGCGCGGCGATATCGATGCCATTACGGGCTTTACCTTTACTTCGCTGCTGAACCTGGAGGCGCGTGGCGTGAAGGCGGCCGATGTGGCGGTCATGCCGTTTGCCGACAACGGCGTCAAGCTCTATGGCAACGCCATCATCGCCAGCGCCAAGCTGGTGCGCGAGAATCCCGAAGCCGTACGTGCCTTCCTCAAGGCCTTCAGCAAGGGCGCCAAGGAAGTCATGGCCAACCCCGGTGCCGCCATTGCCTATGTGAAGGAGCGCGACGGCATCGTCAACACCGCTCTGGAAACCCGTCGTTTGCAACTCGCGATCGACACCGTGATCAACACCGCCGATGCGCGCGGCGAGGGCTTTGGTCAGGTCAGCCCCACACGCATGGCGCTGATGGCTTCCCAGATCTCTGACGTCTATGCGACCAAGACACGTGTGAACCCCGAGACGCTCTGGAACGGCCGCTTGCTTCCGCCCCTCGCAGATCTCGACGTTTTCCCCAAGAAGTAATTGCTCAATGATTGATAGCTGGATGCGCTTGTATGACAGGCGCTACAGCCTGTTTTTATGAAGTCATCAGATACAGAAGCTGCCCGGCCATTTGTCGAATTCAAAGACGTCTGGCTGGCCTATAACGAAGAGCTGCTGCAGGCCAACCACTTTGCGGTGGAAGGCATCGACCTCACGGTGCAGCGTGGTGAGTTCATCGCCATCGTCGGTCCTTCGGGCTGCGGCAAGTCCACTTTCATGAAGCTCACCACGGGCCTGAAGATGCCGTCCATGGGACGCATCACGGTCGATGGCCAGCGCGTGACAGGGCCGCTCAAGATCTCGGGCATGGCGTTCCAGTCCTCTTCACTGCTGCCCTGGCGCACCACGCTGGACAATGTGCTGCTGCCGCTGGAGATCGTGGAGCCGCACCGCTCGCAGTTCAAGCAAAAGCGCAAGGAATACGAGGCCCGTGCCATCGAGCTGCTGGGCAAGGTCGGACTCGCGGGCTATGAACGCAAATACCCCTGGCAGCTGTCCGGCGGCATGCAGCAGCGCGCCAGTATCTGCCGCGCCCTGATTCACGAGCCGCAGATGCTGCTGCTCGACGAGCCCTTTGGCGCACTTGATGCCTTCACACGCGAAGAGCTGTGGTGCATTTTGCGCGACCTGCAGGCCGAGCAGAAGTTCAATGTGATCCTGGTCACGCATGATCTGCGCGAGAGCGTGTTCCTGGCCGATACCGTCTATGTGATGAGCAAAAGCCCGGGCCGCTTCGTGGTACGCCGCGACATCGACCTGCCGCGCCCGCGCGATCTGGAGGTCACTTACACCCCCGAGTTCTCGGACATCGTCTACGAGCTGCGCGGCCATATTGGCGCCCTGCGCAAAAGCGGCACCGACATCTCTGCAGCCATTCCTCAATAAGGCGCATCATGAAACATAGAAAAACCGCCGAGCGCTGGGCTCCCTGGCTGCTGTTGCTGCTGATCGTCCTGCTCTGGCAGGTCATCTGCTCGGGCTTCGGCGTCTCGGAATTCATCTTCCCCAGCCCCTGGGCCATAGGCCATCAGCTCTATGAGTTTGCGGGCACGATTGCCATGCATGCCTGGCGCACCTATTGGGTGACGATGGCGGGCTTTGCACTGGCGATCGTGGTGGGCGTGCTGCTGGGGTTTCTGATCGGCTCCTCGCGCCTGGCCTATGCGGCGTTCTATCCGCTGATGACGGCATTCAATGCCCTGCCCAAGGCAGCGTTCGTGCCGATTCTGGTGGTCTGGTTCGGCATCGGTGCAGGCCCGGCCATTCTCACGGCCTTTCTGATCAGCTTCTTCCCCATCATGGTCAATATCGCCACGGGTCTGGCCACGCTGGAGCCCGAACTGGAAGATGTGCTGCGCGTGCTGGGAGCCAAGCGCTGGGACGTGCTGATCAAGGTCGGCCTGCCGCGTTCCCTGCCGTATTTCTATGGCTCGCTCAAGGTCGCGATCACGCTGGCCTTTGTCGGCACCACGGTCAGCGAGATGACGGCTGCCAACGAGGGTATCGGCTATCTGCTGGTCTCCGCCGGCTCTTCCATGCAGATGGGTCTGGCCTTTGCAGGGCTGATCGTGGTGGGAGCCATGGCCATGGTGATGTACGAGCTGTTCAATCTGCTGGAAAAGCACACCACGGGCTGGGCGCGCCGCGGCTCTCAGGGCGAGTGATGCGCCGCTGCTGATCGCTGCCAGCGCAACACCTGAAAACGAAAAAGGCCTGCCGGATCGTCCATCCGGCAGGCCTTTTTGTGCTGCGCAGTCAATGCCTAGCTGGCCTTGCGGCAGCTGGCAAATGCATCCAGCGGCTGTTGGTAGGTCGGCGAGGTGACGTCCATCAGGCCCATGACCGTATGGAACAGGTTGTCATGCGAGAGCGGCTGATCCAGTGTCTTGCTCAGGCAGCTCTGATTCAGGCCGGTACGAGCACCCAGCGTTCCCAGCCAGGCAATCATGGGCACATGTTTCTGATCATCGGGTGCCATGGCATAGGGCATGCCATGCAGATAGACACCGAGCTCGCCCAGCGACTCGCCGTGGTCGGACATGTAGAACATGCCGGCTTCAAACTGGCTTTGCTGGGTCTTGAGCCAGTCTATGGTCTGGGCCAGGAAATGGTCGGTATAGCGAATCGAGTTGTCGTAGACATTGACCACGTTTTGCTGCGGGCAGCTGGACAGGGCATTGGTGGCGCATTCGGGCTTGAAGGCCTTGAGGTCCGGGGTGGAGCGTTTGAAGTACTCGGGGCCGTGACTGCCCATCTGGTGCATGACCAGAACCAGGCCCTTGGCGCGGCGCGCAGGGTCCAGCTTGGCGATGCGCTCATCCAGGCCGGCGAGTAGCAGGGCATCCAGGCATTCGCCATCCTGGGCGCACAAGGCCTTGCCGGCAGGCGTGTTCACACTGTCGGCGGTGTCGGCCATGGGGATGCGTTTGCACACGCCTTTGCAGCCGGCCTGGTTGTCCACCCACAGCACGGCCAGTCCGGCGGCCTGCAGCACGTCGAGAAGGTTGTCATGCTCGACCTTGGAGGCGTAAAAGCCTTCTCGGCCCAGGTTGGAGAACATGCAGGGCACCGATTCGCGGGTGCTGGTGCCGCAGGAGCGGGCGTTGCGCCAGCTCAACACATCGCGCTTGGCCAGCTCGGGGTTGGTGTCCCTCTCATAGCCGTTGAGGCTGAAGTTCTTGGCGCGCGCCGTCTCGCCCACCACCAGCACCAGCAGCGGCGGTTTCTGGGCCGCCGCATAGCTGACACCCAGGGCCGCGCCGCCCGTGATGCTGACAAAAGGCCTGGGCTTGTTGATCAGGGGATCCAGTGCCACCGAGGCTGCGGACAGCACGGGGTTGATCGGGTTGATCATGTAGCGCAGCCAAAGATTGTTGCGTACCACCGGGGCCAGATCGCGGTAGGACACGGCCAGGGAGGCTGCTATCAGGGCGATGCCGCCCAGCAGCAGCAAGGCGGTGCGAAGCATGTTGCGCCAGGCGCTGCTGGCGCGTTTGAGCGGGGTTTTCCACAGCCAGATGGCAGGCAGGACGGCGATGATCAGCACCTCTGCCAGCAGCTTGATGCTGAAAAGGTCCGAGCTTTCGCGGGCATCGGTCTGCAGAATGTTGTGGATCATGCCCTTGTCCATCACGGTGCCGTAGCTGACCATGAAGTACTGGGAACTGGCAGCCACCAGCAGCAGTGCAACCCAGAACGGCTTGGTAAAGCGCGGCCAGGCGAACAAGGAGGTCAGCAACAGGCTGGCGCCCAGCACCAGCGGCGCAACCCGTAGGGCCAGCATGAGCAGGCTGCCTTGATAGCCATCCAGAGAGGGCAGGCGCAGCCACAGGGCCCAGTTGGCGGTCAGCGTCAGCCATATGGCCAATGCCAGAGCGATGAACTGAGGTGTGCGAGGTTGAAAAAGGCCCTTGAAAAAGGGTACAGAAACAGAGTCTTGGTTAGCCACGGCAGACGGCAAAAAAAAGGTATCGGATAAGTCTGGCGGGACTTTCTTAAAAAGCGCTGAAGCCTCCTACATGGTTAACCCTTGTAAATAATTGTTTTATGTCAGTCTGAAGTGTTTATTGGCACTGAGTCGCTGTTTTCGCCGCTTCTCCCCATTGGGCGCATAGCCGCAGCTTGCGTTCTTCAGCAGGCAGGACCGACAGGTCGCGCATCTGCGCATAGAAGCTGCGCCAGGTTTCTCGCGTGGCCGGGCCATCGCCGCGCAGCTGCAGCCACCAGCTGGTCATGGCGGGGACCCAGTCATCGTAGGCAGCCAGGGCGCCGAAGCTGGCGTTATTGGCCTGCGCCACCCATTCATCGGTCTGGGCCAGGCGCCGCTCATACTGCTCGCGCAGGGCTGGGCTGGTCAGCAGGGGCTCGTCAGTGGCGATCCATTGCGCTCTGAGCTGTGCATAAGTGCTGCGAAATTCTTCAAAGACCTTGCTTTTGATGGCGGGCAGCGATTGTGTATCAATCGGCTGGGTACCTTCAGTCTCGTAGACCTGTTGCAGGCGTTGACGGGCCTCGCGTGTCAGCTGCTGCCAGTGCTCGCGTCGCTGCAGACCTTGCTGCCAGCGTTGTTGTGTGGCGGCGCTGGCATGACCCTGCAGCCATAAAGGCGTGGCCATGCGTTCCACCGTGGTGGCGAAGGACTCGTTGAAGGCTGTGTCGTTCTTCACATACAGCAGCTGGTGGGCCAGCTCGTGGAACAGCAGACCGGCGAAGTCGCCTTCCTGCCAGGAGGTGAAGGTACTGAGCAGGGGGTCGCCGCCCAGCCAGTTCAGATAGCCAAGCGTGGAGTAGGCCGGCACGCCATAGACGTTGGTCTCCAGCCCCCGGGCCTGAAGCCTGAGCGCTTCTGCCTGCGCGCCTTCCTTGCTGAAATAGCCTCGGTAGGCAATGCAGCCGGTGATGGGAAAGCACCACTGGTGCATTTCCAGGCTGTAGGCCGGGGCTGCCACCACGTTCCAGACTGCAAACGGACGTTGCAGCTGGGCATAGCGGGTGTAGCTGGCGTTGTTGGGCAGGGCCAGCTCCTGGCTGGCAAAGCGGCGCATCTGCTGTGCGGTCTGCAGGCGCTGGCGCAGCGCCGCAGAGGTGCTGTCCTCGCTCAGCCAGTCTTCGACGGGCCGCGCGGCCTGAAGAATCTGCATCTGGCCCTTGAAGCCCTGCCAGTAATAGCCGACGCTGCTGCAACCCGTCAGGCCTGCAATTGCGACGCTAATTCCCAGCAAAGCCCTCAGGCTGACTACACTCATCCTTTTTCTCATTGCGCTTGTCCGCCTGTCTGGTTTCGCTTCATGGATTTTCTAACGCTCGCCATCATTGTCACCACCGTGCTCTACGTGCTCAAGAAGCAGGAGCAGCGCCAGCACACCCAGCTTCTGGCCCAGCATCTGGCACGCTTTCAGATCGAGAAGCTCATGGCCAATCTGATGGAAGGGTATCTGCGTGTCATCGGCGAGAAGGATGCCCAGCGACGTGAACAGATCTGGCCCGTGCTGGCCAATACCGAGAGCAGCCTGGTGAGCCAGTTTCAGCGCTTTGCGGAAGAATTCGCCACCCTGCCGGCCGAGCAGACACGTGCCAGCACCCTGCCGCTGGCGCTGCCCTATATGACCCGTGTTCTGCCCTCGGCCACCATGGATGTGCGTGAGGCCATGAAGCTGCACGCCCAGGCACTGGCGGCTGCCCGAGTGGGTGATGCGGCCGACGAGGAAGAGCGCAAGCGCCTTGCCTTCACCATGACGGCCGAGCTGATGCTGATGCAACACACTTGCCACTGGTTTTGCCGCAGCCGCACCGTTGCCTCCATGCGCTTGCTGGCGCGGCACAAGACGGCCTATGAGCAGGTGCTGCAGTCCGTGGCCCCCGGCACTCTCAAAGCCTACGAAAAGCTGATGCAGGCCAGCAACTGAGGTCTTGTCAGACCCAGGGCCGTTCGGGGTTTGGAGAAGTTTCCCGTCTTGACCCTGCCATAGTCGATGTGAACAATGGTTTTCATGAAAAACCTGTTGAGCACATTGGAGCCGCTGCTAGCAAGACTTCCTGTGACGGCATCGGTAGAACTTCCATCGGGCGAGCGCATCGGGTCCGAACACAGTGCGGTGCAGCTCATTTTTCGCTCCCCCAAGGCCCTGGCGGCGCTGCTGGACGGCCAGATCGGCTCGATCGGCTCGGCCATCGTCGAGGGGTGGGTGGAGGTCAAGGGCAGCTCCCGCGACATCATGGCTGCTGCGGCCGGGCTGCTGCGCGGCGATCCGGTCAGCCACGCGCCCTCATGGCTGGGGCAGACGGTTTCCAAGGCCAGGTCGCTGGCCATGCACACGCTGACGCGCGATGCCGAGCAGATTCAGTTTCACTACGATCTCTCCGACGACTTCTACGCGCTGTGGCTGGATCCGCGCCGCGTCTATTCCTGTGCCTACTACAAGGAACAGGGCATGAGTCTGGCCCAGGCGCAGGAGGCCAAGCTCGATCACATCTGCAAAAAGCTCAAGCTCCAGCCTGGCGAGCGCTTCTGGGACATCGGTTCCGGATGGGGTGGGCTGATCTTCTGGGCGGCAGAGCATTACGATGTTCAGGCCCACGGCATCACGCTGTCGCGCAACCAGTTCGATCATGTGCAGCGCCTGATCGCCGAGAAGGGACTGCAGGGCAAGGTTCAGGTCGAACTGCGCGATTACCGGCAGATGGGTGATGTGGAGCCGTTCGACAAGATCGGCTCGGTCGGCATGTTCGAGCATGTAGGCAGCGCCAATCTGCAGGAATACTTCGACACCATTTACTCCATGCTCAGGCCCGGTGGTCTGGCATTGGTCCACGGCATCACGGCGGGCGGGGTCAGCAATGTGGAGCTGGGCGCCGGCATGGGCGATTTCATCAATCGCTACATCTTTCCCGGTGGCGAGCTCATGCATGTCAGCCGCGTGCTGCATGACCTGGCTGCCAGCGGGCTGGAGATGGTGGACACCGAGAACCTGCGCCCGCACTATGCGCGCACGCTCTGGGCATGGTCGGATGCGCTGGAGGCCCGGCTGGGTGAGGCCCAGGCCCTTTTGCAGGCACAGTATGACGAGGAGAAGGCCGTCAAGGCGCTGCGTGCCTACCGCCTCTATCTGGCGGGGTCGGCCATGGGCTTCGAGCATGGCTGGATTGCGCTGCATCAGATGCTGTGCTGCAAACCCGATGGCGATCTGCGCAGCGGCGCGATGACCGGTGCGCAGAGCGGCTATCCTTTTAACCGCGAATACATCTACCGCTGAAGGAACCGCTCATGCCCTACAAATTCAAATCGCGTGCCACGGCAGACCTCATCATGCTGGACGCCAATGGCCGCAAGCTGCTGGGAATCATCGGCAAGTCGCCCGACGAGGTGCACGGCATCATCACCGTGGAGCAGATTCCGGCCGCCATTGCCGCGCTGGAGGCTGCTGCTGCCGAAGAGACTGCCAGGCGCAAGCAGCTGGAGGATGACGCGCAGGACGAGGATGCGGCGCCTGCAAGCCAGGACAGCGTGGCCCTGGGCCAGCGCATCGTACCTTTTGTCGACATGCTCAGGCGCAGCGCGGCCGACGGCAAGGAAGTTACCTGGTAAGTCCAGCCTCCTTCTGGCCGCACCAACAAAAAAAGCCTGCATCTGCAGGCTTTTTTTGACGAGCTTGCGCCCTATCAGTCGGCGTAGATGCCGGCGGCCTTGATGACCTTGCCCCACTTGGCGATTTCGGATTCCACAAACTTCTTGTGGCCGGCAGGGTTGGTGCGGTCATCCGTGGCAATCACTGCACCCAGGGCTTCCTGGCGCTTGATGAACTCGGGGTCCTTGAGCGACGCCTTCATGGCTTCGTTGATCTTCTGCACCACATCGGCAGGCGTGCCCTTGGGGGCGTACAGACCGTGCCAGATGGTCACGTTGAAGTCCTTCAGGCCCAGGGACTGCAGTGTAGGCAGGTCCTTGAGTGCGGGCGTGGTCAGCGGCTTGGCTGTGGTCACGGCATAGGCCTGAACCTTCTTGGCGGCAATCTGCGAAGTGGTGTTGGTGGTCTGGTCGCACAGCAGGTCCACCTGGTTGCCCATCAGATCGGCAATCGCAGGAGCCGCACCCTTGTAGGGCACAGGCGTCATATCCTGTTGCAGCGAGGCCTGGAACATCAGGCCGCACAGGTGCGAGGCGGAGCCCACGCCGGCGTTGGCCAGATTCACCTTGCCCTGGTTCTTGCTGACCCAGTCCTTGACTTCGGCGAAGTTCTTGGCGGGCAGGGTGGGGCGGCCGATCAGTGTCATGGGCACATCGTTGATGATGCCGGCGTACTCAAAGTCGTTGAGCACGTTGAAGGACAGCTTGCGGTACAGCGTCGGGATGGTGGACATGCCGATATGCGTCAGCAGCAGCGTGTAGCCGTCATTGCGCGCACGTGCGGCCTTGGCCGTGCCAATCGTGCTGCCGGCACCGTCGGCGTTGTCGATGACGATGGTGGCGTTGTTCAGCTGCTTGCGCATGGATTCGGCGAGGTCGCGTGCTACCTTGTCGGTGGGGCCGCCTGCCGTGAAAGGCACGATGATCGTGATCGTCTTGCCAGCTGCTGGGTAGCCGTCGGCATGGCTGCTGATGGCGGCGGTGGCGGCCAGAGCGATGGTGGCGATCTTGAAAATAGTTTTCACAGTGTCTCCCTAAAAATAATGTGCAAGCAGACCAGGACGGTTGGCTTGTCGTGACGTAAAGCCGGATTCTAGGGAGCGCTAATCTGTGGGGTTTTTGTTATTTTCTAAGTGTTATCCCTTGATGGGGCGGGCGATCACATTGCATTTGCGCCAAAGCAAGCCGGTGAGGTGTCGCGAATTGGCGACACCTGCGGCGGAGTTTGCATCAAGCCGTAGCCGTCGCGCAAAAGCCTGACGGCCAGCAGAACTGGCTGTCAGCAACTCTGCGGAGCTTCATTGATAGGAGCGTGCGTCCTCAATCACCTTGCCGTCGTTGGGCAGGCTGCCGGGAGCCACCATCTGCACCTCGCCGCGCAGCTTGGTGACCTCGCGCAAGGCGTCGATCACCTGCAAGGCAAAGCCCGGCGAAGTCTCAGTGGTTTCCACGAGCAGCTGCATCTGGTCGTTGGCCATCTCGCCCGTCACCACCAGTCTGGCCCTGGCGATCTGCGGGAAGCGCTTGACGACCTCGGCCACCTGTTTGGCATGCACGAACATGCCGCGTACCTTGGTGGTCTGGTCGGCGCGGCCCATCCAGCCCTTGATGCGGGCATTGGTGCGACCCGTGGGGCAGCTTCCCGGCAGATAGGCCGAGAGGTCGCCCGTACCGAAGCGGATCAGCGGATAGTCGGGGTTGAGCGTGGTGATGACCAGCTCGCCCACCTCGCCTTCGGCCACGGGGTCGCCGGTGCCAGGGCGCACGATCTCCACGATCACGCCTTCGTCCAGCACCAGGCCTTCGCGGGCACTGGTTTCATAGGCAATCAGGCCCAGATCGGCCGTGCCATAGCTCTGGTAGGCATCGATGCCATGTTCGCGCATCCATTGGCTGAGCGAGGGCGGGAAGGCTTCGCCGCTGACCATGGCCTTGGTCAGGCTGGGCAGCTTCACACCCATCTCCTGGGCCTTTTCCACAATGATTTTCAGAAAGCTGGGCGTGCCCACATAGGCGGCGGGCCGCAGATCGGCCATGGCCTGCACCTGCTGCTCGGTCTGGCCCGTGCCGCCCGCAAACACCGTGCAGCCCAGAGCCTGGGCTCCGGTTTCCATCATCGAGCCCGCGGGCACAAAGTGATAGCTGAAGCAGTTGTGCACCAGCTCGCCCGATCGGAAGCCAGCAGCGTACATGGATCGGGCCATGCGCCAGTAATCGGTGCGACGGCTTTCGGGTTCGTAGATGGGGCCGGGGCTGGCAAACAGCCTGGGCATGTCGTGGCCCAGGCCAATGGCATTGAAACCACCGAAGATCTGGCGCGGGCGCAGCGCGGCCTGGCGTTCCAGCAGTTCGCTCTTGCGGGTGACGGGGAGCTGCGCCAGTGCGCTGCGGTTTGTGATGCTGGTTGCATCCACGCCCTTGAGGATCTCGGCAAACGCAGCCGAGCGCTGCTGGGCATGGGCGATCTGCGCGGGCAATGCAGCCATCAATGTCGCTTCGCGCTCATCAGGGCTGCGTATTTCCAGGGAGTCGTAGAAGTCACTCATGGCAAATCCTGTAGGGAAAATCTGCAAACAAAACGGAAAACAATGGGCGTTAGCTCTGAGAACTGACCTGCACCCAGCGAGAGACAGCGAGCAAGCGCCGCCGCGCAGCGAGGCTGTTGTCCCCCTTGGGGAAGCGGTGCAGCCGCTCAGGGGGTATCCGTTACGCCAGCCAGCGCTTGCGACGCTTGTAGCTTTTCACATCCTTGAAGCTCTTGCGTTCGCCGCCGCCCACGCCCAGGTAGAACTCCTTGACGTCCTCGTTGCTGGCCAGATCCTTGGCGGAGCCGTCCATGACGATGCGTCCGCTCTCCATGATGTAGCCGTAGTCGGCGTACTTGAGCGCCATGTTGGTGTTCTGCTCGGCCAGCAGGAAGGTGACTTTTTCCTTGCTGTTGAGGTCTTTGACGATGTGGAACACCTCGTCCACGATCTGCGGGGCCAGGCCCATGGAGGGCTCGTCGAGCAGCACCATGCGCGGGTTGCTCATCAGCGCGCGGCCAATGGCACACATCTGCTGCTCGCCGCCCGAGGTGTAGGCAGCCTGGCTGGTGCGCCGGGTCTTGAGGCGCGGGAAGTAGTTGTAGACCTTCTCGAGATTGGCGGCAATCTCGCCCTTGTCGGTGCGCGTGTAGCTGCCGGTGAGCAGGTTCTCCTCGATCGTCAGATGGGCAAAGCAGTGACGCCCTTCCATGACCTGTACTACGCCGCGCTTGACGAGTTCGGCCGGCGAGAGGTTGGCGATCTGCTCACCTTCCAGTGTGATGCCGCCCTTGGTGACTTCACCGCGTTCACCCTTGAGCAGATTGGAGATGGCGCGCAGCGTGGTGGTCTTGCCCGCCCCATTGCCGCCCAGCAGCGCCACGATGCTCTGGTGCGGCACTTGCAGAGAGACGCCCTTGAGCACCAGGATCACATGGTTGTAGATGACCTCGATGCCATTGACTTCCACCAGGGGCGTGGCCTGCGGGGAAGTGGAAACTGTGTGCGCGATATCGGTCATGCGTTCACCTGGTAACTCAAAATAGATAGCTGTCTGCGCTTGATGGTTAAGCGTTTGAGGCTGATTTTTCTAAATCCGGTGGCGACAGGGCGGGCCTTGCCGCCCCGCTGCGGGGATGTCCTCCCCTCTCGGGCGCTCAGCGCCCGAGAGGGGCAAGGCGCGAAGCGCCTCAGGGAGTGCAGGTCCTTACCTTGACGTTCTTTTCCTTGGCGTACTTGTCCGCGAATTCCTTGTAGAGCGGATCGACCATGGACTTGTCGGCCTGGTACCAGTCGGAAGTCACCTTGAACTTGGCGCCGTCCCAGGTGGCAATACGCGCCCAGTCGGCACCCAGGTGGTTTTCGCAGCTGGTTTTGAAGGGGCGGATGATCTTGCCGAAGCCCAGCTCGTTCAGGCGTTCCTGCGTCATGTTCAGGTTCTCCAGGCCCCAGCGCACCTGCTCGGGTGTCATGACCTTGCCCTTGCCGAACTTCTCCTGTGCGGTGCGGATGGCTTCGACCTGCAGCATGGAGATCACCATGCCGCGGGTATGTGCCAGCTGACCCAGTTCCTTGGCGTCCTTGGCAGTGCCCTGCCCCTTGTCGTAGAGCATGGACTTGATGTCGCCATGCACCTTGTCGCTTTCGGCCGTGTTGTGGATGGTCACCGTGTTGTAGCCCTTGGCGCCGGCACCGATGTCCTTGACGTCATGGTCGGAGCCACCCCACCACACGGCATACATCTTCTCGCGCGGGTAGCCCGTGGCCTGCGCCTCGCGCACGGCCGTGGGCGTCATCACGCCGGCAGACCACAGCAGCACATAGTCGGGGCGGTTCTGGCGAATCTGCAGCCAGGTGGATTTCTGCTCCACACCGGGCGCGGTCACGGGCAGCTTGATCAGCTCAAAGCCGTCCTTGGCTGCGCGCTTTTCAAGCAGCGGAATGGGTTCCTTGCCATAAGGCGAGTCGTGATAGACGAGGGCAATCTTCTTGCCCTTGAGGCTGCCTTTTTCCTTCTTCAGGATGTCCTGCACGATGGAGTCGGCGGCGGTCCAGTAGTTGCCCAGCAGCGGGAAGTTCCACTCGAAGACCTTGCCGTCCACGGACTGGGACAGGCCATAGCCCGGAGTGACCACCGGCACCTTGTCCCCAGGGGCCTTGTCGGTCACGGCAAAGGTGATGCCGGTGGACTGGGTGTCAAAGCCGGAGGCGCCGCCATCCTTGTTCTTCAGGCGCTCGTAGCATTCCACGCCCTTGGCCGTGTCATAGGCGGTTTCGCACTCCTCGAACTTGATCTTCACACCGTTGATGCCGCCCTTGGCGTTGACCAGCTTGAGGTAATCCTGCTTGCCATCCGCCCATGGAATGCCCAGGGGTGCGAACTGGCCCGTGCGATACACCAGCAGAGGCACGAACTGCTCCTGGGCCTGAGCGGCCGGCGAAGCCATCAAGGCTCCCATGCCTGCAGCAACAGCAGCGGCAGCAATCGCAACTTTCTTGAACATCATCGACTGTCTCCTTGGGTTGTATGGGACGCTGTCCCGGTTGCAGGCACTCTGCGGTGTCTTGAAGAAAAGAATACTGAGGTAGCTCAACGGTCCATGAACCTGCATGATTCGCTGCGCGGCATCGAACAAGGGTTCCGGCTTGCAGCGTTTCAGCAGATGTTTCATGCTCAATGCGGGAACGGCCAGACACGCAGCTTCTGACGGGCCGTGGCCCAGAGCTTGGCCAATCCGTGGGGTTCCACAATCAGGAAGAACACGATGAGCGCACCAAAAATCATGTGCTCGAGATAGGTTGCCGTGGCCGTGGACAGCGGCAGACCGAGCCAGTGGGGCACCTGGTTGAGCAGCAGTGGCAGCAGCACGAAGAAGGCGGCGCCGAAGATGCTGCCCACGACCGAGCCCAGGCCGCCGATGATGATCATGAACAGCAGCTGCAGCGAACGATCCAGGCTGAAGGCAGCGGGTTCCCAGGCGCCCAGATGGACAAAGCCCCAGAGCGCACCGGCCACACCGACGATGAAGCTGCTCACGGCAAAGGCCGAGAGCTTGGCGTAGGTGGGGCGGATACCGATCACTGCAGCCGCCACGTCCATGTCGCGCATGGCCATCCATTCACGTCCTACCGAGCTGCGCACCAGATTCTTGGCGGCCAGACCGAGCAGACACAGGATTGCCAGGCAGAGCAGGTATTTCTCCATGGGTGTGTCGATGGCCCAGCCCAGAATGGCCAGCGGCTTGGCGCTGACGGAGCCGGACGAGGAGTTGTTCGTCACCCAGGCCGCACGGGTCGCCAGCCAGTCCACAAAGAACTGGGCGGCCAGCGTGGCCACGGCCAGATACAGGCCGCGAATGCGCAGGCTGGGCAGGCCGAACACCACGCCGAAGACCATGGCCACCAGGCCGCCGCCAATCAGCGCCACCAGCAAAGGCATGCCTTCGATGCGGGCCTGGAGGTTGTAGGCCGCATAGGCTCCCACGGCCATGAAGGCGGCCGTGCCCAGTGAAATCTGGCCGCAGTAGCCGACGAGGATGTTGAGACCCAGCGCCGCCAGTGACATGATGACAAAGGGAATCAGAATCGCCTGGAAGGTGTAGTCGCTGGCAATGAAGGGGATGGCCAGAAAGGCAAAGGCCAGGATCAGCAAGATGACCCAGCGGTCCTGGGCGACGCCGAAGATCTGCTGGTCTGCCGCATAGCTGGTCTTGAACTGGCCGTTTTCACGATAAAACATCTGTCAGTCCTCCGGCCTTAAACGCGGTCAATGATTTTGTACACATGGGCGCTGCCTTCGGCAGCCAAGTGCAGCAGGTCGCTGCACTTGCAGTCTTCGCGGCGCAAAGACTGCGCCGACTTCGCAAAACTCTTGCTCTCGTATTTCATACGCGATCAATAATTTTGTCGCCGAACAGACCCTGGGGCCGTACCAGCAGGAAGCAAAGCGCCAGGCCATAGGCAAACCAGGTCTCGATGCCGCCGCCCACCATGGGGCCGATGTAGACCTCGGAGAGCTTCTCTCCCACGCCGATGATCAGGCCGCCGATGATGGCGCCGGGCAGCGAGGTCAGGCCACCCAGGATCACCACGGGCAAAGCCTTCAGGGCCACCAGCGACAGCGAATACTGAACGCCCAGCTTGCTGCCCCAGATGATGCCGACGACCAGAGCCACGCCGCCGGCCACCGACCAGACGATGACCCAGATGCGCGACAGCGGAATGCCGATGGACTGCGCGGCCTGGTGATCGTCGGCCACGGCACGCAGGGCGCGCCCGGTCTTGGTTTTCTGAAAGAAGATGCTCAGGCAGATCACCAGAATGGCGGCGATGCAGGCCGCGTACAGGTCTTCCAGGCTGATCATCACGCCGCCCTGAAACAGGCTGTCCATGATGAAGACAGGGTCCTTGGGCATGCCGACGTCAATCTTGTAGACCTCGCTGCCAAAGACCATGGGGCCCAGGCCGTCGAGCAGATAGGCAATGCCCAGCGTGGCCATCAGCAAGGTGATGGGCTCCTGGTTGACCAGATGGCGCAGGGCCAGCCGCTCTATCACCCAGGCAACGCCCACCATCAGCGTCAGAGTAACGACGATGGCCAGCAGGTTGCCGACGATACCGGGCTCCATGCCCAGCCAGCCGGGAATCCACTGTGAAAAGCGCGCCATGGCCAGAGCCGAAAACAGCACCATGGCACCTTGCGCAAAGTTGAAGACGCCCGAGGCCTTGAAGATCAGCACGAAACCGATGGCGATCAGTGCGTACAGCGTGCCCACCATGAGGCCGCCGAACAATGTCTCTAAGAAAAATCCCATGACTGCTCCTTCAGTGGCCAGCGCCCAGATAGGCGCGGATCACGTCTTCGTTGTTGCGTACTTCATCGGGAGCGCCGTCGCCGATCTTCTTGCCGTAGTCCAGCACCACGACACGGTCTGAGATGTCCATGACCACGCCCATATCGTGTTCGATGAGCACGATGGTGGTGCCGAACTCTTCGTTCACGTCGAGGATGAAGCGGCACATGTCCTGCTTCTCTTCCACGTTCATGCCGGCCATGGGCTCGTCCAGCAGCAGCACCTGAGGCTCCATGGCCAGGGCCCGGCCCAGGTCCACGCGCTTTTGCAGGCCGTAGGGCAGCTGGCCCACGGGAGTCTTGCGATAGGCCTGGATTTCGAGGAAGTCGATGATGTGTTCGACGAACTCGCGGTGCTGCATTTCTTCGCGTTGCGCAGGGCCGATACGCAGGGCCTGCATGAGGATGTTGCTCCTGATCTTGAGGTTGCGGCCGGTCATGATGTTGTCGATCACACTCATGCCCTTGAACAGCGCCAGGTTCTGGAAGGTGCGTGCCACACCCATCTCGGCCACCTGGCGGCTGTTCATGTGGCTGAAGGTCTGTCCACGAAAGGTGATGGAGCCCTCGGACGGCGTGTAGACGCCGTTGATGCAGTTGAGCATGGAGCTCTTGCCGGCGCCGTTGGGGCCGATGATGGAGCGGATCTCGTGCTCTTTGACATTGAACGAGATGTCGGTCAATGCCTTGACGCCGCCGAAGCGCAGGCTGATGTTCTTGATATCCAGAATCACGTCGCCGCTGGTTCTTGTAGTCATGAAAATTCCTCTCAGGCGGCAGCCTTGGCCGAAGCCGGGTGGCGCTTGGCGTCGACGATGGTCAGCGTGGCGCTGACGCTGCCCGTGCGACCGTCCTCGAACTTCACCAGGGTCTCGATGAACTGCTGCTGCTTGCCGGTGTAGAGCGCCTCCACCAGCACGCCGTACTTGTCGGCGATGAAGTTGCGGCGCACCTTGCGGGTACGGGTCAGCTCGTCGTCATCGGGGTCCAGCTCCTTGTGCAGCACCAGAAAGCGCGCCACCTGGGTGTCGGCCATGCCGGGTTCGCTGGCCAGATCGGCATTGACCTTGTCTATGCATTCGGCCACCAGCTCCAGCACCTTGGCCTTGCTGGCCAGGTCCACATAGCCGCCATAGGGCAGGCCCTGGCGCTCGGCCCAGTTGCCCACGGCTTCGTAGTCGATGTTGATGAAGGCGCAGACCTCGTCCTTGCCATGACCGAAGCACACGGCCTCCTTGATATGCGGGAAGAACTTGAGCTTGTTTTCTATGTAGTTGGGCGCAAACATGGCACCGCGGCTGGTCTTGCCCACGTCCTTGGCTCGGTCGATGATGCGCAGCTGGCCGTTGGCGTCGATCACTCCGGCATCGCCGGTATGGAAGTAGCCGTTGGCGTCGATGACCTCGGCCGTGGCATCGGGGCGCTTGTAATACTCCTTGAGCACGGACACGCCCTTGACCAGCACCTCGCCGTTGTCGGCAATCTTGAGCTCGATGCCTGGCGCCGCCTGGCCCACGCTGGAGAGTTCCACCTGACGGTCGCGCTGCAGGCAGACATAGGCGCAGGTCTCGGTTTGCCCATAGAGCTGCTTGAGGTTGATGCCTATAGAGCGGAAGAAGCGGAACAGCTCCGGTCCGATGGCGGCACCTGCCGTATAGGCCACGCGAATGCGCGACAGACCCATGGCGTTGCGCAGCGGGCCATAGATGAACAGGCTGCCCAGCTGGTATTTGAGGCGATCCAGGGCTGCGACGTTCTTGCCGTCCAGAATGTCCGAGCCTACGCGGCGCGCCACTTCCATGGCCTTGGCATACATCCACTGCTTGAGCGGCGACGCATCTTCCATGCGGATGGAGACCGAGGTTAGCATGCCTTCGAAAATGCGTGGCGGCGCAAAGTAGTAGCTGGGGCCGATTTCGCGCAAGTCGATGGCGATGGTCGAGGCGGACTCCGGGCAGTTGATGGTGAAGCCCGCCACCAGCCATTGCGCAAACGAGAACAGATGGTCTCCCACCCAGGCCGGCGGCAGATAGCAGATCACATTGTCCGACGCATTCAGACCATCGGTCTGCACGCCGCCGCGGGCGGATTCGCCAAAGCTGGCATGGGTCTGGCACACCCCCTTGGGCTTGCCCGTGGTGCCCGAGGTGTAGAGGATGACTGAGACATCGTCCGGCGAGACTGCCTGGACCATGGCTTCATAGGCTCCCGCGTGCTGCGCATCCCACTCCTTGCCCTTGGCCAGCAGTTCCTCGGTGCTGATGAGTCCTGGCTGCTCGTACTTGCGCAGGCCACGCGGGTCGTCATAGATGATGTGGCGAATGCCTGGCACGCTCTCGCGCACTTCCAGCAGCTTGTCCACCTGCTCCTGGTTTTCGGCGAAGGCAAATGCAATCTCCGCGTCTTCCATCACAAAGCGCATCTCGGCGGCCACGGCATCCTGGTACAACGGAATGGGCACGGCGCCGCAAGCCTGCACGGCCAGAAAGCCCATGTAGACATGGGGCCGGTTGTCGCTGATGAAGGCCAGGTTCTGGCCGCGTTCAAGCCCTAGCGCGCGCAGGCCGCAGGCCATGTGGCGCACGGTCTCGGCGGCTTCACGCCAGCTCCAGCTTTGCCAGATGCCGTATTCCTTCTCGCGCAGGGCGGGCGCGTCGGGGCGTTCTGTCGCGTGCTTGAGCAGCAGTTGCGGGAACGTGGTTGTCATGCCTGATCCTCTTGGTTGGGGGCGGAGCCGCAGCGGCTACCCTTCACGAAAGTCTTGCAGGCATGCTATGGGTGACTTTGACGTCAGGATGTCTGTTTGACGACAATTTGAGGGAAAGTCTGCATAGTGGAAATCCGCTGTAACAAATGCTGCTGAAAATGGCGCATTTGCTGCCTCGTGGAAATCCCGCTGTTGCGCCAGCGCGGCTTTGGCAATGCTGCTGGGCATGAGTCAAGAACTGTCCCTGCACCAAAGGCGGCGCAAGCCTTTGAGCTCAGAACTCGATGGCATTCCCTGGTGGCCTGTCCTGCTACCGCTGGAGCGTGAAAATGTGGCGCGCGTGCTGCTTGTCGGCGATGCCGAGCCCGGTGACTATGTCTGCCGCACCGGTCGCCCGCCTACTTACTGGTTTGGGGTGGTCGACGGCCTGCTCAAGATGAACACCGAAAGCGCCGACGGCGTCAGCATGACGCTGGCCGGGTTGCCGCCCGGCGGCTGGTTCGGCGAAGGCACGGTCATCAAGCGCGAGCCCTATCGCTACAACGTTCAGGCCATCCGCAGGAGCGTGGTGGGCGGTCTGCCCATAGACATGTTCCACTGGCTGCTCGACCACTCCATAGGCTTTAACCGGTTTGTGATGAATCAGCTTAACGAGCGGCTGGGGCAGTTCATCGCGGCGCGCGAGATCGACCGCATGAGCAATCCCGATCTGCGCGTGGCGCGCACCCTGGCCGCCTTGTTCAACCCCTTGCTCTACCCTGGCGTGGGGCAGATTCTGCGTATCACCCAGCAGGAGCTGGCCAATCTGGTTGGCCTGTCGCGCCAGCGTGTGAATGAGGCCTTATCCGTGCTGCAGCGCGAGCGCGTGATTCAGATCGAATATGGCGGCCTGCGCGTGCTGGACCTGGAGGCGCTACGCCACGGCGAGTTCTGCGCATCGCGCAAGGCGCTTGCTTGAGGCCCGTCCTATAACCTAGCCCCGCGCTGGAATTGTGGATAACTCTCGCCTCGCGCCCGCGCGTCGCGAGACAATTACGCCCAAATGTCAGTCAAACCTCCTAAAGAGTCCGGCGCCCCAGGTTCCGGCAAATCCTCCGCGCCCTCCGATGCATCGTCGGCGCGCCCTGTTTTGCGTGCACCGGCCAAGCCTGCCAAGGCGGAAAAGCCGGCGGCGGCTCGTGGCCCCCGGCCCGCAGGCGGCTCCGATCGCGGCCCGCGCAGCGAAGGCCCGCGTGGCGAGCGTGGCGCACGCCCTCAGCGCGAGCGCGACGAGCGCCCTCGCGCTTCCGGTTTTGGTCGCCCCGATGGCGGCCGTCCTGCCCGTGACGACGGCGAACGCCGCGGCGGCTTCTCGCAGCGCGACGAGCGCCGTCCCCGCACTGATCGCGACGAAGGCGGCGAGCGTCGCTTTGGCGGCGGTGATCGAGGTTTCCGCCCCTATGGCGAGTCGCGTGATGGCGATCGCGGTGGCGAGCGCCGCGAGTTCCGTCCCCGTGACGACCGCCGTGATGACCGCCCTCAAGGCGGCCGTGACTTTGGTGACCGTCCACGCTCGTCCGGTTTTGGCCGTCCCGACCAGGGCCGCTTTGAGCGCTCCGAAGGCGCAGAGCGTCGCGAGTTCCGTCCCCGTGACGACCGCCGTGATGACCGTCCGCAAGGCGGCCGTGACTTTGGCGAGCGTCCACGCTCGTCCGGTTTTGGCCGTCCTGACCAGGGCCGTTCTGAGCGCTCCGAAGGCGGCGACCGCCGTGAGTTCCGTCCTCGTGACGGCGAACGTCGTGGTGGTGATCGCTTTGAAGGCCGCCGCGATGAGCGTCCTCAAGGCCGTGACTTTGGTGACCGTCCGCAAAACCGTGGTTTTGGTCGTCCAGACCGCTCCGAAGGTGGCGAACGCCGCGAATACCAACCCCGTGGTGGCGATCGCCCGCAAGGTCGCGACTTTGGTGATCGTCCGCAGAGCCGTGGCTACGGTGACCGTCCCGAAGGCCGCGCCTTTGATCGTGACGACCGTCGCGGTAATGACCGCCACGGTAACGACCGCCGCAATGACGAGCGCCGTGGCGAACGCCGCGACGAGCGTGGTGGAGAGCCTGAAAAGCGTCATATCCCCGGCTCGTTTGTGTCGGAGGCCACACGCCGCCCGACGACCGGCATCCGCACCTACCGTCCCGCTGCCGATGGCTCGGACCGCGCAATTCCCGTCAAGCGTGTACCCGAAGCCGAAGTGCGTCAGGATGACCGTCCCGGTGCTGTGCGCATCAACAAGCGCATTGCCGATATGGGCCTGTGCTCGCGTCGCGAAGCCGACGAGTGGGTGGAAAACGGCTGGGTCACAGTCAACGGCGAAGTCGCAACCATGGGCCAGAACGTGGTGCCTGGTGACAGGATCGAGATCGACCAGAAGGCTCAGGACCGTCAGGACCAGCAGGTCACCATCCTGCTGAACAAGCCCATGGGCTATGTCAGCGGTCAGGCCGAGGACGGCCATGAGCCCGCCGTGGTGCTGATCACCAACGAGAACCGCTGGAACGAAGACCGCAGCAAGACGCGCTTCAACTTCAGCCAGCTCAAGGGCCTGGCTCCCTGCGGTCGTCTGGACATCGACTCCGTGGGTCTGCTGGTGCTGACACAGGATGGCCGCGTGGCGCGCCAGATCATTGGCGAGGACTCGGAGGTCGACAAGGAATACCTGGTGCGCGTGACCTTCGGCGATCGCGATGTGGATGTGCAGTCCGTCTTCCCCGAGGAAAAGCTGGCTCTGCTGCGCCACGGCCTGTCGCTGGACGAGCAACCGCTCAAGCCGGCCCAGGTGGACTGGCAGAACCCCGAGCAGCTGCGCTTTGTGCTGACCGAAGGCAAGAAGCGTCAGATCCGTCGCATGTGCGAGCAGGTCGGCCTCAAGGTCGTGGGCCTCAAGCGTATCCGCATTGGTGGTGTGACCCTGGGCAATCTGCCCACCGGCCAATGGCGCTATCTGGCTGCGCATGAAAACTTCTGACACCCCCTGAGCGGCTCCGCCGCTTCCTCCAAGGGGGACGGGCAGCTTCGCCGTAAGGCGGATTTTGCTCGCTGCCCCTCAGACAAGGGTGACGCTATTTTTTATATGGAAATGGCGTCTATCCCTTTGCTGAAAAGCGCAAGTAGCTATTCTTATTGAATAAGCGCTTGCGCTTTTTTCATGGCGATATGAAAAGGGACCCGGCTCTCAATACAAGACGTTGACAATCACGTTGTCGGTGTATGAGCCGGGCCTGACATTGCCGTTGCTGATGCGCCCGTAGATGTTGATGGGACTTGCGGCGTACGAGCCCGTACCGGTGCCACCGAAGGTATTGCTGTTGCTGACATTGCCCCAAGGCAGGCTGCGTCCGACATCGCGATAGAGCCCGTAGCTGACATAAGTGTCCGGGTTGTTGCTTGCCGTGCCGGCATTGCGCAGTGTGCCTTTGCCATCGGTGGGAGTCGGTGTTCCGCTGGGTTCCAGCGCAATGTTGTAGGGCGTGCTGCTGGTGCAGCGGGCATTCAGGCTGCTGCTGGTGTCAAAGGGGCCTGTAGTCAGCGGATTGATATTGCCAAAATCCATATTGCTGGCGCTGCTGATCTGGATTTGGCAGGTTTTTTGCACCGTTGCCGTGACACTGAATGGCAAGGTGGCCTGGCTCAGCACGACGTTGGCACTGCTGGTGGATTGGCCCAGGCAGGTCACCGTGTTGCTGCTGCCCGTGCGGACAATGATGCTGGCCTGGGTTCCACTGAAATCGCTGCGGTAGGCCCCGGGAATGGTGGTGCTCTGGCCGGAACCGATGCTTGCCGTAAACGGTAAGGTGGCTGATTGGTAGTTGTATGAACCAAAGACGCCATTGACCAGCCAGGCTGACGGGAGTTGCAGCACGATCTGAGGGGGCGACGAGCCCGCCAGGTTGTAGGAGCCCCAGACTGCGCCATCGCTGCGGTAGATCTGGTACTGCAGCGGCGTCAGGTTTCCTGTCGTGCTCATGTTGCGTGCAGCGACCGTTCCACCTGCACTGCCGTCACCAAAATTGATGCAAATGGCCGCATAGATGGAGGTGATTCCTAAGAGGCTAATAGTGGTGTTGTAGCACTGAAAGGAAAGCTGTCCGCTGGTGCTGGCTGGCGCATCAAAGGGCGTAAAGCTGCCGAAATTCACATTCGGCATGCTGAAGGTATTGCACACCACGTTCTGCGCCTTGGCGGTTGTTGGCACAAGCAGCCAGACCATGGAGACGGCCAGAAGGCTGAGAAGCATGCGAACGGTGGTCTGTTTCACCAGGCAGGTAAGGAGTTCCATGGCGCAACCTTTATCGACAGGTGATCGGGCCTATTACGGGAATTTCATTCACGGACTCAGCGGTATCGGGCCAGCGGGCATGGGCAGTGCATTGATTGCCATCGGGCAGGTTGACCGTGATACGGTTGTCGGCAGCCAGTTGCTCGAAGTACACCATGCCGTCATAGCCGACGATGCTGCTGATCGTCGCTGTGTCCCTGCTGTGATCTTGCACGACGGCACGGCTGCCGGTGGCAACGGGCTGACCCGAAGCATCGTGCAGCACGATGCTGGCTGAACGGATGCGCTGCAGATCGAACTTGACCAGTGTTCCTGCCCTGTCTGTCGGGACGATGTTGAGCTCGGGCTGGGGCACTTTGAATTGTGCGGGGAGCTGCATGGGGTCAATGGAAATCTTGTTGTTGCGATAGGCCCCGAGCTGCGTGACCAGCAGCAAGCCTTGCTCGCTGGTCTGCCCTGCAGAATTGTTCTCCCGCCTGATGGGGACGTTTGCAAGTCCATTGGTGCTGACGAGAGCAAAGCCGTCGTAGATGCGACGACTGGCCAGTAGATGCCCGTCCATCAGCACTAGCGATCCAGACGCTCCTGCGGAGGCGCTGCTGATGCCTCGGTTGCTGGCGATGGATGCGTTGGCTTCGAAATGCTGGGCCAGATAATCGGTTCGTGCCTGGCCA
This sequence comes from Comamonas sp. Tr-654, assembly GCF_011752915.1. Classification (NCBI taxonomy): domain Bacteria; kingdom Pseudomonadati; phylum Pseudomonadota; class Betaproteobacteria; order Burkholderiales; family Comamonadaceae; genus Comamonas; species Comamonas sp. Tr-654. The sequence continues at coordinate 248,929 of NZ_VWWQ01000002.1, forward strand.
GAATTTCCATCGCCGTGCTGGGCGGCAACACTCCAGCCCCAGCCGCCATTGTTGGGGCGGGATTGGCTGGCGTAGGCACTCAACAGGCTCTGCTGGTTCTGGCGGCTGGCCGTGGCGCCCAGGTTGAGCCTGCCATCGAGAAACCAGTTCAAGGCCAGTTGCACATTGCTCTGGCGGCTGTCGTCCAGGTCGTGATTGACACTCAGGCTGATGGCGCCTTGGCCTCCCAGGTTGCGGCTCCACCCTGCAGTGGCATAGCGCTGTGTCTTGTTGCCATAGCTGGACAGGTACAGCAGGCCGATATTGAATGCTCCCAGCTTTTTGTCGTTGTACCCCAGCATGGCGCGCCCGGATGCCTTGGGGCGGACCACGTCATACAAGGACGCCACATCACGGAAGCTGTGGTTGGCGCGCATGCCTTGCAGGGTGGTGAAAAACGATTGGTTGTTCCAGGTGTGTCCCAGCTGGACCAGAGCTCCAGCCTCGCCATCCTTACGGCTGATGGCGCTGGCTGCAGAAAGCACGCCAAAGGCTCCGGCCTGCCAATGCGCACCAGCACCAAGGTTCAGCAAGCCCGAGGTGGCCTCTGCATGCGTGAGCACGGTCAATTGGTTGCTTACGCCTCTGCTCCAGGAGCCGCTGACGACCGGGGCGTGGCCATAGCTAAAGGACTCGTAGCCGTAGTTCTTGCGCACCCAGCCAGCCTCTACAGACCAATCGCTCAAACCCTCTGCCAGCAATTGTGTGCTGCCGTAAAGGCTGTATTGCAAAGTGGTGTTGCGGCCCAAGGCATCGGTCAGAACAATCTGTGCATTTCCCATTCCTGAGATGCCCACCGGCGTGTTCAAAGTGAAGGGGCCCGCATTCACCGTGCCCTGGTATTGCTTGATCCCGTTGATGTACAGCGCAATATCTGACGGCAATGCGCTGGTGCCCATCAGCGCAGGCATGGGTGATGTGATGCGATAAGGCTGCAGTGAGAAATTGCGTGAAATCTGGATGCCGCCAATGCGCGTGGCGCGTGACCAGGGCTGCATGCTGGTCAGCGTGTCGCCGAGGCGAAAGGTCAGCATCTGATTGGGAAAGGACTGGCTGAAGGTCGTATCCAGCCGTACCTGGCGAAATTGATCATGGCTCGTCCCCAACTGGCTGGTGCTCGAAAATTGGGACAGCATGGTCGTCGCGAGCACCTTGTCCGCCATGAAGGCACGCCACTCTGTAATCGCACTTAGCGCGCGCGATCCCTTGCTATCAAAGCCATAGACATCGTAGTTCAGCAGCAGGCCGTGAGAGCTGTGGGAAGGCTGGCCTCGAACGCCGTTGGCGCTAAGCTGGGCGCTGGCCCATTGCAGCTGCGTGAAGGGGATGTTCAGCGTCAAACTCTGCATCGCCATATTGAGCTGAATCTGCAGATCCTCGATGGCATCCAGCTCAATCCATGGATTGCTTGGGTCGGGCGTCTGCGCTGCAGGCGAGGGTAGGGATTCGTTTCTCAGGCCCAGTACGGCAAGCGTGTCCCGGCGCATGGATAAGCGCTTGTCTCGCAGCAAGGCCGGTTGCAGGCCGAAGTCCCGGGTGTTGAGCTGCACGGAGAGCATCAGCTCGATGCCCTCCTCTGTGGAGGCAAGAGATGCCCGAGGCGCAAGCGGCGCGAGATCCGACAGGCGAAAGGGTTGATTGCTGCGCGAGGCTGGCTCGCCCTGTGTCTGGGCCCAGGCACAGGATGTGCCCAGCAAACTCGCTGTGCCAAGGATTAGTGCAGTGTTTCTGCTAAATGCCATGGTGCTCGCGCATGGCACAAGTTCACGGCTGAAGCTTGATCATCTGGGTGTCCGAGTTGATCTGTGCCTGAAAACCTTTGAGAGATTGCGTCCGGGGCACCGCCGCGAGCTTCCATTGCCGGGTGCTTCCGGGGAGCACATAGCCGAGCATGCCGCTGATCAAAGGGCGTGTTTGCCCCTCCGTGGTGACTGCACTGAGATCCGCAAGCTGGGCGCGTACGGAGGCGTGGTTGGTGACACGCACGATCCACTGTCCTGTGGAGTCGTCTTTATGGGCAGACCACTCAAGCTGGGAGCCGATATCTTTGATGGAGTCGTCCGTGGCGTCACCGATAAACACCGGGACGGAGTAGCGCATCAGGAAGTTCATGCCAAAGGTCCGCCTGGAAGGTGTGGGTGTTGGCGGTCTCAGGGCTTCTGGCACTTCGGCCGGCAACTCGTCAACGATGAGCCTATAAGCCGTTTCCGTGCCAATGGCGGGTGCAGCGCCGGTGCGGATGATGCGCACCAGCTGCCTGCCTCCCGCCGGGATCTCCACCACTGGAGGGCTGATCGTGAGCTGAGCGGTGGAGGACATGAGATCTTCCCCGTCTGCTTGTGACCACTTGAAGACCCGAATCTGGGCCGTCAAAGGAGAAGAGTTGGTGTTGCTCAGCCAGATGCCAGCGGCATTGTTGTTGATGGGCATCTGTATAGATGCGGGAGCCACCTGCAGTCCGCCCGCATATGCCAATGGCATGTGACAAAACACGCATGCCGCCAGCGAGGCGACGAAGACCTGTTTTTGAGGCATGAAACGCATGGAATCCCTCCGCAACTTCTCATTTTTTTGATCACCGAACACGGGTCTTGGCGCGCTGCCGTTGCGCCTTGTGCGGGCCAGCGCCTCGTCACGCTCAACTTTTGGTTTTGTGATTCGTGTTGCAAGCGCTTTGTGAAAGCTGCTCGCAAAGCTGTCAACCATGAAGCAACAGGAAAAGGCAACGCTTTGGTCAGTCCTGCGATAACCGGACTCTGCATGCATCCTGCCAAGGCCTTTGAGCTGCTTTTTGCCGTATGTCAGGCTTGATCAGTAGGTCACGGTCACCGTGACTATGTCAGCATAGTTGCCAGGCTCGACATTCCATACCGTGCCTGCCACTGCTGCAGTTGCGACATAGGTTTGTACTGCGCCATTGCCGGTCCCGGTGACGGTATTGCCTCCAGCGCCCGTCTTGTTGCCCCAGGCGCTGCTTGACGGAGAATTGATTTGGTAGGCAATCCTTTGGTCAGCGGTGGGCGAGGCGGCCCCGACCTTGGTCATGGTCCCTGCGCCTGTGGTGTTGGCGTTAGAGGGGGTGAGGCCGATTTCGTAAGGCGTGCTCTTCGAGCACTGCACAGCAATCGACGTGGTTTTGCTCTGGGCTGTAGTGCTTGTGGTGTCTACAGTGTCAAAAACGATATCGGCCGGGTTGGTGGGCGTGACCGAGCAGGCTTTGAGTACCTGGACCTTGACATTGAACGAGCCGGTGACGGTATCGGCAAAAGTGGCAGTGGTGGCTATGCCCAGCAGCATGGCTGCGATGCCTGACAGAACGGGGCGTTGACTACGCATAAAGACTCCTTCAAAGCGAAGAGGGACCTCTGCTGTGCCAACTCAGTGCGTCAAGACAAGATATGGAGAAGGTAGTTGAGAAAACTCATAAATCGCTTCAAGGAAGATTTGACAATCAAAATTCAACTTGAATATTTGAATCTCGCCAAAAACATTCTTGAGAAGAACTGCCTTTTATTTTTTTGCAAAGAGCTGGTGTTTCAAAATTCTCATAAGAATGAAATAGGTTGGCTTGTAGGAAGAAAGCCCGAGCAAATGTAGGAAATTGTAAATTAGCTCTGAATTTGTTTGGGTGAGAGGAAATTCTCGATCTTGCTTTTGATCAACGTTTCCTAGTGATTTGGTTTTTGAAATCCTCTGTTGTCTAAAAATGAATCATGTATTCAAAAGTGATTCTGAAAATCAATATTGAATTCTTCATTTGAATGCGTTGATTGACTATTGGTTTATTTTTTGACGCGTTTGATAGGTTTTCGTCAATGGCACTCATGCAAGCTGAAGGTGCGTCGCAGAAGCTTGAGGCTGTGACGGTCAGACCTCTATGCAACCCGATCGGGCAATGGATACCCGCAGACTGATGACGAGCTCTTGAATTTGCGCACTTCTGCACTACTTGTATAAACGACAGTTTTTGTGTTCAACGACATCCGTACCCCGAGAACGATGACAAAGCAAACCCATTCCTTCCAGGCCGAGGTGGCCCAACTGCTGCACCTGGTCACGCATTCGCTGTATTCCAACCAGGAAATCTTCCTGCGCGAGCTGATCTCCAATGCTTCGGATGCTTGCGACAAGCTGCGCTTTGAAGCGCTGGGTGACGCCAGCCTCTACGGCGATCAGCCCGAGCTGGAAGTGCGCGTGTCCTTTGACAAGGCTGCCCGCACCCTGACCATCACCGATACCGGTATCGGCATGAGCGAGCAGGAAGCCATCGACAATCTGGGCACCATTGCCAAGAGCGGCACCAAGGCTTTCATGGAAAAGCTCAGCGGCGACCAGAAGGCCGACTCGCAACTGATCGGCCAGTTTGGCGTCGGCTTTTACTCGGGCTTCATCGTGGCCGACAAGATCACCGTGGAAACCCGCCGCGCCGGTGCACCTGCTTCTGAGGGCGTGCGCTGGATCAGCGGCGGCACGGGCGACTTCGAGATCGAGCAGATCGAACGCGCCCAGCGCGGCACCAGCATCATCCTGCACCTGCGTGATGACGCCGAGGAATTTCTCAACGGCTACAAGCTCAAGCAGGTCATCTCCAAATACTCCGACCACATCAGCCTGCCCATCCTGATGGAAAAGGAAGAGTGGAAGGAGGGCGAGAACGATCAGCCCGGCGAGATGGTCAAGACCGGCGAATGGGAAACCGTGAACAAGGCCAGCGCCCTGTGGACCCGCGCCAAGAAGGACATCACGGAAGAGCAGTACAAGGAGTTTTACAAGGCCATCAGCCATGACTTCGAGGACCCGCTGACCTGGAGCCACAACCGCGTCGAAGGCAATACCGAGTACACGCAGCTGCTGTACATCCCCGCCAAGGCACCGTTCGACCTGTACCAGCGTGACAAGCACGCCGGCATCAAGCTCTATGTAAAGCGCGTCTTCATCATGGACGATGCAGAGGCGCTGATGCCCCAGTACCTGCGCTTTGTGAAGGGGGTGATCGACTCTGCCGACCTGCCGCTGAACGTGAGCCGCGAGCTGCTGCAGGAAAGCCGCGATGTGCGCCTGATCCGCGACGGCTCGGCCAAGCGCGTGCTTTCGATGCTGGAAGACCTGGCACGCCACGACAGGCATGAAGCGGCAGCTGAGGCTGCGGATGGCGTGCAGGATGTCGTCAGCGAAGAGGACAAGGCCAAGGAAGGCAAGTTCACGCAGTTCTACAACGAGTTCGGCGCCGTGCTCAAGGAAGGTCTGGGCGAGGACTTCGGCAACAAGGAACGCATTGCCAAGCTGCTGCGCTTCGCCACCACCACGCATGAAGGTCTGAACACTTCGTTTGCCGACTACAAGGCACGTATGAAGGAAGGCCAGGACGCGATCTACTACATCACGGCCGACACCTTGGCTGCGGCTAAGAACAGCCCTCAGCTCGAAGTGTTCAAGAAGAAGGGCATTGAAGTCCTGCTGATGACCGATCGCGTCGACGAGTGGGCGCTCAACTATCTGAACGACTTTGACGGCACGCCGCTGCAATCCGTGGCCAAGGGCGCCGTGGATCTGGGCAAGCTGCAGAACGAGGAAGAGAAGAAGGCCGCCGAGGAAGCCGCCGAAGCTTTCAAGCCTGTGCTGGCCAAGCTCAAGGAAGCCCTGAAGGACCGTGCCGAAGACGTGCGCGCTACGAGCCGCCTGGTCGACTCGCCCGCCTGTCTGGTGGTCAGCGACGGCGGCATGAGCCTGCAACTGGCTCGCCTGCTCAAGCAGGCCGGCCAGGCAGCGCCCGAGTCCAAGCCGGTGCTGGAAGTGAACCCCGATCACGCCCTGGTCAAGAAGCTGGACGGCTCCGTCCACTTCAACGATCTGGCCCAGATTCTGTTCGACCAGGCCGTGTTGGCCGAGGGTGGCATGCCCGAGGATCCGGCTGCTTATGTCAAACGTGTGAACGCGCTGCTGGCCTGAGCGGTTCGGTTACCCCGATAAAAATTCCCGCAGGGTGGTGGCTCTGCGGGGATTTTTTATGATTTCTGGCTATATCGCTTATGGGTGGAGCGCTACCAGCTATCAAAATTGATTAACTGCGTGAACGTGCAAGCAGGCTGCGATCCCAGAGCACCATGGCCAGAGTGAGCAATCCCAGCAGGCCGCCCATGAGGCTGGTGCCGGTCCAGCCATAGGTCAGCCAGGCCCACGAGCCCAGTGCCGAGCCGAGGGAGGCGCCGAGAAAGTATGTGGTCATATAGACGGCATTGATGCGCGATCTGGCCTCGGGCGCCAATGCATAGACCACGTTCTGGTTGCTGATGTGCAGGGCCTGCAAGGCACCGTCGACCACCAGCAGACCCAGCAGAAACCACCAGATGCTGCTGCCGCCCAGCCACAGGCACAGCCAGCCCAGCAGCATCAGAATGGCGCCGGCCAGCGTGGCTGACTGCTCCAGTCCCTTGTCTGCCATGCGTCCGGCCACATTGGCCATCAGTGCGCCGGCAATGCCCACGATACCGATCAGGCCGATCATCAGATCCGAGAGTTCAAAGCCAGGCCCGGCCAGTAGCAGCGCCATGGTGGAGAACAGCACGCTCACGGTGGCAAAGCCGGTGCCGCCAATCAGCGCGCGGCTGCGCAGGCGCGGATGCCGTCGCAGCAAGTCCCCCAGGGACTTCATGACTTCGCCATAGCTGACGGGAGCGGCGGGAGCCGCCTTGGGCAGGGCCCGCGCCAGCAGCACGGCCATGAAGGCAGTGCTGATGGCACCGACCCAGTAGACGGTGCTCCAGCCGCCCAGATCGGACAGAATTCCCGCCACGCTGCGCGAGGCCAGAATGCCGATCAGCAGCCCGCTCATGACCAGGCCGACGGCACGCCCGCTGGCGCCAGGCGCGGCAAATGTGGCGGCCATGGGCACCAGGACCTGGGCGGCCACCGAGAACACGCCGGCCATCAGGGTGCCGGCGGCGAGCAGCGCGAAGCTGCCGGCCAGGCCGCTGATGCCCGACAGCAGCATGCCGCAGGCGGCCAGCAGCATCAGGGTCAGAACCAGGCGGCGGCGCTCCAGCATATCGCCCAGCGGCACCAGAAATAGCAGTCCAAGACCATAGGAGACCTGGGCCATGGTCACGGTGCTGGAGGCCTGGGCATCGCTGATCTGCAGATGCTGGACCATGGAGTTGAGCAAGGGCTGGTTGAAATAATTGGCTCCGGCGCACAGGCCGCAGGCCGTGGCCATGAGCAGCAGGGTGGTTCTGGAGAGGACTGTGGTGGCCGCTGCTGTTGTGGTTTTCATAAGGCGCTCAGGTGCAGGGTCAGGCGGGAATGGCGGCTTTGGCGCCCATCGCCATGGGCAGGGCCGCCGTGGCCTCCACCTCGATCAGCATGCCGGGCAGGGCCAGCTTGGGCACGGGAATCAGCGTGCAGGCCGGAAAGCGCGGCCGTTTGTCGCCGGGCTCGCCGCTGCCCCAATGCTCTCTCACGGCGCTTTGCCAGTGCTCGAAGCGCTCCAGCGAATGATCGACGATGAGCACGGTGAGCTTGAGCACATGGCCCATGTCCGCGCCACCGGCGGCCAGGGCGGTCTTGATATTGGCAAGAGCCTGCGTAGCCTGCAGGGCAAAGCTGTCTGGCAGCTCGGCTTGGGCGTTTTCTCCGCCCTGGCCCGAGACGAAGAGCCAGCGCAGCGGCTCCTGGACGGTGACTACATGGGTGTAGCCATTGGGCAGGCTGTCATAGAGACCGGCGGGTTGCAGATAGCGCGGTTGCGGGGCGGGGGCTTGGGCAATGAAACTGGGCTTGGCGTCCATGAAAGTCTTTCAGGCAAGGCGGGTCCGGCAGGGCCCGCCAGCAGCAGGCCTTTGTTCCGGAAGCTGCTGGAATTGTTCAACCTCAACTAAGCTTGAGGTCAAGAGGTTTGTATGACCACACAGGATTGCGGTCATGGCGGCCAGGCAAAGGCAACGGGAAAGTAGCGGGAGATGACTGTGCAGTGTGAAGAGATCGGCGATATGCATGGATGTGGAAGCGGCCTGGTGGTCGAGGCTGAGGGAATGCCGGATCTCAGTGTGGGAGAGGTCGCCAGCCGCAGCGGGGTGGCGGTATCGGCCCTGCATTTCTATGAGAAGCAGGGCTTGATCGAGAGTGCGCGCACTGCGGGCAACCAGCGCCGCTATGCGCGAGCGGTGCTGAGACGGGTGGCCGTGATCAAGGTGGCCCAGCGCATGGGCGTGCCTCTGGCCGAGATTGCGCAGGCACTGGCCCATCTGCCGGCCAACCGCGTGCCCGGCAAGGCCGATTGGAGTCGCCTGTCCTTGCATTGGCAGGCACAGCTCGATGCACGCATTGCCATGCTGACCCAGCTCAGGGATCAGCTTGACTCCTGCATAGGCTGCGGCTGCCTGTCGCTGCAGGCCTGCCCGCTGCGCAACGACCATGACTGTCTGGCGGCGCAAGGGGCCGGTCCGCATTTCAGATAGCCGGGCTTACTGGCGCGGCACGGGCAGCACGCGTGCCCGTGCGCTGATGACGCCCAGCAGTGCCGACAGCAGCCCCAGGCAGGCACAGAAGGCTATCAATGCGCCCGTCAGCCCGATATGGTCGGACAACCAGCCCATGCCCAGGATGGGGACGATGGTGCCAACATAGCCCACGACCAGATAGGTGGAAAGCAGGCCCGTGCGGTTGACGGGCTTGGAGACCTTGTTAACCACGGCCATGCCCGAGAGATTGCACAGCGCATGGCCGCAGGACATGCTCAGCACACTCAGAGCGAACAGCCATGGCGAGCCGACAAACAGATTGAGAACTAGCAGGGCATTGGTCGCCGCCAGGGCGAAGAAGCCGATGATGATCAGTTGCTTGGTGGGGTAGGGCCGAGCGATCAGTTGGATGCCGGCCGATAGAAACAGGATGACGCCGATGGACAGGCCCGAGACCGCAGGTCCGTGCCAGGGCAGCATCTGGGCCATGAAGCTGGGGGCCATGGCAGCAAACAGGCTGAACATGCCGAAGGCGGAAAACGCCGCCATGCAGCCCAGCGCATAGTGGTAGAGAAAAGGCTTGCGCGGCTGGGAGATGCTGGGCAGCACATCTTTCAGCGTCAGGCCGGGTGTGTTGTGGACGGGCGTACTGGCTGCCGGTAGCTGGATCTTGAACAGTGCACGGATGCCCAGAAAGCTCAGTGCGATGGGCGGCAGATAGCTGCTGACCAGGGGGAATGGCACCCATTGCGCCATCAGGCCGCCCACCACGGGACCCAGGCCGAAGCCGAAGGCAATCGTCAGGCTGGTGGTCGCAGCCGCCCGCTGCAGGTCCCCCTTGTTGTTGAGCTGGGTCATGCCTATGGAGGCCGAGGTGGTGATCAGGCCCGAGGCCAGGCCGATGACGAAGCGAGAGGCGCCCAAGCTCCAGGTATTCCAGGACAGGGCCGAGCCGATGACGCCCACGGTCATCACCATCAGTCCCAGGCGCAGCACTTTGAGAAAACCGAAGAGATTGGTCAGACGGCCCAGAAACAGCAGGCTGATCAAGGCGCCCAGCATATAGGTCACGAAAATCTGCGTGATATGGCTGGGCTGCAGCCCCCAGGCCTGCTGATAGAGCGGGTAGAGCGGGCTGGCAAGAGCCGTTCCCATGACGCCGACGCACATGGAAAAGCACACCCAGGCATAGGGACTCAGACGGGATTGCATTGGGAAAGCATGGGTGGGGCAGTCATCCGCATGTCCGGTGTGGGCAAGTCGGCTTGACCTAGAATTATTAAAAATGACTAGTTGGTCAATTTTATGAATTCTAGAAAAGGATTTCAGCGCATGGAGGATGGCGCGGCGGCTGCCCCTTGCGCAGACCCGGATATCGGCACGCAGGCAAAGCGTCAGCGGCGCACGCGTGGCCCGAGTCTCGACAAGACGGCGCAGACGCGTCAGCAGATTGCGGAGGCCGCGCTGGCCGAGTTCGTGGAGTGCGGCGTGGCCCGCAGCACCATGGAGCGCATTGCCTGCCGCGCGCAGGTGGCCAAGGGCACGCTATATCTCTACTACCCATCCAAGGATGAGCTGTTGCGGGGCGTGGTGGAGCACGCACTGCGGCATTCGGCCGTCTATCAGCCGCTCAGGCGCCGCAAGGGCGAAACCGTGCGCGCCTTTCTGCGCCGCAGTCTGCTGCCGACGCTGGAGGCCGTGGACAGCAGCGAGCGCGGCATGCTGGCACGCCTGGTGCTCAGCGAGGCACGGCATGCCCCCGAGCTGGCCAGACTGTACAAAGAGCTGGCTTTTGATGCCTGGCAGAACTATGTGCAGGATCTGCTGGCGCTGGCCGTGAAAGAGGGGGAGCTCAGGACCCGCTCGATCAGCCGCAGTGCCCAGCTGCTGGCCAGCCCGTTCTGGATGGCGCTGGTGCACAACAACCTGCTGGCCTCCGAGGGCTCGCAGAAGCTGGCCCTCAAGCCACTGGTCGAGCTACTGATTGATAACCTTTTTGCGGGCACGGCCGGTGACAATGCGGCTGTCAAACGTCAGTGAGAGTCAGTGAGATGAATTCCATGCCAGTCACCATCAAGCCCGGTCATCACAGAATCCTGAGCGCGGTCTGCGCTGCTGCTCTGGTGCTGGCCTTGCCTGCCTGCGGCTCCGTCGGGGCCGGGGTGGGCGTCGGGATTCCGGTGGGGCCGTTTTCCGTGGGCGTGGGTCTTGGCAGCGGCGGTCTCAGCGCAGGCGTAGGCACGGGTGTCGGGCCTGTCGGTGTAGGCGTAGGCGTCAACCAGCGCGGGCAGGTGCTGGGCAGTGCCGGCGTTGGCGCTTCCACTGGCGTGGGCGGTGCCAGTGTGGGTGTCGGGGTGGGATCCTCTACCGTGCTGCATGATCCCAACCGCCCGCAGGCACCGCAGGCGCAGCCCGCGCCGCCGCCGGCCCCCGCACAGAGTGGCGATGCCGTGCAATGGCGCGATGCACGTGGACAGCTCGTGCCCGAATGCCGTTTGCAGGGGCGCTGCTAGCTCTTTGCAGGCATGGATCGCCCTAGGCGTAGAGCGGCTCCTGCTGCATGGCTTCGATCTGTTCGTTCAGCATGCCCACCTGGCCCTGCCAGTAGTCGGTGCTGCCGAACCAGGGGAAGTTGATGGCAAAGATCGGGTCCTGCCAGCGGCGTGCCAGCCAGGCGCTGTAATGCAGCAGGCGCAGGGTACGCAGCGGCTCGATCAGTGCCAGCTCGCGCCGGTCGAAGCTGCGGAACTGCTCATAGCCTTCGAGCAGTGCCGACAGCTGCTGGGTCTGCTGGCCACGATCGCCCGAGAGCAGCATCCACAGATCCTGCACGGCAGGGCCGCCGCGTGCATCGTCCAGATCGACAAAATGCGGGCCGCCGTGGCCTTCGTCATCCAGCGGCGTCCAGAGAATGTTTCCCGGGTGGCAGTCGCCATGCAGTCGAATCTGCGTCGCAGAATGCAAACCAAAATGGCCTGCAGCACTTAATCCATCTGAAGATGGTGCTATCAATGAGAGAGCTTTGTCGCAGGCCTGCTGCCAGCGGCTGCGCACTTCGAGCGCGACCACCTCATGTTCGAGCAGATAGTGCATGGATTCGTAGCCAAAGCTTTTCAGGTTCAGCGCCGGGCGATGCGTGAAGGGCTGGGCGGCTCCCACGGTGTGGATGCGAGCCAGAAAACGGCCTATCCATTCCAGCACCTCCCAGTCGTCCAGTTCAGGGCGGCGCCCGCCGCGCCAGGGGCTGACGCTGAACAGAAAGCCCGCATGCTCATGCACGGTCTGCCCTTGCAGCACCAGCGGCGCAACCACGGGAACTTCACCGTCCACCAACTCCTGGGAGAAAGCGTGCTCTTCCTCGATCTGGGCACGGCTCCAGCGGCCCGGGCGATAGAACTTGGCGACGACCTTGTCGCCCTCGTCTTGGTGGGCCAGATAGACGCGGTTTTCATAGGAGCTCAATGCTGTCAGTCGCCCGTCCGGCACAAGGCCCGCGCTGCACAGCGCATCGATCACGCAGTCCGGCGTGAGGTCCGCATAGGGGTGAGAAGGGTCTTGTGTATCGCTCATCCCTGCATTGTCAGGCTCAAACAGGCTCTTGCGAACTGGATGGCATGGCACATGCGTGGGCAAAATTGCTTTTGATTTGATAGCTGCTGCCGTTTCTCCGGCGGATGCTAGCGCCCGCAGATCCCGGGAAAACTGACCGGAATGCCGAGCATGTCGCTCGGGCTGGCACACTGCCCGCATGCAAGAGAGCGAAGCACTTTCACAGCCCTGCGAGGACCGGGATTTTGCCGAATGGCATCAAGGCTGCCCCTGGTGTGCCGTCTGGGTGGTGATGCTGCAAGGCCCTGCTCTGGAGTCCGTGCTGCAGCAGGCCAGATCCAGACTTGGTGATGCCCTGCTGCCGCGCCATGCGCGCCAGCCGCATATCACGCTGGCCTATAGAGGTCTGTGCGGGGGAGGGGACGCGCATGCGGCGCGGGAATATGACCGGCTGGCGCTGCGCGCCGATGTCGCCATGCTGCAAAGCCTGCGGCTGCGACCTTTTGCCGTGCAGATTGCGGGTGCTGGCAGCTTTACCACCGTGCCTTATCTGGGTGTAGGCCGGGGGCAGGAATGCCTGCAGCAGCTGCATGCAGCACTGGTGCCTGCAGAGCCCGCGCCGGGTTGGCGCTATGTGCCCCATGTGACCCTGGGCCACTATGCGAGACGTCTGCCGTTGCGAGAGGCTGTGTACAGGTTGCTCGCACTGAACCCGGACTTGCCGGTTTTCGAGGTGAAGCAGCTGGCGCTGGCCCGCTATGCTACGGCCGATATTGCGGGGCCGCTCGCGCTGGAAGGCGTCTTCGAGCTGGACACCGGGCGCTATGTCGCAGCGCCCGGTGCCCTGTGGTCTGAGCCGCTTTAGGCGATGGTCAGCGTCACGCCGATATTGCCGCGTGTGGCGTTGGAGTAGGGGCAGACCTGGTGAGCGGTGTCCACCAGTTTCTGGGCGGCAGCCTTGTCCATGCCGGGCAGGCTGATCTTCATGCGCACAGCGATGCCGAACACTTCGCCCACAGGGCCCAGATCGACTTCCGCATCCACCGACAGATCGGCGGGCAGGGTGATCTTCTGGCGAGCGGCGACGGCCTTCATGGCGCCGATAAAGCATGCGGAGTAACCGGCGGCAAACAGCTGCTCGGGGTTGGTGCCCTTGCCAGCGCCGCCGGGCGAGCTCAGCTGGATGTCCAGGCGGCCATCATCGGTGCGCGAAGCGCCTTCGCGGCCGCCGGTGGTGTGGGCGTGGGCGGTGTACAGAACCTTGTCGAGTTGGGCCATGGTGTCTTCCTTTGCGAGATTGCCCGACAATGCGGGCGGGTGGAGGAAATCGTCAGGTGTGGCTGCGGCGCGGCGCCAGCCGTGCGCGCAGTGTGCCGAGCTGGCTCGTGAGGGCCTGCAGTTCGGGCAGGGTGCACTGCGTCCTCTGAAGCACGCAGGCGGGTATTTTTTCGGCTTCGGCGCGCAGTGCCCGGCCGGTATCCGTGAGGGCGATGCGCACGCGGCGCTCGTCCTGTGCATCGCGCTGGCGTGCCAGCAGGCCTGCGCTTTCCAGTCGCTTGAGCAAGGGCGTCAGCGTGCCTGAATCCAGGTAAAGACGCTCGCCCAGTTCCGAGACCGTGAGCTGGTCGCCTTCCCAGAGCACCAGCATGACCAGGTACTGAGGGTAAGTCAGGCCTATGGCATCCAGCAAGGGTTTGTAGAGCTTGGTCATGGCCAGCGATGCCGAGTACAGCGCAAAGCAGACCTGATTGTCCAGGCGCAGCAGTTCGGAGCTGTCAGGGAAAAGGTTGTCATCGGAGCGCATGGGCTGAATTATTGCAGACAATCAAATTGTGTGCAATTTATTTTTGGATTTAGATCGCCAGGCCGGAGGGGACAGTGCAGAGGTCCGGAGCAATGCAAACAGACTCCGTGTGCGGAGCCTGTCGCAGCGGAAGCTGTCTCGTGCCTAGCGGGCGGTCAGCGCATCGGCCAGCGCCTGGTACATGGGCAGGCTGGTCGGGTCTATGCCCGCATTGCCCGCAATCGGGTGGGAGGCATAGCGCACCACCACCATCTGGGCCTTGGGGTCGATATAGATGGCCTGACCGTGAATGCCGCGCGCCATATAGGCCCCGTTGGGGTTGTGCGAGACCCACCACATATTGCGATACGACCAGCCGGGCAGCGTGGCATAGCCGGCCTTCACAAACTTGGCCGGGTCGGCGCCGCGGCGGATGTCCTGGACCACGGCTCTGGGCAGCACCTGCTGGCCGCTGGCGGCACGGCCTTCGTTGCGCATCAGCTCGCCGAAGCGAGCGAGGTCGCGCAGCGTGGTGTTGAGGCCGCCGCCGCCCGATTCCGTGCCTATGCGATCCACCATGAAGTAGGCGTCCTGCTCGGCTCCGATGCGGCTCCAGATGCGTTCGGACAGCAGCTGGGCCAGAGGCTTGCCGCTGGCGCGGCGCACGATCCAGGCCAGAACCTCGGCGTTGGCCGTCTTGTAGGCAAAGCCCTGGTCATGCTCGCCCTCTTTCTGCAGGGTCTGCAGAAATTCATAGAAGCTCCTGGGGCCGGCATAGTCCTTGCCCTGCGGCATCATGCCGCCGGCACGGGCGTAGTCCCAGACTTCGGCCTTGGGGTCGGCGTAGTTCTCGGAGTACTTCACGCCGATCGTCATGTCCATCACTTGGCGCACCGTGGCGTCGCCATAGGCGGTGTTCTTCATCTCGGGCAGATAGTCGGTCACCGGCGCCTCGGGCTTGATGAGCCCTTCGTGAGCCAGCAGCGCGGCCAGGGTGCCGACAAAGGACTTGGTGACCGACATGGCCAGGTGCGGGCGCTGCGGCTCCAGTGCACCCAGATATTTCTCATAGATCACGCGGCCCTTGTGCATGACCAGAATGCCGTCGGTGTAGTTGCGATCCAGTGCCTGGGCAAAGGTCAGCTCCTCGCCCGTGCCCATGACCTTGAAGCGCACTTGCTCGATGTCGACCGGAGCCGAGCGCAGGGTGCTGGGAGCGCCCGGGCCGCGCCAGACATTGGCCGTGGGCGTGATTTCTCGGATATGCGAGAAGGTCCAGCGTATGCGGGGGAAGGTATTGCCCACGGGGTTGTCGAAGGTGATGAGCTTGTCGGCAGCGGGCGGAAAGCCCTGCATCCAGCCCATGGCCTGCACGCTGGTGCTGGCCGGGTCTGGCAACGCGGGTGCGGCAGCCTGTGCATGGACTGCAGAAACCATAGCTGTCAGCGCAAGCGGCACAAGCGTTTTACGCGTAAAAAACTTCAAACTCATCATCACCTCTTGGACTTGGGATTAACGACCGGTAAAACGGGCTGGGCGTTTCTCGATGAAGGAGCGCATGCCTTCGGCGGCGTCCTCGCTGTTGGCCAGGCGCTGCTGCACCGGGATGAAGTCGGCCACCGCGGCGGCCTGGCCCAGCTCTATGGCCTTGAGGACATTGAGGCGGGTGGCCACCACGGCCTGCGGTGCCTGCGCGGCAATGCGCTCGGCAATGCGAAAAGCCTCGTCCAGTTCCTGCCCAGCGGGTACGACTTTTTGCACAAAGTGGCAGCGCAGGGCCTCGGCCGCGTCGAAGGCGTCGCCGGTCAGCAAATGAAGCATGGCATTGCCCACACCGGCGCGCTCGGGCATGCGCAGCGTGGCGCCGCCCGTGGGCATGATGCAGCGCTGCACTTCCATCTGTGCAAAGCGGCTGCTGTCGGCCGCGACGACGATATCGGCGCCCAGCATCAGCTCTATGCCGACGGTAAAGCAGATGCCTTTGACGGCGGCCACCATGGGCTTGGTGCGGCGGCGGTAGCCGGGCAGGCCATAGTCATGCGGCTCCACGAGGCCGGCAGGGATGGCTTTCTGGCCAGTCTTCATGAATTCGGCAATGACGGGCAGATCCAGCCCCGCCGTGAAATGTTCGCCGAAAGCATGGAGCAGGCCCACGCGCAACTCCGGCTCGTCGTCGAGCCGGGTATAGGCCTCTGCCAGTTGCTGGAACATGGCCGGTGTCCAGCCATTGCGCTTGGCCGGGCGGTTGATGCCGATCAGCAGCACATGGCCGCGGACTTCACAGGAAATGCAGCCCTCGGGCGGAGGGCTGGGATGGTCGATTTGCATGGCAGGTCTCCTGCTGCAACCTTAGACGGCTGTCGCAGCCGCCGCAGTCGCGCACAAGACCTGAAGGCCGGTGATTTAGTAGGTGTAAACACCCTGGCCGGTCTTGCGGCCCAGACGGCCGGCGGCCACCATTTCGCGCAGCAGGAAGCAGGGGCGGTACTTGCTGTCGCCGAATTCCTTGAGGTAGACCTCCATCACGGCCAGGCAGACGTCCAGACCGATCATGTCGGCCAGGGCCAGCGGGCCAATCGGCTGGTTGCAGCCCAGCTTCATGCCGGCGTCGATATCCTCGGCCGATGCCGTGCCTTCGCTGAGCACCTGGAAGGCCTCGTTGATCATGGGCACCAGAATGCGGTTGACCACAAAGCCGGGAGCGTTCTTGACGGTGATGGGCGACTTGCCCAGTTTTTCCGACAGGGCCTTGACCGCATCGTGGGTGGCGTCGCTGGTCTGCAGGCCGCGAATGATCTCCACCAGGGCCATCATGGGCACGGGGTTGAAGAAATGCATGCCGATGAACTTGTCGGCACGCTGGGTGGCGGCCGCCAGCTGGGTGATGGAGATGGACGAGGTGTTGGTGGCAACGATCACGTCCTGTGCCAGCAGGGTATCGAGCTGCTTGAGGATCTTGACCTTGAGCTCGTAGTTCTCGGTGGCGGCTTCGATCACCAGCTGGGCCGACTTCAGATCGTTGTAGCTGGTCGAGGTCTTGATGCGTGCCAGCGCTGCGTTCTTGTCGGCCTCGCTGATCTTTTCCTTCTTGATCAGGCGGTCCAGGCTGCCGGCCACGGTGGCCAGGCCTTTTTGCACGGCGGCGTCGGAGATGTCCACCATCACCACGTCGATGCCCGATACGGCGCAAGCCTGCGCGATGCCGTTGCCCATGGTGCCGGCGCCGATGATGCCTACGGTTTGGATTGCCATCTTTTTTGTCTCCATTCAGATAAGTGCGTTTGAACGGGAAAATGTTATCCCGGTTCTGACCGGGTTTGACCCTAGTCGGGCATGGTTGGCGTGTTAGAACGTGTTTACGATCTCTACGCAGCCGCGTTGGAGTGCAATCGGGATGAGTTCGAAGCGATGGCTCGCCGCTTGCACCGGGGTGCAAGCAAGAGACAGCGTGCAGAAATCGCCCGATTTCGCTCCACCCCTTCGGGGCAGAGGCTTTGCGGGCGGTCTGCGGCGTTGCGAATCCTCGCAATAGCACAGCTATTGCTGCGGTATCGCGCCTAGCATCCCATCCCGCAAAGTCTCTGTCGCGGCACGAGGAGATCGTAAACACGTTCTCACATCACGATGACAGTGTTTTTTCTGCACGACCGTGTTTTTCCGCGTTTCGCCGCTGCAGACCTCTGGTCAGAATTTGCAGCAAAAGGAGTGCGGACATGCGTGACTATCTGGTGGTGGGAGGCGGCTCCGCTGGTGCGGTGCTGGCAGCCAGGCTCAGCGAGAACCCACAGGTCAGCGTGACCTTGCTGGAGGCCGGTGGCGAAGACACAAGCGTGCTGATCCACTGCCCCGCAGGGCTGGCGCTGATGGCCAAGCAGAAAAACTACAACTGGGCCATGAGCACGGTGCCGCAGGCCGGCCTCAATGGTCGGCGGGGCTACCAGCCGCGCGGCAAGGTGATGGGCGGCTCCAGTTCCATCAATGCCATGATCTATCTGCGTGGTCAGCCTGGGGACTATGAATATTGGAGCGCTCAGGGCAATACAGGCTGGGGCTGGAGCGATGTTCTTCCCTATTTTCTGAAGGCCGAGTGCAATACGCGCGGCGCGGATGCGCTGCATGGTGGCAGCGGCCCCTTGCATGTCTCCGATCTCTGCGACCCGAATCCGCTGGCCCAAGCCTTTGTGCGCGCAGGCGTGCAGGCCGGTCATGCGCACAATCCGGACTTCAACGGGGCAGCTCAGGAAGGCGTGGGTCTGTATCAGGTCACGCACCACAAGGGCGAGCGCTGCAGTGCGGGCAAGGCTTATCTGACGCCGGTGCGCGGCAGCCGGTCCAATCTGGAAATCATTACCGCAGCCCAGGTGCGTCGGGTTCTGATGGACGGACGCAAGGCCGTCGGCGTGGAATATGTGCAGGGTGGGCATGTCAGGCAACTGCTCTGCCGACGCGAGGTTCTGCTCTGCGCCGGCGCACTGCAGTCGCCGCAGCTGCTGATGCTCTCGGGCATAGGTCCGGGTGAGCATCTGCAGCAGCTGGGCATTGATGTCGTCCACCACCTGCCTGGCGTGGGCGAGCATCTGCACGACCATCCCGATGTGGTCCAGGTGGTGGATGGCCCGCAGCTCAAGGACAGCTTTGGTATCTCGCTTGCCGGTCTCAGGAATGTCTGGCAGGGCATGGGCCGCTGGCGCCATGAGCGCCGGGGCATGCTGACCAGCAACTTTGCCGAAGCCGGCGGCTTTGTCCGCAGCCGGCCCCAGGAGCCGGTGCCCGATCTGCAGCTGCATTTTGTGGTGGGCAAACTGGTCGACCATGGCCGCAAGACCCTGTTGGGCCATGGCTACTCCTGCCATGTCTGCCTGCTGCAGCCCAAGAGCCGGGGGCGCGTGAGGCTGGCATCTGCCGACGCGGGGACCACGCCGCTCATAGACCCGGCCTTTTTTGCCGATGCCGACGATATGCAGCGCATGGTGAGCGGCGTGCGCCGCATGCGCGACATTCTCGACCAGCCCGCGCTGGCACGTTTCGAGGGGCGGGAGCTGGAGCATTCGGCGAAGGCGCGCAGTGACGAGGAGATTGAGCAGTTCATCCGCCGTTACGCAGACACCATCTATCACCCCGTGGGCAGCTGCCGCATGGGGCCGGGCGCGCAGGATGTGGTCGATGCCCGCTTGCTGGTGCATGGGGTGCAGGGGCTGCGCGTGGTCGATGCCTCGGTCATGCCGCGCATCGTGAGTGGCAACACGAATGCGCCGACCATCATGATTGCCGAGAAGGCGGCCGATCTGATCAAGGCTGCCTGCTGACTCAGGCCAGCGGAGCCAGGTCGGATTCGACAGGGTTCTGGTCGGGCGGAGGAGTCAGGGTGGTGTACTCCACCCGCCCCCGGCCCTGCTTCTTGGCCTGCTGCAAGGCGGTATTGGCGTGGCCGGACAGCTCGTTGAGACTCAGGCCCTTCCAGGCCGCAGGGACCAGGGCGCAACCCGCGCTGAAGTCCAACTCCACCTGCAGCTCGTATTGCGCGCCAATCTGGAGTGTGGATTTGATGCGCGTCAGCAGCGATCTGACGCCCTGCTGGTCTGCATGAATCAGCAGGCAAAAGGACTCTCCCTGCCAGCGGGCCACGACCTCGTCGCCGCGCATCTGCTTTCGCAGCGTGCGTGACATCAGCTGCAAGGCCTCGTCTCCGGTCTGATAGCCATAGCGGCGATTGATGTGCGAGAAATGATCCATGTCGATCAGTATCAAGGCCAGCGGCAGGTCTTCGCGTTGTGCCCGGTTGAGCATGAGGCGGGCCTGGTTGCGGATGGCCTGGCGCAGCGGCAGGCCGGTCAGGCTGTCTTCGGGCTTGTCCGCCTGCTGCCGGCGATGTTCTTCGTCACGCCAGGCCATCATGATCGCTACAAACAGGATGGCGGTGAACAGGGGCACCAGCCAGGACGGCGACAGGCCGGGATCGGGCTCTTGTTCGAAGCTGTAGACCCAATGTGCATGCAGAGCCAGATAGCTGCGGGCGAGCAGGGCTAGGGCTGTGCACAGGCCGATGCCGAAGAACAGATAGCGCCAGGTCCTGGCCGCCGGGGTACGCGGGAACAAGGCCAGGCTGGCCAGCGAGGCAATTGCCAGGCCATAGCAGATGTTGAACCAGACAAGCCGGTAAGGCTGGCTTTGAATCAGTATCAGCTCGCCGGCCAGGGCAAGCAGGCAGAGCACGGCGAGGGCGCGTACCAGCGACTGCCTTCTCGGGCCAAGCCAGCCCTTGAGTGCTTTTTGCAGCTGCCACAGAGCGCTTGCCGAGGCGGCAGTCGCCGCTACCGACAGCAGCGTGTTCCAGGTCAGCGAGGTGGAGCGCGTGGCGCTGAGTACCAGCAGCCATGCCAGGCCTTGCAGCAGCAGGAACTGCTGCGCATTGCGGGCCGCCCGGCTGAGCTGGGGCCCCATGAACCATGGCAGGGAGAAAGCGACCAGCATCAAATTGACGGCGACCATCAATGTCATGGAGAACTGGTCGACCTCGAGCATGGCACGGCCTTACTGGAAGGCCACCTCGTCAAAGCTGCGTAGCTTGCGACTGTGCAGGCGGTCGGAGCCGCCTTCGCGCAGTATGTCCACGGCACGCATGCCGATGCGCAGATGCTGGTCCACGCGCTCGCGATAGAAATGGTTGGCCATGCCGGGCAGCTTGATCTCTCCGTGCAGCGGCTTGTCGCTGACGCACAGCAAGGTGCCATAGGGCACGCGGAAGCGGAAGCCGTTGGCGGCAATGGTGGCCGATTCCATGTCCAGCGCCACGGCGCGGCTCTGGCTGAAGCGGCGCTGGGGCAGGTTGTCGGGCAGTAGCTCCCAGTTGCGGTTGTCGGTGCTGGCCACGGTGCCGGTGCGCATGATGCGCTTGAGATCGGCACGCTCCATCTGCGTCACGTCGGCCACGGCCTGCTGCAGCGCGACCTGGATTTCGGCCAGCGCCGGAATCGGCACCCACAGTGGCAGTTCTTCGTCCAGCACATGGTCTTCGCGCACATAGGCATGGGCCAGCACATAGTCGCCCAACTGCTGGCTGTTGCGCAGACCCGCGCAGTGGCCCAGCATCATCCAGGCATGGGGGCGCAGCACAGCGATATGGTCGGTGATGGTTTTGGCATTGGCCGGGCCCACCCCGATATTGACCATGGTGATGCCGCTGTTGTCCGCGCGCACCAGGTGGTAGCCCGGCATCTGTGGCAGGCGCGGCGGCGCATTTCCGAGTTCGTCGACGGCTTCGGCGGGCAGGCCGGCGCGGCGGGTCACCACATTGCCGGGCTCGACAAAGGCGATGTATTCGCTGTCCTCCTTGGCCATTTCGGCATGGCCCAGACGAATGAATTCGTCGATGTAGAACTGGTAGTTGGTGAACAGCACGAAGTTCTGGAACCAGTCCGGGGCCGTGCCCGTGTAGTGGCGCAGGCGGTGCAGGGAGTAATCCACGCGCGGCGCAGTAAACAGCGACAGAGGCAGGGCCTCGCCGGCCGCCGCGCGCCAGGTGCCGTTGGCGATGCCGTCGTCCATGGACTCCAGATCCGGCAGATCGAACACATCGCGCATCAGCATGCGGCGCTCCGGCGAGAGCGAGCCTTCGATATGGTCGTTGTCGGCGAACGAGAAATGGATGGGAATGGGCTTGTCGCTGAGACCCACTTCGATGGGCACCTGGTGGTGCAGGATCAGCAGGCGCAACTGCTCGCCGAAATAGCTGGCAAACAGGTCGGGCCGGGTCAGCGTGGCCTCATAGGTGCCGGGTCCCTCCACAAAGCCGTAGGTCAGCTTGGTATCGGCTTGCGCCACCGTGGTGGTCTTGATGCGCACAAACGGGTAGTAGGCGTGAATCGGCGCTGCCGGGGTTTCTCCCGCCACGAAGCGCTGCATGGCAGCTCGCAGATGGTCGATCTGCTCGCGGTACAACTGCTGCACATGGGCTAGCGCCTGGAGGGCGTCCGTATGGAACATGCTGCTGTTCTTATGAGAGGGTGTCGGTGTATTCGAAGCCATGCACTATTGTCTTTGTAGCAGTTGACAGTGTTGCGACATCCATGCCGAAGCCTGCTCGGCAGGTAATGGCGCTGACACGAGAAACCCTTGCATCATGGCACAGCCCATCTCTCTGAGCATGTCCAGCTGTTCAGTGCTTTCCACACCCTCGGCCAGAATTTCCAGATGCAGACTCTTGCCCATCTGCACGATGGCATTGACGATGGCAGCGGCATCCGGGTTATGGGGCAGATCGGTCACGAATGAGCGGTCGATCTTGAGCCGGTCTATGGGGTGCTTGCGCAGATAGGCGAGAGACGAGTAGCCGGTGCCGAAATCGTCGATGGCCAGGCCCACCCCCAACGCCTTGAGGGCATGCAGGGTCTGCTGCATCTGGTTGCCCGAGAGCATCAGCGTGGTTTCTGTCACCTCGATATGCAGATAGCAGGCTTCCAGCCCCGTGTCGGCCAGAGCCTGGGCCACTTCCTTGACGACATCGCGCTGGCGGAACTCCTGTGCCGACAGGTTGACGGCGACGGGGATGGCGGGAAAGCCCTGTTGCTGCCAGGCGTGAGCCTGACGGCAGGCCTGATTGAGCACCCAGCGATCCACGGCCGCGATCAGCCCCCGGTTCTCGGCAAAGCCGATGAATTCGTCGGGCGAGACCAGGCCACGGTGCGGGTGCCTCCAGCGCACCAGTGCTTCGAAGCCTGCTAGCTCGCCTGTCTGCATCAGGGTCTGTGGCTGGTAATGCAACTCGAACTCGCCGCGTTCCACGGCGTTGCGCAGCATCTGCTCCTGCATCAGCATGCGTGTTGCGCGGCTCTCAAGCGCCGGCGTGTAGAACTGGGAGAAACTGCGGCCGCGGCTCTTGGCCATCTGCATGGCGGCCTCGGCATTGCTCAGCAGGGATGCCGGGCATTTCCCGTCCTTGGGATACATGGCGACGCCGACACTGACGGAAATCACCAACTGGGTACCCTCTATCAGATAGGGCGCCTCTGTCGTAGCGCGCAGTCGAGCAAGCAGGGCTTCGGTCTCCAGAAGGCTTGGGTTGTCGGGGAGCACGATGACAAAGTCGTCACTGCCGGTGCGGGCCACGATGTCCTGAGTGCCGACGGTGCTTCTAAGCCGCTGCGCCAGCTCGCACAGCAGCAGATCTCCTGCCTGGTGGCTGAGCGAATCGTTCACCGACTTGAACTGGTCCAGGTCCAGCGATAGCACCGCCAGTCGCGATTGATCGCCGGCTGCCCTGGCGATGGCATCGGCCAGCAAATGGTTGAGGCGGGCCCGGTTGGGCAGATGCGTCAGCAGGTCATGCTGGGTCAGATAGTCCATGTGCTGCCGGGTCTGGAGGTTTGCGGTCAGGTCGCGCAGCAGGACGATGCGGTGCCGGTCCTCTTCCCCGGGCATGGTGCTGGCTTCTATCTCCACCGGGACGAGCTGGCCGTTCTTGTGCACGACCACGGACTCAAGACGATCTTCACGCTCGCTACGCATGTTCTGCAGTGCCCGCAGACGCGCCTCGGGCGCCACGTAATCGAGCACCGGCGTGCCGCGCAGCTCGTCGAGCGAGTAGCCAATCAGCCGGGAAAGTGCGTCATTGCCGTCCATGATGACGCCATCGCGGTGCAGCACGATGGCTTCGGTGGTGATGGCTGCGAACTTGCGCATGCGCTCTTCGCTGTCGCGTATCTGCTGCGTCGCCAGATGGTGGTGGCTGACGTCGGTCATCAGCGCCACGACTCCCTTGAGTACGCCCTTTTCCTCATGCGGGCGCAGCACTGC
This sequence comes from Comamonas sp. Tr-654, assembly GCF_011752915.1. Taxonomy (NCBI): domain Bacteria; kingdom Pseudomonadati; phylum Pseudomonadota; class Betaproteobacteria; order Burkholderiales; family Comamonadaceae; genus Comamonas; species Comamonas sp. Tr-654. The sequence continues at coordinate 272,548 of NZ_VWWQ01000002.1, forward strand.
CTCGATGTGCTGCAGTCGGCCGATCTCGGGCTCGACCTGGCGCGTGTAGCGCAGCGTCTGGGTGCTGTCTACCGCCACGGAGTTCAGATAAGGTTCGATCTGTGTCCAGACCGGCTCGCCCACGATGTCGCGCACATCCATGCCCACGATGCTTTGCATGGTGTGACCGAAGTGCTCTGCGTAGCGCGCGTTGGCAAAGCGGCAGGCACGGGTTTCGGCATCAAAATAAGCCAGCATTGCGGGTGCTGTATCGGCCACCAGCCGAAGAATGGCGTCCTCATCCCTCGTTTGCTGTGCTGTCAACGTATCAGGCATGCGCCTCCCTTTTTTCTGGGAGTATTTATATAGGAATCAGGTCGGCCACGACCATGACATGTCCATCATGGAAGGGATTGTGAATTGCTTTTCAGACAACTTGCAAAGACTATTGATGTATCAGAACACTTGGTGATATAGAGGCCCAGGAACCCGAAAATGCTCAAGTCCGACCTCTCAAGCTCTTCAAAATGGCTGCAGCCGCACAACCTGCTGCGCCTGTCCGTGGTGGTGGCGCTGCTCACCATCGTTCTCAAGACCCTGGCCTGGTGGCTGACCGGCTCGGTCGGCCTGCTGTCCGATGCGCTGGAATCTTTCGTGAATCTGGCCGGTGCCATGTTTGCCCTGACCATGGTGACCGTGGCCAAGCGACCGGCGGATACCGAACACCCCTATGGACATTACAAGGCGGAGTACTTCTCGGCCGGCTTCGAAGGCGTGCTGGTCATAGGCGCCAGCCTGGCGATTGCCTGGGCAGCGCTGTCGCGGCTGTGGAACCCGCAGCCCCTGGAGCAGCTGAGCTGGGGCCTGATGCTGTCGCTGCTCAGCACGATCTTCAACGGGCTGCTGGCATGGGTCATGCTGCGCTCCTCGCGCAAATACCGTTCGATGGCGCTGGAGGGCGATGCACGGCATCTGCTCACCGATGTCTGGACTTCGGTGGGCGTGGTGGTCGGCTTGCTGGCTGCGGCCCTGACGGGCTGGCTGTGGGTGGATGCGGTGGTGGCTCTGGCTGTGGCAGTGCATATCTGCGTGCAGGGTGCGCAACTGGTCTGGCAGTCTTCGCAAGGCCTGATGGATCAGGCGCTGGATGCGCCGCAGCGCCTCAGGATAGACACTTTGCTGGACAGCTTCGCCAGGCGCAGCGAAGGCGTGAGCTTTGACAATATCTCCAGCCGCCAGGCGGGGGAGCGCAGCTTTGTGGACTTCCACATGCATGTTCCTGGCCAGTGGAGCGTTCAGAGGGCAGCACAATTGCGCTCCGAGATTGAAGCCGCGCTGCTGCAGGCCATTCCAGGCCTATATGCCCGCATCGAGCTGCTGCCCATGGGCATGAACACGGTCAGTGAAGTGGCCGATGGAGAGCAGGGCGGCGAAGCACAGGGCACGGCCAGGGAAGGTTTGAGTACATGATGAGTGTGATTCAGCGCGTCAAGCAGGCGCGCGTGGAGGTCGACGGCCGCATTACCGGTCAGATCGGCCAGGGTCTGCTGGCGCTGGTCTGTGCCGAGCGCGGCGATACCGAGGCCGAGGCCGACAAGCTGCTGGCCAAGATGCTCAAGCTGCGCATCTTCAGCGACGAGGCCGGCAAGATGAACAAAAGCCTGCAGGACGTTGGCGGAGGGCTGCTGGTAGTCAGCCAGTTCACGCTGGCAGCCGATACCAGGGGGGGAAATCGCCCCAGCTTTACGGCCGCCGCCGCGCCCGACGAAGGCCGGCGCCTCTACGACTACTTTGTGGACCAGGCCAGGCGTGCCCACGCTCAGGTGCAGACCGGTGAGTTTGCCGCCGATATGCAGGTGCATCTGGTCAATGACGGGCCCGTCACCATTCCCATGCGCATGGAGCCGCAGGCCTAGGCAAGGCCGCGCCTGCGAACCCATCCGTCACCACGATTTCAACAAGAGCTGTCCATGAAGCCATCCTGCAAGCCCTCTTTGTCCCTCATCGCCGCCGGCCTGATTCTCGGTCTGGCAGGCGCCAGTCTGCCCATTCAGGCGCAGACCTTGAAGAAGCCCGCGCTGGACGCACTGATCGCATCGTCTGCTGCGACCCCGCCCGAATCCTTCAAGGCCTTTGCGCAGCAGGCCGCCAGGGCCGAGCCTGGCGTGGCGGCAGCCGTGCAGCGCTATACGCGCGGCCAGACGCTGTCGGACGGCGAACTCGCGGATATCGCCCGGTTGCTGGGCGTATATACCCGTCTGACGCAGGAAACTGCGGTACTGGAAAGCCTGCAGCGCATGGTGGCGCTGCCCACGGTGCGCGATCCCAAGGTGCCTCCGCATGAGAGTCCGGCCATCCTGGACTTCGGCAAGCTCGTTGCATCCATGGCCGCCGAGTTCGGGCTGCGCTTTCGCAATGTGGACAACCGCATCTTTGAAGTGACGCTGCCTGCCAATGCGGCGAGCCGTGCCAGCGAGGCCACCGAGTTCGGCATCCTGACCCATGCCGATGTGGTGCCTGTGGTGGCTGCCGAGTGGGTGCTGGATGGCAAGCAGATCAACCCGTTCCAGGTCACCCGCGTGGGTGACCGGCTTTATGGGCGCGGCACGATTGACGACAAGGGCTCCATCGCCACCGTGCTGCATGCGATGAAGGCGGTCAAGGACAGCGGTCTGCCGCTGTCGCGCAGCATTCGCCTGATGATAGAGACCACCGAGGAAACCGGCGGTGATGCCATGAAGTACTACCAGAGCAAGACCTCGCTGCCGCAGTACAACATCGTGCTGGACAGCAAGTACCCGGCCGTGGTCGCTGAAAAGGGCACGGGTGCGCTCAAGGCCTTGTTTGCGGATGTCGCCGTGGATGCCGCCAAGCCCGCCATCACCGCCATGGCCGGTGCCGCCTCGGCCAACTCCATTGCGCAGACGGCCTCCGCCATCGTCTCCGCCACCGATGTGGCTGCGCTGGATCTGATCGCGCAGCGGCTGTCCAAGGACAAGGACGACTTTGTGAGCCGGCACGAGGCGCAGGGGAAGTTCGCCATCGAAGTGCAGCGCGCCGAGGGTACAGTCACGGTCAAGGTCAGCGGCGCATCCGCTCACGGCTCGCGCCCCGAGGAAGGGGTGAATCCCGTGCCGCGCCTGGCGCTGTTCCTGCAGCAGAGCCTGATGCCGGAGCAGGGCGCAGCACTGGTGCAGCCCAATCAGTACAGCCAGGCCGTGCGCTACATCAATGGCGTGTTTGGCCTGGACTATCTGGGCCGGCAGCTGGGCATTGCCTATGCCGATGATTTCATGGGGCCGCTCACGCTGTCGCCCAATCTCATCAAGTCGGCAGACAGCAAACTGGAGGTGACTGCCAATGCGCGCATGCCGCGGGGCAAGACGCCCGAGCAGCTGCGCGCCGAGGTGGAGCAGGGCATTGCCCGCTGGAGCGAGGCGGCCAAGGTGCCGGTCAGCGTGCAGTACACCCAGGGCAACTGGATGGCCCGCGACCCCAAGGGCGCATGGCTGAGCACCCTGCTCAATATCTTTGGCGACACCACGGGACTGGACGCCAAGCCCGTGCCTACCGCAGGCAGCACGACCGCCAAGCTCATGCCCAACGCCATCAACTTCGGCCCGGCCATGCCCGGCAAGAAGTACACGGCCCACAATGCGCTGGAGTACCAGGAGCTGCCGGATCTGCGCACGGACATGCAGATGTTCACCGAGATGCTGGTGCGCATCGGCAATCTGCAGCAGATGCAGTGACGCGCTGAAGGCAAGGCGCAGCCCCGATGGCGGGGCTGGCGCTGCTTACTGCATCACGTTCATGACCGCCAGGGTCATGGTTTCCACGCCGGTCTTGAACGTGGGTTCGGGTTCTGGGGCGAAGAAGGGTGAGTGATTGAAGGGCAGCGGCTTGCCGCCGGGCTGACTGGCCTCGGCCACCTTCTTGGGGTCGTACACGCCCAGGGTGTAGAACATGGATGGCACCCCCTGATTGATGAAGTCCGAGAAATCTTCGCTGGCCGTGATGGGTGAGATGGGGATCACATTGCGGTCGCCGAGTGCGGCCTTGAACAGCTTGACCGTGCGGCCTACCAGTGCCGCGTCATTGACTACGGCATCCGAGCCCTTGACCAGCTTGACCTCGGGTGCAGGAGCGCCCGACATGGCGGCTTCGGCCTTGGCCGTGCGCTCAATGCCTTCGTGCATTTTTGTGCGCACCTCGCTCTTGTAGCTGCGGATTGTTCCGAGCAGCCGCGCCTGGTCGGGAATGATATTGCCCGCGCTGCCCGAGTTGAAGGCGCCCACGGTGACCACACCGAACTCCATGGGATCTTTCTCGCGGCTGATCACGCCCTGTACATCGACCACAAAGCGCGAGGCCATGAGCACGGGGTCAATGCCTTTGTCCGGCATGGAGCCATGGCTGCCACGGCCATGAAACGTGATGTCCAGCGAGTCCGAATTGGAGGTCGCCGGCCCTGCCACATAGCCGACCATGCCGTAGGGCATGGAGCCGGTATGCAGAGCAAAAGCGTAGTCGGGTTTGCCGAATTTCTTGAACAGACCGTCGGCCAGCATGGCCTTGGCACCGGTCACCGTTTCCTCGGACGGCTGGGCCACGAACATCAGCGTGCCCTTCCATTGGTTCTTCAGGCCCAGCAGCGCCTGCGCCGTGCCCAGCCAGCTGGTCATATGCATGTCGTGGCCGCAGCTATGGGCGACAAAGCTCTCCTTGCCGTTGTACTGGGCCTTGGCCTTGCTCGCATAGGGCAGGCCGGTTTTTTCCTCCATCGGCAGGGCGTCCAGCTCGGTGCGCACCATGACGGTGGGGCCCGCGCCATTGCGGTAGATGGCGACCAGACCGGTCTTGCCAATGCCCTCGGTGACCTCAAAGCCCAGCTTGCGCATCTCGGCAGCCAGCTTGGCGGCGGTGCGCGTTTCCTGAAAACCCAGCTCGGGATTGGCATGCAGGTCTTCGTAGATGCTGCGCATCTGCGGATACATCTGGGCGATCAGCTGCTGCAGCTGGGGCTTGAGCGGCTGGGGGTCCAGCTCTGCTGCCTGGGCGGAGCCCAGAGTGACGGCCAGCGCGGCGACGGCGCAGAACTTGCGGGTAAGGCTAGGGTGCATGTGAGGGTCTGTGGTTGGCTTCAAACAGAGGCAGCTCATGGAGAGCGCGCTTTCAGACTAGGAGCATGGCCGGCTTAAATTGAAGAGGGGCAACCCGCAAATGGCACCGTGAATAACGATGGCACAAGGCTTTTGTTGCGCAGGCCCGGGATAATCCGCTCCCATGAATACCTCCACCAGCGCCGCCCAGGCCTCTGATTCCTCCGCTTTCTCGGCGCTGCCCCTGTCACCTGAAATGCTGGCCAATCTCCAGCAGCTCGGCTATGCGCAGATGACGCCCATCCAAGCCGCCAGCCTGCCGCTGACCCTGCAGGGCAAGGACTTGATCGCCCAGGCCAGCACCGGCAGCGGCAAGACGGCTGCCTTCGGCCTGCCCATGGTCGATCGCCTGAACCCGCGCTGGTTTGCCGTCCAGGCCCTGGTGCTGTGCCCCACGCGCGAACTGGCCGACCAGGTCGCCACCGAAATCCGCCGCCTGGCGCGCGCGCAGGACAACATCAAGGTCGTCACCGTCTATGGCGGCGTGCCCTCGCGCAACCAGATCGCCTCGCTGGAAAACGGCGCCCACATCGTCGTCGGCACACCCGGGCGCGTGATGGATCTGATGGAGCGCGGCAAGCTCGACATCGGCAACCTCAAGACCCTGGTGCTGGACGAGGCCGATCGCATGCTGGACATGGGCTTTCTCGGCGATATCGAAACCGTGGTGCGCCAATGCCCGGCGGATCGCCAGACCCTGCTGTTCTCGGCCACCTACCCCGAAGGCATTGCCTCGCTGGCCAGCCGCTTCATGCGCGACCCACAGACCGTCAAGGTCGCGACCCAGCACAGCGCGGGCAAGATAGAGCAGCGCTGGTACGAAGTCGGTGCCCGCGAAAAGGTGGGCACGGCAGCCAGGCTGCTGGCGCACTTCCGCCCCGAATCGAGCATTGCCTTTTGCAATACCAAGCAGCAATGCCGTGATGTGGTGAGCGAGCTGCAGGCCCAGGGCTTCAGCGCCCTGGCCCTGTTCGGCGAGCTGGAGCAGCGCGAGCGCGACGAGGTGCTGGTGCAGTTTGCCAACAAGAGCTGCAGCGTGCTGGTCGCCACCGATGTGGCGGCGCGCGGCCTGGACATCGCCGATCTGTCTGCCGTAATTAATGTGGATGTCACGCCCGACCCCGAGGTCCACATCCACCGTATCGGCCGCACCGGCCGTGGCGATGCCGAAGGGCTGGCGCTGAATCTGGTGTCCATGGACGAGATGGGCAGCGTGGGCAAGATCGAGCAACTGCAAGGCCGTGCTTCGCAGTTCTTCCCCGTGGACGAGCTCACGCCCGCCGCTGGCGGCGGACTGCTGCCGCCCATGATGACCATACAGATCATCGGCGGGCGCAAGGAAAAGATCCGCGCCGGCGACGTGATGGGTGCCATGTGCGCCGACTTCGGCTACAGCCGCGATCAGATCGGCAAGATCAGCGTGAACGACTTTTCCACCTATGTGGCCGTGGACCGCAAGATTGCCTCGGCTGCCTGCGCCAAGCTCAATGCGGGCAAGGTCAAGGGCAAGACCGTGAAAGCCAGGTTGCTGTAAAAATCAGCCCAATTGGCTTCCAGCGCTTGTGTGGCAAGCACTGCGCGCTCACAAAAAAGCCTTCTCGTTGCCGAGAAGGCTTTTTTACTTTGGACGGCGCTTCAGCCTCTGGCGAAGAACAGCCCGGCCATCACCAGCCCCGTGGCCACAATGCCCCAGCGCAGGACATGGGGTGCGATCCTGCGCGCCGCGCGGGCTCCCAGATAGCCGCCCAGGGTGGCGGCAACCATCATGATGAGGGCCAGCTTCCATTCCACAATGCCGCCTACGGCGTAGATCACCACGGCAATCGCCGTCAGCAGGGCCGAGACCAGGTTCTTCAAGCCGTTCATGGCGTTGAGCGAGGTCTGGCCCAGCAGCCCGAACAAGGCCAGTAGCAAAATGCCCAGGCCGCCGTTGAAGTAGCCGCCGTAGATGGCCACGATCAGCATGCCTGCAGCGGCCTTGGCCGCCGATGTGGCGGCGTGGGCGGCATTCTTGCCCGCGGCCCAGGCGCGCAGCTGCGGGCTGAAGGCGAACATGGCGGTGGCGGCCAGCAGCAGCCAGGGCACGACCTTGCGGAAGGTGGCGTCGGGCGTGAACAGCAGCAGCGCCGCGCCGGCGGAGCCGCCGATCAGGGACAGAGCCACCACCTGTTTCATGGACAGGCCTGGCGGGGACTGCATATCGTCCTTGAAGCCCCAGGCGCCCGCGATATAGCCCGGCAGCAGGGCCACGGTGCCCGTGGCATTGGCAATCACGGGCGGCACGCCCGTGAAGACCAGGGCGGGAAGGGTCAGAAAGCTGCCGCCACCGGCGACGGCGTTGAGCGTGCCGGCCGTGAAAGCTGCGGCCAGCAAAAGGGCGAGATGGCCCAGGTTCTCCATGTTCTTGTCTCCTGATTTTCTCTGTCAGCTTTGCGCCTTGTTGTGTGCGCGATCTTAGGCGATGGCCCGTATCGCTTCTTATGCTGTTAATTATTTTTAGAAATAAAAGAATTTAAAAACAGTATTTTGAGGAATAAGGGATTGTTTTGACAATCAACTCCTTAGTTAAGGAGTTTTGCCGTGAATCTGCCCCGTTTCCTCTCCCCCGCTGCTTGGGTCCTGCTGGCCGCAAGCTGTGTGTCGGGCGCAGCCATGGCGCAGCAGCCGGAGTTTCCGGCGCATTCAGTCAAGCTGGTGGTGGCCAACGGCCCCGGCAGCGCTCCGGATCTGCTGGCCCGTCAGGTGGGCAATCTGGTGGGCCGGGACTGGAAGCAGGCCATCGTGGTGGAAAACAAGGGGGCGGCCGGCGGCGTCGCGGCCGTGGATGCCGTGGTCAAGGCCCAGCCCGACGGCTACACCTTGCTGGTCGGCGGCGACAGCGCCATCACCATCATGCCCAATGTGCAGCGCAATCTTCCCTATGACGTCAAGAACGATCTGGTGCCGGTGACCAAGCTGGGCCAGTCCGACTTCGTGCTGGTGGCCAACCCCAGGAAGGGCTTCAAGACCTTGCAGGACTTTGTGGCCTACGCCAAATCCCACCCGGGCAAGATCAACTACGCCTCCTCGGGCACGGGCGGTGCCCAGCATCTGGCCATGGAGCAGTTCAAGCAGCGCGCAGGCTTTTTCGCCACCCACATTCCCTATCGCGGCGGCCCTCAGGGCCTGCAGGATGTGCTGGCCGGCCAGGTCGATGTGATGCTGATTGCGATTGCTCCGGCGCTCACCCAGATCCAGAGCGGCAAGCTCACGGCGCTGGCCGTGTCTGGCCTGCAGCGTCACGCGCTGCTGCCCCAGGTGCAGACCCTGGCCGAGAGCTACAAGGGCTTTGAGGCCGGTGCCTGGTTCGGCCTGTTCGCACCCAAGGGTACGCCGGCTGCCGTGGTCCAGGCCATTGCCCAGGATACCGACAAGGCGCTGAAGGACCCCGAGCTACGCAAGAGCCTGCTGCAGCAGGGCATCACTCCCGTGGGCGAGGGCCAGCAGGTGTTTGCCAGACAGATCAAGACCGAAGATGTGCGCGTGGCCCAGCTGGTGCGCAGTATCGGCCTGAGCGTGGAGTAAGCCCGGTCGGGGTGCTCTCATAAAGAGAGCTGCCTGCGCTGGTCATTCTTGAATGTCAAGGCTAAATGCCTTTGAAATACATGATTGACCTGTGCAGGCAGCTCTGTTTTCAGGAGTCTACGGCACGTGGGCCGTTGCCTGTCCGCTATTTGGCGTAGGGGTCTTCGTAGCCCATTTCCTTCATGATGTCGGTCTCGTAGGCCTCCATCTCTTCGGCGTCTTCCTCGCTGGTCTCGTGGTCCCAGCCCTGGGCATGTAGCGTGCCATGCACCAGCAGATGGGCGTAATGCTCTTCCAGCGTCTTGTTCTGCTCCCGGGCCTCGCGCTCCACCACGGGAGCGCAGAGCACCAGATCGGCCATCACGGTTGGCTCCTGCTGATAGTCGAAGGTCAGCACATTGGTCGCGTAGTCCTTCTGGCGGTACTCGCGGTTGAGCTTGCGGCCTTCCTCGGCATCGACGATGCGCACCGTGATCTCGGCATCCACGGCCAGCGCATGGCGGATCCAGCGCGTGACGCGACTGCGACTGAGCAGTTCGCGGTGGGCGGCCGCCTCGGCGCTGGGGCCGAATTGCAGCGATAGTTGCAGTTGATTCAAGGTCATTTTGGCTTTTAGCCCTTATTTGGTAAGTGCTAGTAGCTATGGATTTTGATTAAAGCTCGTCAGCCGTGGGCAGGGACCGGGCCGTACGCGGGCTGCTGCTGCGGTGCTTGGGCGCCGAAGTGCCTTCGGATACGCGCCCGCGCGCGTCGTAGGCGTCGACGATGCGCGCCACCAGCGGGTGGCGCACCACATCGGCGCTGGTGAAGTGGTTGATGGAGATGCCCTTGACACGCCTGAGCACGCGCTCGGCATCGACCAGGCCGCTGGGCGCACCCTTGGGCAGATCGACCTGGCTGACGTCGCCCGTGACCACGGCCTTGGCGCCAAAGCCGATGCGGGTCAGAAACATCTTCATCTGCTCGGGCGTGGTGTTCTGTGCCTCGTCGAGGATCACGAAGGCATTGTTCAGTGTGCGACCGCGCATGAAGGCCAGCGGCGCGATCTCCAGCGCATTGCGCTCGAAGGCCTTCTGTACCTTCTCGTAACCCATCAGATCGTAGAGCGCGTCGTACAGAGGGCGCAGATAGGGGTCCACCTTCTGCGTCAGGTCGCCGGGCAGAAAGCCCAGACGTTCGCCAGCTTCCACGGCGGGCCGGGTCAGCACGATGCGCTGCACGGCGCTGCGCTCCAGAGCGTCCACGGCGCAGGCCACGGCCAGATAGGTCTTGCCGGTGCCTGCCGGACCGATGCCGAAGCTGATGTCGTGATTGGCGATGTTTTCCAGATACAGGGCCTGGTTGGGCGTGCGGGCGCGCAGATCGGCACGGCGCGTGGTCAGCTGCGGTGCCGTCAGGTCGGCCTCCAGCATCTCGACATCGCCGGCCAGCATCAGCTGCAGCGTGTCTTCGGCGATCACGTAGTCGGCGATTTCATAGAGCGCCTGCAGCAGCTCCAGCGTCTCATTGGCCTTGGCTTTGGGGCCGTCGATCTTGAACTGCTCGTGACGGTGAGCGATCTTGACGCCCAGCGCGACTTCGATGGTACGCAGATGCGCATCCGCCGGGCCGCAGAGATGGGTCAGGCGCGTATTGTTATGGGGAGTGAAGGTATGGCGCAGGATCACGCGGATAATTTCTCAAAAGAATCGCCGCACGGTGCGGCAAAGGAATTCAATGATAGGCAAATTGACGGGAACGCTGCTGGAAAAAAACCCGCCCGAAGTCCTGGTGGACTGCGCTGGCGTGGGCTACGAGGTTCAGGTGCCCATGAGCACCTTCTACAACCTGCCCGCCAATGGCGCCAAGGTGGCCCTGCTGACCCATTTCGTGGTGCGGGAAGATGCCCAGCTGCTGTTCGGCTTCGCAACGGCCCGCGAGCGCCAGACCTTCCGTGAGCTCATCAAGATCACCGGCATCGGTCCGCGCATGGCATTGGCCGTGCTCAGCGGCATGAGCATCGATGATCTCGCGGACGCGGTATCGCAGCAGCAAGCAGGGCGATTGGTCAAGGTGCCGGGCATCGGCAAGAAGACCGCCGAGCGTCTGCTGTTGGAGCTCAAGGGCAAGATCGGTGCGGATACCGGTGCGCAGTCGCTGTTTGCCAACAACAGCGAGCAAAACGATATCCAGCAGGCGCTGATGGCACTGGGCTATTCCGACAAGGAAGCCTCGGCCGCCCTCAAGAAACTCCCACCCGAAGTAGGGGTGAGCGAGGGCATTAAGCTCGCGCTCAAGGCTTTGACCAAATAGCTCCGCTGGCCCGTTGCCAGTGAGTGCGTTCCTGAACGGCAGGAGAACACGATATGCACAGATGGAAACAGGGCAGACGCATTCTCTCTCGATGCGCAAGCCTGATGCTGGTGGTGTTGACGGCTTGCGGCGGTGGCGGGGGTGGAGGCAGTGTTCCGGACCCCGGTCCCGGCCCTGGCGGCGGGAGCGGGACAGGGACCGGGGGCGGCAATGGCGCGATCATTGGCGGCGCGGCAGAGATCAGCACCCCTTCGGGTCCGCCCACGGCCAATGTGCTGGATTCACTGGTCGTGCCGGCCGCCCAGGCTGCGGCGGCGACCAGAAGCGTGGCGGTGGCGTCCGTAGCAGTGCGGCCCAAGGCCGTCAGCCTGACATTGCCGCAGTGGAGCGACGCGCCTTCGCCGGTCATGCCCATGCCCGGCCTGCCCATGCAGATCGGGGCGCCACGCGAGCTGTCTTCGCTGCAGTCCGCAGGCGATATGGCGCGCACGCTGCACTGGTCCGAGACCCCGGAGGGCGGTCAGGTGGCGGCGATCAGCATCACCTCGGCCGGCGCCCATGGCCTGCGGCTGGGCCTGGTGGTCGACGCCATGCCCGATTCCGCCGAGCTCAGGCTGTACCGCAAGGATCGCAGCAAGACCGGGTTCGAGACCACGGGCCAGGCCATCAACGATGCCATTGCACGCAACCGCCGCGCCGACGGCGACACCCGGGCAGCCGGCATCTGGTGGACCCCCGACCTGGGAGCCGACGAGGTCACGCTGGAGATTGCACTGCCTGCAGGAATGCCGACATCGCAGCTGCGCACTGCCATTCCCACGCTCACCCATGCCTATGTCAACCTGGCCCTGCCCACGGAGCTGGAACTGCGCGATGCCTTGGTGCCCAGGAATGTGGGCGATGCAGCGGGTTGCGAACTCGATGCCAGCTGCGCCGATCAGTACGCCACCGAGCGCAATGCCGTGGCGCGCATGACCTATGTGGGCTCCGACAACCGCTACTACTACTGCACGGGTTCCCTGCTGAACAACACGCGACGCGATTTCACGCCGTATTTCCTGTCGGCCAATCACTGCATATCCACACAGGCATCGGCCACCTCGCTGCGCACGGACTGGTTCTTCCGCTCGGCCAGCTGCAACAGCTTCGAGCCTAGTGCCCAGACCACGGCGCTGCAGCGCGGCGCCACTTTGCTGTATGCCACTGCGGCGCACGATGCCACGCTGATGCGGCTCAATGACGCAGCGCCCGCCGGTGCGACGATGGCTGGCTGGGATGCGAGAGGAACTGCGGTGACGGGGACGGCCATCTACGGCTTGCATCACCCACAGGGCGATTTGCTCAAATACAGCGAAGGCCAGGTGCAGAGCTACCGAAACTGCAGTCTGGGCGCTGGCAGCATCACCTGCAACCCAGGCAATGCCCAGAGCGATTTCGTGAATGTCGGCTGGAGCAAGGGAGTGACCGAGGGCGGTAGCAGCGGCTCGGCCATGTTTGTGAGCGGACGCGTGGTGGGCACGCTGTCCGGCGGCAGCAGTTCGTGCACGGTCAGCGGCGGCTCCGACGTCTACAGCCGCTTCGACCGGACCTTCAGCACCCAGATCGGGAACTGGCTGGCGCAGTGATGGAGGGCCGGGTCAGGCCAGGCCGGTCTACTTCCCCTGCAACTGCCTGACGGCTGCCTTGGTCTGCTCGACATGGGCCAGCGGGTCGCTGCTGACAAGGGCGAACTTCACCTTGCCGTCCTGGCCTACCACATAGGAGATGCGGTCGGCCCTGGCCGGGTTGGCTGCAGCCCCTGCGTCATAAGCCTTGATGGTGACGGCCTTCGGGTCCGAGGCCACGGCAAACTGGTCGCGGCAGGCTTCGGTGGAAAAGCGCTTGAGGGTGTCGATATCGTCATGCGACATGCCCACCACCGTGGCTTTCATGGCCGCGAATTGGGGCGTGGCTTCGGCAAAGGCATGAGCTTCCAGCGTGCAGCCCTGGGTGAAGGCCTTGGGGAAGAAGTACAGCACCACCGGCCCCTTCTTGAGCGCTTCGGCCATGTCGAAGTCAAAGGCCTTGCCGGCCACGGCGGCGGGCGTCCTGAAGCCGGGTGCTGCATCGCCGGCCTTGAGTGCGGCCTGGGCAGCGGGGGCTAGCAGGGCGGCAAGCAGCCAAGGGGCGAGCTGATGGATCTTGAACATGGCAAAGCCTTTAAGAACATGTGTGTGGTCTCTACGATGCCATGGATTGTTCGCCATCCCTTATTCGCCCTGCTCTTGTCCGGCCTACTGCATTCTTGCCAGCCCCCTGGCTTGCGTGCTTACTTTGCGCTGCCCAGCGATGCGCGGTACTCCAGTGCATAGGCCAGCTTGCCGGCCTTTTTGCCATCAGCGGGCTTGGGCGTGGACAGGTCGGTATAGGTTGCCGTGCCAAAGGCTGCCATCTGTCCCATCTGTACTGCGTTGTAGCCCGAAGCTCCGATCATCTCCGAGGGATTTGCGGCCAGCATCAGGTTGGATGCATCCTTGATAGCCTGCATATAGCCGCCGTCGGAGCCGTTGCCCGCCTGGCTCAGGTTGTACTGGCTGAGTTTGAAGCTACGCGGCGAGGCCTGCAGCCATTCGCTCCAGTAGAACTCCAGAAACTCGGAAGGATTGACCGGCTTGTTGTAGCCCACTTCGCGGGTGAAGTAGACCAGCGAGCGGAAGGGGTCGTCCTTGAGGCCATTGGACAGGCCCAGCTGGCGCGGCAGATCGGCGGGGGTGATGGACGAGCCGTCAGGCAGCTTGAGCCAGACGAACTTGTTGGCGCGCATGGTGCGCCAGAAGCTGGCGTTGTTGGCGTCCTTGTAGTTGCCCTTGATCATCACCGGCATCTGCACCTGACCACCGGCCAGGCCGTTGGCCACATTGCCGTTGCTGTTGGGGGCTTCCCAGAGGCTGGTGAAGCTGTGATGTCCGTCGGTCAGGAAGAGCTGGCCTTTGGGGCCGACCACTGCTGTCTTCAGCAGGCTCTGGTAGTTGGCGACCTGGGCCTTGCAGGTGAAGCTGCTGCGGTCGTTGAGCTTGGAGTTGGCCGTGATGCCGTTCTTGGCCGTGGAATCCTGGCCGCTGTCCTCGCACAGGTCATCAAAGGCTTTTTGCCATTGCGTGGAGGCCACGCTGCCGGTCGCAGTGTGGGTGTAGCGACCTTGTTTGTAGTAGATCTGGTCGTAGCCGATAGCGGGCTGCGTGGGCAGTGCATCTGCCAGCGTAATCATGACCGGGTCGGTGCTGGCTGCGCTCTTGTCCAGATACTTGGGCAGCACTGCCTGCTCGGGCAAACGCTGGCATGCGCCCAGTGCGCTGGTGTCGGTATCTGCAGGGCCGCTGCTGCCTGCGTAGTAGAAGCTGTTGGCCGAGACCGGAAGCAGCGTGCGCGCCGCACCGTTGCCGCCGGCCCATTGGCCGCCGAACAGACCATTGGCCGCGCTGCCTGTGCCGGACGCCGCATTGGCGCTGAGCTTCAGATCGACGTCGATGGTGTCGGTCTGCAGCAGGCCGTTGCCGATGGAGACATAGTGGCGCATGCTGCGGCCCGTGCCTGCCTGCTCGGGATGTGTGCACAGCCATTCGCCATCCAGCGCCGTGGCGGCCACGGGGGCCGTGGCGGCAGACTGCAAGGTCCAGTTGCCCGAGGTGAAGCTGCCACCCGCAGCGGCGCTGTAGACATCGACGGATATGGCTGCGCCGTCGCTGCGCTTGCCCACCACGGCGCGGCCGATGCGCTGGCCGCCCAGCTCCAGCACCAGGGCGCCGGGATAGGTGGTCTGGTCGGGATCTACCGTCACGCGACCGGTGATGCCGTTGCTGCAGGTGTCGCTTGCGCCCTGGCCGGGGCAGACGCGCACAGCGCCATCATTGGCAATGCGCAACTGGCCCGCGCTGGCGCTGGGTGCGCCGGGCTTGCCAGAGGCGGAATACACAGCCTCATTGCGCAGATAGTTGTAGGTGCCGGCCAGTGCACTGATCTGTGCCGCCCCCTGGTTGGAGGCGGTGAGCACGCCCTGCAGCGATGTCGTCGATGTGGCCGAGGTGTCCAGCAGATTGGGCAAACCGCCAATGTTGCCGGTGACCAGTCCGGTTTCCGCTGCAAAGCGTAGGGTGACGTCGCTCAGACGACTCACCAGAGTGGCGGGGAGATTGCTGCCTGCCACAGCCTGGAATTTCTGGGCCAGGAACTGGCCGTTGGCATCCACGCTGTAGACGCTGGTGATGGCTCCGGCCAGACCAAAGCGCGAATCCACAAAGCGAAGTGTGATCTGCTGGGTGGTGCTGTCCAGACTCAAGGCCACGGTATCGCCAAAGCTCAGCGTGCCCAGGTAGCTGTTGCTGCCTGCAAGGGGCGCCAGTGCTGGAGCGGGTGCGGGCGCAGGAGCGGGCGCTGGTGCGGGGGCCGGGGCTGGTGATCCGTCGCCACCACCGCAGGCCGCGAGGGTTGCCGAGGCCGCAACAAGAACGGAGACTTGGGCGAGGCTGCGAAAGGCAGCGCCAGTTGGCATGGGAGGGTTGAGGCGCATGGAGGGGGCTTCAGGAAGAGTTGGTGGGGATATCGGTGCAAGCGCATCGATGTGTCTGCCGTGCAGAACTGCGCGGGGCGTTTGCGCTGCATTCTGTGAAACATCTGTGACGAAGCTGTGACATGAAGGCGGCGACAACAGCCTGTGCGCAACAGTGCGGTGCCGATGCACGGCACAATTGAGGTCTATGACGATTCATGTGGACGAATTTGCGGCAACGCCATCCCCCAAGCCAGTGCGTGATTCATCGCGTGAAGCAGTGCGCGAGCCAGCGCCACGCGTGGTGTCGGCAGGCAGCGCCTTCATGGGAGAGGATGCGTTGGAGAGGGCTCTGCGCCCCAAGCAGCTCGACGAATATGTGGGCCAGGCCAAGGCGCGCGAGCAGCTCGAGATCTTTATCAGCGCTGCCAAGAAGCGCAGCGAGGCGCTCGATCATGTGCTGTTGTTCGGCCCGCCGGGCCTTGGCAAGACCACGCTGTCCCACATCATCGCGGCGGAGCTGGGCGTGAACCTGCGCCAGACCAGCGGACCGGTGCTGGAAAAACCCAAGGATCTGGCGGCGCTGCTCACCAATCTCGAGCCCAACGATGTTCTGTTCATCGACGAGATTCACCGCCTGAGTCCGGTGGTCGAGGAAATCCTCTATCCGGCGCTGGAGGATTACCAGATCGACATCATGATCGGCGAAGGCCCGGCCGCGCGCTCCATCAAGCTTGACCTGCAGCCCTTCACGCTGGTGGGTGCGACCACGCGCGCCGGCATGCTCACCAATCCGCTGCGTGATCGCTTCGGCATCGTGGCGCGGCTGGAGTTCTACAGCTCAGAGGAGCTCTCGCGCATCGTCAAGCGCAGCGCGGGCTTGCTCAATGCGCCGATTGACGAGGAAGGCTGCTTCGAGATTGCGCGCCGCTCGCGCGGCACGCCGCGCATTGCCAACCGTCTACTGCGCCGCGTGCGCGACTATGCCGACGTCAAGGGCGACGGCCGCATCACGCGCGAGATTGCCGACAAGGCGCTGGCCATGCTCGATGTGGACCCTCAGGGCTTTGACATCATGGACCGCAAGCTGCTCGAGGCCGTGGTGCATCGCTTCGATGGCGGCCCGGTAGGCCTGGATAATATCGCCGCGAGTATCGGCGAGGAGTCGGGCACCATCGAGGATGTGATCGAGCCCTATCTGATCCAGCAGGGCTTTTTGCAGCGCACGCCGCGCGGGCGCATGGCCACGCAGGCTGCCTACCGCCATTTGGGCCTGCAGGCCCCCGCAGACGATTCGGCTGCGTAAGCGCTTCCGCTAAAACCGGCGTGGTCAAGAACTGGCACGGCCAAGGCTAGAGACGCCGAGCAAGAGCCGCCTCGCAGCGAGGGCGTCGTCCCCCTTGGGGGAAGCCGCGTAGCGGCTCAGGGGGTCAATTATTCTGCGGTCCGGCGTTCCAGAAGGCCTGCAGCACGCCGGGCAAGGCTTCGATCTGCGTGACCACCTGGTCCAGCTCCTCGGCATGCACGGCAGTGGCGAACAGCTCGGCCTCGATTTCGGTGTTGTGCGGCGGGATTTCGTGCTTTTCGACTGCGCGCACCGGGTAGTTGGCCGCCTCCAGCAGCTCCTGCATGCCCTCGCGTACATCGGCCTGGGCTTGCTGGCCGCAGATCACGTAGACATAGTAGGTAGCCTCGCTGGCATGCTCGGCCACAGGGTGGCGGTTGATGTAGTTGACCACGGGGCGCAGCAAGGTGTTGCTGGCCAGCACGAACAGGGTGGCAATGCCGGCTTCCGGCAGCAGACCCGCGCCCGCGCAGGCGCCCACGGCGGCCGATCCCCACAGCGTGGCGGCGGTGTTCAGTCCCGTGATGTTGGCGCCTTCCTTCATGATGGCGCCGGCGCCCAGAAAGCCCACGCCCGAGACTACATAGGAGATGACGCGCGTGGCGCCGTCCGCGCCCGAGACGCGCATGGCCAGGTCGACGAACACGGCCGCGCCCACGGCGACCAGGGTATTGGTGCGTAGGCCCGCCGTGCGCTGGCGTATCTGGCGCTCAAGGCCGATGATGCTGCCGCAGACAAAGGCCACGACAAGGCACAGCACCGTGTTCAGCGTGGCGAGCAGATTGAAGTTCTGTAGGGATTGCATGAAGTTCCGATTGTTATTGCTTATGGATAGGTATCTGGGTTCATGAAACATGCGGCCCGGGCTGGCGCGCCTGCCCCGCAGGGCAGATGCGAATCGGCACGGTGCTCACCAGCCGTACTTGCGGATATAGACGCGCTTGAGCAGCGTCGTGAGCACAGCATAGGCCAGCAATATGACGATGAGCCAGGGGAAATAGCCGAGTGGCAGGGCCTGGAGCTTGAAATTCTCGGCCAGCGGTCCCATGGGCAGGAAGATGCCTATGGCCATGATGGCCGCCGTGGCCGCCAGCAAAGGCCAGGAGGCACGGCTTTGCACAAACGGGATCTTCGGCGTGCGGATCATGTGCACGATCAGCGTCTGCGTCAGCAGTCCCACCACGAACCAGCCAGACTGGAACAGGCTTTGGCCTGCAGCTGTGCTGGCATGGAAGACGAACCACATCAGCGCGAAGGTGAGCACGTCGAATAGTGAACTGATGGGGCCGAAGAAGAGCATGAAGCGACCCAGGTCCTGAGGGTTCCAGCGCAGAGGCCGCGCGACCATTTCTTCGTCCACGTTATCGAAAGGAATGGCGATCTGCGACAGATCGTAGAGCAGGTTCTGCATCAGCAGCTGCATGGGCAGCATGGGCAGAAAGGGGATGAAGGCCGAGGCGATCAGCACCGAGAACACGTTGCCGAAATTGGAGCTGGCCGTCATGCGGATGTACTTGAGCATATTGCTGAAGGTGCGACGTCCTTCGAGCACGCCCTGCTCCAGCACCATCAGGCTTTTCTCGAGCAGGATGATGTCAGCCGCCTCGCGGGCGATGTCCACGCCGCTGTCGACGCTGATGCCGATATCGGCAGCGCGCAGCGCGGGCGCGTCGTTGATGCCGTCGCCCATGAAGCCCGTGACATGGCCGTTGGCGCGCAGCGCGTGCACGATGCGCTCCTTGTGAAGCGGCGTCAGGCGGGCGAACAGCAGGTGCGACTCCACGCAGCGGCGCAGCTGCTCCTCGTCCATGGCTTCGATGTCGTTGCCGACAATCGCCTCGTCCACCTGCAGGCCCACGTCGCGGCAGACCTTGCGTGCCACCAGCTCGTTGTCGCCCGTGAGCACCTTGACAGTCACACCGTGCTGCAGCAGCGCAGCAATGGCGGCCTGGGTGGATTCCTTGGGCGGATCGAGAAAGGCCACATAGCCGATCAGGGTCAGTTCGGACTCGTCGGCGATGCCGTAGGTGCTCTTGTCGGGTGGCACTTCCTTCATGGCCACGGCCACCACGCGCAGGCCCTCGCGGTTCAGACCTTCGGTGACGGCGCGCACCTGCTCGCGACGCTGTGGCGTCAGCGCCTGCACGGTCTCGCCGTCTGGCCCGCTGTCCCGGATATGTGTGCAGACCTGCAGGATTTCCTCGACAGCGCCCTTGCAGATCAGCTCATGGTGGTGATTGCGCTCGGCCACCACCACGGACATGCGCCGGCGCTGGAAGTCGAACGGAATTTCGTCGACCTTGCGGTAGTCCTCGTTGACATGCAGCCGCGTGTGCAGCTCCACATGCTCGAGCACGGCGCGGTCCAGCAGGTTCTTGAGCCCGGTCTGGTAGTAGCTGTTGAGGTAGGCGAACTGCAGCACCTCGTCGCTGGGACGGCCTTGTACATCGGTATGGCGCTCCAGCGCGATGCGGTCCTGCGTCAGCGTGCCGGTCTTGTCGGTGCACAGCACATCCATGGCGCCGAAGTTCTGGATCGCATCCAGGCGCTTGACCATCACCTTCTGGCGCGACAGCACCACGGCGCCCTTGGCCAGCGTGGAGGTGACGATCATGGGCAGCATTTCGGGCGTCAGGCCTACAGCTACCGATAACGCGAACAAAAAGGCCTCGCCCCAGTCGCCCTTGGTGTAGCCGTTGATGAACAGCACCACAGGTACCATCACGGCCGCGAAGCGGATCAGCAGCCAGCTGACGCTGTTCACGCCCTGCTCGAAGGCTGTGGCTGTGCGGTCCTGGTGGGTGATGCGCGCTGCCAGTGTGCCGAAATAGGTCTGGTTGCCGGTGGCGACGACCACGGCCATGGCCGAGCCCGAAACCACATTGGTGCCCATGAAGAGCAGGTTGCCGGCTTCCAGCAACTGGCCCGCCTGCAGGGCAGCCAGGGTGCGTGCATCCTTTTCCACGGGCAGCGATTCGCCCGTCATGGCTGCCTGGCTCACGAACAGGTCCTTGGCGGACAGCAGGCGGCAGTCGGCCGGGATCATGTCTCCGGCCGACAGGGCCACGATGTCTCCGGGCACCAACTCGCGCATGGGCAGCTCGGACAGCGAGGCGTCATGGCCGCCGCCGCTGTCGCGAAAGTCTGCGGCCTGTGCATCGCTGTTGCGGCGCACGGTGACGCGGTTGCTGACCAGAGCCTGCAGGCGTGCGGCGGCGCGCCGCGAGCGCCCTTCCTGGACAAAGCGCAGCAGCGTGGACAGCAGCACCATGCAGGCGATGACGATGGTGGCTTTTTCGTCCTCGGTGAGGTAGGAGACCACGGCCAGCAGCGTCAGCAGCAGGTTGAAGGGGTTGCGGTAGCAATGCCACAGGTGCTGCCATGCGGGCAACGGCTTTTCATGCGCGACCTCGTTGGGCCCATGGCGGAGCTGCCGCTGCTGGGCCTGCTCGGGGCTCAGGCCCCGGCTCGATGTGTCCAGCTGCTGCATCAGTGCAGCCACGGGGCTGCAGGCGGCGGATTGCAGGGCCTGTACCTGTGCCGGTGGCACGGTGACGGCGGTGGAGGGACCCCCTGCAGGCATCGGCCGGCGGTCGAAGAGGCCGGCCAGGCGGTGGCTGCGCAAAAAGGCCCGGAACAGGTTTTTGAGGATTTGCATCACGGCCTCCTGTCAGTGCAGTGTCCATGGCTTCTGCGCCTGGCTGGCGCGCAGTGGCTCGTCGAGGCGGCTGCGCTGCTCGCGGGTCAGCAGCGACAGCGCATCGGCGCGCTGGCGGGTGCTCAGATTGGCCATGGCACTGGCCATGAGGGGCGCGGCATGGCGATCGACCAGGTGGCGCAGCACATCGGTGCGGCGCTCGCTCAGTGCCGAGCTCACGGCATGGGTCAGGCCATGGTGGCGGGTGGTGTCATCGAGGCGGGAGGTGGGGCGGCTGCGTTGCAGCACGCGCAGCCAGGCGAGGCGTTGCATGGGCATACTCCTTGGGTGACCCGGGAGCTGCCCGCCGCTGCTACTGCATCAGGCGTCCAGCTCCGGGGTCGGGGTTCCGGTCCCTGCGTGCAGCCCTCAAGGTCACATGCAGGCCAATGGCTTGACAGCGCGCCGCACGGGGCGCGCTGCAAGATCGACTAGGGTCGGGATCCATACGTGTTCCTTGGTTGAGAGTAAGTGAAAAGCGGGCCGGAGTCGGCCCGAGACCGGGTTGTTCAGCGCACGCTGCGGTTGCTCAGATAGCTGCGGATGCGGTGCGTGGGCCAGCTGGTCAGGGCATCAAGCTCCAGCGTCCGTTCCAGCGCTTGCGGCAAGGCTGCCGGTGCGGCGGGCGCTGCCTGGGAAGGCGTGGCGCGGGCGCGCAGCAGCAGAGGGCGCAGCTGGTGCAGAGTGCGGGTCAGGCGATTGCTCATGGCGGTCTCCTCATCGGTTGAGGGAGCGGGCCAGGCGGCAGTGCGGCACAAGCGTTCCGGCGCGGCCACCAACCGGCGGGATGGCGACGCGAGAACTCAGTGATGGGCAGAGCTTGCGAGCTTGAGGCCACTATCCGTGCTGCGCACGGCAGGCCGCCCCGAACGTCGGGAAGCCAAACAGCAAGTTGCGAGGGGCGCGGGGCAAGGGATGCGGGGTGGTCGATGACGACTCCCGATCCGGGGGAGTCTGTCAGTCGGCCAGCTTCGCAGCCATTGCGGCGTGCGATAAATCACTGGTTGAACTGGCACTGTCCACGTGGGGACTCCTGAAATTGCGATCTGCCGATTATCGGCCGAGACCGGCCCCAGGGTCAACCCTAGGTGGCTTTCAGTTGCAA
The DNA here is from genome assembly GCF_011752915.1 of Comamonas sp. Tr-654. NCBI lineage: Bacteria > Pseudomonadati > Pseudomonadota > Betaproteobacteria > Burkholderiales > Comamonadaceae > Comamonas > Comamonas sp. Tr-654. Next base: position 294,217 of record NZ_VWWQ01000002.1, read on the forward strand.
TTGCGCCGGGGTCTGGCGGGTTGCGGGCTCGGTCCATTGCCGCACGCAACCCCAGACGATCAGGGCCTGCGCGGCGTAGTAGCTGCCGAGCACGCTCACTGCGGACCAGGGCAGCGGCTGCACAAAACGGTTGATGGCAAGGATGGAGTCGCTGAGCATGAAAAAGCTGGCGCCCAGGGCGCTAAGCAGTGCGGCGCGGCTGCGCAGTTGGCGATAGCGTCCCCAGGCCTGGGCCGCCATCAGGGCGATGACGCCGACATAGGCGGCCACGGGCAGGCGCAGGGCGGCAGGCAGGCCATGGGTCCAGAGAAAGACATACATGGCGGCGCCGATCGCAGCCACCAGCAGCAGTGCGCTGCGATCGGCAAACCAGGTCACATCGAGCTTGAACAGCGCAACGTAGCAGACATGGGCCAGCAAAAAGCTGACCAGACCGGGAATGAACAGACTGGTTGGCAGTTGTCCGTCCAGCATCAGGAAGACATCGCCTGACATTGAGAAAACAATCGCTGCCAGCAGCAGATGGACATGCCTTTTAGGAAGGTTTTGCATCGCTTTAGATGCCTGCATTGCGCAAGAAGCTATGCATATGAGAGCAAAAACCATGGTGGCAGGTTTGAACAGCCAATGCCATGCCTGCAGTCCCAGCGCCGCCGTGGCCGTGGCCAGTGCGCCGCTTTGCAGCATCAGTGCCAGCCACAGGCTGATGCGGCCCTGCATGGCAGCGCCCAAGGCCCATTGCCCGGTGAGCAGTACGCCGAACCAGATCAGGTTGGTGGCCAGTGGCGACTGGTCGGCATGCCAGAGAAAGATCGAGGTGCCCGCAATCAGCGCCGCGAACTGCAGGCCGGCAAACCAGCGCAGCGCCCGGCCCATGGGCGGGGCATAGATGATGCGGTGCTCGTCCAGATCGAAGGCGGGCTTGGGAAAGTGCTGCGCCACATCGGCCGGCCGCCAGCCCGGCGGCTTGAACCAGACGCGGACCTTGTCCAGCCAGCTGCGTGCATGCCAGCTGTCATGGGCCAGCTGGCGGTAGACGCTGAAGTTGGCCCAGAGCGGGTCCCAGCTCTTGAGCAGGCCGCGCGTGCCGTAGACGCAGGGCTCCTCGTCGTCCTCGGTCTTGTAAGTGCCGAAGAGCCGGTCCCAGATGATGAGGATGCCGCCGTAGTTGCGATCCAGATAGCGCTCGTTGACGGCATGGTGCACGCGGTGATTGCTGGGCGCGCAGAACCAGCGGTCAAACCAGCCCAGTTTCTTGACCTGTTCGGTATGCACCCAGAACTGGTAGAGCAGATCGATCAGCCCCACCACGGCAAACACCAGCGGCGGCACGCCGGCCAGGGCCATGGGCAGATAGAAGACCCAGCCCAGCAGTGCACCGGAGCTGGTCTGGCGCAGTGCGGTGGAGAGGTTGTAGGCCTGGCTTTGGTGGTGCACGGCATGGGCGGCCCAGAGCACGCCCACTTCGTGGCCCATGCGATGCAGCCAGTAGTAGCAGAGATCGTAGAACAGCAGGGCCAGCAACCAGCCCGGCAGGCTGAGCCAGAAGGCATCGGCCTCGATCAGCGCTAAGTGGCTGGCCACGGCGGTGTAGATGCCCAGCGTCAGCAGCTTGGTGAAGACGGCGCTGGTCTGGCTCAGGATGCCCAGGTTCAGCGAGCTGATGGCATCGGCCAGCGCGTAGGCATTGCGCCCGCGTCTGAGGCTGATGATCCACTCCACTGCAATCAGTGCGAAAAAGACCGGCGTGGCCAGAACGATGACTTGGCTGGGTGAGAGCATGGGCTCCGATTCTGGAGCGGCCCGGTGTGCTGCGGCTTGGCATGAACCCTAGCGCCCGGCGCTGCAGGCTTCATCAGGTTTCAAGGGTGAATCAGGATTGCTAAGTATTTCCAGTTATGGCAGTCAACAAGGTGCTCTGGGATAATCGGCGGCTTGCCCGTCCGCCGGAGGGCGCACTCAAATTTACCGGCCAGTACAGCGACGCTGCGACGCCGGGATGGGCCTGGAGCCGTCAGCCTGTCTGCTTTCTTGCTGCATGCCCATGTCCACATCCCGCCGCTCCTTTGTTGCCGCCGCCGCCTTGCTGGCTTCAGGTTTTACCGCGCCCGCCGTCTTCGCCGCCGCCGATGCCTGGCCCGCCACCAAGCCCATCACGCTGATCGTGCCGTTCAGCGCCGGTGGCAATGTGGACACCACGGCGCGCCTGATTGGTCAGAAGCTGGGCGAGCGCCTGCACCAGTCCATCGTGGTGGACAACGTGCCCGGCGCCGGCGGTGTGCTCGGGGTGAGCAAGGCCGTCAAGGCCCCGGCCGACGGCTACACCTTGCTCATGGGCTTTGACGGCCCCATCAGCATTGCCCAGTTGGTGAATTCCGCCGTCAAGTACGACGCCGAAAAGGATCTGACACCCGTGGGGCTGACCACCATCGCTCCCGTGGTCGCCGTGGCCCGCCCCGGCCTGCCGGCACACAATCTGAGCGAGTTGATTGCCCTGGCGCGTTCCAAGCCCGGCTCGCTGACCTATGCCACCTCGGGCGTGGGCACCATGCTGCATCTGGCCATGGAAATGCTGCAGGAGCGCGCCAAGATCAAGCTGGTGCATGTGCCCTACCGCGGCGGTGCCCAGATCACCAGCGACGTGATGGGCGGTCAGGTCGATGTGGGCATGCTCACCACCGTGAGCGCCGTGCCCATGATTCAGCAGAAAAAGCTCGAAGGTCTGGGCGTGACATCGGCCAAGCGCATCGATGCCATCCACGCCGTGCCCACCTTTGGCGAGACGGCCGAACTCAAGGGCTTTGACCTCAACACCTGGACAGGGCTGTTCGTGCCCGCCAAGACGCCTCAGGCCGTGGTCACGCGCCTGGCCACCGAGCTCGATGCCGTGCTCAAGATGCCCGATGTGCGCAAGCGCCTGGAAGATGGTGGCGCTACGCCCGGCTCCGGCACCCAGGCCAGCTTTGTCCAGTTCCTGAAGAAGGAAAAAGCCGGCTATGCCCAGATCGTGAAGTCGGCCAACATCCAGGCGGAATAAGCCATGGCCGCGCCTCTGAACCCGGTGCATGCCGAGATCCATCCGCCCGTGCTGCCCGAAGTGGCTGCTGTCGCGGAGGAGATGCTGACCCTGCGCCATGATCTGCATGCCCATCCCGAGTTGGCCTACGAAGAGCATCGCACCGGAGATATCGTGGCCGCCAGGCTGGCCGAATGGGGCTACGAGGTCCATCGCGGCCTGGGCGACACCGGCGTGGTGGGGACGCTGCGCTGCGGCGATCATCCGAATGGCAAGCACATCGGCAAACGTCTTGGCCTGCGCGCCGACATGGATGCGCTGCCGATCCGTGAAGCCACGGGCCTGTCCTATGCCAGTCGTCACGACGGCAAGATGCATGCCTGCGGCCACGACGGGCACACGGCCACGCTGCTGGCCGCAGCAAAGGTGCTGGCCGGGCGCAAGAACCAGCTCCAGGGCACGCTCCATCTGATCTTCCAGCCAGCCGAGGAAGGCCATGGCGGCGCGCAGAAGATGGTGGAGCAGGGGCTTTTCGAGCTGTTTCCCTGCGATGCGCTCTACGCGTTTCACAACGAGCCCGGCTATCCGGCGGGGCAGTTCGGCTTTCGCCCGGGCGTGATGTATTCCAGCTCGGACACAGCCATCATCACCATCCGCGGCAAGGGCGGCCATGGTGCCATGCCTCATGTGGCCGTGGACCCCATCGTCGTGGCCTCGCATCTGGTGCTGGCGCTGCAGACCATTCGTTCGCGCGAGATCGACCCCAACGACATGGCTGTGGTCACCATCGGTGCCATCCATGCGGGCGATGCGCCCAATGTGATTCCGGAAACCTGCGAACTGCGCGTGACCATCCGCGCGCGCTGCCCCGAGGTGCGCCAGCAGCTGCGCGAGCGCATCACAGCCATGGCCCATGCCCAGGCCGCCGTGCACCGCGCCACGGCCGAGGTGGACTACAAATGGCGCTATCCGCCCGTCATGAACGACAAGGCCGCGACGGAGTTAGCCGTCGAGGTGGCGCGCGAATTCCTGGGCGAGGAATGGCTGATTCCCGATCTGCAGCCGCTGCAGGCCAGCGACGACTTCGCCATCATGCTCAACCAGGTCCCCGGCAACTATTTCATCGTCGGCAACGGCATGGGCGAAGGCGGCTGCATGGTACACAACGCGGCCTATGACTTCAACGACAACCTGCTGCCCGTGACGGCCTCGTATTGGGTGAAGCTGGCCGAGAGCTATCTGCGCCGCGACTGAGTTTTGTATGAGTGAAATTGCATCCGTGGTCGATCTTTGCGGCCAGAACCTGCCCGGCTTCGACGCCACGACCGACTACTGGCAAGCCATCGTCACCGAGGCCGAGCTGACCCAGTCACCGCTGCCGCCCTATGCGAAGAGCTACCCGGCCAGACTGCCCGACGGTCGCTATCTGCTGCTGCCGCTGCGCGGCATGCCGACAGCCGATGGCTCGGCACCCGACCGCTGCGTGGCCTCCCTGATTGCCAACCAGGCCTCGATGGAGGTGGTGGAGCAGCTGGCGCTGCACATGGCGCAAGGCGCCGGGGCGCATGATTTCGACGTGGTCATAGGCCTGCCCACGTTGGGCCTGGCCTTCGCGCCGCTGGTGGCGCGCCACCTGGGCCGCAGCCGCTATGTGCCCTTGGGCTATTCGCGCAAATACTGGTATCGCGACGAGCTCTCCGAGCCCGTCAGCTCCATCACCACGCCGGGCAAGGGCAAGCTGCTCTATATCGACCCGAATCAGCTGGGCCTGATTGCCGGCAAGCGCGTGCTGGTGGTGGACGATGCCGTGAGTTCGGGCACGACCATGGTGTCCGGCCTCAAGCTGCTGGAGCGTTGCGGCGCCGAAGTGGCCGCCATTGCCGTGGCCATGCGCCAGGGCACGCAGTGGCAGCAAAAGCTGGTGCGTGCCGATGGCAGCGCCATCCCCGTGGTCGCGGCCTACGACTGCCCGCGCATGGAGCGCCGGGCCGACGGCTGGTGGCCTGAAGGCTCGTAGCAAGAGGACTGCTCGCGCGCATGGCGAAATGACGCAAATATCTAAGTCAAATCGTTCATAAGAAGCGTATTTTTTATTCGTTCTGTTTTCCTTCGGGCTTGCGTACTCTGCGCTTACGCATCCACGAAGGAAAACGTCATGACGAACAGACTTCCGAACAAGACCTCCTCGCGCTCGGTGGCCGTGAAAGCGCGCCTCGACTACCCCGTGATCGACACCGATGTGCATGTCAACGACTACACGCCGGCACTGGAGGACTATGTTCAGCACTACGGCGGCAGCGCCTTGGTGGATGCGCTGCGCAAGGCGCTGGGCGGGCGTTTCGCGACGCGCTCTGCCGAGGGCAGGGACTGGTACCAGCAAAGCCCCGAAGAGCGCCAGTACCACCGTACGCTGCGCTCGCCTTGGTGGGCCCGGGTGACGCGCAACACGCTGGATCTGGCTACCTACACCTTGCCCGATCTGCTCGCCGAGCGGCTTGAGGAGCAGGGGGCGGACTATTCGGTGCTGTTTCCCAACGATGTGCTGGCACCGGCTGGTGCGGGCTGCGAATTCCGTCAGCCGCTGCATCGTGCCATCAATCACTTTCATGCCGACCTGTATCGCAAGCATGCGCACCGGCTGACGCCCGTAGCGGGCATTCCGCTCAATACCCCGCAGGAAGGCATCGAGGAGCTGGAGTTCGCCGTGAAGACACTGGGGCTCAAGGTCATCAATATCGCGGGCGGGGTGCGCAGGCCTATTGCGGCGATTGCGGCCAAATACCCCAAGGCCGAGCACCCCGAGGTGGCACGTCACGCGAGCTACACCGACTTCTACGGCCTGGACAGCCCCTACGACTACGACCCCTTCTGGGCCAAGGTGGTGGAGTTGGGCGTGCCCGTCACCACGCACTACGGCAGCCAGGGCTGGACCGGGCGCCAGTCCATCAGCAACTACATGTTCAACCACATCGGCCACTTTGCCGATGGCTCGCAGGCCTTTGCCAAGGCCTTGTTCTTCGGCGGCGTGACGCGTCGCTTTCCGGGGCTACGCGTGGGCCTGCTCGAAGGCGGGGCCGATTGGGGCTCGCATGTGTACACGCATCTGGTGGATCGCTTTGAAAAGCGCAACCGCCATGCCGTGCAGAACTACAACCCTGCGCATGCCGATGTGGAGTTGCTGGCCGCGCTGTTCGAGCAATACGGCGCCGACCTCACCAAGAGCAGGCCGCTCAACAAAGAGACGCTGCTGCGCGACAGCCTGGGCATCTCGGCGCTGCCGCACAGCCGTGACCCGCTGGGCGACGAACTGGACGATTTCCTGGCCGCCGGCATAGAGAGCGTGGAGGACATCCGCGAGCGCTGGGTCAAACCCTTTTTCTTTGGTGCCGAGGCCGACGACCGCACCGTGGCCGCGGCCTTCAACACCCGGGTGAATCCGCTGGGCGCCAGGATCAACGCCATCTGGTCCTCGGATATCGGCCACTGGGACGTTCCCGATCTGACCGAACCACTGGCCGAGAGCTGGGATCTGGTGGAGCAGGGCGTCATCAGCGCGGAGGACTTCCGCGCGCTGGTGTTCGACAACGCCTACCGCTTCTACACCGAGGCCAGGCCCGACTTCTTCGCGGGCACCGACATCGCCAGCAAGCTGGCTGCGCGCTGAGCTGCCGCGATCTCTCCCTCTCCCGTTTTTTTCCCGTTCCGGCCCCAGAGGGCGGCGCGCCACAAGCGCGGCGCCGGGGCAAGCCTTTGCCTTTGAAAGACTGCAGATGACCCATTCCCTGATTTCCCGGCCCTGGGGCCGTCGTGCCGCCCTGGCGGCCCTGGGCTTGTTGTTTGGCGCCCTGGCCCACGCGGCGTCGCCCCAGGCCATACGCATCGGCGTAGCCACGGCGGGTGGCGGCGAGCCCATCAACTGGGGCGGCTCGCCCGGCGGCGTGGTGCGCGCCAACCAGTGGCTGGAAGAGGCTTTCAAGGACTCCGGCATCAAGGTGGAATGGCTGTTCTTCAAGGGTGCGGGACCGGCCGTGAACGAGGCGCTGTCGAACAAGCAGATCGACTTCGCCTATCAGGGCGACCTGCCCTCTATCGTGGGGCGCGCCAACGGACTCAGGACGCGGGTGCTGGTGACCAGCGGTGCACGCAACAATCTCTATGTGGTCGTGCCGCCGCAGTCGGGCATCCAGCGCATCGAGGAACTGAAGGACCGCAAGGTGGCGATCTTCCGTGGCACCAACGGCCATCTGGTGGCGATCAACGCGCTGCAAAGCGTGGGGCTGGCCGAGCGTGATCTGAAGGCCATCAACCTCGACACGGGAAGCGCCCAGGCGGCCCTGGTCTCCAACGGCGTGGATGCCTCGTTTGGCGGCTACGAGTGGTTCAAGATCCGCGACCAGGGTCTGGCCAGGGTGGTGTATTCCACCCAGGGCAAGGACCCTGCCCTGACACGCCAGGCGGCGCTGCTGGTGCGCGAGGAGTTCGAGAAGGAGCATCCCGAGCAGGTGCAGAAGGTGGTGAACCAGTTCGTGCGCGCATCCAACTGGGCTTCGGACGAGAAGAACCGCAGCGAGCTGTTCCAGCTCTGGGCACGAACGGGTACGCCTGCGGCCTCCTGGGAAGCGGAGTTCGACAAGCAGGCGCTGGCCGTGCGCAATTCGCCGTTGCTCGATGAGTTCATCGTGGCGCGCTACCGCTCCGTGGCCGAGGATGCGGCCAAGCTCAAGCTGATCCGCCGGCCGGTCTCGCTCGACGGCTGGTTCGAGCCACGCTATCTGCAGGCCGCACTCAAGCAGCAGGGGCTGGAAAAGCGCTGGACCGTGTTCGATGCCAAGGGCCAGGTCAAGGTCCGGGGGCAGAACCCTGATGCCAGCCCGGTGGCACTGCGTTGATGCCCATGGCCGATATCCTGATCGATACCGCTGCGGCGCCCCAGCGTCCTGCCGGCCCACCGCTCTGGCAGAGCCTGCTGCGCAGTGCCGAGCCTTTCTTCCTGCCTCTGGGTCTGCTGCTGCTCTGGGCCCTGGGCGCGGCGCGCGGCTGGATCTCGCCCCAGGTGCTGCCATCCCCCCAGTTCGTCTGGGAAACCCTGGCCGAGCTGGCCACGAATGGCGAGCTCTGGACCCATGCCGCAGCCAGCCTGCAGCGTGTGCTGGTGGGCTTTGTGGCGGGCAGTCTGCTGGGTCTGCTGCTGGGCGCGCTCATGGGGCTGTCGCGGTCCGTGGAAGCCTATCTGCTGCCCAGCTTCAATGCGCTGGTGCAGATTCCCGTTTTGGGCTGGATGCCTTTTGTGCTGCTGCTGGTGGGCATAGGCGAGCCGCTCAAGTACATCCTCATCGCCAAGGCCGCCCTGGTGCCCGTCACGCTGGCCACGCTGCAGGGTTTTCGGCAGGCGCCGCAGAACCTGCTGGAGGTGGGCAGCGTCTATGGCTACACGCGTCGTCAGCAGGTGCTGGAGATCGTGCTGCCCACGGCACTGCCCACGCTGTTCACGGGGCTGCGCCTGGGCTTCACCAAGGCCTGGCTGTCGCTGGTGGTGGTGGAACTGGTGGCATCGAGCGAAGGCCTGGGCTACCTCATCGTCTATGGGCGCCAGCTGTTCCAGCTCGATCTGGTCATGGCCGCCGTGATCATCGTCGGCGCTCTGGGCTATCTGATCGACCGCCTGCTCGATGCGGCCGAGGCGCGGCTGGCGGCGCGCAACGGCGTGCGCCCGGTCGTCGAGGGAGGTCTGCTGTGAGCACACCGAACACCCTGTCTTCCGTTACCGCGGTTACCGCGCGCTGGCGCGGCCTCGTGCTGCCTGTGGCGGCCGTGCTGCTGTGGGCGCTGGCGTCACACCTGCGCCTGGTCAACTCGGCGCTGCTGGTGTCGCCACTACAGGTGCTGGGCACAGGCCTGGATCTCGTCACCAGCGGTCAGCTCTGGCTGAATCTGCGGGCCAGCCTGCTGCGCGAGCTGACCGGCTTTGTCATCGGCAGCACGGGCGGTCTGGTGCTGGGCGGGTTGCTGGGGCTGTGGCCGCGCTTCGGCCGTCTCGTGGGGCCCAGTTTCAATACCTTCAAGCAGATCTCGCTGTTTGCCTGGATTCCGCTGATCTCGGTGTGGTTCGGGCTGGGCGATGTGGCCAAGGTGGTCTTTCTCTCGCTCGCGGCCCTGGTGCCCGTGGTGGTCAACACCGTGGACGGCATCCGTAGCACGCCTGCCTCGCTGCTGGAGGTGGCGCGCGTCTACGGCTACACGCGCTGGCAGACCACCTGGCATGTGGTGCTGCCTTCGGCGGCGCCCTCGATCTTCACCGGCATCTACCTGGCGCTGGTCTATTCGTGGCTGGCCACGATAGGGGCCGAATACCTGCTGGTGGCCGGGCGTGGCGTGGGCAATCTGCTCATCGAGGGCAGCGAGCATTTCCGCATGGATCTGGTGCTGTTCGGCATGGTCACCATCGGTTTCGTCGGCTGGCTCATGAATGCCGGTGCCCGTGCGCTCGAACGCGCCCTGGCGCGGCGGCTCGGGCGCTGAGCGTCTTCTCTCTTCTTTCCAGGAAAGCATCTTCCCTATGGCAACGACGACCGCGACAGACGATCTGCACATCCACGTCGCCTCCAAACAGTTCGACCATGCCCAGGCCGCCAGCGGCAGCCTGCAGGTGCTGCAGGACATCGACCTGCAGGTGCGGGCTGGCGAGTTCATCAGCATCGTGGGCGCCAGCGGCTGCGGCAAGTCCACGTTGCTGCGCCTGGTGCTGGGCATCGATGTGGACTACGAGGGCCATATCGCACTGGGCGACGAACGCATCACGGCGCCTGGCCTGGACCGGGGCATCGTCTTCCAGGATCACCGGCTGTTTCCCTGGCTCACGGTGGAGCAGAACATTGCCGTGGGTCTGCGCAACGCCGACCGCAGCGCGGCTGAAAAGCGCGAGCTGATCGCCGAGCACGTGGCGTTGGTGGGCCTGCAGGGCTTCGAGCAATCCTTTCCGCGCCAGATCTCGGGTGGCATGGCGCAGCGCGTGGCCATTGCGCGCGGCCTGGTCAACCGCCCGCGCGTGCTGCTGCTCGACGAGCCCTTCGGCGCGCTCGATGCGCTCACGCGCACGCGCCTGCAGGGCGAGCTGCAGCGCATCTGGCAGCACGAGCGCATCACCATGCTGCTGGTGACCCACGATGTGGAGGAAGCCGTCTTCCTCGGCGACCGTGTGGTGGTCATGCAGCCGCATCCTGGTCGCATCCGGCGCATTGCGCCCGTGGACCTGCCCCATCCGCGTAACCGCAGCGAGCCGGCCTTCCTGCGCATCCGCGATGCGCTGCTGGCCGACTTTCTGGGCCCCGAGCGGCGTGGCCCCAGCGATGTGCCGCCCCCGGCCGAGCCGCGCGCGGCGCACTGGCTGCCCCACGGCGGCCTGCGCTTTGCCTGGTGACTTTCCCCTTCATTGAAAGCCTCTCATGACCACACAGAAAAAGCAGATCAGGCTCGGTGCCTTCCTCATGCAGACCGGCCACCACATCGCAGGCTGGCGCCATCCCGGGGCGCAGGCCGATGCGGGCGTGAACTTTGGCCACTATGCGGCGCTGGCGCAGAAGGCGGAGGCCGCCAAGTTCGATGCGGTATTCCTGGCCGATGGCGTGGCGGTGCGCTCCGACAACGATCAGGCACTGGCCCGCATTGCACGCAGCGACCAGTTCGAGCCGCTGACCCTGCTGTCGGCTCTGGCCGCCGTGACGCAGCGCATCGGCCTGATCGCCACGGCCTCCACGAGCTACCACGAGCCCTACAACCTGGCGCGCAAGTTCGCGTCGCTCGACCAGATTTCGGGCGGCCGCGCGGGCTGGAACCTGGTGACTTCGGCCACCACGGCCGAGGCCCTGAACTTCAACCGCAGCGCGCAGGACGCGCATGGCGACCGCTACCGCCGTGCAGCCGAGTTCCATGACGTGGTCGTGGGCCTTTGGGACAGCTGGGAGGACGACGCCTTTGTGCGCGACAAGGAAAGCGGCATCTACCTCGATCCCGGCAAGCTCCATGCGCTGCACCACCAGGGCGCGCATTTCCAGGTGCGCGGCCCGCTCAATGTGGCGCGCTCGCCCCAGGGCAGGCCGGTGGTGGTGCAGGCCGGAGCCTCGGACGAGGGGCGCGAGCTGGCCGCGCGCACGGCCGAAGTCATCTTTGTGGCGCATCAGACCTTGGAGGAAGGTCAGCGCTTTTACCGCAGCATCAAGTCGCGCGTGCAGCACTACGGCCGCCACCCCGACGATGTGAAGATCATGCCCGGCATCTTCCCCGTCGTGGGCCGCAGCCAGGCCGAGGCTGAAGCCAAGTTCGAACAGCTGCAGTCGCTGATCGACCCGGTGGTCGGGCTGTCGCTGCTGGCGGGCATTGCCGGGGAGCTGGATCTCTCGGCCTATCCGCTGGACGGCCCTTTGCCGGAGCTGCCGCCCACCGAGGGGCCGCAGAGCCGCCAGCGCCTGCTCGTCGATCTGGCGCGGCGCGACGGCCTGAGCATTCGCCAGCTCTATCTGAAGATCGCCGGCGCGCGCGGCCACCAGCAGATCGTGGGCACGCCGCAAACCATTGCCGACCAGCTGCAGCAATGGTTTGAAGAGGGGGCGGCCGATGGCTTCAACATCATGGGGCCGTGGTTTCCGGGCGGGCTCGACGATTTCATCGAACTCGTGCTGCCCGAGCTGCGCCGGCGCGGCCTGTTCCGCACCGAGTACGAGGGCCGTACACTGCGCGAGCACCTGGGCCTGCAAAGGCCGGAGCATCCGCAAGCCTTGCGCCGGCTGCAGGCCTCGCGCAAGATCGCGGCCTGATGCCGTGCCATTTGGCAAATCTCTATCAATAGAAGAGCTGCTCGCGCTTTTCATGCATGAATTTGAGGTCATTTGTGCCTTGAAATCAATGCATGGAATGCGATGCAAGCTCTGTTTTGAATAGCGATCGAAGCCTCTATCAGGTCAGCGCACCGCGTCCGTCCACGGTAAAGATGCGCTCGACCACGCCCTTGAGGCGGCCGCCGCGCACGCCGATCAGATGATCGTGCAGATTGACCGTGGGGTCGCAGTGGCCGGGAATCAGCCACAGCGTCTCGCCGAGGGCGGGCAGCCAGCCGCTATGGTTGCCGGCCTGGGCATCGGGGTGCAGCACGCCATGCTCGTCGCCGCCGTTGGCAAAGCGCAGTGCGTTTTCGGGCGCCAGCGCATGCAGCCGGGGCAGGCCGGAGTCTATGGCATGGGCCTTGTGGCCGGCATCGCAGACGGCGTGATCGCTGCTGAGCGACATGACCTGGGTCTTGACGTAGAGCGCATGCTCGAACAGGGGCTGGGCCGCGTCGCGCTGGTTGGCCGCGTAGTCGGCGTCCATGAAGAGGAAGGAGCCGGGTTGGATTTCGCCATAGATGCCGCTGGCGGCCTCGTTGACCATGGTGCCTGTGCCGGCGCCCGTGATCAGCGGTATGGCCAGGCCGGCGCGGTCGAACTCGTGACGCGTGCGGTTGACGAGCTTGAGCACCTGCTCGATGGCTGCCTTGCGCTCCTCGGCGCCGCGCAGATGCTGGGCGCCGCCGTGATAGGCCTGCAGGCCTGCAAAGCGCAGCACGGGCTGGGCCGCAATCGCCTGTGCCAGCGCCAGGGCGGCTTCGCCGGGCTCTGCGCCGCAGCGGTTCTGGCCGACATTGATTTCCACCAGCACATCCATGGCCGCATCGCTTGCCTGCGCATCCTGCAGGGCTCGCGCCAGCCGCGTGATGCCTTCCTCGCAATCGACGGCCAGGGCCAGCCGGCCGCCCTGGGCATTCAGTGCCTTGGCCAGAGCCGCCACGCGCGCCAGCTTGGTCTGGGCGATGACTTCGTTGCTGATGAAGATATTCGTGATGCCGCCCTGGGCGAGGGCCTCGGCCTCGCTGACTTTCTGCACGCAGTGGCCGCAGGCGCCGGCATGCTCGAGCAGATGGGCGATATGCGCGCTCTTGTGCAGCTTGGCATGCGGGCGCCAGAGCACGCCATGCTGCTGGGCAAAGCGGGCCATGCGCTCGATATTGCGGTCCATGGCGTCCAGGTCTATGACCAGGGCGGGCGTGTCTATGCGTTTGACGGCCTGGCCGACCAGGGTCTGCAGATGCTCAGGAATGTGCTTCATCTCGGCTGCCTTGCTGAAGGTGTGCGGTATCTGCCCAGCCTACCAAAGACAGGCCGTCAGGCGTCCAGAGCAGGCGATTGATGGCGCAGTTGCTCAGCTCCCAGGTGCGGGGCGTCTGGAAGTCCTGGCGCGTGGCCAGGCGGTAGAGCACGTCCATCACGCCGCCATGGGCGACCAGCACGATCTGCTCGCCCTCGTGCTGGCGCGCAATCCGGTCCACCGTGGTGGAGATGCGTTCGCGCAAGGCCTGCAGCGAGTCGCCGCCGCCGGGCGGGGCATAGACCGGATTGCGCGTGCGCCAGAGCTGGGCGTCCTCGGGCTGGGTGGCTTCCACGTCCTTGAAGGTGCGGCCCTGGAAATCGCCGAAGCAGCGCTCGCGCAGACCGGTGGTGGCATGCAGCGGGGCGCCGGATGTGCGGGCAATCGCCTGCGCCGTGGCATGGGCGCGCTGCAGGTCGCTGCTGTAGATGGCGGCAATGCTCTCGTCGGCCAGCGCCTGGGCGGCCTGCTCGGCCTGCCACAGGCCGGTGTCGTTCAAGGGAATATCCAGATGCCCCTGGATGCGTCCATCGACGTTCCAGGTTGTCTCTCCGTGCCGGATGGCAATGATGCGCGTGGCGTGCATGTCTTGGCTCGTTCAGCGTAGGTTGTTTTCTTAGGCAGTCATTGTCTTGCAAACAAAGTCTGCCTGTACCCCGGTCTGTTGTTACAGACTTTTCGACGCTAGGCCTGCATCGAGGTGCCGCCGGCCAGAAAAAAGGCCTGCAACCACGGTTGCAGGCCTTTTGGGCATTGCAGCATCTGCGCTTCAAGCACCGGCTGCCATGTCTTTGGGTGTCAGATCAGCGACTTGGCATTGTCCAGCACAAAGTCGCAGGCCTTTTCCTTGAGGTTGCTCTTGACCTTGTCCAGGCTGAAGCTCTTGCCGTCGGCGCCCGTGACCATGCCCATCAGACCGTTCTGGTAGCCCTGATCCTTGGGCTCTTCCTTCTGGCCCAGTCCCAGCTTGCCCAGCAGCTGATTCTTGACCTGGGCGGCCTTGTCGGCGTTCAGGTAGTTGTTCTTCATGCAGTAGGTGAGGACACCGGCGGCATTGCTGGCCGTGCCGGAGCTCAGATTGCCCAGGCCCAGGGCCGACAGTGCCGAAGAGCCTCCGGAGCCGCCGAGCATGCCGCCCAGGCCCGAGGCGCTGGAGCTGCTCTCGGCCGCGCCGCCGCCCAACTGGCCGCGCAAGGCGTCGCCGAGACCGCCAGCATGGGCGCTGAAGGAGCCCGCGGCCACTGTGGCGCAAAGCAGGGTGGAGAGAGCAAATTTCTTCATGACTTCATCCTTTTCATGGCGAAGGCCCGGGCAGGAGGCCCCGGTTCAAGCCGAGTTGCACGTTAGCACGCGCCAGGCCCGGCAACTGTTGAAGATTGCAAATCAACGTGCAGGTGCCACGCTGGCCGGTGCCGCGGTGGCCGGGGCGGCTGGTGAAACCGATGCGGCGGGCTGTGCAGGAGCTGCCGGCGTGCCGCTGGCCGGCTGGGCTCCTGGCGGCTGGATGACGGTGCGCACATTGCGCTGGCCCTGCGGCGGCTTGGGGAAGCCCGTCAGCGCGGCATCAAACAGAATGCCGAAGATGGCCGGGTCGTCGGTCCATACATCCTGGCGCTGGGCCGAGGTTTCGTAGACGATCTGCTGGGTCTTGATGTCGCGCATGACGATGCTCACGGCGCGGTAATACTCCAGCGGCGGCTCGTTGAACATCATGTTTCCGCCAAAGCCCCAGCCTCGACCGTAGCCCCAGCCGCGGCCATAGCCCATGCCCCAGCCCCAGCGCGGACCCCAGTAGGGGTCGTAATAGGGCCAGCTCGCGTAGTCGCGCGCATAGCGGGCCATGGCGCTGATCTGCACCACCAGGCTGGCGCGCGAGTCATCGCGCGTCAGGCCGACGCGGGCCAGCGCATGCTGGGCCTGGGCTTCCACGGCCGCGAAGTTCACCTGGCCTTGCTGCGAGGGCAGGGTCTCCAGCCGGTAGGTGGCCGGCACAGGGATGGTGTTCAGTGCGGAAAAGCTCTGCACCGTGCTGTTGACCTCGCGCACCGTGCTGCAGCCGGCCAGCAGAGCCGTCGCAGTCAGGGCCACAAGGCCGATCCAGCGTAAGGAGGTTTTGCGCAGGTTCATGATGATTTCTCTGAAAACGACAAAGGCCCATGGGATGGGCCTTTGATTGGACTGCTGGGTCCGGTTTTAGTTCAAAAGTCCGTTCAGGACAGTTGTACCACTTGTACTCCGCCGGGCAGGGCGGCCATGGTTGGCAGCTCTTCATGGTCAAAGGCCATGTCGCCGTTGGGATCGGCAATGCCCGTGGCCTTGGCGTTCTTGAAGTCGTGCAACTGGGGGTCCATCATGTGCGTGGTGACGATGTTGCCCATGGCGCGGAACATGCTCTCGATGCGGCCGGGGAACTTCTTGTCCCACTCGCGCAGCATATTGCCCACGGCCACGCGCTGCAGGCCGTCCTGGCTGCCGCAGAGGTTGCAGGGAATGATGGGGAAGTTCTGGTACTGGGCCCAGCGCGTCGTGTCCTTCTCGGGCACATAGCACAGGGGGCGGATCACCACATGCTTGCCGTCATCGCTGACCAGCTTGGGCGGCATGCCCTTCATGCGGCCACCGTAGAACATATTGAGCATCATGGTCTGCACGATGTCGTCGCGGTGATGGCCCAGGGCCACCTTGGTGCAGCCCAGCTGGTCGGCCACCTTGTACAGAATGGCGCGGCGCAGACGCGAGCACAGACCGCAGGTGGTCTTGCCTTCGGGCACGACGCGCTTGACGACGCTGTAGGTGTCCTGGTTCTCGATGTGGTAGTCCACACCGATGCTCTGGAAGTACTCGGGCAGCACATGCTCGGGGAAGCCGGGCTGCTTCTGGTCCAGGTTCACGGCCACGATGTCGAACTTCACGGGCGCACGCTTTTGCAGCTTGCGCAGAATGTCGAGCAGGGTGTAGCTGTCCTTGCCGCCGGACATGCAGACCATGACCTTGTCGCCTTCCTCGATCATGTTGTAGTCGAGGATGGCTTTGCCCACTTCGCGGCACAGGCGCTTCTCGAGCTTGATCTGTTCGCGCTCGATCTTGATCTTGCCGGGCTTGGCGGCTTCTTCGCCGTTGGCGTTCTCTGCGGCCGCAGCATCGGCGGCTTCTGCCTCTTCGGCAATCCAGGGGTTGTCGTTTACTGCATTCATGGGGTTCACCATTGTCCGGTTTCGATGCGAATGGCTACTTCGCAGTCGTCAAAAATTTCCAGCTTCGCAATTTTCACACGCACGCCGCGCACGCCGGGCAGCTGCAGCAGGCGCTGGGCCAGCTTGCCGATCAGGCTCTCGAGCAGGTTCACATGCTCGGAGGTGCATTCGTCGATGATGATCTGGCGCACCTTGCGGTAGTCCAGCACATGGAGGATGTCGTCATCGCGCGGAGCCAGGGGTTGGGGGCCGAGATTGAGTTCGGCGTCGACCTGGATCGGCTGGGGCTCTTGTTTCTCATGCGCAAGAATCCCCAGGCTGGCGTCAAAGCGCAGGCCGGTGAGCGTGAGAATCTGTTGTCCGGAAGTGGAAGTCATGGGAAAGGGTGTGGCCTCGGTGGGCTCACATCATCGAAAAATCGCGCTCGAAGCGCTGTAAATGTTGGCCGCCGTCCACCAGCATGGTGGTGCCCGTCATGGAGCGGTTTTCCAGTGCAAAGCACACGGCGGCGGCAATGTCCTCGGGCGAGGAGGAGCGTCCCAGCGGGCTCATGGCGTGCAGGGCCTCGAACTTTTCCTGGCTCAGCATATGGCTGGTCAGTGTCAGGCCCGGTGCCACGCCCACCACGCGCACGCGCGGAGCCAGTGCCAGGGCCAGCATGGTGTTGGCGGCTTCCAGAGCCGCCTTGGAGAGGGTGTAGCTCAGGAAATCGGGGTTCTGGTTCCAGAGCTTCTGGTCCAGCACATTGACCACGGCGCCCTGGGCCGACTCTTCGCCTGCCGCCACGCGCTCCTGCACATGGGCGTGCAGAGCCTGGGACAGCAGGATGGGCGCGCCCGTGTTGCTGCGCAGATGCGCTTCCAGCGCCACATAGCTGAAGCTATGGGCATCGTCATGTTCGAACAGCGAGGCGTTATTGACCACGGCGTCGATGCGGCCAAAGCGCTCCACCACACGCGGCACCAGCGAGCGTACTGATTCCTCGTCAAAGAAATCAGCATCAAAAGCGGCGCTATCGCCCGACAGCTCTGCGCAGGAAGCTACGGTTTGCATAGCATGATCGCGGGAGTCGCGGTAGTGCACAGCCACTTGCCAGCCCGCGCGGGCCAGGGCCAGGGCCATGTCACGTCCAAGGCGACGGGCAGAACCGGTCACCAATACTGTGCGTGGTCGAGCGGGTGAGGACATTCGTGGAAAATGCGGGTTGTGACGACAGAACCCTCAAGTTTAACGAGCGCCTTGCAATCCCGCATTGCCAAGGAGATTGCCGCCGTGGGCGGCTGGTTGCCTTTCGACCGTTTCATGGAGCTGGCGCTCTATGCGCCGGGACTGGGCTATTACGCCAATGAAACGGCCAAGTTCGGCACCATGCCGGAGTCGGGGAGCGACTTTGTAACAGCGCCGGAAATTTCAGCTATTTTTGGTCAGCTGGTGGCGTCCCAATTGCGGGAGGCGCTACAAAAAACGAATACCCGCGAGATCTGGGAGTTCGGCGCGGGAACCGGCGCGCTGGCGCTGCAGATCCTCGACGAGCTGGCGGCTCAGGGGGCGTTGCCCGAGCGCTACACCATCGTCGATCTCTCGGGCACGCTGCGTGCGCGGCAGAAGCTGGCGCTGGCCAAGTACGAACATCTAGTGCGCTGGGTGGACGCGCTGCCCGAGACCATGGAAGGCGTGATCATCGGCAACGAGGTGCTGGATGCCATGCCGGTGCAGCTGTTGCAGCGCACCGCAGGCCAATGGCATGAGCGCGGCGTGGTGCTCGGCGCAGGCGGCGATGAAGCGGCCTTTGCGTGGGAGGACCGGCCCACCGAACTGCGTCCGCCTGTGGATATCGGCGGGCCGCATGATTTTCTGACCGAAATCCACCGCCAGGGCGAGGCGTTTATCCACACCCTGGGCGAGCGTCTGACCCGGGGAGCCGCCTTCTTCATCGATTACGGCTTTGGCGAGAGCGAGTACTACCACGAGCAGCGCCATATGGGGACCCTGGTCTGCCACTACCAGCATCAGGTGGACAACGATCCGCTGGTGCTGGTCGGCCTCAAGGACATCACGGCCCACGTCAATTTCACGGGCACGGCCGTGGCGGCCCAGGATGCGGGCTTCGACGTGCTGGGCTATACCAATCAGGCGCACTTTCTCATCAACTGCGGGCTTGCGCCCCGCCTGGATGCGGTCGGCATCAAGGCCCGCTCCATGGCCTCCAAGCTGGTCATGGAGCATGAGATGGGCGAGCTGTTCAAGGTCGTTGCCCTGTCCAAGGGGGTGGAGCCCTGGACGCCGCTGGGCTTTGTGCAGGGCGACCGCACGCACCGTCTATAGACGGCTATAGCGTCTGCGTGCCTGGCGCGCTTACTGCTTTTCGAGCTTGGCGGCCTGGATGATGCTGCCCCAGTGCTTGTACTCGGTGCGCGTGAAGTCGCGGAAGGCGGTCGAGCCGAGCAGGCGGGGCTCACCGCCCAGGGCCGCGACCCTGGCCTTGAACTCGGGGCTGCTGGCCACCTTGAGCGTGGCCGCTTCCAGGCGCTGGACCGCAGCGCGCGGCGTTCCCTTGGGCGCAAGCACGCCGTTCCAGGTGGCGGTGACAAAGGACGGGAAGCCGCTTTCCTTCATGGTTGGAACATTGGGCAGCATCGGCAGGCGCTCGGCCGAGGTCACGGCCAGCGCCTTGAGCTTGCCGCTCTGGATGAAGGGCAGCGCCGGTGTGATGTTCTCGAAGATGAAATCGATCTGCCCACCGATCAAATCGGTGAGCGCTGGAGCGCTGCCCTTGTAGGGGGCGTGGATCAGGTCCAGCTTGGCGGCACTCTTGAGCAGCTCGCCCGACAGATGCACGGTGGAGCCCATGCCCGGCGAACCATAGCTCATGCCGGTGCGGCGCTCACGCGCATGGCTCACCAGCTCGGCCACCGATTTGACCGGCGTTTTCGATTCGTTGACCACCAGTACGTTGGGAATCGATGTCACCAGAGCGATGTACTCGAAGTCGTCCAGGCTTTTCTCGCTGAGATTGCGGTACAGGCTGGGATTGATGGCCTGCGTGCCCGCCGTGCCGAACAGCAGGGTGTAGCCGTCATTGGCGGCGGCCGCGACGCGGCTGGCACCGATGGCTCCGTTGGCGCCGGGGACGTTCTCCACCACGACCGGCTGGCCCAGGGCCTCGGCCAGACCCTGGCCGACCAGGCGCGCCACGACATCGGTGTTGCCACCGGGCGAGAAAGGCACGACCAGTTTGAGCGGGCGATTGGGGAAGCTGTCGGCCGCGGCCGGCAGGGCCAGGCTGGCGCTTAGCAGCGCCGCGGTCAGGAGAAACTGTTTGCGTGAAAAGGTCTGGGGCACGGTATGTCTCGTTGTTTGTAGTTGGCGGGCCGTGACGGCAGACGCATGGGCCCGATCCCTGCATGGCGCAGGGCTTGGACATCATGGGCAGAGGGGGTAATTGAGGTCAATCAATCTTTGGGAAGCATGTCATGCATAAACGGAATGGCTGCCTGACAGCATGGGCGCGCGGGTCGCCAGGACGGCACGCCTCTATACTTGCGGCCTCATGATTCGCTGGTTGATCGTCATTTTTCTGGCCCTGTTGCTTGTCAACGGGTTGCACGGCTGGCTGCAGCGCATAGGGCTGGGGCGTCTGCCCGGCGACTTCCGCTTTCGGCTGTTCGGCAAGGAGTTCTTTCTGCCGGTGGCCAGCACCGTGCTGCTCAGCGTGGTTGCGGCGCTGATTGCCCGCTTTGTGAAGCTCTGAGAACGTAGACAGGTTCAGGCTTGAATCTGCGGGCTTTGGCTGCACATAAGGGCCTGAGCCCGACCTGCGCCCGCCGGCGCAAGCCAGGCATTGCCAAAGAAAGTACGACTTGCGCAAAGCGGGTTCAGGCCAGGCGACTGCCTTGAGAAGCAGGCCGTTGTCGCGTTCCTGTTTGCGTAAATCCTAGAAAGGTTGCCCCGTGTCCGAATCCCTGCACTACGTCTGCCCTCATTGCCACACCACCAATCGCATTGCCAGCGACCAGCTGGGCAATCAGCCCGATTGCGGCAGCTGCCACCAGCCGCTGGTGACGGGTGAGCCCGTGGCCCTGGACAACGACAGCTTTGCGAGGCACACCGGCCGCAGCCAGTTGCCTGTAGTCGTGGATTTCTGGGCTCCCTGGTGCGGCCCCTGCCGCATGATGGCGCCGGCCTTTGCCCAGGCGGCCCAGCAGCTGGCGGGGCAGGCACAGCTGGCCAAGCTCGATACCGAGGCCTATCCACAGGCCGCCGCGCCGCTGGGCATACGCAGCATTCCGACCATGGTGATCTTCAAGGAAGGCCGGGAGCTGGCCCGCATCTCCGGGGCCCTGCCGGCCTCGGAGATCGTGCGCTGGGTGCGCTCGGTGATCTGAGCGGCGGTTTCGCGGGAGCCGGCCCGCTCACCCGGCACCGGTCGGACTCTCAGGCGGCGATGTCCAGCACCACGCGGCCTTCGATCTTGCCCTCGTGCATGCGGGCAAAGATGTCGTTGATGTTTTCCAGCTTGTCGGTGGACACGGTGGCCTTGACCTTGCCCTGGGCGGCAAAGTCCAGCGACTCCTGCAGGTCCAGGCGCGTGCCGACGATGGAGCCGCGTACCGTGATGCCCTTGAGCACCATGGAGAAGATCGGCAGCGGAAAGTCGCCCGGCGGCAGGCCGTTGAGCGAAATCGTGCCGCCGCGACGCACCATGCCCAGAGCCTGCTCGAAAGCCTTGGGGGATACGGCCGTGACCAGCACGCCGTGGGCGCCTTCGATCTCTCTTTGCAGATAGGCCGCCGGGTCGGTGTTCATAGCGTTGACGGTGACCGTGGCGCCCAGCTGGCGCGCCAGAGCGAGCTTGCTGTCATCGATGTCGACGGCAGCGACATTGAAGCCCATGGCCTTGGCATATTGCACGGCCATATGACCCAGGCCGCCGATGCCGGA
Source organism: Comamonas sp. Tr-654 (assembly GCF_011752915.1). Taxonomy (NCBI): domain Bacteria; kingdom Pseudomonadati; phylum Pseudomonadota; class Betaproteobacteria; order Burkholderiales; family Comamonadaceae; genus Comamonas; species Comamonas sp. Tr-654. The sequence continues at coordinate 315,541 of NZ_VWWQ01000002.1, forward strand.
AATCACTACCCAGTCGCCGGGCTTGGCGTCGGTGACTTTCAGGCCCTTGTAGACCGTGACCCCGGCGCAGAGCACGGGAGCGACGTCGACAAAGCTCACATTCGACGGCAGATGGCCCACATAGTTGGGATCGGCCAGTGCGTAATCGGCAAAGCCGCCGTTGACCGAATAGCCGGTATTGGTCTGAGATTCGCACAAGGTTTCCCAGCCACCTATGCAGTGGCGGCAGAAGCCGCAGGCGCTGTGCAGCCAGGGTACGCCCACGCGATCACCTTCCTTGACATGTCTGACGTTCTTGCCCACTGCGGCCACATAGCCCACGCCCTCGTGGCCGGGGATGAAGGGCGGCTGGGGTTTGACGGGCCAGTCTCCTTCGGCCGCATGCAGATCGGTGTGGCAGACGCCGGAGGCTGCAATCTTGACCAGGATCTGATCGTCTGCCGGTCGGGGAACCGGCATCTCTTCGATCGTGAGCGGTTTCCCGAAGGAACGCACCACGGCGGCTTTCATGGTCTGGGGTAAGGACATCAGAGCACCTCCTTGAAGCAAGAGGGCAAGGCCGCGGCCTGTGGGCCGGACACTTGCCCGTTTAAGAACGTGTTTACGATTTCTACGTGGCCGCGTTGGAGCGCAATCGGGATGAGTTCGAAGCGATGGCTCGCCGCTTGCACCGGGGTGCAAGCAAGAGTCAGCGCACAGAAATCGCCCGATTTCGCTCTAACCCTTCGGGACAGTGTCTTTGCGGGCGGTCTGCGGCGTTGCGAATCCTCGCAATAGCAGAGCTATTGCTGCGGTATCGCGCCTTGCATCCCATCCCGCAAAGCCTCTGTCGCGGCCCGAGGAGATCGTAAGCACGTTCTAAAACCACGCCGGTATGGCATGGATGTTGCAGCGGGTTTCGTGACCCGCTGCATGGCCTTGGCGGAGCGCATCGCCACCGCCGTCTCGTACTGTGCAATGGCTGCAGCATACCTTCTTTGACTTAACTCAAGTCGTGCCCATCCCTGCCTTGCGGACCTCGGTGCGCTGACGGCTAGGCGCCTTCCAGATAGGCGGCGATCGCCTGCTCGCGCGCCTTGCTCACGGCATCGCCAATGGCCTTGCCCTTGAGGCCGCGCTGCGCTGCCGCCTGGGCAACGGGAGCGGTCTCCACGGCAAGTGCTGCCTTCAGGGCATTGCCCAGGCGCTGGCGCTGCGGGTAGGCCGTCTCTTCAAAGCCCAGCCGGCCGCGTGCATCGCATTCGCAGGCCAGCAGTGCTTCTTCGAAGCGCTGGGGCTTGCGGATGGCATCGCAGCGCTCCAGCAGGCGCAGCAGGGCGGCGGCGTTGAGTTCGTTGCTGCGGTGGAGGTTGCCATGTTCGCGCGCCACGACCTCAGCCAGCTCCTTGCAGTCGTTGGGCACGCGCCAGCGCTCGCAGACCTGCAAAAGCAGGCGGGCGCTGCGCTGTTCATGGCCGATATGGCGGGGCAGGACATCGGCAGGCGTGGTGCCTTTGCCGAAGTCATGGCACAGGCAGGCAAAGCGCACGGACAGCGGAGTCTGCAGGCGCGCCGACATGTCCAGCACCATCATGGCATGCACGCCGCAATCGATCTCGGGGTGGTATTCGGCGCGCTGGGGCACGCCCCAGAGTCTGTCGAGTTCGGGCAGCAGCCGGACCAGCGCTCCGCATTCGCGCAGGATGTCGAACATGCGCGAGGGCCGCTCCTCCATCAGGCCACGGCTGATTTCCTGCCACACGCGCTCGGGCACAAGGGCATCGACCTCGCCGGCCGCAACCATCTCGCGCATGAGCTCCATGGTTTCGGGCGCGACGCGGAAATCGGTGAAGCGCGCCGCAAAGCGCGCCAGACGCAGAATGCGCACCGGGTCTTCGCGAAAGGCATCGGTCACATGGCGCAGCACGCGGTCCTTCAGATCCTGCTGACCGTGATAGGGGTCCACAAGGTCCTTAAGCTCGTCCTTGCCTCTCCAGTCCGCGGGAGCGGCGATGGAGTTGATGGTGAGATCGCGCCGCGCCAGGTCTTCTTCCAGCGTCACATCGGCGGCGGTGTGCACCACAAAGCCGCGATAGCCCATGCCGTTCTTGCGCTCGGTGCGCGCCAGCGCGTATTCCTCATGGGTCTGAGGGTGCAGGAATACCGGAAAGTCGCGCCCTACGGGCACGAAGCCGCGCGCGCTCATCTGCTCCGGCGTGGCACCGACCACCACCCAGTCCGTGTCGTTGACGGGCAGGCCCAGCAATGCATCGCGCACCGCGCCGCCTACCTTGAAAACCTTGAATTCACTCATGCTGCAATGGTAGTGGCTGCGCATCGGCCTGCAGATACCGCAATCGCGGGATTTCGGCCTCAGCGCTGCTGGCGATAGGGCTCTTCGAACTGCAGAAAGTCCTGCTCGGCCAGGGCCGCCTGAATCCATTCCTGGGTGGCGGGAAGCTGGGTGACGCGCTGCACATAGGCGCGTACCGGGGCCGAGGTCGGCAGGCCATAGCTGTTGATGCGCATGCAGACCGGCGCAAAAAAGGCATCGGCAATGCTGAACTGGTCGAACAGCATGGGGCCGCTGGCGGCGCTCAGCAGCGGGGTCCAGAGTTCTTCGAGCTGCAGGACATCGCTGCGCAGATCGGCATGCTCCGCCCAGAGCCGGGCACCGGTCTCCTGCAACTGCGCTTCGATATTCATGGGGCAGAAGCTGCGCAGCGCACCGAAGCCGCTGTGCATCTGTGCCACCAGGCTGCGTGCGCGGGCGCGCTGGGCCACGGTCTGCGGCCACAGGTGCTTGTCGGGAAAGCGCTCGGCCAGGTATTCGCAGATGGCCAGGCTGTCCCAGATGGTCAGTCCTTCATCGACCAGCAGCGGCACCTTGCCGGTGGGTGCAAGTGCCAGCGCCTGCAGCTTGAAGCTGGAGTCGGGGGCAAAGCTGTCAAAGCGCAGCGTGAGCTCTTCGAAGCTGATGCCACTTTGGCGCATCAGCACCCAGGGACGCATGGACCAGGATGAGTAATTCTTGTTGCCGATATAGAGCTTCATGGCGGACTCCTGTGTGTATCTGCCGCCGAGCTTATCAAGCTTGGGCCGGGCGGTCTGTGTGTTTTGATTCCACAGTCATGCAGGGGCGCCGCGCCTGATGATGTAATCGCAGCACTATGGCAAATACTTCGACTTCTTCTGCAAACCTGGCCGGCGCTGGTCACCACAAGGGCGCACTGGTGCTGTTCTCGGGCGGCCAGGACTCGACCACCTGCCTGGCCCAGGCCCTGGCCATGTTCGAGCGTGTGGAGACGCTGGGCTTTGACTACGGCCAGCGCCACAGCGTGGAGATGCAGGTGCGCGCCGGCGTGCGAGAGCAGCTGGCCGAGCGCTTTCCCCAGTGGGCGCCGCGTCTGGGCGAGGACCATGTGCTGTCGCTCGACGTGCTCAAGCAGATCGGGGGCTCCTCCCTGACCGAGGACGTGGCTTTTGCCATGCAGGCCGACGGCCTGCCCAACACCTTTGTGCCGGGCCGCAATCTGCTGTTCCTGACGCTGGCCGGCGCGCTGGCCTATCGCCGCGGGCTGACGGTGATCGTCACCGGTGTCTGCGAGACCGATTACTCCGGATACCCCGATTGCCGCGACGACACCATGAAGGCCCAGCAGCTGGCGCTGAACCTGGGCCTGGAGCGTCGGCTGCGCATCGATACGCCGCTGATGTGGCTGGACAAGGCCCAGACCTGGCAACTGGCCCATGATCTGGGCGGCAGCGAGCTGGTGGAGCTGATTCGCACCGAGACCCACACCTGCTACCAGGGCACGCGCGATGTGCTGCACGACTGGGGCTATGGCTGCGGCAGCTGCCCGGCCTGCGAGCTGCGTGCATCGGGCTGGCACAACTGGCGCGCCAGCCAGTCGGCTTGAAATTGATAGCTTCTTGCGCTTGATAAAAAAGGACTTCAGGTCAAAAAGAATCTGAAGTCCTTTTATTGAATGCGGTAGATGCTCCTTAACGAGGAGCATCTATGCCATGGGCCCGATTCAGGCGCTGGGCCGCGTGGCGATCTGGCCGGCCTGAATCTGCGCCGTCATCTGGCTGAGCCAGGCCTGGCTTTCCGGGCGCTCGAACAGAAAGTCCCAGATGGCATCGTGCTGGCGCGCCGTCAGGCTGAGCGGGCCATGGCGACGCATATGGGCTTGCAGCCGCTGCAGCTCTAGCTCGGTCAGCGGCAGCCGCATGATGGTCAGCGGTGGCCGCGGGCGGTAGCTGCGCTGGGGAATGTTCTTGCGGGGACGACTCATGGCAAAGCGAAATAGGAGTTCAGACGGGCCAGACCACGCCGTTGTCGTTGAGGATGGCGTCCAGCGGCAGATCATGCGTCTCGGGCTGGAAGTCATCGACATAGCCATTGGTGTAGCCCAGGCCCACGGTGAAGGGGCGCGGGCTCAGCTCGGCCAGCGTGCGGTCATAGAAGCCGCCACCATAGCCGAGACGGTAGCCTCCGGCCGCATAACCCACGCAGGGGACAAACAGCAGCGTGGGCACCAGCAGTTCGGTATCCTTGGGCTTGGGAATGCCATAGGCGTCCTCCTCCATGGGGCAACCGGGGTACCAGGCGTGAAAACTCAGCGTCTTGCGCTGTTTGTCGATCACCGGCAGCCCAATCCTGCGCCGTTGTGGAGTACCCTGTAGCTCGCCATCTTCCTTCCAGCGATGCAGGGCTGGCAGCGGATCGAATTCACCCTTGATGGGCCAGTAGGCGCCAATCACGGTATCGGGCCGTTCCATCAGCCAAAAGCGCATCACCTGCTGCAGCGCATCGGCGCGTTGCAGGCGATCTGGAAGGTTGAGGCGCAGTTCAATCAACTTGCGGCGTAACGCTGCTTTGTCCATCGGATAATTTCCTCCATGCACTGGCTGAAGATTTTGACACCGCTTTGTGCGGCTTCCCTGTTGACTGTAGCTGCTCCTTTTGCGCAGGCACAGAACCCGGGCGACGCCGTGTTGCTGGACATGCAAAAAGCATTCCGCAGCCGCAATCAGACGGCGCTGACCCAGCTCCTGCCCCAGGCTGCCGGTCACCCCCTCGAACCTTGGGCCGCTTACTGGGAACTCAAGAACCGCCTGGAGACCGCATCGCCCGATGAAATCCAGGGCTTTCTGAACCGTTACGCCGGCACCTACCAGGAAGACCGCTTGCGCAACGACTGGCTGCTGCTGCTGGGCAAGCAGCGCGACTGGAGCACCTTCAGCCAGGTCTATCCCAAGTTCCGCATGCGCGATGACAAGTCCGTCACCTGCTATGCGCTGCTGGCCGACGCCCTGCAAGGCCGGGGCGCACCCAATGTGGGCCAGCAGGTACGCGATCTGTGGATGGCGCAAAAAGATGCCGATGACGGATGCACCACCGCCGCCGGCCAGCTGTATGCGAGCAAGCTGATCACCGACGCCGATGTCTGGCGCCGTGCCCGCGTGGCCACCGAAGCCAATCGCCAGAAGGCCGCCCGTGATGCGGTGGCCATCGTCGCCCCCGAAGCGGCCGACCAGGTGGCGCAGGTATTTGCTTCGCCCGCCAAATACCTGTCAGGCCAGAGCAAGGCGCGCGGTCGCGAGCGCAAGGAGCTGGCCCTGCTGGCGCTGATTCGCATGGCGGCCAGCGACCCCGATGCGGCCGCCACCCAGATCGACGGCGGCTGGGGCGCCCAGCTCAATGGTGAGGAGCGTAACTGGGCCTGGGCCGTGGCCGGCAAGCAGGCCGCCTTCAAGCTCTCGCCCGATGCCAACAACTACTTCGGCAAGGTGCGCCGCAACGAAGACCTGAGCGACGACCTGCTGGGCTGGAAGGCCCGTGCCGCGTTGCGCGCCGGCGACTGGAAAGCCGTGCGCCGTGCCATCGACGCCATGGGGCCGGAGCGCACCGACCCGACCTGGGCCTACTGGAAGGCCAGGGCCATGCTGGCAGGTCGCCCCAATGCAGAGGAAAAGGCTGAAGCCCGGCAGTTGCTCGAAGACACGGCCGGCAACGGCAGCTTCTACGAGCAGCTGGCACTGGAGGAGATCGGCCAGCGCATCACGGTGCCGCCTGCACCGGCACCGCTGACAGCGCAGGAAAAGGCGGCTGCGCGCAGCAACCCGGGCCTCAATCGCGGCCTGTATGCCATAGGCATGGGGCTGCGCAGCGAAGGCGTGCGCGAGTGGAACTACTCCACCAATCTGCACCAGCCCGGCGGCATGGAAGATCGCGAACTGTATGCGGCGGCCGATCTGGCCTGCGAGCGCCAGGTCTGGGATCGCTGCATCAACACCAGCGAACGCACCAAGACCTTTGCCGACTGGAAGCAGCGCTTTCCCATGCCTTATCACGACACGGTGCTGGCCAAGTCGCGCAATATCGGGCTGGATCCGGCCTATGTCTACGGCCTGATCCGCCAGGAAAGCCGTTTCATCATGGACGCGCGCTCGGGCGTGGGCGCCTCGGGGCTGATGCAGGTGATGCCGGCCACGGCGCGCTGGACGGCCAGGAAGATCGGCATGACGGGCTTCACGCCCGACATGATCAACGACCGCGACACCAATATCACCATCGGCACCTCCTACCTCAAGCTGGCGCTGGACGACTTCGAGGGCTCGATGGCGCTGGCGGCCGCAGGCTATAACGCCGGCCCGGGCCGCCCGCGCAACTGGCGCAACGGGCCCACGCTGGACGCCGCCATCTGGGCCGAAAACGTGCCCTTCAGCGAGACCCGCGACTATGTGAAGAAGGTGCTCTCCAACACCACCAGCTATGCGGCGCTGATCACCGGCCAGCCGCAGTCGCTCAAAAGCCGTCTGGGCACTATAGGCCCGCGTCCGGCCAATGATCCCGAAACCATGAAGGACCTGCCGTAAGCATCGGCAGTGCGAGCGGACGGCTCGCCGATTCACCGCCTGCAGCGCTCTGCCCGAAAGGGTCGGGGCGCTTTTTTCATGGCGTTCCGGCTTTCGAGAAACCGGCCATATTGCCCGGGCGTGCCGGAGCGCGCGCGAAATACCACGCAAAGTTTGATGTAGGTAAATAACCTACAAACAGATGGCGAATGAGACTGGTTTGCGTTTACAAAAAATACATAATTGCAACCGTCAAAGCCCATAACGCTACATACAACCTCGGCTTTGTCTCCCTCAAGCTGCCTGCCAGCTGCCAAGAAGGCCTCACGGGCCACCGCTTTCTACCCCTGTTTGTGAACGACCTGCCCCCAGGGCAGGCCGAGGAGTCATCATGTCCAACGCCGCTATCAGCCGCGCCCGCCGCATTGGCTGGCAACCCCGTTTACTGGCCCTGGCCGCTGCCGCCACCTGCGCCAGCACTGCCGCTTTTGCGCAAGCCAGGGAGTCCACCATGGAGGAGGTGGTGGTCTCGGCCTCCGGCTTCGAGCAAGAGTTGAAGAATGCTCCGGCCTCCATCTCCGTCGTGACGCGCCAGGAGCTGGAGACCAAGAACTTCCGCGATCTGGCCGAAGCCCTGCAGGGCGTGGAGGGCATCGACGTGATGGGCGGCACCGGCAAGACCGGCGGCCTCGATATCAGCATCCGCGGCATGCCCAGCGACTACACGCTGATCCTGATCGACGGGCGCCGCCAGAACGTGGCTGGCGATGTCACGCCCAACGGCTTCGGCGCGGCACTGACCAGTTTCATGCCGCCGATCTCGGCCATCGAACGTATCGAGGTCATTCGCGGCCCCATGTCCACGCTCTACGGTTCGGACGCCATGGGCGGCGTGATCAACATCATCACGCGCAAGGTCAGCAAGGAATGGGGCGGCGAGGTCAGCGTGGGCATGGGCCTGCCGCAGGACAGCGAATGGGGTAACCAGTACCGCGGCAACTTCTATGTCAACGGTCCCATCAAGCAGGATCTGCTGGGTCTGGCCGTGCGCGGCAGCACCTATAGCCGCGACGCTTCCGACTGGGTGCTGGCACCCGGCGCGGCCCAGCCAGCCGGTGCGCGCAACCCCGCGCCAGCGCAAAGCCGCCAGCACAATCTGGGTGCCCGCCTGACGCTGACGCCCAACCGCTATCACGATATCTGGCTGGATGTGGACCAGGGCCGCACCTGGTACAACAACGAAGATGGCCGCCTGGGCAATCGCGATGCGGAAGCGCCACGCAATCCGCCCGGTTACAAGGATGCGCTGCGTTTCAACCGCGATCAGGTCACCATCGGCCATACGGGACGTCTGGGCTTCGGCACGCTGGAAAGCAGCCTGATGCATACCGAAACCGAGACCATCGGCCGCACGATTCCCGGCGCGGCCGTGCCGACCAACGACCCACGCCGTGGCGCAGACCGCGAACTCAAGACCACCAATCTGGTGCTGGACAGCAAGCTGGTGGCGCCCGTGGGTGATGCTCACATGCTGACCGTGGGCGGCCAGTTCTGGGATGCCAAGCTCAAGGACGGCCTGCTGCCGCAAAGCCACAAGCAGACGATGTGGTCGCTGTTCGTGGAAGACGAATGGCGTCTGCGCCAGGGCCTGACTGCCACGCTGGGTGGCCGCTATGACCACCATGACGCCTTTGGCGGCCAGTTCAGCCCGCGCGCCTACCTGGTATGGGATGCGACGACGAACTGGACCTTCAAGGGCGGCGTGAGCCAGGGCTTCAAGGCACCGCGCCTGAACCAGCTGATCGACGGCGTCAGCGGGGTCAGCGGCCAGGGCACGACCATCAATATCGGGAATCCCAATCTCAAGCCCGAGACCAGCACCAATGTGGAACTGTCGGCCCTGTTCGACAACAAGGCGGGCTGGACCAGCTCGGCCACCTTCTTCCACAACGATGTCAAGGACAAGATTGCCTCGGGCGGTTCCTGCGCCACGGCAGCCATCTCCAGCTGCGCCTACAACCCCACGGCCGATTACGCCATCAATGTGGACAAAGCCAAGACCTGGGGTCTGGAGCTGAGCAGCCGCGTCCAGCTGGCCAAGGATTGGGCCGTCAAGGCCGGCTACACCTGGACCAACAGCGAGGTCATCGAAGGCGGCCGCAAGAACGGTCAGCTGGCCAACACCGCCAAGCATATTGCCAGCGCCCAGCTGGACTGGACGCCGACCGGCCAGTGGCGCCTTTGGGCGCGCGGCGAGTACCGCAGCAAGAGCCCGCGCTTCAGCGGCTCCTACGACAATCTGAGCAACGCCAACAAGGCCGTGTTTGATGCCGTGGGCGATATCAAGGGCTATGCGCTGTTCCATCTGGGCGGCAGCTATCAGGTCAACAAGAGCCTGAGCCTGAATGCCAGCATCTTCAATCTGTTCGACAAGGACTTCCGCAAGTACCAGCAGGTCAGCGTCAACGGCACGCCGACCTGGGTGAACAACTACTTCCAGGGCGGCTCCTCGGTGTCCGGCGTGACCCAGGCCGGCCGTACCTTCTGGATCACGGCGAACATGAAGTTCTGAGGCTGAGCGCTTCAGCTGCGGCAGGAGCTTCTGAATCAGGAGCTGTCAGCGCATTTTTTCCCTGGGTTTCAAACTGTTTTAAGTCTGAAACTGCGGATGAAGAAGCGCAGGCAGCTCCTGTTTTCATATCCTTGATTATTGTTTACACTTCTTTACAAATACTGGTTCTGCGCATGGCAGATCCATACCGAGTGAGGGGGAGGTCGCAATGTCAGCAGCAAGAAGCCGCGTGCTCATCGCCACGCTGGGACTGGTCTGGGCCGGTGCCCTGATGGCACAGCCCGTCTACAAATGGGTGGATGCGCAGGGGCAGACGCATTACGGCTCGCAACTGCCGCCGCAGCAGGTGGATGCTGCGCAGGTCAAGGTCTCGCCCAATGGCAGTTCGGGTGCGGGCGCGGGGCGCTTTGGTGAAGGAGCCGAGGCACGCAATCCCGACGGCACGAAGAAGCTGCCCAAGGGCGCTCAGGAAATGGTCGACGGTCTGGCCCAGGGCCTGAGAAAGGTCGACGGCAAGGAAGTGGCGCTGAATTGCTCGCTGGCGGTGGACAACATCCGCAGCCAGATCGAGACCATGCTGGAAAACGGCCAGAAAAACCTCAGGGGCGGCTATATCACCCAGGCCCAGTACGACAGCTCGGCGGGCAACTTCGTAAAGCTGCGCTCCCAGGCCACGGTCAGCGACTGCAAGGCCGCCACGGGCCGCTCGCGTGATATGTACCAGTGCATGACCAGCATGCACAACCACCTGGTCGGCTGCGCCGAAAAGCACCGGCCCTGAGCGGTCCGGTGGGTCTCAGGTCTCGGCCCACATGCGCAGCAGGTTGTGATAGTGGCCGGTCAGACTGACGCTCTCCTCGGTTTCGCCGAATTTTCCGCGCAGGCTGGTAATGGCCTGGTCCATCTCGAACAGCAGGGCCCGGCGCGCGTCGTCGCGCACCATGCTCTGGGCCCAGAAGAAGGAGCAGACCCGCTCGCCGCGCGTCACGGGCTCGACCCGGTGTAGGCTGGTGGAGGGGTAGAGAATCAGGTCGCCCGCAGGCAGCTTGACCTCGTGCGTGCCGTAGGTGTCGACCACGACCAGCTCGCCGCCCTCGTAGTCCTCGGGCTCGCAGAGAAACAGGGTGCAGGACACATCGGTGCGTAGCCACTGCTCGGAGCCCGCGACGCGGCGTGCCGCGCCGTCCACATGCAGGCCGTAGGTCTCGCTGTCGCTGTAGCGGTTGAACAGCGGCGGCATTGTGCGCGCAGGCAGGGCGGCGCTGAAGAACAGCGGGCTGGCTGCCAGCGCCTGCAAGATGATGCTGCCCTGCTCCTGGGCCACGAGCGAGTGCTCGGGCAGCTGCCGGTTGCGCTTGACCTGGGCGCCCTGGCTGCCCACGGTGGCGCGGCCGTCGACCCAGTCGGCGGCATCGATGGCGGCACGCATGCTGGCGACCTGCTCGCGGCTCAGGACCTGGGGGATATGCAGCATCATTTTTTGAATTTCCTCGGACGGGAAAGCCCCGCAGTTGCGAGGCTGAAAGCGTAAAAAGAGGGTGCAGCCTTTGAGCTGGCATGGCCCAAGCCAGAGACATCAAGCAAGGGCCGCCCCGCAGCGAAGATGTCGTCCCCCTCCGGCGCTCAGCGCCAGAGAGGGGGAAGGCGCGGAGCGCCTCAGGGGGGGAACTTCCAATCAGAACTTGAAGTTTGCCGTCAGGCGGGCCGAGCGTGCAATACCGGGGAAGTAGCGGTAGCCGCTCTTGTTGATGGCCGCGACATAGTCCTTGTCGAACAGATTGAAGACATTGAGCTGGATGTCCAGATTCTTGTTCACGCGGTAGCTGGCCATGGCATCGAACACCCAGTAGGAGTCCGTGTGGTTGGGCGTGCCCACGGCACCGTCGGTGCCGCGCTTGAGGCCGCCCGCATAGCGCGCGCCGCCGCCGACCGTCAGGCCGAAGGGCAACTGGTAGGTGCTCCAAAGGCTGAAGGCATTCTTGGGCGTATAGGTCAGGCCGTTGCTGGCGTCGGCTGCCACCAGGGCGCCGGTGTCGACCTTGGTGTTCTGCACGGTGTAGCCCGCGCTCACGCCCCAGGCCTTGTTGATCTGGCCGATCACGCCCAGTTCCAGGCCCTGCACGATCTTCTTGCCGGTCTGGCCCACGGTGCCGTCAGAGTTGGTGACGATTTCATTGGTTACCTCGGTACGGAACAGCGCGCCGCTGAGCATCAGATTCTTTTCTGCCAGCTCCCATTTGCTGCCCAGCTCCAGCGTCTTGGCCTTTTGCGGGTCCATATTGGGGTTGGCGGCATTGTTCACCGCGGCCGACAGCGCAAAGTTGCTGCCGCCCGGCGGCTGCTGCGAGAGCGCGTAGTTCAGATAGACGCTGCCATTGGGAGCGGGCTTGTAGAGCAGGCCGGCCTTCCAGCTCAGCAAGGTGCCGGATTTGCTCAGACCGTCGGACGTGGTGGGCACCACGGTGCCCACAGGGTTGCTGCCGCAGGGCTGGGTGGTCGAAGTGGCCGTGCAGACCGCCATGGCGTTGTACGAGGTCTTGTAGCGGTCCAGACGCAGGCCCAGATTGGCCTGCCACTGGTCGTTGAACTTCAGCGTGTCGAAGGCATACAGCGCCACGGTGTCGGTCTTGCCCTTGCTGTCGGCGCCGTTGCGCTGGTAGTCGGGCAGCAAGATGCTGGAGTCCGGGTTGTAGACGCTGACGGCGGGCACCGTGCCCTTGGTAGCCAGGCCGTAGTTGGTCTGTTCCTCGCGCGTCAGCTCCAGGCCCAGGCTTAGATCATGCTGCACGCTGCCGGTGGCAAGGCTGGTGCTCAGATTGGTCTGGTTGGTCAGGATGCGGTTGACCTGATCCTTGGTATTGATGTTGCGCGACATGGTCCAGGTGGACGGATCGTTGGCATTGGGCGTGACCAGCTGGGTGCTGCCGGCCATGAAGGCGGTCAGCAGATAGTCCTGCTTGGTCTCGCCCCAGCGCGTGGTGTTGCGCAGCTTGGTGGTGGCGGAGAAATCATGCTCCACCTTCAGCGTGGCCATGGTGGCCGTCACATCGTCGTGATCGGAGGCCGTGCCGTAGAAGTTCTTGCTGTTGACGCGCGCCGCGCCGCTCAGGTAGCCGCGCTTGGCGGGGTCCGGCGAGGTGTAGCCGGGCAGGCCCATGGTCAGCACGCCGCCGTCGGGCACATTGCTCTGCTTGATGTGCAGCAGGTTCACGAACACGCGGGTGGGCGAGTTCAGGCCGAAAGCAAACGAGGGCGCAATGCCCCAGCGGTTGTTCTCGATGCCGTTGCGGCCCGCCACATTGGCGTCCTGCGCCATGGCGTTCAGGCGCACGGCCGTGCCGGTCTCGGCATTGACGACGCGATTCAGGTCGATGCTGGCACGCTTGTAGCTTGCCGAACCCAGGCCCAGCGAGCCGCCGAAGCTGTTGTTCAGATTGGCCTGCTTGCTCACCAGATTGATAGCGCCGGTGGGGGCGCTGCGGCCGTAGTCGGTGCCGGCCGGACCCTTGGTGACTTCGACCTGATCGATGTTGAACATATCGCGCGAGATCGAGCCGATGTCGCGCACGCCGTCCACGTAGATGCTGCTGGAGCTGTCGAAGCCACGCATATAGACGGCGTCGCCCGTGCTGGTGTTGCCGTTCTCGCCTGCGTAGAAGGTGCCGGCGCCGGGCACATTGCGCAGCGCCTCGGTCAGCGTGGTGGCGCCTTGCTCCTGCAGCAGCTGCTCCTTGATGACGTTGACGGTCTGGGTGGTGTTGACCAGCGGCTGGGTGAACTTGGGCGAAGACAGCTGGCCGGGCGTGTAGCCGGTGTCGGCATTGCCTTCCACCTTGACTTCCTTGAGTGCGGTTTCCGCAGACTGGGCCATTGCTGGCATTGCCAGGGTGGCACCTGCCAGCACAGTGGCGCAGGCGACCAGACCGGCGGAGGAAGGCAAGCGACCCGCGGAATGCTTGCGGCTTTGGATATAGATGTTGGATTGAGCCATGTTGAAAGGACTGGAAGTGAAGACAGTTGGCTGGCGGGTATGGGCTGTCTGCACTTGTGATGCGGCCGCAGACGCCGGAGGGCGTGCTGGCGGAGTCCTGGCTGGCTAAGGCGTACTCGGGTACGGATGCTGCAAATGATAATGATTCTTAATGTAACTTTGCGAAAGTTTACGGAGAATCCTGTCTGACGTTGTTGCACAGCAACATGGTCGGGATAGGCGGGCGCTCGCTTCACTTCGGATATGAGAGCGGCTACCGCCTTTCATACCTGCATTTCAAGATACTGGAGCAATGAAATCGTTGAGCAGCATGCGCTGGCTGCTTCCTTTTTTGGGAGTCCTTACGGCCGCGTAGCCTGGGCGCCGTCCAGTGCCTGCCGTAGCAGTTCTTGCAGCAATGCCTGCTGGGCTGCTGGCATGGCGCTGAGCAGCTCGGTGGCGATCTGCTCGCGCCGGTGTCTGAGCTGATCGAACAGCTGCTGTCCCCGGGCGCTGAGCTGCAGGCAGCGCACGCGCTTGTCGGCTTCGCTGGCCGAGCGCTCCAGCCAGCCCTTGTCCTGCAACTGGGCCAGGGTGCGCGCCATCTGGGCCTTGTCGGTGTGGCTGTGCTCGACCAGTTCCTTTTGCGTGATGCCGGGGTGGCGACCGGTGTGCATGAGGATGCGGAATTCGTTGAAGGTCAGCCCCGGTTGCACCGCTTCAAGCGACTCAAGCAGGCGCGCGCGAAACAGGTGCAGCAGATCGTGCAGCACCTCGAACACATCGGCGGCGATGGATGAACTCATGGTGGGAAAGGTTGTTTGTTGACTTAGTCAACTTATTGATGGATATTTCGTGGACTTTATCAACTTAATGAAAATCATGTCCAACACCGAGACAGTGTCCATCATGCAGCGTGTACGCCACGAATTCCGCTCGCGCCATGTGCAGTTGCTGGCGCGCGAGCAGCTCAGCCCCGGCTTTATACGCCTGACCGTGGGTGGCCCCGAACTGGCAGGCTTTGTCAGCGCGGGCTTTGACGACCATACCAAGCTCATCCTGCCCCAGGCCGGGATGGACAGGCCCAATCTGCCGCGGATGGTCGACGGCCGCCCCCATATCGATGGCGAGCGCCCTACCATGCGCGACTACACGCCGCTGAACTACGACGCGGCCCGCAACACACTGCAGCTGGAGTTTGCCGAGCATGGCTCGGGCCCCGCCGTGGAATGGGCGCGCACAGCCCCCATTGGCCAGTGGCTGGGTCTGGCCGGCCCGCGCGGCAGCCTGGTCGTGCCCGCCGATTTGGACTGGCATGTGCTGCTGGGCGATGAAAGCGCCATGCCCGCCATGGAGCGCCGCCTGGCGGAACTGCCGGCCGGCAGCCGTGCCATCGTGCGGGTGCAGATCGGCAATCAGCTCGATCAACGCAACTGGAGCAGTGCTGCGCAGCTGGATCTGCAATGGGTGGAGTCCCTGGCCGCTGCCGTCGATGCGCTGGAGCTGCCAGAAGGCGATGGCTTTGTCTGGGCGGCGGGCGAGAGTCGTGCCATGGCCGATCTGCGCAAGCGCATTCTGGCCAAGCCCGGCGCCAATCCCAAGCGCATGCGGATTGCTTCCTACTGGAAGCAGGGAGAGGCCGCCCACCACGAGGAACTGAGCGCGAACGACTGAGGAGGCCATCAGCCTTCGCGATTCGCAGCCCTGGGGCGCGGAGCACTCAACGCTCCCAGTGCTGCCATCGTGTATCACTGACGCGCTTCACTTGCCGCACGTCACTGCTCGTACGTTATGCAGTCTGCGTCAGCGGTTGAGCAGCACGGGAGCATCGGCGGCATCGCGCCGCAGCTCGGCTGCGCCGCTGGCCACCAGGCTCTCGATCAGGCTATCCAGCCATTGCTGTGCCGTTTGCGCGCCAAAGTAGCTCTGGTGCAGAGTGCCGAAATAGGGAGTGGCATGAACCCAGTTCTGCAGCTCATGCACCCTGATGCTTTGCCACTCCAGCAGCTTGTATTTGAGCAGCACCTTGGCGGCATAGCTGGCATGGCGTTCCGGCGCCTGGACAAAGCCGGCCAGCCGTTTGCGGGCAATGCCCAGAGCCGTCTGCACATCGCCAAACAAGCCGCCGTGTCCGGGCACGACAAGGCTGGGCTCCAGGCGCTCGATCACGTCCAGGGTCGCGGCGACCTCGTCAAAGGCGGCAATGCCTTCGATTTCGGGGAAGACCACGCCAAAGCCGTTCTCCCACAGCGCATCGGCAGAGATCAGGATGCGGCTGTCGGGCTCGAACAGAATCACCGAATGCGGATCATGGCCGGGGGCTGCATGGATCTGCCAGTCGCGCCCCGACAGGCGCACGGTGCTGCCGGGCTGCAGCAGGCCAGTGATGGCAAAGCGTGGGCATTCCTGGCCTGTGGGGGCATAGCTGAGGGCGGCTTCGTCCCAGTTGCGCACCTGCTCGGCCTGGCCCGGTGCGATCAAGGTCTGCACCTGTGGATAAGCTTGCTGCAGCGCTGCATTGCCGCCGCAATGGTCGCTGTGCAGATGGGTGTTGAGAATGCGCGCCAGCGGCTGACCGGCCAGCGTGCTTTCGATCAGCGCCAGGGTTTGCGCGCTATGCGCGACATAGCCGGTGTCGATGACGGCGGCGCCTTCGGCATCGCCGGCCTGCGCGGCAAAGACGATGTTGTTGGCCGACAGCCAGCCGCGCTCCAGCACGGTCATGCCGGGCGGCAGTGGGACATGCATTGCCGGGGATCCATTCATCGGGCTGGTCTCCTGTGCGGTGCTTTGTGTTTTGCACAAGCCTAGCAGACCGCTCATCACGCAGCTGTCGCGCGGGCGAGCTGCTCAATGCTGCTCAGTGCGATTGGGCCGAAGACAGGATGTTGCGGCGGATCACCACGGGCTTGCCGCCAAAGCGCTGCTTGGACAGCCAGTGCGCCAGGGCTGAATCAAGATGCGTGGCATGGCCCGGGAACCAGTCCACCAGGGCCCGGGTCAGATCGCGGCAGAGCGCGATATTGCCTTCGGCGAGCTTGATGCGGACTTCGGCCACGGACTTGAGCACGGCCGCATGTTCGTCGATATGGCAGTCGCGTGGCGGGAAGCCGGTGCTCAGCATCCACTGGTCTTCTTCGGCAAAGTGGTGCTGCAGATGGCTTTCCATGGCTTGCAGAAGGCCGGGCAACTGCTCGTCGCCGGCGCATTCGAGCCGGCCTGCCAGCTGCACGAACTCCTCGTGAATCTCGTCCATGGCGCCGTGGCCCATCAGCAGTGCGTCGCTCCAGGCCAGGGTGGGTGTCTCTCTCATAGTGGTCTTCTTGTTGTCAGGCAGGGCCTGCTGTGGAAGATCCATTATGCAAGGGCCGCGCAATGGGACCGGCCAAAGAAAAAGCCTCTTGAACCGAAATTCAAGAGGCTTTGTCTGGTGCGCGATACATGGATCGAACATGTGACCCCTGCCGTGTGAAGGCAGTGCTCTACCGCTGAGCTAATCGCGCTTTAACTGGTGGGTGATACATGGATCGAACATGTGACCCCTGCCGTGTGAAGGCAGTGCTCTACCGCTGAGCTAATCACCCGAAGACCGCAATTCTAGCAGCAACTTTGGCGCCCTTCGGGAAAACTCGTAAATTTTCTGAAAAAAGTCAGTTCGAGCGCAGTTCGCGCCGCAGGATCTTGCCCACATTGGTCTTGGGCAGTTCGTCGCGGAATTCGATATGGCGTGGCCGCTTGTAGCCCGTCAGCTGCTCCTGGCAGTAGCGCATGACACGGTCTTCGGTCAGCGATGGGTCGCTGCGCACCACATAGACCTTGATGGATTCGCCCTGCTGATCGTCCTTGACGCCCACGGCGGCGCATTCGAGCACGCCGGGACACATGGAGATGACGTTTTCCAGCTCGTTCGGATAGACGTTGAAGCCGCTGACCACCATCATGTCCTTTTTGCGGTCGATGATGCGGGTGTAGCCCTCGTCGTCCAGCACGCCGATATCGCCGGTGCGCATATAGCCGTCGGCCGTGAAGGCCTTGGCAGTTTCTGCCGGCTGGTTGTAGTAGCCCTGCATGACGTTGGGGCCCTTGATGCACAGCTCGCCCGCCTGGCCGTTGGGCAGGTTGTGGCCTTCATCGTCCTTGATGGCGACCGAGATGCTGGGCAGCGGCAGGCCGATGGTGCCGGTGAACTCCTTGTTGGTCACCGGATTGTTCGTGCCGATGGCACAGGTCTCGCTCATGCCCCAGCCTTCGATCATGGCGCAGCCCGTGGTCTGCTGCCACTGGCGTGCCGTGCCTTCGGATGCGGCCATGCCGCCGGCTTGGGAGATGAACAGCTGGGAGAAATCGAGCTGGCGGAACTCGGGGTTGTGGAGCAGTGCGTTGAACAAGGTGTTCACGGCCGGCAGCACGTGGAAGGGGCGCTTCTTGAGCACCTTGACGAATTTCGGGATATCGCGCGGATTGGGGATCAGGCTCAGGCTGCCGCCCAGTCGCATGGCGAACAGGCTCACGGTGAGCGCGAAGATGTGATAGAGCGGCAAGGCCGCGACGATATGGGTTTCGTTGGCCTTGACCCGGCCTTCCAGTGCAGGGGTGAACCAGGTATGGGCCTGCAGCGTGGCGGCGACGATGTTGCGATGGGTCAGCACCGCGCCCTTGGACAGGCCCGTGGTGCCGCCTGTGTATTGCAAAAAGGCCACCGAGTCCAGCGTGGCCGTGCTGGCAACGAGCTTGCGCCCGGCGCCCTCGGCCAGGGCCTTGTTGAACAGGGTGACCTGGCGTTGCGGGCCTGTGCTGCCAGGAGCCGCGCCAAGGGGCAGATCGAAGGCCGGCACCATCTTGGCCAGATGGCGCACGGCAAAAGTGATCCAGCTGCCATACAGACCGCCGAGCAAATCGCCCATGCTGGTCAGGCAGATATGGCGTATATGGCTGCGCTCCAGCACCTGGGCCAAGGTACGGGCAAAGTTCTCCAGAATGATGATGGCCGTGGCGCCCGAGTCCTTGAGCTGATGCTCGAGCTCGCGCGCGGTGTAGAGCGGGTTGACGTTGACGCAGGTAAAGCCCGCACGCAGCACGCCGGCCATGCTGACTGCGAACTGCGGCACATTGGGAAGCATGATGGCCACGCGCGCCCCTGGCTCCAGGCCCAGGCTCTGCAGCCAGGCCCCCATCTGTGCGGAGAACCTGTCCAGCTCGGCATAGCTCATCCAGCGGTCCATGCAGACCGAGAACGGACGCTCTGCATGCTGTGTAAAGGCTTCTTCGAGCAGGTGCACCAGCGAGCGGTACTGCCCGGGCTGCACATCGTGAGGCACATTGGGTGGATAGTTCTTGAACCAGGGAGCGGCAGCGTCCATAGAAGAGTTACCTTGCAGAAGCCGCTCGTCGTCCTGGGACGCGGGCGGCGGGTTGAACAAAGGGGCCAGCATGCAAAACCTGCGCTGCGGCTGATTCTGCGGATGAGGTCTGCCAGGGTCTACGGGGGCTTGTCCTAGGCGTTGGTCGCCATGCTTGCTACGCTGCGCATGAGGAGGTGCCGATTTGAATACCTGGTTCTGGCGCTGTGTGGTGGTGGGCAGCTGGCTGGCACTGCTGCTCTGGTGCAGTTATTGGTGGCCGCACTCGGCTGCCGTGGCCTTGCTGGGCGCGATGCTGATTGCGGGCGGAGCCGGGCTGCAGCTGGGCACGCAGATGCTGATGATGCGGGCGGTGCTGCGCAGTCGGGGCTTTCCGCTGCCGCCTGCCATGGTCGCGCTGCGGGCCTGGCTGTCGGAGTGGCGCTGGGCTTGGCGGCTGTTTGGCTGGCAGATTCCTTTTCGCGAACATGCCGAGCCCGATGGAACGGCTGAGAAGCAAGCGCAGGTGGGCATGGTGCTGGTGCACGGCTATTTCTGCAACCGCGGCGTGTGGGCCGTCTGGCTGCGCGCGCTCAAGGCTCGCGGAATCCCCAGCGTGGCCATGACGCTGGAGCCCGCGCATGGCAGTCCTGTCGATGCCATGGTGGATGATCTCGACAGATGTGTGAAGGAGATCGTCCAGCGCACGCATCGCGCGCCGCTTCTGGTCGCGCACAGTATGGGCGGTCTGGTGGTGCGTGCCTGGCTCAAGCGCCTCGATGTCGATGAGCGTGCGCGCTATGCAGCCCATGTGGTCACGGTGGCCACGCCGCATGGTGGCGCCTGGCTGGCGCGGTTTGCGCAGCGCCTGCCAGCCGTCGACATGCGTGAGGGCAGCGATTGGTTGCAGCGGCTGGGGCCGCCGCCCCAGGACGTGTCGTTCAGCTGCTGGTGTAGCAGCAGCGACAACATCGTCTTTCCTCCCGACCTGGCGATCCTGCCGAATGCGCAGTGTCATCAGGTCGACGATGCAGCACATATGCAGCTGCTGTTTGACCCGCGGGTCTGGCAGCACTGCCTGCAGTTGCAGGCGCAACTGCAGGGGCGACCGCAGGGGCGTTATCAGGCTGCCGAGGCAGGTGCCTCCGCAGCCGGTGCCGGGGCACGGGCCTGCGGGTCCTGAATCAGGTGGATGTCGGTGGCGGAAACCAGGGCGATCTTCTGCTCCGCGCAGCGCTGCAGCAGGCCGAACAGCAGGTCGCTGCGCGTGCTGTAGACATTGCGCGAACTGGAGACATGGCCGAAGCTGGTGATGTTGACCACGCTGCCGTTGATGGAGTCCACATACATGGAAGGAGCGGGGGTGCTCAGCACGGCCTCATGCTCGGCATACAGTCCCAGCAGCACCTCGCGCAGCTTGACGATATCGGTGTTCAGCGGCACCGAGAACGCGATCGAGATGCGGCCCAGTGCACCGTCCATGGTCAGGTTCTGGACGGACTTGGTGATGAACTCCGAGTTGGGCACGATGACGGTGGATTTGTCATCGGTCTGGATCTCCGTGGCGCGCACGCTGATGCGGCGGATATCGCCGACCTGGTCGCCGATGCGCACGCGGTCGCCCAGCTTCACGGGGCGCTCGGCCAGCAGAATCAGGCCTGAGACAAAGTTCTGCGTGATGGCCTGCAGACCAAAGCCGATGCCGACGGACAGGGCGCTGGCCAGCAGAGCCACTTTTTCAAAGCCAATGCCCAGGGCTGCCAGCGTCCACAGGCCGGACAACAGAATGCCCGTGTAACGGGCCACGGTGCTGATGGAGTTGCGTGCGCCTATGTCCAGCTCGGTCTTGGGCAGAAAGGTCTCCACCAGCCAGTGCTGCAAGGCGCCAAACAGCGTCAGCCCCGCCACCAGCACCAGCAGGCCGCGCAAGATGGTCATTGGGCGCAGGAAGGAGTCGCCCACGGGCAGGCCGTTGGTCAGCGTATCGGCCAGCACGATCAGGCTGCTGGAGTTGCCGAAGGGAGCGATCAGCGCCATCAGCCCCAGCAGCAGCAGGCAGACACGCGTGAAGGCCGACAGCAGAACGCCGACCTGCTCCAGGCGCGACTGCTTGAGGCCCGTGCCGGCAGCGAAGCCCTGGCCAATACGGCTATCGCTTGAGCACAGCCAGGTAAAAAGGTCGTCGGCAAACTTCATCAGCAGCGAGGTGGCCAGAACCACCACCGTGATCCAGACCATCTGCGTGGCCGCGAAGACCGAAAAGTTCAGATAGCCGATCAGCGCCGCGATCAGTGCGGCCAGCACCGTCAGATGCCCGCCCAGCCAGGCCAGCATCAGCCAGCGGCTGGTCGTCGCAGGGCGATAGTCGTCGCCATGATGGGCGGCTTTTTCGCGCTCGGCCATCTGCTGGCGCTTGCGCTGCCTGTTGATGACCACCAGCACCGACATGATGAGCACGGCATAGATCAGTGCAATCAGTCCGTCCAGAGCCACGCTGCTGACGGCACTGGTACGCGCGGCTATGTCCACCGCGTTGAGCATCATGGAGAACCAGGTCAGGCCGGCGGCTCCCCAGGCAAAGCGTGTGAGCGCCGGGGCGGCGATGTCGTCGATATTGAGCAGTCGCCAGGTGGGGCGCTTGGGCACCAGCAGGCTGGCGCTGACGGAGAGGAAAAAGGCCGCGACAAATGAGGATTGAATCCAGGCGTCGGCCACGGTTTGCAGGCGCGGCGCAATCGCGTCTATGGAGCGCAGGCTTTCGATGAATACCAGGCTGGCCAGGCCGGGCAGTGCCGTGCCCACTACCAGCATCCAGACAGCCAGACCCGTGCGGCGCAGCCGTCCGTTGGGGGCGTGGTCGGAAGACGCAAATTTGCGGCCCGCATAGCGCAGGCCGATACGCAGCGGAAACATCACGAACAGTGCCAGGGCAATGCCGGTCAGCGTGGCTGACCAGCCATGTTCGGAAATGGCGGCGTTGAAGCTGGTACGGCCCTGGCGTGTCAGGGCAGCAATGCGCTGCAGATCGGTCGGCAGATGCTCGGCAAACTGTTTCCACAGCGAAGGTGACAGCGGGGATGCCACCTTGCGCGCGATCTGCGCGTTGAACTGCTGGGTGCGGATCTTCTCGATGCTGTCCGTGGTCTGCTTGGCCTCCATGGACAGCAGCTTGCCGCGCTTGAGTGCGGAGTCCAGCTCGCTGCGCTGTTGGGCCAGATCCTTGCGTTGCAGGCTCAGCTCCGGCGATTCCTCGCTGCCTTCGGCCACCGGCCCCAACTGGGCAATGCGGGCATCGATCTGTTTGAGCAGCGGCTCCAGCGCCGTGACGGCGTTGTCGGCATCGCGTTTGGACTGCAGGGCTTTTTCGGATAGGGCCTGCAGCGTTTCGGAGGTGTCGGCGTCATCGAGCGACTGGCGTACTTTATCCAGCGTGGTCGATGCCTGTTGAATCTGGGCGATGGAGGTGGTCTGGATATCGCCGTTGGCAGGCAGCTCGGCCGCGACGGCCAGACCTATGCAAAGTTGGAGCGCTAAAAGCCAGCGCAGCAGTTGGTTGCAGCGGTAATGCATTGTGAAGAAGTGAGTGGGCGGCAGTTTGCCTCTGGCGCTCACTATAGGTGCAATGCAGCGGGCAGGGTTTCAGGGCGCAGCCGGGCCAAACAGGGCTTGCAGCCCCGGTTTTTCGCATGGCTTGCTATTGGAAATGGAGCTGCATGCGCTTTACTGAAAAGGGACGGGGCCGAATTTTCGTTAGAAAATTCGGCGCATGGATTCGCGCTTGCCAGGGGCCGTGCCGGTATACATCCGCTGACTAAATCAGCTGTTCGCCGGGCAGCAGTTCCTTGGCGCCAATGGTGGGCAGCTGGCGCAGCTGCTCGTACAACGGTGCAAAGTCGGTATCGGCCAGGTTCAGCAGATGGGGCATGTCGTCGATCACGAAATAGGTCTGCTGATAGGTGTCGATCTTGTAGAGCGTGCGCATGGTGCGCTCCAACTGCAGCGGCAGGCGATGTGGCTGCGGGCTGTTGACGCTGTACTCCAGCTCGCCCACGGAGCTCAGAATGCCGGCGCCATAGGCGCGCACGCCGCCGTTTTCACGGATCAGGCCGAATTCCACCGTGTACCAGTACAGGCGCGACAGCATCTCGCAGACGCCGAGCTCGGCGGCCTTGAGGCCGCCCTGACCGTAGGCCTGGATGAAATCGGCCATGACGGGGTTGAACAGCAGCGGCACATGGCCGAAGAGATCGTGAAAGATATCGGGCTCGACGATGTATTCGAACTCCTCGGGCTTGCGTATCCAGTCGGTGACCGGGAATTTGCGCTGGGCCAGCAGCGAGAAGAATGGCACCTCGGGAATCAGGCCCGGAACGCCCACGATCTCCCATCCCGTGGCCTTGAATAGTCGCTCGTTGACTTCCTCGAAGCGCGGGATGCGCTCCTTGGCTCCCAGCGAAGGCAGGGCATCGATGAAATGCTGGCTGGCGCGGCCCGGCAGCAGCGCAGATTGACGCTCGTAGAGCCGATGGTAGGTGTCATGCTCGGCCTTGGTATAGGCAGCATAGTCCTGCGTGCAGGTGTAGTCGGCATGGGCCCGTGTGTAGTCGCCGCGTGGCGGTCGATCGGACTGGCCATAGACGACGGGCGCCGCACCTATGTTGCCGGTCGTGGCGGTGCTGCTCTGGATGTTGTTCATGAGGCACTCCCTGAGATGAGGGGTCGCGAAGGCTGCGGCCGGAGCTCGTGGCCCGGGCGCAGCAGGAAAGAGGAGTGGCGAGCCGGAAGCCGGCTCAGTGCATCTGTATTTGGGCGCGTTTGACGAACTGCCCGTAACGGGCGTGCTCGGCCTGCACCAGGCGGGCAAAGTCCTGCAGGCGCAGGTCGTCGCGCACCACGCCCATGGCATCGAAATACTGCTGCACCTCGGGTCTTTGCAGCGTCTGGCCAAACGCATCCGACCAGCGTCTGGCCTGGCTGTCCGTGATGCCTGCGGTGGCAAAGATGCCGAACCAGGTGGTCAGATTCATGCCCTTGATGCTGTCGTCCAGGCTGGGAACCTCCGGCAGAGCCGGCAGCGGCGAGCGCCAGGTCACGCCAATGGCCTTGAGTCTGCCGGCGCGCAGATGGGGCAGGGCAGAGGCAATATTGTCGAACATCAGATCGGCCGTGCCTTCGAGCAGAGCCGACAGGGCTGGTCTGGCGCCGCCGAACGGCAGATGCTGCAGCGGCACCTGGGTCAGCGACTGGAACCATTGGCCCGCGATATGGCCGATGCTGCCATTGCCTGCCGACGCATAGCGCAGTGCTTGCCGGTGCTTGGACATGAAACGCAGCAGATCTTCGGGCGAATAGATGCGCCACTGCATGGCCAGCTCGCTGCGCATGACCAGCACATGGGGCATGCGGGCCACCAGTGTCAGCGGCTGAAAGTCGCGCAGCGGATCGTAGGGCAGCTGGGGGTTGAGCCAGGGCAGGATGGCATGTGTGGCCACGGCACCCATCAGCAGCATGGGCTCGCGCGCTCCCGCTCTGGCCACCATGGCGGCGCCCGTGGCGCCCCCCTCGCCCGGGACATTGAGCACATTGATGTTGCCCAGGGCCGTGGTTTCCTGCGTCAGCTTGCGCGCCGCACGGTCCAGCGGGCCGCCCGCTGTATAGGGTACGACCAGGGAGAGTTCGTTGCGGCTGCGGCTGGAATTCGAAGGCAGAGCGCTCGCATCCCTGGCCGCATGCGCGCTGTTGGCGATCAGAGCGGTCGCAGATGCCACCGCCAGCGACAAGGCCTGACGGCGGGAAAGGTGCGAGGTACCGGAAGGCGCATCCATCCCCGGTGTTCTGCAGTCCTCTGGGGCTGTAGCGGGGAGCTGATGGGGTCGCGGCACTTGATCCTTCCGGGCGTTGAAGCTGGCTGCGACGGCCCACGTCAGACGTGAATGCGGCAGTGCAGCATGACGGAAAGTATAGGGACGGAAACCGATCGCCACATGGTCCGTTTGACGGAGTGGTAACCATTGGTATCTTTTTGATGGAAGGCGTAGCGCCGGGGCTCGCACCGGCCGTGCTGCCAGCAGCCGGAAGGGGCAGATGCAGGCCGGGAGGGCGCATGGTCGGCTCCGTTGTGGCTCAGGTCTTGAGCACGCCGCGGCGCATCTGGTCGAGCTCCATGGTCTCGAACAGGGCCTTGAAATTGCCCTCGCCAAAGCCGCTATTGCCCTTGCGCTGGATGAATTCGAAGAAGATGGGGCCCAGCTGGTTTTCGCTGAAGATCTGCAGCAGCAGTTCGCCGGGCTGGCCGTCCACCAGGATATTGCGCGCCAGCAGTTCGGGAATGGGTTCCTGCAGGTCCGGAATGCGCTTGGGCAGCAGCTCGTAATAGGTCTCGCTGGTGTTCAGCAGCTTGATGCCGTTCATCTGCAGGCCGTCCACGGTGTCGTAGAGATTGGTCGAGCCCAGCGCGATGTGCTGTATGCCTTCGCCGTGGTACATGTCCAGATATTCCTGGATCTGGCCGGCCTTGTCGTTGCCTTCCTCGTTGATGGGAATGCGGATCTTGCCGCAGGGGCTGGTCATGGCCTTGCTCTTGACGCCTGTGGCCTGGCCTTCGATGTCGAAGTAGCGGATCTCGCGGAAGTTGAAGATGCGCTCGTAGAACTCTGCCAGCTCGGCCATGCGGCCACGGTAGACGTTGTTGGTCAGGTGGTCGATATAGGTCAGGCCCAGGCCCTCGGGGTGCAGATCGGCACCGGGCAGGGGCTCGAAGTCCACGTCGAAGAAGCTGATATTGCCCAGGTCCCCGTCCTTGGCGCCATTCTTGCCGCGCCATTTGTCAATGAAATAGATCAGGGAGTCGCCAATGCCCTTGATGGCGGGAATGCTCAGTTCCCCGGGGGCGGCCTGTTGGGCATAGCCCCAGGCACCCAGTGAAGTGGCGCGCTCGTAGGCGTACTTGGCGTCATTGACGCGCACGGCGATGGCACAGACGCTGGGACCGTGCAGACGCGCGAAGCGCTGGGCAAAGCTGTCGGGCTCGGCATTGATGATGAAGTTGATCTCGCCCTGGCGATACAGGGTCACGTTCTTGCGGCGGTGCTTGGCGATGGCCTGAAAGCCCATGCGCTCAAACAGCTGACCCATGGCCACGGGATCGGGTGCAGCGTATTCGACGAATTCGAAACCGTCCGTTCCCATGGGGTTGTCCCAGGTCTGGAATGTGCTGGCGTTGCTTTGGGTCAGTGGGGCGTTCATGGCAGAGGTCTCCATCGGGTAGGGGCACAACACATGAAGAACAGGTGTCGACGATGGATTCACTGTAGGACAGGCAACTGGCAAGCTTCATGCAAAAATGCCTTGGCGGCAAACCTGTTGATGCATGAAAATTGCGCAAGAATTTGATTTCATGCAATTTAAATGGTTATCAAGGGTTAACCATTAAGAAAAACTGCGCTGTTTTTATAATCTGTCGCCATGAGTCCCATGCACACCATCGACAAACTGGATAAGGCGATTTTGCGCCGATTGCAGGCCAATGGCCGAGAAACTTATGACGTCATCGGGGAGCAGGTCGGCCTTTCGCCCAGCGCCGTGCTACGCCGAGTCAAGCGGCTGGAGGAAAACGGTGTCATCGACCGCTATGTGGCCCTGGTACAGCCCGAGACCGTGGGCCTGGGTCTGACGGCCTATATCAATGTGCGTCTGGAAAAATACACCGAAACCAGCAAGCGCAATCCCATGGACGTGTTCCGCGC
The DNA here is from genome assembly GCF_011752915.1 of Comamonas sp. Tr-654. NCBI lineage: Bacteria > Pseudomonadati > Pseudomonadota > Betaproteobacteria > Burkholderiales > Comamonadaceae > Comamonas > Comamonas sp. Tr-654. Next base: position 342,010 of record NZ_VWWQ01000002.1, read on the forward strand.
CAGCGTTCAGACCTGGCCCGAGGTGGTGGAGTGTGTCTCCCTCACTGGCGAGATGGACTATCTGCTGCGGGTGGTGGTGGCGGACATGCAGCATTACAGTCGTTTCATCATGGACACGCTGCTCAAACACCCCAGCGTGCAGGACTGCAAAACCAGCTTTGTCATGGACCGGGTCAAGGTCACGACGGCCGTGCCGCTCTAAGCCTTTAGAGAGGTCCTTCATACGGACCATGGCCTAGCCGGAAATAGACGCTAAGGTGTTGAATTAACGCAAAATCCTTACAAGATTGTTGCAATGCAATATGGTACTTGTGAAGATTCGGGTTTTTACCTATATTTCAGGCTATGAACCTCCCCAAAGACTGGTTGACATCGCCCTGGCAGGCTGGCTCCGGCTGGCTGCGAGACATGGGCAAGTCCCATGGCGCCGAGCGTCGCTCGCCGTCCTTGGTCCCCATCCGTTCGCTGAGTCCGCGCCATCGCGATCGCATCATCAAGCATCTGCTCAAGCTGGATGCGCGTGATCGCTATCTGCGCTTTGGCTATGCGGCCAACGACGAGCAGGTGCGTCGCTATGTCGAGCAGCTCGACTTCGAGCGCGACGATATCTTCGGCATCTTCAACCGCCGTCTGGAATTGATCTCCATGGCGCATCTGGCCTTTGCCGGCCACCCCGAGCATGAGAAATGCGCGGAATTCGGCGTCTCCGTGCTCAAGAGTGCACGCGGCAAGGGGCTGGGTGCACGTCTGTTCGCGCGTGCAGTGCTGCATGCACGCAGCAAGAACGTGAGCATGATGTTCATCCATGCGCTGTCCGAGAACACGGCCATGCTCAAGATTGCGCGCAACGCGGGTGCCACCGTCAAGCGAGAAGGCTCGGAGTCCGAAGCCTATCTGGAGCTGCCGCCTGCCGACTTCGAGACCCATGTCAGCGACCTGGTGACCGAGCATCTGGGCGAGATGGACTATCAGCTCAAGAAGCAGGCTGTCAATTTCTGGACTTTTCTGGCCGGTGTGCAGGAAGTGCGCAAGGGTGTGCAGGAAGGCCGCCATAAATCAGGCGAGTAAGTCGGTTTCTGAAGCTGGCGACGCTGCAGCCCAATAAAGACAACTGCAAGCAGCTATCAAAATAGCTTTTACTGAGCGCCCTCGGTGACAGCTATTCATGGCTTTTGTGAGCTAGCAAGCCGTCTGTCAACACAATCCGTTATTCTTGGGGACTTGTTTGACTACCGCACGTCCTGCACTCCAAGACAGTGTCTGACCCCCATCCTGCGCGACTTCCCGAGAAGGAAGACAAGCGAAGCTTCCTGCAAAAGGTGGCTGAGTTCATTCATCCGGCACCGGAATCTCCCGATGAACTGATCGAAACCCTGGCAGAAGCCGAAGACAACCAGGTCATCGGCACCGAGTCCCGCGTCATGCTGGAACGCGTGATTCGCATGGCCGACATGAGCGCCGGAGAAGTCATGGTGGCCGCGCCACGCATGGATCTCATCAATATCGACGCTCCATACGAAGAAATCCTGCACCAGGTTCTCACCACGGCGCATTCGCGCTTTCCGGTCTACCAGGGCGAGCGCGAGAACATCATTGGCATTCTCATGGCCAAGGATTTGCTCAAGTTGCAGCGTTCTCCCACCCTGAACATTCGTGCTCTGGTGCGGCCCGCCGTCTTCGTGCCCGAGAGCAAGGGCCTGAACGATCTGCTGCGCGAGTTCCGCGCCAATCGCAATCATCTGGCGGTGGTCATCGACGAGTTTGGCCGCGTCGCCGGTCTGGTGACGATTGAGGACGTGCTGGAAGAAATCGTCGGCGAGATCGAGGACGAGTTCGACATCCCCGAGGACGAGGGCGATATCTTTGCGCTTGCCGACAACAGCTACCGCGTGGCGGGCGATGCCAGCATCGAGCATGTGAGCGAGGAGTTCGAAACCGCGCTGCATGCCAGTGACCCCGATGCCGAGTTCGACACCATCGGGGGCCTCATCGCGCACGAAATCGGACATATGCCCAAGCGCGGCGAGCAAGTTCACCTGGGCGGACTGGAGTTCACCGTGCTCCATACCAAGGGCGGCGCGGTGCGCTGGTTCAAGGTGGTGCGAGATCCTTCGCCGGACAGCCTTGTTCGCAACTGATTGCGACTTGCGCAAATCCGGGGCAGGCCTGGTGTGATGCCGGTGGAAATACCGGTTGTACCTCTTGGTGTGCACAAGTCCTGGCCATACCTCGTATGCTTGAATTCACCCAACCACCCGGTTGGGTGTTTTGCTCTTGCCAGCCGATTCCTATGACCACCTCTGCCCCCACCGTTCAGACTGCTGCTGCCAAGCCTCATGGCTGGATGAGCGCGCTGTTACTAGTCCTTGCAGGCGGCCTGCAGGCTCTTTCGCTGGCCTGGCCCTGGGCTCGTGGTCAGGGCGACGGCTGGCTGAGCCTGGTTGGAGGCTATGGTCGTCCGCTGTGGTGGCTGCAGATTCTGTCGCTGGCGGTGCTGGTTCATGCGCTGCTGGCCGCCCGCTCCGCGGCCCAGGCGGCAGGACGGGCCTGGCTGTTTGGCACGGCATGGCTTGTGGCGACCTTCTGGTGGCTGTTTATCTCCATGCACACCTATGGCGGATTGGCTGCGCCACTGGCCGTAGCTGCCGTGTTGGCGCTGGCGGGCTTTCTGGGTGGCTATTACGCCGTGGCAGCATGGTGTTTCAAGCGCTTGGCGCAGGTTCCGGCCGCGCTATCGACCCTGGTTTTCGCGGCACTGTGGACGCTGGCTGAACTCGCGCGCGGCTGGCTCTGGACCGGTTTCCCCTGGGGTGCCGCCGGCTATGCCCATGTGGAAGGCCCGCTGGCCGTGCTGCCGCGCTGGATTGGCGTCTATGGCACGGGCTTTGTGGCAGCCTGGGCTGCGGCCTGGTTGGCGCTGCTGGTCTGGCGCGCGCAGACCAGGGTCGTGGTGATTAAGTCAGTGCCAGCCCTGGCATCCGCATTGGCTCTGGGCCTGGTATGGGGCGGGCTGTGGTGGTCGCACGACAGCGCCGTTGCCGCGCCCGGCCAGCAGCCCGGCATGAGCGTGGAGCTTCTGCAGGGCAATATTCCCCAGGATGAGAAGTTCGAACTGGGCTCGGGCGTGGTGGTCGCACTGCGCTGGTATGCCCAGCAGCTGCATGACGCCAGTGCTCAGTTGGTGGTGGCGCCCGAGACCGCCATTCCGCTGCTGCCTCAGCAGCTTCCCGAGGGCTATCTGGATTTTGTGCGTGCACCTTTTGTCGCCAAGGACTCCAGCCGCGCGGCCCTGGTGGGGCTGCCGCTGGGCAACTGGGACAAGGGCTTTACCAATACGGTCGAAGGCTGGCTGCCCGGGCAGACCCAGGCCTATCAGTACGACAAGCATCACCTGGTGCCGTTTGGCGAGTTCATCCCTCCCATGTTCCGCTGGTTCACCGAGCTCATGAACATTCCGCTGGGCGACTTCAATCGCGGCGCACTGGGCCAGCCTTCCATGAGTTGGGCAGGCGAGCGCCTGTCGCCCAATATCTGCTACGAGGATTTGTTCGGCGAAGAGCTGGCGGCCCACTTTGGCAATGCGGCGACGGCACCTACGGTGCTGGTCAACCTGAGCAATATCGGCTGGTTTGGGGACTCCGTGGCCATTGATCAGCATCTGTCCATCAGCCGTATGCGTGCGCTGGAGTTCGAGCGCCCCATGTTGCGCGCAACGAACACCGGGGCCACGGTGGTGATCGATCACAGGGGGCAAGTGGTGAAAGCACTGGCACCGTTCGAACGCGCAGTATTGCAGGGCCGGGTTCAGGGGCGCGATGGCCTGACGCCTTATGCCCGCTGGGTACATGCCCTGGGCCTGCTGCCCTTGACGCTGCTGTGCCTGGCGCTTTGCGCGCTGGCCTGGTGGTCATCGAAAAGGCAGAGGAAGGCGTAGTGGCGCGCACGGAATAAGCCACGCTGACATCAGCGGCTGTGGCATTTGTGGCAGAGTCTTGGGCCTGAAAACGGGTATTGTGTCCCGGGTAGGGCTGCGAGCCTTGATAATCCCCGGTTGTACCGCCCTCAGTGGGCGCGCGCAGCGGGCGCGGGTCCCGTCACCCAAATATAGAGTAACAGGTAGCTTGCACAGGCTGCCGCGGAGCAATTGAGAGAATGGCTGAATCTTTTTCCTACGAACAACTGATCGCGTCCGGCGAAGGCAAGCTGTTTGGTGCCGATAGCGGACGTCTGCCCCTGCCTCCCATGCTGATGTTTGATCGCATCACACATATCTCCGAGGACGGCGGTGCCCACGGTCTGGGCAAGATTGTTGCGGAACTGGACGTCAGGCCTGATCTGTGGTTCTTTGATTGCCACTTTCAGGGCGACCCTGTCATGCCCGGCTGCCTGGGCCTGGACGCCATGTGGCAGCTGATCGGTTTTTACCTGACCTGGCTGCGCCTGCCGGGTCGTGGTCGCGCCCTGGGTGCAGGTGAAGTCAAGTTCACCGGTGAAGTAGGCCCCGATGTCAAACTCGTGACATATGAAATTGATATCAAGCGAGTGATCAAGCGCAAGCTGAACATGGCCATCGGCGATGCACGCCTGCTGGCCGACGGTAAGGAAATTTACGTGGCCAATGACCTGCGCGTGGGTCTGTTCCTGCGTGAAGGTGATGCCAAGGGAACGGCAGCATGAGCAAGAAGCGGGTAGTGATCACCGGCGCGGGCATTGTCTCGTGCATCGGCAATGACCTGGCAACGGTGGAGGCCTCGCTGCGCGAGGGCAAGAGCGGCATCAAGGCCATGCCCCAGTTCACGGAGCTGGGCATGCGCTCGCAGGTGGCAGGCATTCCCGAGATCGATATCGAGGCGCGCATCGACCGCAAGCAGCTGCGCTTCATGGGCGATGCTGCTGCCTATTCGCAGATCGCTCTCGAAGACGCGATCAAGCAAGCCGGTCTCACGCCCGAACAGGTGAGCAACCCGCGCACCGGTCTGATCATGGGCTCGGGCGGCGGCTCGCCGGCCAATCAGATTGAGGCAGCCGATACGCTGCGTGAAAAAGGTATCCGCCGCGTGGGCCCGTATCAGGTCACACGCTGCATGAGCTCCACGGTTTCGGCCTGCCTGGCAACCAACTTCAAGGTCAAGGGCATCAACTACTCCATCACCTCGGCCTGCTCCACTTCGGCCCATTGCATCGGTGCTGCGGCCCAGCAGATCGCCTGGGGCATGCAGGATGTGATGTTTGCCGGCGGCGGCGAAGAGCTGTCCTGGGGCATGTCGCTGCTGTTCGACGGCATGGGTGCCATGTCCAGCAAGTACAACGAGACGCCAGAGAAGGCCTCGCGTGCCTACGATGCCAACCGTGACGGCTTCGTGATCGCCGGCGGCGGCGGTGCGGTGGTGCTCGAAAGCCTGGACCATGCGCTGGCACGCGGTGCCAACATCCTGGCCGAAGTGGTTGGCTTTGGTGCCACCAGTGATGGCGAGGACATGGTCGCACCCTCGGGCGACGGCGCCATCGCCTGCATGAAGCAGGCCATGGAAACCGTGGATGCGCCCATCGACTACATCAACACCCACGGTACATCGACCCCCGTGGGTGATATGCAGGAAGTGCGTGCCATGCGCGAGCTGTTTGGTGACCAGGTGCCCGCATTCTCGTCCACCAAGTCGCTGACCGGCCATTCGCTGGGCGCGACTGGTGTGCAGGAAGCGATTTACTGCCTGATCATGCTGAACAAGGGCTTTATCGCCGGCTCGGTGAACGTGGACACGCCCGACCCGCTGCTGGGCGACATGCCTCTGGTCACCCAGACCCGCGATGCCGAGCTCAAGACCGTGCTGTCCAACAGCTTTGGCTTTGGCGGCACCAATGCCTCCCTGGTGCTCAAGCGCTGGGAAGGCCAGTAAGCTGGCAGCCTTGAATCGCAAGCCCGCTTGGCCTTGAGGTAAGCGGGCTTTTTTCTGTCATCGACTACCGTCTCTCCCATGAAGATCGCAATTCTTGACCGTGATGGCACCCTGAACCAATGGGGTGCCCAAGGCTTCATTGGACGGCCTGATGAATGGGTTGCAGTCCCCAGTGCGCTGGAGGCGGTTTCGCGCCTGAACCGTGCCGGCTGGCATGTGGTGGTCGCCACCAATCAGCCGGGGCTGGGCCGCGGCTTGTTCGATGTGATCGAACTCAATGCCGTGCATGCCAAGATGCACCGGGAGATGGCCGCTGTTGGCGCGCGCGTGGAAGCCGTGTTTTTTTGCCCGCATGCTCCCGATGAAGACTGCCAGTGCCGCAAACCCGGCGCAGCGCTGTTTGAGCAGATTGCCGATCGCTACGGTGCGGAAGGCCATGAGATCTGGGCCATTGGCAGCGGTGTCGAGCATTTGCAGGCGGGCCAGGCCATGGGTGCCCATCTGGTGTTTGTTGAGTCCACCGCCCGGCCCGAGTGCAGCAGCGATGCCGATCTGCCCGAGGGCAGCGAGCGCTACCCTGATCTGGAAGCCGTGGTGAATAGGCTGCTGCCGCTGGGAGGCGATGAGGATGCTCAGCCCCTGGATTCGGCACCCGCCTCGCACTGATTTCAGGTTTCAGGTCAAAATAGATTCAACTGCTTGAAACAGCAGCGCAAGCTGCTATGTTTCTTGTCGATAACCGTGCCAATTCCATGGGCCAGGCTACCGGTCTGCGCTCACGTTCTTCGATTGCTGTCATGTCCCTGATTCGCTCTGTCCTCCACATGCTGTGGATGGCCATTACCGTCATTCCCTACACTTTCGCGGTGCTGCTGGCCAAGTGGACCAGCGGCTCGTCAACCAAGGCTTACAGCGCTGCACGCGCCTGGCTCAAACTTTCGGTGGACAGCGCCCGTGTGATCATGGGGGTGCGGTATCAGGTGCAGGGTATGGAAAACCTGCCTGCGGATCCCAAGCAAGGAGTGGTGCTGCTGGTCAAGCACCAGTCTACCTACGAGACCTTTCTGATGCCTGCCATCATGCCGCGTCCGCTGGCCTATGTGTTCAAGAAAGAGTTGCTGAAGGTGCCGTTCTTTGGCTGGTCCATCGGCGCACTGGACATGATTCACATCGACCGTGCCCAGCGCTCGCGCGCCTTTCACAAGGTGGTGGAGCAGGGCAAGCGCCTGCTCGATCAAGGCATCTGGGTCATCATGTTTCCCGAAGGCACACGTGTCAATCGCGGCGAAGTTGGGGAGTACAAGACCGGCGCGACGCGTCTGGCCATCATGACGGGCGTGCCTGTGGTGCCGATTGCCGTTACCTCAGCCAAGTGCTGGCCGCGCAAGGCCTTCATCAAAAAGCCTGGCGTGGTGGATGTGTCCATCGGCAAGCCCATTGCTTCAGTGGGTCGCAAGCATGATGAACTGATGGCCGAGGTCGAGGCCTGGATCGAGTCTGAAATGCAGCGCCTGGATCCAGAGGCCTACCGTAAATAAAGCAAAACTGCCCATGTCCACAGGCGATAGCTTGCAGCAAGCTTGGCAATGGTTGGTGCCGCCTGTGGTGGGGGATGGGCGGGGCGGGTTGATGCCGCGCAGGCGCCGACCCATCGGCCCTGAGGCCGCCGCACAGCGTTCGGAGCAGGCCGAACTGGAATTAGAGAAGAATCAGCTTCTAACGCCTGCCAGTGTTCCGGTGGATGCTATTGATCTGAAAAAGAATGAGCCCGCCACATTCCTGGTGCATCCGGCGGCCAGCCACAGTGCCCGCCTGCAAGGCAGTGACGTGGCTTATCTGTTGCGCCGTTCGGCGCGCCGCAGCATCGGCTTCAGCGTAGGCCAGCAAGGTCTTGAAGTTACTGCTCCGCAATGGGTGGCCATGCCCGAGATCGAATCAGCGCTGCAGACCAAGGCAGGCTGGATTGTGCGCAAGCTGCAGGAGGCCGGTCAGCGACAGCAGATCAAGCAGGAGGCACGCATTCTCTGGCAGGACGGGGGCGTGCTGGACTATCTGGGGCAGCCCATGAGCTTGCGGCTGACAGGAGGAGGATCAGCTCTGTTGGCTACTCGCCAGACGCATCGAGAGCAGGGGGCCGATGGTTCGCAGAGTCTGCATCTGCCCTTGTCAGCGCAGGCTCCGGCGGCTCAGGTGCGCGCAGCCGTTCAGGCCTGGATACTGCGCGAGGCACGCAGCTATTTCACGGCTCGCATGCTGCAGCATGCGGCCGCCATGGACGTGCGCTGGAATGCGCTGCGCCTGACAAGTGCCAGCACACGCTGGGGCAGCGCCAACAGCAGCGGGATCATTCGTCTGAACTGGCGGCTGATGCAGCACAACCCGCAAATCATCGACTATGTGGTGGTGCATGAACTCGCGCATCTGCACCATATGGACCATAGCCCACAATTCTGGGCGGTGGTGGCACAGGTTCTGCCCGACTGGAAGCAGTTGCGCAGAGCATTGAGAGACAGGCCTCTGCCCGTCTGGGAATAGCGGCAACGACAAGACAAGGAATGAAATGAGTAACACGACCCCCATTCAACCCGCTGCCGGCTATGCGGGCGATGTGCCTGCAGAACTGGCCTGGCAATGGCTGCAGGCTGGCGAGGCGGTTCTGGTCGATGTGCGCACCGACGCCGAGCGTGAGTGGGTGGGCAAGGTGCCGGGCGCTGTCGCTGTGGCCTGGAAGCAATGGCCTGGCATGGCTGCCAATCCGAACTTTGATGCCGAGCTGCGAGCAGCAGTCCCCGAGGGCAAAAAGGTAGTGTTGCTCTGCCGCAGCGGTGTGCGCTCCGTTGCGGCGGCCCAGCGCGCAGCAGGTCTGGGGATCGAGGCCTACAACATTCTTGAGGGTTTCGAAGGCGATGTGGATGCCAGTGGCCAGCGCGGCCGGCTCGGAGGCTGGCGCAAGCGCGGCCTGCCCTGGCATCAGTAAAGCGCAGGGCTTGGTCGGCAGCTTCTAGGCTGAAAGATAGCCGTTGGGGTTCTGGCTTTGCCAGCGCCATGTGTCGGCGCACATGGTGTCCAGATCATGCTCGGCTTGCCAGCCCAGGGTTTTGAGGGCGTGGTCGGGGTTGGCATAGCAGCTGGCCACATCTCCGGGGCGCCGGTCTGTGATCGCATAAGGCAGGGCTTTGCCGCAGGCTTTTTCGAAGGCATGCAGCACCTCGAGCACACTGTAACCATTGCCTGTACCCAGGTTGACGGTTAGCAGCTCTGGCTTTGCCAGACCGGCCAGTTTTTCGAGTGCCTTGACGTGACCTCGCGCCAGATCGACCACGTGGATGTAGTCACGCACGCCCGTGCCATCCACGGTGTTGTAGTCACCACCGAAGATCTGCAGTTTTTCACGGCGGCCCACTGCGACCTGTGCCACAAAAGGTAGCAGGTTATTGGGAATGTCTGAGGGGTCTTCACCAATCAGGCCGCTGTCATGGGCGCCAATGGGATTGAAGTAACGAAGCACGGCCAGTGACCATTGGGAATCGGAGTGGTGGAGGTCAGACAGAATCTCTTCCACCATCAGTTTGCTGCGGCCATAAGGATTGGTGGCCGAAGTGGGATGAACTTCATTGAGTGGCAGGTATTGCGGCGATCCATAGACTGTTGCCGAAGAGCTGAACACCAGATTTTGCACACCGTGCTTTTTCATGGCGCGCAGCAGCACCAGGGTGCCATTTACGTTGTTGTCGTAGTAGTCCATCGGCTGACTAACGGATTCGCCCACGGCCTTTTTGCCGGCAAAGTGCACGACGCTGTCAATGCCATGTTCCCACAATGCCTGCTCGAGTGCCGCCTGATCGCGTACATCGCCATTGACCACCGCGATGGCGCGTCCAGTGATTTGCTCCACGCGGCGGATGGCTTCAGGGTGGCTGTTGCTGAAGTTGTCGAAAATCACGACGTCATGGCCGTGACTGATCAGTTCGATGGCGGTGTGGCTGCCGATATAGCCGGCGCCGCCTGTGAGCAGAGTTTTCATAAGCCGCAGTCTAGCTTTGTCATGAATGAAAAAAGCGCTCATTCGAGCGCTTTTGTGCATGACAGCATATGTAGGGTCGTATTTACAGCGCCGGGATACGCAGCTTCTGGCCGGGATAGATCCTGTCCGGGTTGCTGAGCATGGGCTTGTTGGCTTCAAAAATCACGTTGTACTTGTTAGCGTCACCATAGTACTTCTTGGAGATGGCCGACAGCGTGTCGCCGCGCACCACATCGTGGTACTGGGCTTCTGGCTCGGGGTTGGTGACCGTCATCAGGTTGTCCACGGACTGGACATTGGCCACATTGCCGCAGCACAGCGTCACTTTTTCCTTGATGGCCTGAGTGGGGGCGGTCCCATTGACCGTCACCTTGCCTTGGGAGCCATCGAACTGAACCTGCAGATCGGATACGCCAAGATTCTGGGTATTGATATAGCTGGCGATCGCTTGAGCCGCCTTGGCATTCAAGTCTTCGGCCGGTGCCGCCGCATGTGCGTCGCTGCCGCCAAACAATTTTTCTCCGGCTTCCTTGATGAAACTGAACAGACCCATGGTTTCGACTCCTCAAAAGTAGTGGAAGAAAGCGGATCACTTTAACGGGAAATCGAAATGAATCCTTGCAGGATATGGACTGAGCGCTTTCTTTGACAATTTCCTGCCCGCTTGTAATGAATGTGACAAGAGGCTGTCTGGCACGGGGAAAAGTGCTGATAATCCGCCGCATGACATTTTTGGCCATAGACATTGGCAACACCCGTTTGAAGTGGGCCATGTATGAAGATCATCGCCCGGGTGCCGCCTTGCTGGCCCATGGAGCGGAGTTCCTGGAACATATCGAGCGCCTGGCAGAAGGTGCCTGGGCAGGCTTGCCGGTTCCTGAGCGCATGCTGGGCTGCGTGGTTGCCGGCGAGACGGCAAGGCGCAGGGTGCACGAGCAGATCGAACTCATGCTGGGTTGGAGTCTCGAGCCTCAGTGGGTCGTTCCTTCCGTTGCAGAAGCTGGCGTTACCAATGGCTACGACCATCCCTCCAGGCTCGGGGCGGATCGCTGGGTGGCCATGATTGGTGCGCGTCACCACATGTTGCAATTGGGCGATGCCATGCCTTTGATCACGGTTATGGTGGGCACCGCAGTGACGGTCGATGCCATGGACGCACAAGGCCGTTTTCTCGGCGGACTGATCATTCCCGGGCATGGCATCATGCTTAGAGCCCTGGAGGGGGGGACGGCGGGCCTGCATGTGCCGACTGGTGAAGTCCGATGCTTTCCCAAGAACACCAGCGATGCGCTGACCAGTGGTGGCACTTATGCCATCGCCGGTGCCGTGGAGCGCATGTACCAGCATCTGGCGGAGCACTGCGGTGCAGAGCCCATGTGCATTATGGCGGGCGGCGCCGGCTGGAAAATGTCTCCCAGCATGACCAGGCCTTTTGAGCTGATCAACAACCTGATCTTTGATGGCCTGCTGGTGATGGCTGAAAAGCGCTGGGCTTGAGTGCATTGCTACCTGCGATGATTCGAATTTTGATTTGAGGCTGTTTCCATGATTTTTGTAACTGGCGGTGCAGGCTTTATCGGCGCCAATTTTGTTCTCGACTGGCTGGCGCATGGGGATGAGCCCGTGGTCAATATCGACAAGCTGACCTATGCGGGCAATCTGGAGAATCTGGCGAGCCTGAAGGGCGATGCCCGCCATGTGTTTGTGCAGGCCGATATTGGCGATAGCGCAAAGCTTGAGCAATTGCTGGCGCTGCACCAGCCTCGCGCCGTGCTGAACTTTGCGGCCGAGTCGCATGTGGACCGCTCCATCCATGGTCCTGAAGATTTCATCCAGACCAATGTGGTGGGCACTTTCCGCCTGCTGGAGGCGGTGCGCGCCTACTGGAATGGTCTGGAAGGCGAGGCCAAGGCCGGCTTCCGCTTTCTGCATGTCTCCACCGACGAGGTCTATGGCACGCTGGCGCCTACGGACCCCGCGTTTACCGAAGAGCACAATTACGAGCCCAACAGCCCGTACTCGGCCAGCAAGGCGGCATCGGACCATCTGGTGCGGGCTTGGCATCACACCTATGGCCTGCCGGTGTTGACAACCAATTGCAGCAATAACTACGGTCCGCTGCATTTCCCCGAAAAGCTGATCCCGCTGGTCATTGTCAATGCGCTGGCAGGCAAGCCGCTGCCCATCTATGGAGACGGCATGCAGGTGCGTGACTGGCTGTATGTGCGCGACCATTGCAGCGCCATCCGCCGCGTTCTCGAGGCCGGCCAGCTGGGCGAGACCTATAACGTGGGCGGCTGGAACGAGAAGGCCAATATCGATATCGCCAAGACCGTGTGCAGCTTGCTCGACGAGCTGCGCCCGCGCGCCGATGGCAAGACTTATGCCGAGCAGATCACCTATGTGACCGACCGTCCCGGCCATGATCGCCGCTATGCGATCGATGCACGCAAGCTCGAGCGCGAGCTGGGCTGGAAGCCTGCCGAGACCTTCGAGACCGGCATTCGCAAGACCGTGCAATGGTATCTGGCCAACCCCGAGTGGGTGGTCCATGTGCAGTCCGGCGCCTACCGTGCCTGGGTGCAAAAACAGTACACCGGCGAGGCTTAGACATGAAGCTGCTACTGCTGGGCAAGAACGGCCAGGTCGGCTGGGAGCTGCTGCGCAGTCTAGCCCCTTTGGGCGAGTTGATTGCGTTGGACCACCAGAGCGTGAATATGGATGGAAGTGCGCTGTGCGGTGATGCCAGCGATCTGCAGACGCTGGCGCAGACCATTCGCAGCGTGCGCCCGGATGTGATCGTCAATGCCGCAGCGCATACGGCAGTGGACAAAGCCGAGAGCGAGCCGGATCTGGCCCTGCGCTTGAATGCCGAAGCCCCCGAAGTCATGGCGCAGGAGGCTAAAAGCCTGGGCGCCCTGCTGGTGCACTACAGCACCGACTATGTCTTCGACGGCTCTGGCAGTGCGGCACGCAAAGAAGGTGATGCGACGGGGCCGCTGTCGGTCTATGGCCGTACCAAGCTGGAGAGCGAGCAGCGGATTGCGGCCACGCATTGCCGTCATCTGATTTTTCGCACCAGCTGGGTCTATGCCGCGCGTGGCGGCAACTTTGCCAAGACCATGCTGCGCCTGGCACAGGAGCGTGAAGCGCTCAGCGTGATCAACGATCAATGGGGCGCGCCGACCGGCGCCGATCTGATCGCCGATGTCACGGCCCATGCCGTGCGCCATGTGAGCGCTCATGAAGGCGATGGCGGTCTCTACCATCTGGTCGCGGCAGGAGAAACCAACTGGTATGCCTATGCCAGACATGTGATCGAGCGCGCTCAGAACCTGCGCCCTGATCTGGACTGGAAGGTGCAGAGCATTGCCGCTGTGCCGACCACGGCTTTCCCGACACCGGCCGTGCGACCCTTGAACTCGCGTCTGGATACACAAAAGCTTCAAGCTGCCATGCAACTGCATCTGCCCGCATGGCAGCATGGAGTGGAGCGCATGCTGCGCGAGATTCTCTAATTTTCAAAACCTCGCTTCAAACGCTTATCGGTAAAGCGCTGGAAGCTATCTATTGATTCAACATGACGACAAAGCGCAAAGGCATTATTCTGGCTGGCGGCTCCGGCACCCGTCTGCACCCCGCCACTCTGGCCATCAGCAAGCAGCTGCTGCCCATCTACGACAAACCCATGATCTACTACCCGCTGAGCACGCTGATGCTGGCGGGTATCCGGGACATTCTGATCATCAGCACGCCGCAGGACACGCCGCGCTTCGAGCAACTGCTGGGCGATGGCAGCCAGTGGGGCCTGAACCTTCAATATGAGGTGCAGCCCAGCCCGGATGGCCTGGCTCAGGCCTTTCTGATTGGCGAGAAATTCATTGATGGTGCACCTAGCGCACTGGTGCTGGGTGACAATATTTTTTATGGTCATGATTTCCCGCGCCTGTTAAAGGATGCGGACGCCAAGGAGGACGGTGCGACGGTATTTGCTTATCACGTGCAAGATCCCGAGCGTTATGGCGTTGCTGAATTCGATGCCAAGGGACAGGTGCTCTCTCTGGAGGAGAAGCCTGTGGTTGCGAAGTCCAACTATGCCGTCACAGGGCTGTACTTTTACGATGCTGGTGTGGTGGAACTTGCCAAGTCTGTTAAGCCATCGCCAAGAGGTGAACTGGAAATCACGGACCTGAACAAGATTTATCTTGCGGGTGGCGCCTTGAATGTGCAAGTGATGCGCCGTGGTTATGCGTGGCTGGATACCGGTACGCATGATAGTTTGCTCGAGGCAGGCCAGTTCATTGCAACCCTGGAACAAAGGCAGGGTCTGAAGGTTTCTTGCCCTGAGGAAATAGCTTTTCGTTCGGGCTGGATTGATGCTCTGCAAATGGAAAAACTGGCGCAGCCACTTTTAAAAAATGGATATGGGAAATATTTGATGCACTGCTTGAATAGTGTCCTATGAAAGTAACTGAACTGAAGCTTTCTGGACTCATGCTTATTGAGCCTCGATTGTTTCTTGATGATCGCGGATTTTTTTTCGAAAGCTTCAGTCAACGGGAGTTCGAGGCCGAAACAGGCTCCCGGGTTGGCTTTGTGCAAGACAATCACAGCCGGAGCTTTCGAGGAGTATTGAGGGGCCTGCATTATCAAATGCCTTTATCCTCCCAAGGAAAGCTGGTGCGGGTCGTACGAGGTTCAGTCTGGGATGTCGCTGTAGATATCCGGAAAAGCTCAAAAACTTTTGGCCAATGGGTTGGCCAGTTGTTGACAGAAGAAAATCATTTGCAGCTATGGATCCCTCCGGGGTTTGCGCATGGATTTGTGACTCTTAGCGATTCTGCAGAATATCTGTATAAGACAACGGGCTACTATGACCGCAGCTCAGAGCGTGGGATAGCTTGGAACGACCCCGACATAGCCATTGCATGGCCACAGCTCGATATCGCTTTTTCTTTGTCCGAAAAGGACAGGAATCAGCCCGCATTCAAGCAGGCTGAACTATTCGCTTAAGTCTGATTTGATGCAGCCATCTGCAGAAATGGCTGAATCAGCTGCGCATCACATCGCTCGCGCAGGCAGTAAAGGTATTCGGGCAGGCAAGGCACCTCGCCTTTCAGATCAAGCACGACAAGGTCCGGGTGGGCCGATGCTTCGTGCCGCGCAAAAATGCTGATGCCCATCTGGCGGATCACGGCTTCGCGTATGGATTCGCGGCTGGCAATTTCCAGAATCCGCTGTGGGCTGACTTGGACGGCTTCCAGCATCTGCTCGGTCATCTGCCGGGTCATGGAGCCACGCTCGCGCAGGATCAACGTGTTCTTTGCCAGATCCCTGATATCGACGGCCTTCTGCCCGGCCAGCGCATGCTGCCGGTGCACGACCAGTGCCAGTGGGTCGCGCCCAAGCTCCAGGCGCAGCAGGCGCGGATCGGTGTCCAGATGCGAAGAGGTTGCCAGATCCACCTGGTACTCAGCTAGCGCTTGAATCATCTGGCGCGAATTGCCATTGACGATGCTGACTTCCACGAGCGCATATTGCTGCTGATAGCGCTTGACGATGTCCAGCACATAGTAGGGCGCGGTGGCACCTATGCGCAGCTGGCCCTGGTTGACATGGCCTGATTGGCGCAGCGCCGATTCGATCTGGGCTGACTGCAGCAGCAGCTTTTCTATTTCTGGCAGCAGTTTCAGGCCCGCATCGGTGATGGCCAGCCTTCCGCTCTGGCGCGTGAACAACTCGACTTCATATTGCTCCTCCAAGGCCTTGATCTGCGCCGTGACCGTGGGCTGGCTCAGCCCCAGCTGGCGAGCTGCCTGGGTGATGCTGCCGAGGCGGGCGACCCAGAAGAAGGATTTGAGCTGTGTGGCAAACATGACAAGGTCTTCAAGAAAACGGTACCCGGATTTCACCATGAACGCTGCGAACAGCAATGTGCAAGAGTTGCTTTGATTTCAATAGCCTCTTGCGCTTATATACGGTTGTATTTAAATGGCTTTCTATAGGAATATGAGGCAAATAAAGCGCAATATGCTTTTGAATCAATAGCGTCCCGATAGCGGACGCCAGTGCTGCGTGCTGACTACAAAGTTTGCTGATGACATCCTTGGCAGATTTCAGTTCTGTGACACCAGCATTTCATAGTGAGTTTCTACAGTTCCCTCATGCCGCAAATGACCGCGTCGGTCAGGCGGCAAAGATCAATCCAAGGGACTGTTATCCATGCGTCACGCTTCTGTACCCGCCACTCGCCGCTTCATTTTGAGCACCTTTGCCACGGCCCTGTTGGGCCTGGCTTGCGCAGCTCATGCCAGGACCGATCTGCTGGTGTATTCGGCCCTGGAGGCCGACCAGATCAAGGCCTACAAGGCGGCTTTTGAAAAAGCCCATCCCGACATCGAGCTGAAGTTCGTGCGTGACAGCACGGGCATCATCACTGCGCGCCTGCTGGCCGAGAAAGCCAACCCTCAGGCCGATGTGATCTGGGGCGTGGCAGCCACCTCGCTGATGTTGCTGGACAAGCAAGGCATGCTGCAGCCCTATGCGCCCAGGAACCTGGCCAAGGTGCGCTCCACCATGCGCGATGCGGCAGCCACGCCGACCTGGGTGGGCATGGATCTGTGGTCGTCGGCCGTCTGCTTCAACACCGTGGAAGGAGAAAAACGCAAGCTGCCCACGCCTGCCAGCTGGGCCGACCTGACCAGGCCCGAGTTCAAGGGCGCGATCACTATGCCCCACCCGGCGTCCAGCGGCACGGGCTATCTGATGGTGGCCGCGTGGCTGCAGATGATGGGCGAGGACAAGGGCTGGGCCTATATGGATGCGCTGCACCAGAACATCGGCGTCTACACGCACAGCGGCTCCAAGCCCTGCCGCCAGGCCGGCGCGGGCGAGTTCCCCGTGGGCCTGAGCTTTGAATACCGGGCCAACAAGACCAAGAAGGATGGTGCGCCCATCGACATCGTCTTCCCCCGGGAAGGCCTGGGCTGGGATGTGGAAGCCACGGCCATTCTGAAGACCAGCAAAAAGCAGGACGCTGCCAAGGCTCTGGCCGACTGGGCGGTGACGCCTGATGCCAACAAGCTCTACGCAGCCAACTTTGCCGTGCTGGCCCTTCCCGAGGCCCAGGAAAAGCACGAGTTCATTCCGGCCGATCTGGAAAAGCGCCTGGCCAGGAACGACTTCAACTGGGCAGCGGCTAACCGCGATCGTATCTTGGCCGAATGGTCACGTCGGTACGAAGCCAAAGCGGAAAAAAAGTAATCACCCCCTGAGCGGCATTGCCGCTTCCCCCTCTCTGGCGCTGCGCGCCGGAGGGGGACACTGCCCTCGCTGCGGGGCGGCCCTTGTTCGGCAGTTCTGAACTGGGTCAGCGCCAGTTCTACGCAGCAGGTCTCTGGAATTTTTTGCACGTTGAAAGTGATTGCAGATGCTGCGCATAGACCATATTGCCAAGCAGTACAAGGAAACGCCGGTGCTGTGCGACATTGACCTGTTGGTGGAGGTCGGCGAGTTCGTTAGCCTGCTGGGCCCTTCGGGCTGCGGCAAGACCACGCTGCTGCGCATTCTGTGCGGCATCGAGCAGGCCGACGCGGGCCGTATTCTGTTTCAGGGCGAGGACATCACGCGCTGGCCCGCCGCGCGCCGGGGCTTTGGCGTGGTGTTCCAAAGCTACGCACTGTTTCCGAACCTGACGGCGACCCAGAATGTGGCTTTCGGCCTCAAGGGCCAGCCTGCGGCGCAAGTGCAGGCCCGGGTGCAGGAGATGCTGGCTCTGGTAAGCCTGGGTGCGCAGGCGCAGCGCTATCCGGCGCAGTTGTCGGGTGGTCAGCAGCAGCGCATTGCGCTGGCCCGCGCACTGGCGCCGCGCCCGCGCCTGCTGTTGCTGGACGAGCCGCTGTCTGCGTTGGATGCCCAGGTGCGCACCGAGCTGCGCAGCGAAATCCGCCAACTGCAACGCCAGCTGGGCATTGCCTGCGTGATGGTCACGCATGACCAGGAAGAAGCGCTTTCCATGGCCGACCGCGTGGTGCTGATGCACCAGGGGCGGATCGAGCAGCAGGGCTCGCCCGAGCAGCTCTATGCTCGACCCGTCAGCCACTTTGCGGCCGGTTTTGTGGGGCGCATGAACTTGCTTCCTGCCGTGGCCGAGTCGTGCGATGCGGTGCGCGTGGGCGAGGGGCGGCTTGAATGCTGCACTGCCTGCTTTGAGGCCGGTGATGCCTTGCTGGTGGGCGTGAGGCCCGAAAGCGTGGTGCTGCACCCGGCCCAGCCCGCAGCACTGCCCAATCTGTTCCGGGCGCGGGTGGTCGAGACCTCGTTCCTGGGCTCGCTGGTCCTGGTGCGCGTGTTCAGCCCCACGCTGCAATGCCAGATCGATGTGCAATGGCCGCTGCGCCATGATGCGCGCCTGCCCGACTGGCTGCAGGGCGAGGTGCTGGTGGAGTTGCCGGCCGCTGCGCTGCAGTCGCTGGCAGCGCCAGAGATTCTGCGAAAGGCGGCATGAGTATGGATGCCTCTTCTTCTGCGCTGCCCGTGCGGAGCTATGCGCCCGCAGCAGCATCACGCCAGCAGCAAGGCAGCGGCCCCGCGGCGCCACGGCAAACACGCTTTTTTCATTGGGAAAAGCTGTGGCTGGGCCTGTCGGTGCTGGGCCTGCTGGGTGCGCTGCTGGTGGCCATTGCACTGCCTGTGGGAGCGTTGCTGGGGCACAGTTTTGTGTCGGCCGATGGCAGGTTCTCGGGCCTGGCCCAGTACCTTGCCTATGCTCAAACGCCGGGCGTAGGCCAGTCGCTGTTCAACAGCCTGTGGCTGTCGGCCGTCAGCAGCACCTTGTGTGTGGCCCTGGCCTATGGCTATGCCTATGGTGTGATGCGCAGCTGCATGCCGCTGGCCAGGTTCTTTCGCGCCATCGCCCTGGTGCCGCTGCTGGCGCCGTCGCTGCTCATGGCCATCAGCCTGATCTATCTTTTTGGCGCCCAGGGTCTGCTCAAGAGCTGGTTAGCGGGCGGTACGGCCTACGGCCCGTTTGGCATCATTCTTGGCTCGGTGCTGTGGACGTTTCCGCATGCGCTGATGATTCTGTGCACCACGCTGGCCTCGGGCGATGCGCGCCTGTATGAGGCCGCCGCCACGCTGGGCGCGGGCCGCTGGCGCAGCTTCTGTCAGGTCACGCTGCCAGCCAGCCGTTATGGGCTGATGATTGCCTGGATTGTGGTGTTCGTTCTGGTGGTCACCGACTTTGGTGTGCCCAAGGTGATTGGCGGCAACACGCAGATGCTGGCCACCGATATCTACAAGCAGGTGATTGGCCAGCAAAACCTGTCCATGGGTGCCGTGGTGGCCATGCTGCTGCTGTTGCCTGCGGGCCTGGCCTTTGCGGCAGAGCGCCATTTGCGGGCCCGGCAGGCCGCTGCCATGAGCGTGCGGGCCGTGCCTCTGGTGCCGCAGCCCTGTGCGCCGCTTGACCGCGCGCTGCTGGTGTATTGCAGCCTGATGGCTTTGGCGCTGCTGGCGGTGATGGGAGTGGCCGTGCTGGCATCCCTGGTCAGCTTCTGGCCCTACAACTTGAGCCTGAACTTCAAGCACTACCAGTTCGACATGATGGATGGCGGTGGCTGGGCCAGTTACGCCAACTCGCTGACCATGGCCGTGGCCACAGCAGTGATCGGTGCGTTGCTGAGCTTTCTGAGCGCTTATCTGGTGGCCAGGCCCACGGGCTGGAGTCGTGCGCGCCAGTGGTTGCATGCGGTGGCCACGCTGCCCATGGCGGTGCCGGGGCTGGCGCTCGGTCTGGGCTATATCCTGTTCTTCAATGCCGGCAGCAATCCGCTGCACTTTCTGTACGGATCCATGGGCATTCTGGTGCTGTGCTCGGTGGCGCATTTTTTCTCGGTGGCGCACATCACCCAGCTCACGGCCTTGCAACAACTGGACGCTGAGTACGAACGCGTGGCCGATTCCATGGGCGTGCCGTTCTGGACGCTGCTGTGGCGCGTGCACCTGCCTGTGTGCCTGCCTGCGGTAATGCAGGTGGCGGGCTACTTCTTCGTGAATGCCATGACTACGGTGTCGGCAGTGGTCTTCTTGTACTCGCCCGAAACCACTCTGGCCTCGGTGGCCGTGCTGGCCATGGATGACGCGGGCGATATCGCTCCCGCCGCCGCCATGGCCACGCTGATCTTTGCGACTGCAGCCGCCGGTCGCCTGCTGATTGCGCTGCTCGATGCCTGGCTGCAGCGGCGTACCCAGCACTGGCGTCAGCGCTGAGGACTTTCTCCACATCACTTGATTCTCCGAACGTCTCTCGCTGTATCGCCTTGGCGCTGCGGCAGGGACTTGGCTTGTCTGCTTTTTCTGTAACGCTATGAAAAACTACGATCTGATCGTCGTCGGCGCCGGCATTGTCGGCCTGGCCCATGCCTATACTGCGGCCAGGCGCGGCCGCTCCGTGCTGGTGATAGAGCGCGACGGTGCCTGCCTGGGCGCCTCGATTCGCAACTTCGGCTTTGTCACCATCACGGGGCAGCGCGCCGGCTCCCATTGGCGGCGCGCCATACGCTCACGCGATGTCTGGGCCGATATAGCCCCCAAGGCCGGTATCGATGTCGTTCATGCCGGTCTGTGGCTGACGGCGCGCCGTCCTGCTGCCGCAGCAGTGCTTGAAGCCTTTATGCGCACCGAAATGGGCGCAGGTTGTGAACTACTGACGCCAGCTCAGGCCGCAGCGCGCCATTCGGCGCTGCGCACCGACGGGCTGCAATCTGTGCTCTACAGCCCGCATGAGATGCGTGTGGAGTCGCGCACCGCGATCCCGCAACTGGCCCTATGGCTGCAGCAATCGCTGGGCGTGGATTTCCGCTTCAGCGAGACTGTGACCGAAGTGGCTGCGCCCCGCGTCGCTACCTCGCGAGGCATCCACCACGCAGAGCGCGTAGTGGTCTGCAATAACGCCGATCCGGGCGGTTTGTTTGCGAGTGAATGGACTGACAACAAGGTGCAGCTCTGCCAACTGCAGATGCTGCGCGTCAAGCCGCAAGCAGGCTTCAAGCTTGAAGGATCGGTCATGGGTGACCTGAGTATGGTGCGCTACGAAGGCTATAGCGCGCTGCCCGAGGCCGCTGCATTGCGCGCCGAGCTGGAGCACGAGGAGGCCGAAAGCCTGAAGCACGGCATCCACCTGATTGCCGTGCAAAGCGCTGATGGTTCGCTGGTGGTGGGCGATTCGCACCACTACGGCCCGGCGCCACAGCCCTTTGCCAGCGAGGCGGTCGATCAGCTCATGCTGCGCCATATGAACGAGGCATTGCATCTCGACAACGCCCAGGTCGTGGAGCGCTGGACGGGCATCTACCCTTCCAGTGCCGAAGCCCCTTGTTTTGTCAAAGCGCCCGATGCAGCGACGCGCGTTGTGGCCGTGACCAGCGGCTCGGGCGCGAGCACGGCTTTTGGGCTGGCCGAGGAAGTTTGGATGGCCTGGTAACTGCTACGGATCGAGTAGCTGCTAGCGCTTGCAGGTTGTCATATTTCAAGAAAATGAAATCTGAAGCTATATATGTCAAGCGCAAGCAGCTATCAAATAATGAGCGTTACTGCTGCACAAACAGCGGTGCAATCAGCACCAACAGCAAGATCACGGCCAGTACGGCAAACATGATCTTGACCCAGCTGTAAGGCCGCTCGCCTGCAATCTGGCCGGTATAGCCATTGGCAACGATCTGGTAGGTCTTGCTGCCATAGGTGTAACCGACCAGCCAGACCGGTACCAGCGTGTGCTTGAAGCTGCGGCCCGAGTATTGGCGCTGGACCTGCAGATTGCGCTGCGTGTCGCCCGGCACCTCGCGCGAGCACATGCTGCGCAGCTGGCTGTCCATGTCTTCCTCGTTGATCCTGGCGGCCTTGGAGAGGTCCACCTGGTAGCGCTCCACCGTCCAGCCTCGCACGAACTCCGGGCTGTAGGGCTTGAGGTCGGTGGTGGTCGGGAAGGGCTCCACCTGGCGCAGCAGATGGGCCTGCACGCCCACTGTGCCTGGCACCAGCTCATCGTCGAAGAAATGCTGCAGGCTGCCCGATGCCGGCTCCCAGCGCACATGCTGGACTTGGCGGGTCTGCAGATTGCCGTTGCCGTCGCGATAGGACTCGGTGGTGTAGTAGTAATAGCCGGCCTCTGCCCACCACTGGGCGCTGGCATGGGCGTCAAAGGTCCAGTAGGGCAGATAGACGCCGTGCAGCGTGTCCGTCAGCGCGGCGCTCTTGAGCTTGCTGGGGGCAAACCAGCGGCTGCGATACCACTGGCGGATCTTGTCGCGAATCTGGCCGTCGCTGATCTTGAACGGCAGAATGCTCTGCGGAGTGATGGCGTCGCTGCGCTCCTCATGGGCGACGATGGCCGGCGAGCCGCAGAAGTCGCAGCGCTGGGCCACGTTCTTGCCGAGAAACACCGAGATGGCACGGCAGTTCTGGCACTGCACCTCATAGCGCTCGTCCGAGCCCCAGCCGCGACCGCTGGCCGGGTTGCGCAAGGCCTCGGCCAGATCCTGCTCCACCACGGCACGTCCCAGCTCTGGCTGTGTCTGCTCGCTCCAGGGAACGACGGTGCCGCAGTAAGGGCATTTGAGCGACTGAGCCTTGGCATTCCACTCCAGATTGCCGCCGCATTCGGGGCAGACATGCTTGCCCACCATGGAGGGGGGCGCCGTCTCGGAGACAGGGGTGAATGCAGATCCGGAAGAGCGAGGGGAAGAAGCGGGTGTGACCACGGCAAAAAAGGGTTCAGGCAGCAGCAGCGACGGGATGGGTTTCGTAGAAGGTCACGCAGTTGCCATCTTCGTCGAGAAGACTGAATTCCTGGGTACCCCAGGGCTGCTGGCGCAGACCGCCATTGGGGTGAACCGCATTTTCGGCGAGACACTGCGCATGCAGAGCGGCAATCCCAACCACCTGGATGCGGCAGCTGGTCTGCCTGGGAATCTCCGGGTCCTGGCAGGCCCAGAAGTGCAGCTCCAGCCCGCCCAGCGAGACGATGCCGTACTCGCCGGGCTGGGCGTGGACGGTTCTGGCGCCCAGCACGCGGGCGTAGAAAGCCACGGTGCGCTCCATGTCCAGCGATGCCAGCACTGGAGTGGTGCTGATGAAAACCGGTTTGTGTTCATTCATGACGTGCACCTGAGGCCATGGATTGCGGATCAGCCGCGCAGGAATTCGTCCAGCGCAGCCTGGGCGATGCGCCACTGGCTGCCGATCTGACGTGCCTTGAGGTTGCCGGCCTGGATTTCGGCCAGCACATCGGCCTCGGCCACGCCCAGCACCTGGGCCGCCTGGGCGGGAGTCAGCACCTGCAGTCCGGCCGCGGCCGGGGCTGCAGGCGTCTGGGCGGCTTGGGCTGCAGCCGGCGAAAAGGGGTCTGCCACTGCAGCGGCAGGCGTGCCTGCCGCACCGCCGCCCTGCATGCCCTTCATCATTTCCTGAGCCATGCCGAAGCCCATGGCCATGGTGGCCGGAATGGTGGCTGCGGCAGCGCCTTCGCCGCCGTTGGCCATGGCCTGGCCCATCTGGTACTTCACATAGTCGTTGAGGTTGCCGATGGCGCCCATGCTGGAGCGCTTGTCGATGGCCTGCTCCACCTCGGGCGGCACGGAAACGTTTTCCAGCAGGAAGCTGGTGATTTCCAGGCCGTATTTCTCGCTGACGGCCGGGTTGATGAGCTGCAGCAGCGCGTCGCCTAGCTCGCTGTAGCGCTGGGCCACGTCGAGTGCCGGCACCTGGGCCTTGGCCAGGGCTTCGGAGAAGATGCTGACAATGCGCGAGCGCATGGTGTCGGCAAACTCGTCGATGCGGAAGTTCTGGTCCGTGCCTGCCACTTCCTTGAGGAACAGGGCGGCGTTGGTGATGCGGAAGTCATAGGTACCGAAGGCGCGCAGACGGATCACGCCAAAGTCCTTGTCGCGCATCATGATGGGGTTGGAGGTGCCCCATTTGTTGCCCGTGAACAAGCGCGTGTTGATGTAGTAGACATCGCACTTGAAGGGCGAGTTGAAGCCGTACTTCCAGCCGCGCAGCGTGGACAGGATCGGGATGTTCTGCGTGGTCAGCAGATAGCGGCCCGGATTGAACAGGTCTGCGAACTGGCCTTCGGAGACGAACTGCACCTGCTGCGACTCACGCACGATGAGCTGGGCGCCGTTCTTGATTTCCTTGTCTTCATCGGGCCAGCGATACGACAGTGTGTCGCGCGAATCATCGGTCCACTCGATGATTTCGATCAGTTGCTTGGTGATGATTTTCATGAAATCCATGACGTGCTCCGAAAGAGGATGACGGGAAAGGAATCATTCTAGGAGGCAAACCGCAGCGGCCGGTTCCGGGAAGCATGGCAGTTGCGCGGAAATTGTTAAAAAGTGAGCGCACAGCGCTCGCTATCCAATGGTTTCAACACCGATTGATGCTGTATTCGCCTATTCACGAGCGGTAAGCGCTAGCGTTTTAATTTTCCACATTTTGAAATCACCGGCTGGAGCCCTTTCGTGAAAATGCCGGCTGTGGGGCCGCGCAGACAGACTACGTCCGGGATCAGTGGCGCAGACTTAGAATCTACCGCTTATGCGGTCGATACCGCTCAGAACACCTCTTAATGAAGATGCCGCCCGCAATCGCCAGTGATTGCAGACGCGCGAACGTATACAAGTCATGCTGACCTTCCAACAAATCATTCTGAAACTGCAGTCCTACTGGGCCGAACAGGGCTGTGCATTGCTCCAGCCCTATGACATGGAAGTCGGCGCCGGCACATCGCACACCGCGACCTTTCTGCGCGCCATCGGCCCCGAGCCCTGGAAGGCCGCCTATGTGCAGCCCAGCCGTCGCCCCAAGGACGGTCGCTACGGCGAGAACCCCAACCGCCTGCAGCACTACTACCAGTTCCAGGTGGTGCTCAAGCCCGCACCCGACAATATTCTCGAGCTCTACCTGGGATCGCTCGAAGCCCTGGGCTTCGATCTGAAGAAGAACGACATCCGCTTTGTCGAGGACGACTGGGAAAACCCCACGCTGGGCGCCTGGGGCCTTGGCTGGGAAGTCTGGCTCAACGGCATGGAAGTGACCCAGTTCACCTATTTCCAGCAAGTGGCCGGCATCGACTGCAAGCCCGCCACCGGCGAGATCACCTACGGTCTGGAACGCTTGGCCATGTATCTACAGGGCAAGGAATCGGTGTACGACCTGGTCTATACCGACGGCCTGTCCTATGGCGACGTGTTCCACCAGAACGAGGTGGAGCAGTCCACCTACAACTTCGAGCATTCGAATGCCGAGTTCCTGTTCAGCGCCTTTGCAGCCCATGAAGGCACGGCCAACCAGCTGATCGACGCCCAGCTGGCACTGCCCGCCTATGAGCAGGTGCTCAAGGCCGCCCATACCTTCAACCTGCTGGACGCCCGTGGCGCCATCTCGGTGACCGAGCGCGCTGCCTATATCGGCCGCATCCGCAATCTGGCCCGCGCCGTGGGCAAGAGCTATCTGGACAGCCGCGCGCGCCTGGGCTTCCCCATGGCGCCCAAGGCCCATGCCGACGAGGTGCTGGCCGAGCTGGCCAAGGCCGCAGAGCAGGCAGCCAAGAAAGCCGCATAAGCGGCTTCAGGCTTCATTCCGACCCATATCCCAAAATTTCAGCGGCCAGCCTGGATCTAGCAAGCGCTGGCAGCTATCAAGATCATCATGAACGCATCGAATCTACTGGTTGAACTGTTTGTCGAAGAGCTGCCTCCCAAGGCGCTGCAAAAGCTCGGCGATGCTTTTGCCGCTGTCATCTTCGAGCAGCTCAAGGCCCAGGGACTGCTGGCATCGACCGAGTCGCGCCTGACGGCCTACGCGTCACCCCGCCGCCTGGCCGTGCACATCACCGAAGTGCTGCCCCAGGCCGAAGACAAGGCTGTCTCGCAAAAGCTGATGCCTGTCTCCGTGGCGCTCGATGCCGAGGGCAAGCCCACGGCTGCACTGCTGAAAAAGCTGGCGGCACTGGGTGCCGACGAATCCGCCGTGGCTGCTCTGAAGCGCCAGGGCGAAGGCAAGGCCGAAGCCCTGTTCTACGAATCCACGGCCAAGGGCGTGCTGCTGACCGATGGCGTGCAAAAGGCGTTGGATGAAGCACTGGCCAAGCTGCCCATCCCCAAGGTCATGCGCTACCAGTTGCAGGACGGCTGGACCAGCGTGCACTTTGTGCGCCCGGCCCACGGTCTGGTCGTGCTGCATGGCACTCAGGTGCTGATCGGCGTGAAGGCCTTGGGCCTGACGGCCGGTGCCGCCACCCATGGTCACCGCTTTGAAGCCGCTGTGGACCCCGTGGTCATCCAGAACGCCGACAGCTATGCCGAGCAACTGCGCGAAGAGGGCGCCGTGATCGCCAGCTTCACCGAGCGCCGTGCCGATATTGCCCGTCAGTTGCAGGCCGCTGCCGAGCGCATTGGCGGCGACGTGCGCCCCATTGACGACCCGGCCCTGCTGGACGAGGTGACGGCCCTGGTGGAGCGCCCCAATGTGCTGGTCTGCGAATTCGAGAAGGAGTTCCTGGCCGTGCCCCAGGAATGCCTGATCCTGACCATGAAGGCCAATCAGAAGTACTTCCCACTGCTGGACGCCAGCGGCAAGCTGACCCACCAGTTCCTGATCGTCAGCAACATCCAGCCCCAGGACGCTTCGGCCGTGGTCGGCGGCAACGAGCGTGTGGTGCGCCCCCGTCTGGCGGACGCCAAGTTCTTCTTTGACCAGGACCGCAAAAAGACCCTGGCCAGCCGCGTAGAGCAACTGGACAAAGTGGTCTATCACAACAAGCTGGGCACGCAGGGCGAGCGCATCGCGCGCGTACGCGCCATCGCCAAGAGCATTGCCCAGCAACTGGGCAACTCCGAGCTGGGCCGTCTGGCCGACCAGGCTGCCATGCTGGCCAAGACCGATCTGGTCACCGACATGGTGGGCGAGTTCCCCGAGCTGCAAGGCATCATGGGCCGCTACTACGCTCAGAACGACGGCCTGGATGTGGCCGTGGCCGATGCCATCGAAGACCACTACAAGCCCCGCTTCGCCGGCGACGAACTGCCGCGCGGCGATGTCGGCGTGATCGTGGCCCTGGCCGACAAGCTAGAAACCCTGGTCGGCATGTTCGGTATCGGCAACCTGCCCACCGGCGACCGCGATCCCTTCGCCCTGCGCCGCCATGCGTTGGGCGTGATCCGCATGCTGGTCGAAAAGGACCTGGAGCTGGATCTGGAGACCCTGCTGGTCAGCACCTTGCCCGCCTTTGGCGACAAGATCCAGGACGCCACGCCTCAGTTGGTCGAATTTATCTACGACCGCCTGGCCAATATGTTCCGTGAACAAGGCTATAGCGCCCAGGAAGTGGAAGCCGTGCTGGCCCTGCAGCCCCAGCGCCTGTCCGACGTGCAAAAGCGCCTGGAAGCCGTGCGTGCCTTTGCGACCCTGCCCGAAGCTCCTGCCCTGGCCGCAGCCAACAAGCGCGTGGGCAATATCCTGAAGAAGGCCGAAACCGAGGTTCAGCCGCAGGTGAACGACGCGCTGCTGGTGGAGCAGGCTGAGAAGGAACTGTATGCGGTGTTGCAGCAGGTGGCGCCCAAAGCTCAGCAACAGTTTGCAGCAGGTGATTACACCGCCAGCCTGCAAACCCTGGCAGCATTGCGTGCTTCGGTCGATGCGTTCTTCGAACAGGTCATGGTCAATGCCGACGATCCGGCGCTCAAGGCCAATCGACTGGGTTTGTTGGCCGCCTTACATGAGACGGTAAACCGGGTTGCGGATCTTTCGCGATTGGCAATGTAAGCAAGATACAGAACAGCTCTTACGCAGTGGGCAATCTTTCTGATTTTGCAGGCAGAAAGTGGGTCCTCTGTGCATCAGTGAACGGTAACTCGTTTCGCAAAGCCTATTTGTCACTGTCATGACGCTAGAAAAAAGTATGTCTGCTTAGTGCGAATCAGGAATGGCTTTGAATCATCGTTTTTTAACTAGGCCCACTGCATGTCACTCATTCACTGGACTCATTTCCCCCCGCTGGGCGACGATCGGGGCTCTTTGGTTGCATTAGAGGGCAAAAAAACCGTCCCTTTTGCCATCCAGCGTGTGTATTACCTGTTTGGTACCAAGTCGGGTGTTTCTCGTGGCTTTCACGCTCACAAAAAGCTGCAACAAGTGGCTGTTTGCGTGACAGGCCGCTGTCGCATGGTGTTGGACGATGGCAAAGAGCGCGAAGAAGTGTGGCTGGATTCGCCCACCACAGGTCTGCTGATCGGCAATATGATTTGGCGAGAGATGCACGACTTTAGCCCTGACTGCGTATTGCTGGTTTTGGCGAGCGAGCATTATGACGAGGCGGATTACATTCGAAATTATGAAGATTTCATAAGGTTTTCCAGAAAATGACCGTCTCGATTCATCCTCTGTCAGATGTAAAATCCACGGCGATTGGTAAAAACACTCGTATATGGCAATATTCTGTAATTTTTGCAAATGCACAACTGGGTGAGGGCTGTAATATCTGCGCTCATACTCTGGTTGAGTCTGATGTGATCATTGGCAACAATGTGACAGTTAAATCTGGTGTTTATATTTGGGATGGGACCCGCATTGAGGATAATGTGTTTCTAGGTCCAAACGCGACGCTAACCAATGATCCAATGCCACGTTCAAAACAGTATCCAGAAAGATTTTCGGGGATCACTCTGAAAAGAGGATGCAGCATTGGTGCCAATGCAACAATCCTTCCTGGTATTACGATTGGTGAAAATTCCATGGTTGGTGCTGGTGCTGTCGTCACCAAAGATGTTCCAGCCAATACTGTTGTGGCTGGCAATCCTGCAAAAATTATTCGTTATCTGAAATGACCCCCTTTCTTGACCTTCAAGCTATTAATGCACAATACCGTGCTGAGTTGATTGCTGCCTGTACCCGTGTCATTGACTCCGGCTGGTACATTGGTGGCAAAGAACTCAGCCAGTTTGAGCAGGAGTTCTCCGCGTATTGTGGCAGCGGGCATTGCATTGGGGTGGCCAATGGCCTGGATGCACTTATCCTCACCTTGCGTGCCTGGTTGGAAATGGGGCGCTTGCAGCCCGGCGATGAAGTTATTGTGCCTGCCAATACCTATATCGCCAGTATTCTCGCCATCAGTGCCAATGGCTTGACCCCGGTTCTGGTAGAGCCCAACGCTGCCAGCTTCAACCTCTGCCCTGTCAATGCGAGGGCCGCAATTACAAACAAGACCCGTGTAATCTTGCCCGTGCATCTCTATGGCCAGTTGGCTGATATGCCCGCCATCATGGCTCTGGCACACGAGTATGGTCTATTGGTTTTGGAGGATGCAGCTCAGGCTCATGGGGCAGCCATTGGAGGCAAAAAGGCTGGTAGCTGGGGCGATGCCGCAGGCTTTAGCTTTTATCCTGGAAAAAACTTGGGTGCCCTGGGCGATGCTGGTGCCATCACCACTCATGATGCCGATCTGGCGCAAACACTGCGAGCCCTGCGCAACTATGGAAGCCATGACAAGTACAAGAACCTGTTCAAGGGGGTAAATAGCCGCTTGGACGAAATCCAGGCTGCCATGCTGCGTATCAAGCTGCAGCATTTGGATCTGGAAACGCAAAATCGGCGAATGATTGCGCGTGTTTATCTTGAAAATATCCGTAATCCTGCTGTCAAATTGCCGCAGCTTACAAGCGACGAGCAGCATGTATGGCATTTGTTCGTCGTTCGCACGAGCCAACGCGATGTTCTACAAAAATATCTGGCGGAACAAGGCATTCAAACGCTGGTTCACTATCCGATCCCGCCACATCAGCAGCAGGCTTATCAAGAGTGGAATGCACGAAGCTATCCATTGACGGAAGGCTTGCACCAAGAAGTAATCAGCTTGCCTATGGGGCCAACGCTCAGCCAGTTGGAGGCACTGCGAGTGGTTGCTGCGGTAAATGACTTTACCCCCACATGACACTGATCAAAACAAGTTTGCTCAATGCCATTGCGGTGGTAATAAAGATGCTCACAATGTTGGGCATCAATAAAATACTTGCGGTTTATGTTGGCCCCTCAGGCTATGCGGCATTAGGACAATTCCAAAATGCGGTGCAGATGATTACCACATTTGCTAGTGGGGCAGTTAATACCGGAGTTACGAAATACACAGCGGAATATTTTCAAGATCAAGATAAGCAAATTTCGCTCTGGAGAACTGCCGGAACAATATCTATTGTAGGCACCCTGGTTAGCTCCATATTGATAATATCTTTCAGCAAATTCTTAGCTGAATGGTTTTTAAAAGACAAGAATTTCTATAGTGTTTTTATCTATTTTTCTTTGACATTGGTTTTTTTTGTTTTCAACTCGCTGTTCATGGCTATTATTAATGGGAAAAAAGAAATTTTTCATTATGTCGTAGCTAATATTTCCGGAAGCCTCTTTTCACTGGTTATTACTGGAATTTTGGTAAATAGGTTTGGAATTTATGGTGCATTAGTATCGTTAGCTGTGTACCAGTCATTTTCTTTTTTTGTGACTTTTTTCATTATATGTAGAAGAAAATGGTTTCACATTAGCTATATATTAGGGAGGGTCGACAAAGGAATCGCTATAAATTTGTCGAAGTTCACCGCAATGGCTTTGGTCTCTGCCGTATGCGTTCCACTTAGTCATATATTTATAAGAGATTATTTGGGAAAGTCTTTAGGTGCCGATGCTGCTGGATTCTGGGAGGCGATGTGGCGATTGAGTGGCGCGTACTTGTTGCTAGTAACGACTACGTTGAGTGTTTATTATCTTCCTAAACTTTCTGAGCTATCATCGACCTCCCGAATAAGAAATGAAATTCTTTATGGATTTAAGCTGATTGTCCCGCTGGCTGCAATTTCAGGATTTATTATTTATCTTTTAAGAGAATTTATAATTCAGTTCTTGTTCACGAAGAATTTTTTGCCAATGAGTGAGCTTTTCGCGTGGCAAATGTTTGGCGATGCTTTGAAGATCTGTTCATGGGTAATTTCCTACTTGATGCTGAGTAAAGCAATGGTGAGAATTTATATATGTACAGAAATTATGTTTTCTATTTTTTTCTATATTCTTGTCTATCTTTTTGTTGAGTATTTTGGATTGAAAGGTGCCGCAATGGCTCATGCGGCAAATTACGGGGTTTACCTGCTGGTAATGTATAAATTGGTGTTTGCTGAGTTAAGGAAAGATGCTGCGCAATGATCCCATCAATAACCGTTGCTGTCATCGCATTTAATTCTGAAAAGACAATTGAAGAGACACTCAATAGCATTGCTGCGCAGAATTTTCCGCTTGAGAAGGTTGAGCTCATTATTTCCGATGATCACTCGACCGATGGGACATTGGATATTGTTCTGAAATGGGCTAAAGCGCACAAGGATTTATTCTCTGAATTCATTGTTATTGAGAGCTCAATGAATCATGGAGTATCAGCAAATTTTAATAGAGCGGCAAAAAAAGCAACTGGTGATTGGTTTAAGGTGATTGCTGCCGATGATTTACTGAAGGAGGATTGTTTATCAAGGAATATCGCTTTTATCAAAGCTAATCCTGACGCAAAAATTGTGTTTTCCGGGATGCTCAAGTTCTTTGGATCAATTGAGAACAGTGTCGAGTTGCCATTCGATGTGGACTTCTTTGCGAGAAACGCGAAGAATCAGAATGAAATTCTGAAAGATGGCTGTCATATTTATGCGCCAACATCTTTTATTAAGAGAAAGTCTTTGAGAGATGTCGGGTATGCGGATGAACGCTTTCCCATGCTCGAAGACTATCCGCTTTGGTATAAGTTGACGAAAAATGGCGAAAAACTTCACGCATATAAGGAGCCTACTGTTTACTATAGAGCTGGCGATAGCTTATCTCAGCAATCAACTCGAATTGGCAGTATTTCTTATATTTCATCACTATATTCGTTTCAGAGAACTTGTATTTGGCCTGATCTTTCGAAGCGTGATTTTCTTAAAAAATGGGATGATTTCATTCTTTATAAAGAAAAGTTCATTGGAATAAAATTTTTTAGAAATAAAAGAGAAGCGCCATATAAAATTTTCAGGGGTGTATTGTTTATTTTTAGACCCCATAGAATTTATACATATCTATCAAGATTTTTGAGAAAAGAATATGTTTGAATTCTTTTTGATTTCTATTCTATTTTTATTTTCACTGCTTCTTCTTAATCGGCGTGTTCGAATTTTGTCAACTCGGCCATCTGTGCTGGGTTTTACCATAATCATCACTGTACTTGTACAAATTATTCCAGGAATAATTCTGGTTTCTTTGTTTGAGTATCCAATGAGTTACGGAGTTCATGATTCTATTTCTGCGAGTACGAGGATTTTTACCTTGTGGTATACGCTAGGATCTCTGGCTATACTATTTTTTTCTTTATGGGTGGTAACTCTATTCGTTGATCTGGATGTTGACTTCTCAAAAGCGCTAGCAAATAGGCAGATTGCTT
Organism: Comamonas sp. Tr-654; assembly: GCF_011752915.1. Lineage (NCBI taxonomy): Bacteria > Pseudomonadati > Pseudomonadota > Betaproteobacteria > Burkholderiales > Comamonadaceae > Comamonas > Comamonas sp. Tr-654. The sequence continues at coordinate 374,435 of NZ_VWWQ01000002.1, forward strand.
ATGTGGTTTTTCTTCTTGCGCTTTTGGTTATCTTCATAAAAATTGCCTCTGTAGGTGATATTCCCTTACTGACGGCATTAAGAGGCGATGGAGAGTTGGCAGCTCTGCAAAAGGCGAGAATCCTTCGAGGAGATGTCGGGGCAGGTGGATTCGTAATTGGTTATTTATTTGTTTATTTTCCATATGTCGCTCTGGTGTATCTATTTTTGGCCAGAAGCCAGAAAAAGGTGGAGCGATGGTTGTTTCTGGCATATTTGGTGCTGATTGCATTTTATTCTCTATACGATCTTCAAAAATATAAATTTGGTTTCCTGGTATTGATGCTGATGCTTCTAAGAATATATTTCTACGGGATGAATACGTGGAGAATTTTCCTTGCTTCTGTATTGATAATAATTTCGTTATTCCTTTCTTTCTATTTGTTAGGTGATTTGCCGCTTAATGAAATATTAAATGCAATCGCCTCGAGGCTATTTATTGGCCAAATGGAGGGTTCATATATGATCTATGAATCTCTGGTTCCGGACTTTTCTAGACTATTTTACGGGATGCCAATGGCATTCTTGTTTGGCGATCGTTCCGTGATGGATCCCGCAGCTGAAGTTATTGGTATATTTTTCCCTGATGCTGGAGAGGCGTGGGTTAATTCAAATACTTATGTTCTAGCGCATGCGTGGAGTATTTTTGGATTATCCGCAATTTTTATAATGCCATTGATCGTTGCAGGAAATGTCATGGTGTTCGCATTTCTTCGGAATGTTTTTTCTAGATTTATTGGTGGATTATCTTTTTCGATTTATTTTGTGTTGATAATGACTCTGCAGCTGAATAATGATTTTTCTTTTTTCTTGTATTTTAAGTCTATAGTGGCATTTTGTGTCCTGGGTGTTTTTTCTGTAGCTCTTATTTCATTTGCAAGAGTATTTAAAAATAGATTAAGGAGACAGCAATGAATATTTTAAATATTGTTGGTAACGATATTGAGCTGGGAAACGGTATTGGTAGACTTATTCCTGAAATGATTCAGATGCAGAATAAGTATTCTGAAAAAATTGATTCAAGCCTTTTGTTGCTGAAAAAGCAGAATGTAGATTTTGATTTCAAATATTATTTCTTTGATAATGTAAATCTAAAACCTGACTTTTATCAAAAATTTGATTTGATTATTTTTCATGGTGTGTACTTTTGGGACTTCTTGGCAATAGCTTCTTTGCTTAAAAAGAATAAAATTCCCTATTGTATAAAGCCTCATTCGAGCTTTATGCGAATTGCCCAAGAAAAATCGTGGCTGAAGAAGGCGGTAGCTAATTTTTTATTTTTTGATAAATTTATAAATCACTCTAATGGAATAATTTATACAAATAAGGATGAAGAAGTTAACTCGAAGTTTTATGGAGTTAAGAAATTTATAGAAGCTAATGGAATAGATTTTCCTTACGAAGATCCAGTGCGTGATGTTAATCAGTGTGAAAATAAGAAGAGGTTTATCTATCTTTCAAGAATTGATTTTAACCATAAGGGCATTGACGTATTGCTTGATGCACTGAAGATTCTGCATACAAGGGGCTTTTCAGATCAGTATGAATTTAGATTCTATGGGAAAGGAAGCTTGGAAGATGAGCGGAGACTAGAGCAATCCTTGAAAGGGATAGGGAGCCCTTCTTTGAGGTTCTACGGTCCTTGCTATGGTGAAGAAAAAATCGCAGCCTTTAAGGAAAGTGATGTTTTCGTCCTAACGTCAAGATATGAAGGTTTTCCCATGGCACTATTGGAAGCTATGCACCAGAGACTTCCATGCTTGGTAACTCCTGGAACTAATATTTCAGAGATAGTAGCTAATTTTGATGTTGGCTGGTTGGTAGATTTTAAGGCTGAAAAGATTGCAGATGGGTTTGAAAAGATAATAAAAGAATCGCATGCTAAAATTTTGAAAAAAGGGGAGAATGCGAGAGCCTATGTCATCAATAAACATGATTGGAAAACTCTGATTGGAGAGTCAGAATATACCTATCAGAATATTATTCAAGGAGGTTCCTCTTGAAAACAGTCATGTTATTTGGTGGTGCTGGATTTATTGGAAAGAATATAGCGAAAACGCTTTTGAATTTAAACTTCAAAGTTGTTATATTTGATCGAAGTGATCCAAAAATTGAGCATGAGCGGTTGGTATATGTAAATGGATCTCTCGGGGATTTGGATGCTTTGAGGGATGCTCTCAAAGAACATTCAGTTCTTGAATTTGTCTACTTGGTCAATAATATACCTGTTAATGCAGGTGGTGTGAATATTGATGATTTGCTGGAGATAAATAAAAAATCTATTGAGATAATTTATCAATATGTGAATAGATTGGTTTTTTTCTCATCGGGTGGCAGGGTTTATGGTCAAGGTAGTCTTGCTCACAGTGAGGAAGATGCATTGATTCCAATATGCGCATATGGAACGTCTAAGGTTATTCTGGAAGAATTCATATTGAATTTGTCGACTAAGAATAATAAGAAGACCTTAATTTTAAGGCCATCAAATCCATACGGGCCTTATCAGAATATATACGGAAACCAAGGGCTTATTTCTATAATTCTCGGAAATATAATTTCCGGAAAAAAAATAGAAATTTGGGGAAGTGGGGATGAGGTCAGAGACTATATTTATATTGATGACTTATGCCTGATGTTTTTGAATTTATTTTTGGCAGAAGACTTGCCTCATCATATCTATAATATTGGATCAGGACGAGGGTCTAGCACTAATCAGATTGTCGACATCTGTGTTGCTCTGAATGACAGCTTTAAGCCAGATATTGTTCATAAAGAAGCCACTAATCTTGTAAGAAAAAACATATTAAATATAAATCGTTATACGTCTATTTTTTCTGAACCAGAATTCATTCCCATCGATAGAGGTATTAAGGAATACTATAATTTCCTTTTGCGTATGAAAAATTTATGAAATATCAAAATGTCTTTTGATAATATTTCTAGACCGTTGGTGTCGGTTATTACACCTGCATTTAATTCTGAAAACTATATCAATGAAGCGATAGATTCAGTCTTGTCCCAAACCTACAAAGAGATAGAGCTAATTGTAGTGGACGACTGTTCATCAGATAGAACTCAGTCAATTGTTGAAGAGTATATTCGACTTGACGATAGGGTTAAATATATACGGATGCAAAGTAACTGTGGAGTTGCGGAAGCTAGAAATAATGGAATCAGACTAGCCCGTGGGCGATTTATAGCTTTTCTCGATAGTGACGACATTTGGTACCCTGAAAAGATAGAGCGACAAGTAAAATTTATGCAGGAGAAGAGCGTTTCATTGACTTTTTGCGCATACGAAAAAATAAATGAGCATGGCGTTGTATTTGGAGAAGTTTCTGTCCCTGCTAAAGTTGGATATTCTCAGCTTTTGAAGACTTGCGTTATTGGATGCCTGACAGCTATGTATGATGTAAATAAACTTGGAAAAGTTTATATGCCGCTCAACACGCGTAGAGAAGATTTTGCCACCTGGCTGTCAATACTTAAAAAGATCGATTATGCATTTGGATCTCAAGAAGTCTTGGCGAAATACAGGGTTTACTCTTTGCAAAGCTCTTCAAAGAAGATGAAGATGGCTGCCGAGAATTGGAATCTGTACCGGAATATTGAAAAATTGGGTTTCTTGAAATCTGCCTATTACTTCTCTCACTATGCTGTAAAAGGACTTTGCAGAACAAGGTTCCCGAAATTGGCCAAATTCATGGGTTTTCTGGATTGACATTAATTGCCGGGTTGTGGATTAATTAAGTTATCTTTGAAGCCATTCTTATTTCTAAAGAGATTTTTCTTCGCCTGCTTCTTTCTTGTTTCAATGACTGTTTCTATAGAGACTGGCGCTATTGCATAAGAGTGGCTAACACCACTTCGTCATAGTCCCTCGCAGAGCAGTTATGCTTGCGGCCCTCATGGCAAGACGACCCGTTAGCAAAGAACTGTGGCGACAGCTACAACCCTTGATCCCCGCCTTCGTGCCTTCTGCCAAAGACGGTGCGCGCAAGCTCGTGATCAGCGACGAAGCCGCTCTCAACGGCATCCTGTTCGTGCTGCAAACACGCATCCCATGGATGACCTTCCCCAACCCCTTGGATACTACGGCAGCGGCATGACCTGCTGGCGGCGCCTGCGCGACTGGAATGTCGCTGGTGTCTGGGAGCAGTTGCACCAGGCCATGCTGATCCGCTTGCGTGAACATAATCTGATCGATTGGAGCCGGGCCAGCATTGATGGCTCCTCGGTACCATGCCCCCGGGAGCCAGGAAACGGGCCCCAACCCTATGGACAGAGGCAAGCTCGGCTCCAAACGACACATCGTCGTAGATGCCAGAGCCATCCCAATGGTGATCTTGGTCAGCGGCGCGAACCGGCATGACTCCAAGACGTTCGAGACGTGCATGGACGCGATTCCTGCGATTGCAGGCTTGTCAGCGCGTCCCCGTAAAAGACCGGCTGCGCGCCGACAAAGGCTACGACTACAAGCGTTGCCGAACCCACTGAGGCGGCGCGGGGCATCATGGGCCGGATTGCCAGACGAGGCGTGGCGTTGAGAGCAGCCAGCGGCTGGGCAAGCACCGGTGGATGGTGGAGAGGACGCACAGCTGGTTTGCAGGCTTTGGCAAGCTGCGAATCCGCTTTGAACGACGGCTGGATATCCACGAAGCGCTGCTGACATTGGCAGCAGCGATCATCTGCGCACGCTTCGTGGATAGGTGGTGTTAGCCAGTCTTAGATAGGCACTTCAACATTCCAGACGTGAAATCAAAGATGCAATGAACAGTTCAGACTGTGGATTCAACTGGTCAACGCAACACAATGACCGCATCTGGCGCAAGGAGTGTTGGCATGAAGCAAAGACCGCGGATTTACTACACCGAAGCTCAGAAGACCCTGATGTGGGATCGCTGGAAAGCTGGCGATACCCTGCACGAGATCGGCAAGCTGTTTGAGCGACCGCACACCGCGATTCACAACATCCTGAATGCGACAGGGGGCATCCGGCCACCAGCAAGGCATCGGCCGCGTTTGGCCCTGTCTCTGGCTGAGCGCGAGGAGATATCGCGCAGGCTGGCCGCAGGATGAATCCATCCGCTGCGTTGCCAGGAGCATCCACCATCAGTCGAGAACTCATGCGCAATGGCGGCAAAACCTGCTACCGAGCTCCAAAAGCAGATGAGGCAGCCTGGCAGCGAGCGCACCGCCCAAAGACGTGCAAGTTGGCCTGCAATCCTGCGTTGGCGCAGATCATGGCGGGTAAATTGCAGAGTCAATGGTCACCTGAGCAAATAGCAGGATGGCTCAAACGAACTTACCCGGGTGCAAAGGATATGCAGGTGTCTCACGAAGCCATCTATCGCACGCTCTTCGTTCAAACACGCGGAGCCTTGAAGAAGGAGCTTCTGGAGCATTTGCGACGCACCCGGGGGATGCGTCGCTCACGCTACTACACCAGAAGACCCCCATCTATGGCAGGATCGTCGATGCCGTGCCCATCAGCGAGCGTCCAGGCTGCATAGAGGATCGGGCAGTGCCGGGGCATTGGGAGGGCGATCTGCTGTTTGGCGATGCCTACAGCCAGATTGCAACTTTTGGTGGAGCGGCGCACGCGCTACGTGATGCTGGCCAGGCATGCACAGACCTTGCCACAAGAGCTCTATCGCTCCTTGACCTGGGATCGAGGATCGGAGATGGCGGGACACAAGCGATTCACGGTGGCCACCGACATCCAGGTCTACTTCTGCGATCCGCAAAACCCATGGCAGCGCGGAACGAACGAGAACACCAACGGGCTACTCAGGCAGTACCTGCCCAAGGGCATCGACATCTCTGGCTACTTACTCGCAAGATGAATTGGATGCGATTGCAAGAAAATTAAACTAGCGGCCCAGGAAGACCTTGGGGTACAGAACCCCGGCTGAGATGTTTTTAACGAATGTGTTGCATCCATCGGTTGAATCCACAACCAGAAGCAGGCAAGCTAGGGTGTTGCATTGTGAGTCGCAAGACATCACGAGATTTGAATGGAGCCCTGCTGCGCGTTTTGTTTCTGGGGGCGCACACCTCGTGCCTAACCCCGCCTATAGATGTGCAGTCTGTTCCTCGTTTCAAGCACTTGGATCGTCTTGGTAGATAGGTCAGTCAAAAGTTAATGATCAGCGCTTGCCTTGACGGGAAGCCCCTGTAATGAAAAACGCTGATTCGCATATGTCAGACCTGCCCAGAATACAGTTCTATCTTGGAGGAATCCAACGAAAATATGCCAGCTTGCTATAAAACGTTAGGTAACACACTACGCTGATGACAAAGCAGCCGCCTGTCAGCCATTTGTTCTGGTAGGTGAATACTGCCATAAGACAGGGCGCAGCCGCATACATCCAAAGGAAAGGCGAGGTTAAGCCATTTTGTATTGGTTTGGAAAAGCCGGAAAACACTTTCTTGGCCCAGCGCTTATTAGCCAGCATGTGCAGATGTACGCCATCCGGCTGGCTTGGGTGGTAGCCTTCTCGAATCGTCTTCCTCACAAAGCTGAAGCCAACTTCAATAATGGGGTAGGAGCAGATCAACAGACTGGTCCACGGAGAAACGGAGGCATTGCGCTCGGGTAGTAAAACCGAAATCCATGCCAGCATGAAGCCCAAAAAGTAGGCTCCGCCGTCACCCAGAAAAATCTTACCTGCAGGCCAGTTAACCGCAAAAAATCCCGCGACAGCACCTGCAATGATGAGGCAGGTGAAGGCCAATGGAATATCACCGACCTGGCGTGCAATAAAGCCAAAAGCCGCGAGCATGATGATGGCCGTGCCTGCCGTCAGGCCGTTGAAGCCGTCAATGATATTGATGGCATTGGCTACTCCACCTACAGCAAAGGCAGTGAATATGACTGAAATTAGGGTGAAGCCTAAAAGCCAGTCCATACCCCAGATATCTACGTGTGTCAGAGAGGTGCCTGTAATACCCCATCCCAGCACACCGGAGGCCATGGTGGCGAGCAGACGTACCTTAACCGAGACTTTCTTTGTGACGTCTTCCATTAGGCCGAAAACAAAGGCAGGTATGCCTGCAAGCAAGATGGAGCCGAGAATGGCGCGTTTTTCGGCGGCTGCCTCTCCATGACTGGAGGCCGCATAGCCTACGAAAACTCCAATGGCAATTGCGATACCACCAATTCGAGGCGTAGGGTTTGTATGGAATTTTTGCAAGCCGTCTGTGGTATCCATTGACAGACTTCCATGCCATTTTTTGGTGGTCACCAGCAACACGCAGGTAATAAACGAAGCCAAACCTGCAAGAAACGCGTCATACCTGAATAACTCTTGAACAGAGAAAATTATCGAATTCATGGAGTGAGTGGATGTGGAATCGTTTTATGTTTTATATCGAAGGTAGCTGACTCGGGGAAGTTGGCATCTTGCTCGTCTCCAAGAGCATTTGCGGCACAATGCAGCCCATCTGACTTGAACATTGTCCCACGGGACAGAGCCTTGATCTATGACCACCATTGACCCCACCACCCAGATCGCACCCCGCGACAAAGCTGAAATCCTGGCGCAAGCGCTGCCCTATATCCGCAAGTTCCATGGCAAGACCATGGTCATCAAGTATGGCGGCAACGCCATGACCGATCCTGCCTTGCAGGCCGACTTTGCGGAAGATGTGGTGTTGCTCAAGCTGGTGGGGATTAACCCTGTGGTGGTTCATGGTGGTGGACCTCAGATCGAAGCGGCGCTGGGCCGTCTTGGCAAGAAGGGGGAATTCATTCAGGGCATGCGTGTCACGGATGAAGAAACCATGGAAGTGGTGGAGTGGGTGCTGGCTGGCGAGGTTCAGCAGGACATCGTGGGTCTGATCCATCAGGCGGGTGGCAAGGCCGTGGGCCTGACGGGGCGTGATGGCGGCTTGATTCGTGCCAAGAAGCTCAAGATGCTGGACAACAAGGATCCGAGCATCGAGCACGATGTGGGTCAGGTGGGTGATATCGTTGCCATCGACCCCAGCGTGGTGAAGGCGCTGCAGGACGATGCGTTCATTCCGGTGATCAGCCCTATCGGTTTTGGTGAAGAGAACGAAAGTTACAACATCAATGCCGACGTGGTTGCAAGCAAACTCGCAACAGTGTTGCAAGCTGAAAAGCTGGTGCTTTTAACCAACACTCCGGGTGTGCTGGACAAGGCGGGCAATCTGCTGACGGATCTGACGGCGCGCGAGATTGATGGCCTGTTTGCCGACGGCACGATTTCCGGCGGGATGTTGCCCAAGATTGCCGGCGCCCTGGACGCTGCCAAGGCCGGCGTGAATGCGGTGCACATCATCGATGGACGCGTGCCGCACTCCATGCTGCTGGAAATCCTGACCGACCAGGCTTATGGCACGATGATCCGCAGCCATTGACGAGCCTGTCTGGCCCTGACATGTGGTTGCTCTTCTCGAGTGACTTTTCACATATGGCGTTAACATCGCCGCAGGGCTTTCCCGGGCGGAGCCGTGCTCGAGACTCTGCCGCAAGCCGCCTTTGGGCGGCTTTTGTTTTTGAGCGAGGTAGGACTTTATGCGTTTGCTTCTGGTGGAAGATGATGTGATGGTGGCCAGCGGTATCAAGCTGGGTCTTTCCGATGCCGGTTATGCCGTGGACTGGGTGGGCAGCGCCGAGCGCGCGCTGGAGGTGCTGGCCCAGGAGGCGTTTGATGTGGCGGTGATCGATATCGGCCTGCCTGGCATCAATGGCCTGGAGCTGACGCGCCGCCTGCGCAGCAGCGATGTGGAGAGCAAGGCCATGCCGGTGCTGATTCTCACGGCGCGCGACGCGCTGCAGGATCGGGTGCAGGGCCTGGACTGGGGTGCCGACGACTATATGGTCAAGCCTTTCGAGCTGCCCGAGCTGCTGGCGCGCCTGCGTGCGCTCATGCGCCGCTCCCAGGCGGCGACTTCGGCAGTGCTGAACTTCGGCTGCATCGAACTGGATACGGCGGGTCGCCGCGCCGGCGCACGTCAGTTGCCGCAGGAAGGTGAAACCGAAGGCAAGCTGCTGCCCATCGATTTGGGGCCGCGTGAATGGACGGTGCTGGAGTATCTGTTGCTCAATGCTCCCAAGCCCGCCAGCAAGGAAAAGCTGCTGCAGGCCCTGACCGGCTGGGACCGTGAAATCACGCCCAATGCCGTGGAAGTTTATGTGTCCCGCCTGCGCAGCAAACTGGAGCCGCATGGCGTGGCCCTGCGTTCCATTCGCGGCTTCGGTTATCGGCTGGAGCTGATGCCCGAATCTGTTTGATTCTCTATTTGATAGCTGCTTGCGCTTGATTGATATGGGATTTGGTTATTTATATAGCTGAACTGGTTATTAATGAGGCGCTTGCAGCTATGAAAATAGAATACTCAAAGTTTCATTCAATAAGCATTAATGACCGCCAATCTGCGTTTTCGGCTGCTGGTTCTGCTTTTGGTGCCGCTGATGCTGCTGGCGGCCATGGGCGGCTGGTTCAGCTACAGCGCCGCGGACGAGGCGTCCACCCAGCATGACCAGCGTTTGCTGCGCCTGCTCCCGGCTCTGGCCGACTCGGTGCTCGCGCCTTCGATTGCGGACGGCACGCCGCCGCTGGTGTCGCTGACGCCCAGTGTTGAAGATTTTTTGCGCAATCAGGGCGACGAAGCCGGCTATGCCGTGGGCGATCTGCAAGGCAATGTGGTGGCTGGTGATGCCTGGATCAGCTTCGATGTGCCGGGGACCGGCACGGCGGAATTCCATAGCCAGGAGCATGACGGGGTGACCTATCGCGTTGCCGTGCTCAAGGCCGAAACCTATGGCGCCGGCGAAATGGTCGTCATGCTGGCCGACAGCAGCGATGTGCGTCAGCAATGGGTGCGCCAGCTGCTGATGCATGTGCTGCTGCCCAATCTGCTACTGATCGCGGGCGCGGCCGTGGCCATTTACTGGTCGGTGAGTCGGGCCTTCAAGCCGCTGCACAAGCTGACCCAGGCGGTGGAGCGCCGCTCGCCGCGCGATCTGAGCCCGATTGACGAGCAGACCTCGCCGGCCGAGGTGCGTCCCCTGGTACGCTCGCTCAACCGCCTGTTCTCCCTGGTCAATGCGCAGGCCGAAGGCCAGCGCCGTTTCGTCGCCGATGCCGCTCATCAGCTGCGCACGCCGCTGGCGGCCCTGCAGACCCAGGTGGAAGCCTGGGCCCTGAGCGGGCAGGAGGCCAGGCGCCTAGCCAAGCGCACGGGGGAGCCGGCGCAGGTCGTGCTCACGGTGGAGCAGATCGAGCAATTGCGTGATGCAACGCGGCGCACCTCGCAGCTGGCGCGTCAGTTGCTGGCCCTGTCGCGTGCCGATGCGCGCAATGCCGAGGTGCAGCCGCTGCAGGAGGTGGATCTCAAGGAGCTCTGCGAGAGCATGCTCGAGACTTTCATCGATCGCGCTTCGATCAAGGAGCTGGACTTTGGTCTGGAGGTCGAGCCGGCATCGGTCTGGGGCCATAGCTGGTTGTTGCGCGAGCTGGTTTCCAACCTGGTGGAAAACGCCATCAAGTACACGCCTCGAGGCGGCAGCGTCACCTTGCGCTGCGGCCTGCGCTCCCGGCCCGTGGGCACGGACGACGCCATCTTGCTGCAGATGGCGGGTGTGCAGCAATGGGCTTTTGTAGAGGTTGACGATGACGGACCTGGCGTGCCCGAGGAAGAGCGTAGCCAGATTACCCAGCGCTTTTATCGCGCACAGGGCGTGGTCGAAGAGGGAACCGGTTTGGGCCTCGCAATTGCGGACGAAATAACGCAATTGCATCAAGGTGTACTGAGTTTTGCAGATGGAAGTTTCGGTAAAGGCTTATTAGTAAGGCTTGAAATTCCGGTTCAATCAGTTTCAGAAGGCATTCAAACGGTATCTGAAGCTCTCAAAGGTTAATTTCTCGGTTACGCTTGCGTGTTGGTGAGAGCGGGGGTGAAAGTTGGGGTGGAGACCGCAAGCCTGCTGTTTATTAAGGTTGGTTTGACGCACCTGACGCCTGCCGGTAAGGATAGTCGTGTGCTTAACAGTGCAACTGGCTGTGAGAAAATTGCTAATAAATACTGAGTCGCCTATGTCTGAGTCTGAAGTCCTGTCGCCTGTTTCCAATATTGAAAATCCCGCGGAGGACAGTCCTGCCGCTCCCGCCATGGCTCCCGCGCGCAAGCGCCCCAAGCCCGGCGAACGCCGCGAGCAAATCCTGCAGGCACTGGCTTCCATGCTGGAAAAGCCGGGTGCTGATCGCATTACCACGGCAGCCCTGGCCGCCCATTTGAGCGTGAGCGAGGCGGCGCTGTACCGCCACTTCGCCAGCAAGGCCCAGATGTTCGAAGGCCTGATCGAGTTCATCGAGCAGTCCGTCTTTACACTGGTGCAGCAGATCGTGGGCCGCGATGTGCCCGAGGCTGCGCATGACCCGATCACGGGCGTGCGCAATGCCAACCGCGTGGTGGCATTGTTGCTGCAGTTCGGCGAAAAGAATCCAGGCATGGTGCGCGTGATGGTCGGCGACGCCATTGTTTTCGAGCACGAGCGTCTGCAGACTCGCATGAACCAGTTCTTCGACCGTATCGAGTCCACCTTGCGTCAATGCCTGCGTCCCGCGGCCGGCGCCATGGGTTCTGCTGCACCGACGGCCGAGGCATCGGTCGCGGCCAGTGTGCTGACTTCATTTGCGCTGGGCCGTCTGCAGCGCTATGCCCGCTCGGGCTTTCGCCGCCTGCCTACCGAGCATCTGGATGCCAGCCTGGCCATGATGGTCGTGGTCTGAGTCCTTCCCGGGCACTTCCTCAAGAACGCCGCAGTCCTCGGACTGGCGGCGTTTTTTGTTGCGTCTTGAGGGGTGAGAGCTGGCGAAAACCTAGCGAGAAAAAGCCTAAGTATTTACCCTTGACGAAGTCAAAACAGGCTGGAAACTGTGCAAAATAGAACGAACGTTCGTTTTATTGAGAGTTTCATGGCCTCGTCTCCCGTTTCCCGTTCTTCCACTTCTCCCGCAGTCAGGGATGCGGCGCATAGGGCCGGCCGTTCGGGGCAGCACGGGGAGGCCGGGACTGCGAAGACTAGCGCAAAGTCTCGCAAGCTGCACGCTCCCGCGCAAGCTGCGGTTAGCCCCAGTAAGGCCGCCGAGGCTGCAGCCGCCCGGTCAGCGGGCCGCTCGCTCGCCAAAGGTCAGCAGACCAAGGCCACGATTGTGGAGGCGGCGCTCAATCTGGCAACCCATATCGGCCTGGAAGGCCTGTCGATTGGCGCGATTGCCGAACTCACGGGAATGAGCAAATCGGGCGTGTTTGCTCATTTCGGCTCGCGTGAGGAACTGCAGATATCCGTGGTGCACGAGTACCACGACCGTTTCGAGCAGGAAGTCTTCTACCCCGCCATCGAGGCGCCGCGCGGCATTCCGCGTCTGCGCGAGCTGTTCGGCAACTGGATGAAGCGCACCTCCATGGAGATCGATTCCGGCTGTATCTATATCAGCGGGGCGGTGGAGTTCGATGACCGCACGGGGCCGGTGCGTGATGCGCTGGCCGAGTCCGTCAGCACCTGGCTGGCCGCCATGCGTCGCACCATCGTGCAAAGCCAGGAATGCGGCGATCTGCGTGCCGATGCCGATGCCAGTCAGTTGCTGTTCGAGATTCACGGCCTGATTCTGGCCCTGCACTACGAAGCCCGCTTTCTGCACAGCGAAGGCTCGATCGAGCGGGCCCATGCAGGCTTCAACAATATTCTGGCGCGCTATGCCAGCGAGCCGCCGGCCGCCTGAGGCCGTCCGCAACCCGCGTCAGCTCACAACCCAAAAGCAAACCGTTCAACGCGCAACCATCACAGGAGACGACCCATGCCCAGCTACAACCCGCCACTGCGTGACATGCAATTCCTCATGCACGAGGTCTTCAAGGTCACCGAGACCTACCAGCAGATTCCCAAGTACGCGGAGGTCGATGCCGACACCATCAACGCGGTGGTGGAGGAGGCGGGCAAATTTGCGGCCAATGTCGCGTTTCCCCTGAATATCTCCGGCGATGAAGAGGGCTGCACGCTGAACAAGGAGACCCACGAGGTCACCACGCCCAAGGGGTTCAAGCAGGCCTATGCGCAGTTCATCGAAGGTGGCTGGCCTGCTCTGTCCTGCGATCCGGAGTATGGCGGCCAGGGCCTGCCCTTCGTGCTCAATTCGGCGCTGTATGAAATGCTCAACAGCGCCAACCAGGCCTGGACCATGTATCCCGGCCTGTCGCATGGCGCCTATGAGGCCCTGCATGCCTACGGCACGCCGGAGCAGAAGAAGACCTACCTGGGCAAGCTGACGAGCGGCGAGTGGACCGGCACCATGTGCCTGACCGAGCCCCATTGCGGCACCGACCTGGGCATGCTGCGCACCAAGGCCGAACCTCAGGCAGACGGCAGCTACAAGATCACCGGCAACAAGATTTTCATCTCGGCCGGCGAGCATGACTTCACCAGCAACATCGTGCACCTAGTGCTGGCGCGTCTGCCCGATGCGCCCCCCGGCTCCAAGGGCATCAGCCTGTTCGTGGTGCCCAAGTTCAAGGTCAATGCCGATGGCTCGCTGGGCGAGCGCAATCCCATCTTCTGCGGTGCGCTGGAGCACAAGATGGGCATTCACGGCAATGCCACGGCCCAGATCAATATCGACGGTGCCATCGGCACCCTGGTGGGCGAGCCCAACAAGGGTTTGCAGGCCATGTTCGTGATGATGAACGCGGCCCGTCTGGGCGTGGGCAACCAGTCGCTGGGGCTGACCGAAGTGGCCTACCAGAATGCGCTGGCCTATGCCAAGGACCGCCTGCAGATGCGTAGCCTGTCGGGCGTGAAGGCCAAGGACAAGCCGGCCGACCCCATCATCGTCCACCCCGATGTGCGCCGCATGCTGCTCACGGCCAAGGCCTATGCTGAAGGTGGTCGCGCGCTGTCCACCTTCTGTGGTCTGCTGCTGGACAAGGAACTGCACCATCCTGACGAGAAGGTGCGCAAGGACAGCGGCGAGCTGGTGGCATTGCTGACGCCCATCGTCAAGGCCTTCATCACCGACAACGGCTGGACGGCGACGACGCTGAGCCAGCAGGTCTTTGGCGGCCACGGCTTCATCAAGGAATGGGGCATGGAGCAGTTTGTGCGCGATGCGCGCATCAACATGATCTATGAAGGCACGAACGGCATCCAGGCGCTGGATCTGCTGGGTCGCAAGATTCTGGGCAACCAGGGTGCGACGCTCAAGAAGTTCGGCAAGCTGATCGCCCAGCTGGTGGAGGAGGAAGGCGTCAACGAGAAGATGAGCGAGTTCATCACGCCCATTGCCGTGCTGGGCGAGCAGATGACCAAGTTCACCACCGAGATCGGTTTCAAGGGCATGCAGAACCCCGACGAAGTCGGCGCCGCCGCCGTGGACTATCTGCGTGTGGCCGGCCATCTGGTCTTTGGCTACCTGTTTGCCCGCATGGCCCAGGTGGCGCTGCGCGAGATCGCGGCCGGCAATGCGGATCCCTTCTACCTGGGCAAGCTGCAGACTGCGCGCTTTTACTTCGCCAAGCTGTTCCCCGAGACGGCGACGCTGATGCGCACGGCTCGTGCCGGCAGCCAGTCGCTGATGGATAGTGACGCGGCCCTGGCCTGATGCTGCGCAGGCGCATGCTGTATTGCTATTGAAAAAGTAGCTGCATGCGCCTATTCATCCCTTGTTTTGAATATAAAGGACTCGGAAATGAAGAAGATCAAAGCGGTAGCAGCTCTTGTATTGGTAGCGGGCGGCATGTCCGCAGCCTGGGCGCAGATGTCGCCCGTAGGCACCTGGCGCAGCATGGATGAAAAGGAAAACACGCCCAAGGCGCAGGTGAAGATCACCGAGGCCGGCGGCGTGGTCACAGGAAAGGTCGAGGCCCTGCTGCGCAAGGGCGCGGACCCGAATGCGCTGTGCACCGAGTGCAAGGACGAGCTCAAGGACAAGCCCGTGGTGGGCATGACGCTGATCAGCGGCGTCAAGAAGGTCGAAGGCAAGGAGGTCTGGGAAGGCGGCAGGATTCTCGATCCCGAAAACGGCAAGACCTATGCCGTGCGCCTGACGCCCATCGACGAAGGCCAGAAGCTGGAAGTGCGTGGCTCCATCGGTCCTTTCTGGCGTACCCAGACCTGGATCCGCGTTCAGTAAATCTCAAGACTCAAACAGCCAGCGCTGACGCCGATGGTGCGGCAGCTGGCCCTCAATGGAACATTGCTCATGTCCCGATTCAATGTGAAAAAAGTCGCCGTGCTGGGCGCGGGCGTGATGGGCGCGCAGATCGCCGCCCATCTGGTCAACGTCAAGGTGCCGGTCATTTTGTTTGACCTGCCCGCCAAGGAAGGCTCCAAGAGCGGCATTGCAGAGCGTGCCATTGCCAATCTGAAAAAGCTCAAGCCATCGCCGATCGGCGTGGCCGACGATGTGGAGCTGATCCAACCGGCCAACTACGAAGAGCATATGAAGCTGCTCAAGGGCTGCGATCTGGTGATCGAGGCCATCGCCGAGCGCATGGACTGGAAGTTGGACCTGTATCACAAGATCGCGCCCTTTGTCGCCAAGCATGCGCTGCTGGCGTCCAATACCTCGGGCCTGTCGATCACCAAGCTGTCCGAGGCCTTGCCCGACGCCATCAAGCCGCGCTTTTGCGGTATCCACTTCTTCAACCCGCCGCGCTATATGCAGCTGGTGGAGCTGATCAACACGCCCACCACGCAGGCCGAGGTGCTGAACCAGCTCGAAGCCTTTGTCACCAGCACGCTGGGCAAGGGCGTGGTGCGCGCGCACGACACGCCCAACTTCATCGCCAACCGCATCGGCATCGCCGGCATGCTTTCCACGATGAAGGAGGTCGAGAACTTCGGCCTGTCCTTCGACGTGGTGGACGACCTCACGGGCAAGAAGCTGGGCCGCGCTTCCTCGGGCACCTTCCGCACTGCCGACGTGGTGGGCCTGGACACCATGGCCCATGTCGTCAAGACGCTGCAGGACAATCTGAGCCTGGAGACCGACCCCTTCTACGGCAGCTTCGGCACGCCGCCCGTGCTGGCCAAGCTGATCGAGCTGGGCAACCTGGGCCAGAAGACCAAGAAGGGCTTCTACAAAAAGGTCGGCCGTGACATCTTCCAGTTCGAGCTCGACAGCGAGGACTACATTCCCGCAGGCGGCAAGGCCGACGAGGTTTACGGCCGCATGCTCAAAAAGCCCGCTGCAGAGCGCCTGAAGCTGCTGCGCAATGCCGAAGGCAAGGAGGGGCAGTTCCTCTGGGCCATTTTGCGCAACAGCTTCCACTATGCCGCCGTGCATCTGCAATCCATTGCCGACTGCGCACGCGATGTGGACCAGGCCATGCGCTGGGGCTTCGGTATGAAGCAGGGCCCCTTCGAGCTGTGGCAGGAAGCCGGCTGGCTGGAGGTGGCCAGGATGGTCCAGGAGGACATCGACGCCGGCAAGGCGCTGTGCAAGGCTCCGCTGCCTCAATGGGTCTTCGAAGGTCCGGTGGCCGAGGCCGGCGGAGTGCACACCGGCAATGGCTCGTGGAGCCCTGCGCAGAACAGGTTCGTGCCGCGCCGTGTGCTGCCCGTGTACGAGCGCCAGCTCTTCCCCGAGAAGCTGCTGGGTGAAACCGATCTGCCCGACTGGCAGACGGCTGGCACGACGATTGCCGAAACCAGGGCGCTGCGCACCTGGACGCTGGACGGCAAGGTCTTGATCGCCAGCATCAAGAACAAGATGCACGCCATCAGCCCCGAAGTCATGGAGGGTCTGATGGAGGCGGTTGATACGGCCGAGAGCGACTTCGACGCCATGGTCATCTGGTCCGGCGATGCGCCCTTCAGCGTGGGCGCCGACCTGGAGGCCACCATGCCTGCCTTTGTGATCGGTGGAGCGGACGCCATCGAGAGCGTCGAGCAGGAGCTGCAGAACCTGATGCTGCGCCTGCGTTATGCACAGGTGCCCGTGGTGTCTGCCATTCACGGGCTGGCGCTGGGTGGCGGCTGCGAGATGGCGGTGTACTCGGCACGTCGCGTGGCCCATATGGAAAGCTATATCGGCCTGGTGGAGGTCGGCGTGGGTCTGGTTCCCGGGGCCGGCGGCCTGACCTATATCGCCCGCCGCGCTGCCGAAAATGCCGCCACCAGCACCGGCAAGGATTTGCTGCCCTTCCTGACCGAAGGCTTCACGGCTGCGGCCATGGCCAAGGTGGGGACCAGCGCGCTGGAGTCGCGCAAGCTCGGATATCTGCTGGACAGCGACATCGTCGTGGCCCACAAGGACGAGGTGCTGTTTGTCGCCATCAACGAAGCCAAGGCCATGGCGGCCGGCGGCTGGCGTGCGCCGCACAAGCGCAGCTTCCCCGTGGCGGGCCGCAGCGGCCAGGCCACGATCAAGGGTTCGCTGGTCAATATGCGCGACGGCGGCTTCATCAGCGAGTTCGACCAGCATATTGCGGGCCTGATCGCCAATGTGGTCTGCGGCGGCGATGTCGATGCCGGAACGTTGGTGGATGAGGCCTATCTGATGAGCCTGGAGCGCAAGGCTTTCTGCCATCTGATTGCTCACCCCAAGACCCATGAACGAATCCTGGGCATGTTGAACACCGGCAAGCCGGTTCGCAACTGATTTGATATGAGCATCCCCCTGAGTCGCTGCGCGCCTTCCCCCCTTCTCTCGCGTTGCGGGAAGGGGGACGCCAGCAACGCTGCGGGGCGGCCCTTGCTCGCTGGCTGCTGGTATGCGCCGCGAAGTCATTGAAGCCTCGCACACAGGTTAAAGAGCTAAGAGACAACCAAGGAATTTGGTCATGAAACAAGTACAAGACGCCTATATCGTTGCGGCCACGCGCACTCCCATCGGGCGCTCGCACAAGGGCTTTTTCCGCAACTACCGTCCCGACGATCTGCTGGCCACCACGCTCAAGGCGGCGCTGGCCCAGGTGCCTGGACTGGACCCCAAGGCGATTGAGGACATTGTCTGCGGTTGCGCGATTCCCGAAGCCCAGCAGGGCCTGAACGTGGCGCGTATCGGTGCCGTGCTGGCAGGACTGCCCACCAGCATCGGCGGCATCACCGTCAACCGTTTCTGCGCCTCCGGTCTGTCGGCCGTTGCCATGGCGGCGGATCGTATCCGCGTCGGTGAAGCCGATGTGATGGTTGCTGCCGGTGTGGAGAGCATGAGCATGGTGCCCATGATGGGCAATGCGCCCAGCCTCTCGCCCAGCATCTTCGAGCGCGATGGCGATGTGGGCATTGCCTACGGTATGGGCTTGACGGCAGAGAAGGTGGCTCAGCAGTGGAAGGTCTCGCGCGAGGCGCAGGATGCGTTTGCACTCGAATCGCACCGCCGCGCGATCGCCGCGCAGCAGGCCGGCGAGTTCGCTGCCGAGATCACGCCGATCGAAGTCACCGACCGTACGCTGAATATCGCCACAGGCGAAACCGTGGCCAGCACGCGCACCGTGAGTCTGGACGAAGGCCCGCGCCCCGATACCAGCCTGGAAGGCCTGGCCAAGCTGCGCACCGTGTTTGCGGCGCGCGGCACGGTCACTGCGGGCAATAGCTCGCAGACCAGCGACGGAGCGGGTGCTTTGATCATTGCCAGCGGCGATGCTGTCAAGCGTTTTGGCCTGACGCCGCTGGCGCGCTTTGTCAGCTATGCCAGCAAGGGCGTGCCGCCCGCCATCATGGGCATTGGCCCCATCGAGGCCATTCCCGCCGCGCTGCGCTATGCAGGTCTCAAGCAGGACGATATCGACTGGTACGAGCTCAACGAGGCTTTCGCGGCCCAGTCCCTGGCCGTCATCAATACCCTGGGTCTGGACCAGAGCAAGGTCAACCCCATGGGCGGTGCGATTGCACTGGGCCATCCCCTGGGGGCAACCGGTGCCATACGTGCCGCCACCGTGGTGCATGCGCTGCAACGCAAGCAGCTCAAGTACGGCATGGTGACCATGTGCGTGGGCATGGGTCAGGGCGCGGCAGGCATCTTCGAGCGCGTCTGAACGCCGCAGCCGCCATGCATACCGCCCAGTCGCAAGCCTCTGTGTCGGTTCCGCTGCAAGCTGCCGTGCAATGGACGGAGATGGCCTTGCCCATCTCCGTGGGTTCGGCCCATCTGGCGCTGCGCCAGTGTCAGCCCAGGGCGGCAGCGCCGCTGGCGCAGGTGGTGGTGGCTGGCGCCATGGGCGTGCAGCAAAGCTATTACCAGGCCTTTGCCCGATGGCTCGCGGAGCAGGGCTATGGCGTCACCACCTTCGACTACCGCGGCCATGGCCTGTCGCTGCAGGTGCCGCTGCGCGACGCCAGGGCCGACCTGCTGGACTGGGCCAAGGACTGCGAGCTGGTGGCAGCGCAGCTCAAGCAGCAGTTTCCCCAGCAGCCGCTGATCTGGATCGGCCATAGCGTGGGCTCGCAACTGCCGGGGCTGGCTTCCATCCCCCTGCCGATCAACGGCTTGCTGTCCGTGGGCAGCGGCAGCGGCTACTGGCGCGATAACGCGGCGCCTACCCGGCGCATGATCAGGCTGTTCTGGTGGGGTGTCGCCCCGCTGGTCACGGCCTTGTATGGCGCGTTTCCCGGACGCAAGCTGGGCATTGTGGGCGATCTGCCGGCAGGCGTGATCTGGCAATGGCGTCGCTGGTGCCTGAATCCTCTGTACGCCATGGGGGTGGAGGGGCGCTGGGCGGCCGAGGCCTATGCAGCAGCCCACTACCCCTTGCATGCGCTGTATTTCGAGGACGACGAAATGATGTCGCTGGCCAGCGTGCAAGCGCTGGTGGACTGGTACAAGAGTGCACCCAGCACGCTGGAGCGTGTGGACCCGGGGCTGGCTCCGGCCGGACGCATAGGCCATCTGGGGTATTTCAAGGAAGAGATGCGCGAACTGCTGTGGCAGCCCCTGCTGCCTTTGCTGCAGAGCTGGCGCGAGGGTGATCGCGGCCCAGGCAAACCCTTGTTCGGGCCGCATGAGTCACCTGTTTGACGGCTTTCATTCCCGCCCTTGGGCAACACTGCCAATCATGAGCACAGACCTCCACCCCTTTGATCGTGCCGTAGCGCTGACTGCTACGGGAGTGCCCAATCAGTACCAGGGCGCGGCGTCGCCCGATTACTGGAATATGGTCGGACCTTATGGCGGCATCACGGCGGCCAGCCTGGTGCAGGCCATTCAGCAGCACCCGCAGTGCCTGGGCGATCCGCTGTCCATCACCGTCAACTATGCGGCAGCCGTGGGGCCGGGTGCTTTCGAGATCGACGCCAACCCGGTGCGGACCAACCGCTCCACCCAGCACTGGCTGCTGACGATCACCCAGCCTGACGCCCAGGGTCAGCCGCAGATCGTGACCACGGCCACGGCCGTGACTGCGGTACGCCGCCAGACCTGGAGCGTCAGCGATATGCCCATGCCCGAGGTCCGGGCTGCTGCCGAGGTCGAGCGCGTGCCGCCGCTGTTCAAGGCCTCCGAGTGGCTGACCCGCTACGAGATGCGATTTGTGGACGGCATCCTGCCGCGTGAGGAGGACGGTGCCGAGCGCGACAGTCTGACGCGGCTGTGGGTGAGAGACAATCCGCCGCGTCCGCTGGATTTCGCGTCGCTGGCTGCGGTCTCCGACGTGTTCTTTCCGCGGGCGTGGCTGCGCCGCTCCAAGCGCGTGCCGGCGGGCACGGTGTCCATCACGGTCTACTTCCATGCAGGACGCGATGAGCTGGCTGCGACAGGCGACGGATTGCTGCTGGCGCAGGCGCGCGGGCAGGAGTTCCGCAACGGCTTTTTCGACCAGACGGCCCAGCTGTGGAGCCAGTCCGGCCAGATGCTGGCGACCAGCCACCAGATTGTTTACTACAAGGAATAGCGCGCCGAGACCGGCAAGCTGTTCACATCATTCACAAGGCAAGACCATGAGCAATACCGAGGATAGCCAGGACATCCTGGTACACACCGAAGAGGGCGTGTGCACCATCACCTTCAACCGCGCGGCGAAGAAGAACTCCTTCACCGAGGCCATGTACACCCAGATGGCGGATGCACTGGCGGCCGCCAAGGTCGACGCAGGCGTGCGCGTGGTGGTGTTTCAGGGCGACATCGCCATCTTCAGCGCAGGCAATGATATTGCGGACTTCCTGAAGCAGGCCGCCACCCCCAATGCCATGGGAGCCGATGCCCCCGTATGGCGTTTCCTGCAGGAAGTCTCGGCCTTTCCCAAGCCGCTGATTGCTGCGGTCTGCGGTCCGGCCGTGGGCATCGGCACCACGCTGCTGCTGCACTGCGATCTGGTCTATGCCGGCGACAACGCCGCGTTCTCGCTGCCCTTCATCAACCTGGGCGTATGCCCCGAAGCCGCATCCAGCCTGCTTCTGCCCCAAATGCTGGGCTACCACCGCGCCGCCGAGGCCTTGCTGCTGGGCGAGCCCTTCATGGCGGAAGCCGCACTGGAAGTGGGTCTGATCAATCGCGTGGTGCCGCCCAGCGAATGCAATGCCGTGGCGCAGGCGCAGGCCAGAAAACTGGCGCGCAAACCCCTGTCCTCGCTGATCGAGACCAAGCGCCTCATGAAGGGCGGCCAGGCCAAGGCAGTGGGCGAGCGTATTGTGGAAGAGGGCGCGGTCTTCGCTCGCATGCTGCGCGAGCCCGCGGCCAAGGAAGCCCTGACAGCCTTCATGGAAAAACGCCACCCTGACTTCAGCCAGTGCTGAAGTCAGGCATTGCGGCAGCAAGGCGAGCGCAGCGATGGGTGGCGGTTTTACTCAACGCGCCACCCTGATTCCGGCAGGTGTCGAATCCAGGTCAGCTTCGCCGGTCTGCACCTGTGCCGATCTGAAAATCGCCCCTTGTCGGGCGATTTTTCTTTGACCAATTTTTCAGGGTTGCCTATGACATCCAGGTCCGTACCGTCCCGCAATTCAGCTCGGGAGGCTGTAGAGTCCGTTCAGTTCGAGCCTGAGTTCATCTGCGGCTTGCGCGAGATCTTTGAAACGCGCGTGGCCTTCAACCAGACGATCGGTCTGAAAATCGGAGAGATCACGCCCACGCTGGTGCAGGGGCATATCGCCATGCGACCTGATCTGATCGGACATTCGGCCTACCAACGCATTCATGGCGGTGTGATCAGCGCCGGCCTCGATTCCATGGGCGGGCTGGCTGTGATGGCGGCCATTGCGGCCAAGCATATGGACGATACGCCCGCGCAAAGACTGCATCGGTTTTCCCGGCTGGGAACGATCGATCTGCGTGTGGACTATATGCGCCCCGGCATCGGCAAGGAGTTTCTGCTCACCGCCAGAGTGCTGCGACTGGGCTCTCGGGTGGCGAATACCCAGATGGAGTTTCTGTCCGTGGACGGCGAGTTGCTGTCTACCGGCACGGCCGCCTATATCGTCTCTTGACGCTGTTCAGAAAAGAGAGCGTCTGGCGCTTGCGAAATATGGGGTAGAGATCGAAATGCGTAAAAACAAGGCAAGTGAATGCTTGCCCGGATGCAGCAAGATCTTTCATTGTGTGAGATCAGGCAATGCATGCAAGTAACTGAAACTTGTGAAAGCTTTGCTTACCGTTATTGCGAGATAAGGGCAAATGTTGCTGCTTATGCTGCATAGGATGGCGTTTTCTGACTAGGAGATTCCTGCCATGGCTGTGCAAAACCCGTTCTTCGGCAAACGTGAAAACGATAGCTTTCCTCCACGCAATTCCGTCACCGGGCTTTCGACAGCGAATGCCACAGCGACATCGGGTGCCAGCTCCTTGAGCAGTGCAGGCCTTGGCACGGCGCCTTCCAGCTCCATGCGCGCCTCGGCGGCCCCTGCTGCGCCTGTGGCAGAGGAAACCGGTGGCAGCAAGCTTACCGTCGGCCCGAACATCAAGCTCAAGGGCGTGGAGATCACGGATTGCGACACCCTGGTTGTGGAAGGAACGGTCGAGGCGACCATGAATTCCCGCGTCATCAAGATCGCCGAGCAGGGTGCTTTTCATGGCACGGCCGAGATCGATATCGCAGAAATCCACGGCAAGTTCGACGGCTCGCTCACCGTCCGTGAAAAGCTGGTGATCTATGGCTCCGGCAAGGTCAGCGGCAAGATCCGCTATGGCAAGGTGGTAATCGAAGAGGGCGGGGAGCTGACGGGGCAGATCGAGGCCGGAACCAGCTCCAGCAACAGCAGTGCTGCCAGCACCTCCGCTTCGGCCTGGAACAAGAGCAGTGCCGCCAGCACCAGCAGCCAGGCGGCGGCTGCGGCCAGCAGCAGTGAAACCACGGGTAGCGCTGCAGTCGCCTGAATCTCTGCGCACAGCCCATGAAAAAAGCGACCTTCAGAGGTCGCTTTTTTCATGCTCGATGGCGTGGATCAGCTCTTGGCGGCCGCCTGAGCCTCGATTTTTTCGCGCCAGGCGCGCGTCTGCTCAGTATCCGGCAGAGACTGGGGCTTGCCGGTGGCATCAATGGCCACATAGGTAAGACGGGCTTCGGTCACCTTCACATATTTGCCCTGGTCGGAAAAACGCTCGGCAAAGACCTCCACATCCACGGCGACCGAAGTGCGGCCTACATGCTGCACGCCAGCGTAAAAGGACAGAATGTCGCCCACGCGCACGGGTTGCTTGAAGATGAATTCGTTGACGGCCACGGTCACCATGCGGGTATGGCTGATACGCTGCGGCAGCACCGAGCCGGCCAGGTCCACCTGCGCCATGACCCAGCCACCGAAGATGTCGCCATTGGCATTGACATCGGCAGGCATGGGCACGACTTTGAGAACCAGTTCCTTGTCGGCGGGCAGGGCAACGCTGGGAAGGTCGGGCGAACGGGGGGGCATGGAAATCTGTGACACGAATGGAAAGATGGAATTGTCCCTCAACATCGGGTTTCTACCATGTTGACGGGAGAAAGCCACTAACGACGGTTCGGGCAAGTAAGTAGGGGGTAACTATGGGACGGTGTTTGTGGTGGATCTGTGGATGCCTGAGTGTCATGCTGACGGCCTGCAGCAGCCATCCGGTAAAAGCCCCAATGTCGGGGAGCGGCGACGTGTCATCCACAACGCCGCTCAAGCCACTTGTACAGGCCGTACAGCCATCTTGCCATCCGGAGCCCTTGACCGGTGCAGCGGCACTGGCGGGGCCGTTCACCGAGCTGTCTCCGCGGCAGGCCTTGCAGGCCGGTGCACTGAATGCGCGTGTCTGCTGGGCTGGCGGGTTGCGCACCCTAAGAACGTGTTGACGATCTCCTCGCGCCACGACAGTGGCTTTGCGGGATGGGATGCAAGGCGCGATACCGCAGCAATAGCTGTGCTATTGCGAGGATTCGTAACGCCGCAGACCGCCCCTGACCGGGCGTCCGCAAAGTCCCTGTCCCGAAGGGTTGGAGCGAAATCGGGCGATTTCTGTGCGCTGTCTCTTGCTTGCACCCTAGTGCAAGCTGCGAGCCATCGCTTCGAACTCATCCCGATTGCGCTCCAACGCGGCTGCGTAGAGATCGTCAACACGTTCTAAAGGCCGTCAGCGAGCAGCGCGATTGCATGGTTCTGCTGCTTGCAGGGTTCAGCGAACAGGGCTTTCTGTCCTGGCCGCGCGAGGCCAGCTTCTTCAAGGCCTGCGGTGCTGGCCCGTATGACAGAGAGTTGCTGCAGCCCTTCACCCTGGTCTGGGTGAGCGCAAAAGTGACGGGACAGGCAGAATTCGCAGGTACCCAGATTCCCGTTATAGAAATAGACGCCCTCTACCGCGGCTCCGACTGCCAGCAGGGCGACACAGCCCCACAATGCGTTCACAGTTACCTGCAACCCCTGAAGAAGCCGCAATAGCGGCAAACCAGTCAGACGGCGCCACGCTGCGTCGCCTCTTTCCCTATATCTGGCGCTACAAATGGCATGCGCTGGCAGCGCTGGTGTTCATGATCTGCGCCAAGCTGGCCAATGTGGGCGTGCCCATCTTGCTCAAGCATCTGGTCGATGCGCTGGATATCAAGCCCGGGCAGGCGCAGGCCGTGCTGGTGGTCCCCGTGGGCCTGCTGGCGGCCTATGGATTGCTGCGTTTTTCCTCCACCATGTTCACCGAGCTGCGGGATCTGGTCTTTTCCAAGGCCACGCAGGGGGCATCGCGCTCGATCGCGCTGTCGACCTTCGAGCATCTGCATGCCCTGAGCCTGCGTTTTCATCTGGAGCGTCAGACCGGTGGTATGACGCGCGACATCGAGCGCGGCGTGCGCAGCACCGAGTCGCTGATCTCGTATTCGCTCTACTCCATACTGCCCACGCTGATTGAAATGGCCCTAGTGCTAGGCATTCTGGCCGTGCGTTTCGACATCTGGTTTGCCGTCATCACCCTGGCAGCGCTGGTGTTCTATATCGGCTTCACGGTCACCGTGACGGAATGGCGCACCCGCTTCAGAAAAGAGGCCAATGCCCAGGAGTCGGCGGCCCATACCAAGGCCATTGATTCGTTGCTGAACTACGAGACCGTCAAGTACTTCAACAACGAGCAGTTCGAATCCGCACGCTATGACGAGAACCTTGAAAACCTGCGCCGCGTGCGGCTCAAGAGCCAGACCACGCTGTCCATGCTCAACTGCGGCCAGCAGCTCATCATCGGCGCTGCGTTGGTGGCCATTCTGTGGCGGGCGACGCAGGGCGTGGTCGACGGCAGGCTGACGCTGGGCGATCTGGTCATGATCAACGCCTTCATGATTCAGCTCTATATCCCGCTGAATTTCCTGGGCGTCATCTACCGCGAGATCAAGCAGAGCCTGACCGACCTGAACCGCATGTTCACCCTCATGGACAAGGAGCGAGAAGTGTCCGATGCGCCTGGCGCTCAGCCCTTGCAGATCGACAATCCGCCGCCCGAAGTGCGATTTGAGAACGTGCAGTTCGCCTACGATAGCGCGCGCCCCATCCTGCACGATGTGAGCTTCACCATTCCTGCAGGCAAGACCGTGGCCGTGGTCGGTCCCTCTGGTTCGGGCAAGAGCACGCTGGCGCGTCTGCTGTTTCGCTTCTATGACGTGCAGGGCGGTCATGTGCGCATTGCCGGGCAGGACATCCGCACGGTGACCCAGAGCAGCGTGCGGCACTGCGTGGGCATCGTTCCGCAGGACACGGTGCTGTTCAACGACACGGTGGCCTACAACATTGCCTATGGGCAACCGGGCGCCACGCAGGAGCAGGTGGTTGCAGCGGCCAAGGCCGCACGCATCCATGACTTCATCGAGCGCACGCCCCAGGGCTATGCCACGCGAGTGGGCGAGCGCGGCCTCAAGCTCTCGGGCGGTGAAAAGCAGCGTGTGGCCATCGCGCGCACCCTGCTCAAGAATCCGCCGATTCTGATCTTCGACGAAGCAACTTCGGCACTGGACAGCGCCAACGAGCGCGCCATCCAGAACGAGCTGCGCAGCGCGGCGCAGGGCAAGACCTCTCTGGTCATTGCCCACCGCCTGTCTACCGTGGTCGACGCGCATGAAATCCTGGTCATGGACAGCGGCCGAATCATCGAGCGCGGCACGCACGAGGAGCTGCTGGCCGCCGGAGGGCGTTACTCCAGCATGTGGAATATGCAGCTCAACCAGGCGGAGTCAACGGAGATTCCTGCCTGAGTGCGGACAACTTTGCCAGACGTTTGATAAGCCACCTTCGAGTGGCTTTTTTTTTGACTGCTTTGCTTTTATGTATACATGTAGTTAGGTGTTTACCCTTGATTTTGCAATTAAATCGCTGTTTTTTGATTTTTATGTATACATTTCTTCCGTCTGCCAAAAACTAAATACCCCGCGAGACATGCCACCCTCCCTTGCCACCGCTGCTGCAGCGGAAGAAAACCATTCCCAGGTCGTGAAGGCGCAGCTGCAGCTGCGTGAAATGATTCTTGCCGGCGAGATGGCAGCCGGCGAGCGCATCTCCGAGCTGGTGCTGGCAGAGCGTCTGGGCATCTCCCGTACTCCCATACGTGCAGCACTGATGCGGCTTGAGCAGGAGGGCATGCTGGAAGCCACGGCTGGCGGGCGCGGCTACAAGGTGCGCGTGCTGTCCGAGGCCGATGTGTCGGACGCCATCGAGCTGCGCGGCACGCTGGAAGGCCTGGCGGCGCGCATGGCGGCCGAGCGCGGGGTGGATGAAGCCCTGCTGGCGCGGGCCACGCGCTGTCTGGATGCCATCGACCGTGTGCTGGATGCCCAGAACTGGGGCGACGAAGCGTTTTCCGCCTATGTGGCCCTGAACTCCGAATTTCACGACATCCTGCTGGAGATGTCGGGCAGCAGCTTCATGCAGCGCGAGCTGGAGCGGGTCAAGCGCCTGCCCTTTGCCTCCCCCTCGGGCTTTGTGGTGGCCGACTCCGAGTCTCCGCGCGCGCTTCGCAGCCTGATTCTGGCGCAGGAGCAGCACCGTGAAGTGATTGACGCCATCGAGCACCGCGAAGGCGCGCGTGCCGAGGCGCTGATG
Organism: Comamonas sp. Tr-654; assembly: GCF_011752915.1. Lineage (NCBI taxonomy): Bacteria > Pseudomonadati > Pseudomonadota > Betaproteobacteria > Burkholderiales > Comamonadaceae > Comamonas > Comamonas sp. Tr-654. Next base: position 401,903 of record NZ_VWWQ01000002.1, read on the forward strand.
AAAGAGCACTCGCGCATTGCGCGGCGCAATCTGCGCGAAGCCATGCGCTCGCCCGAGACCACGCGCGTACCCGGTGCGCAACTGATTCGCGCTAGCCGTTGACGGCCGGTCTGCTGCGCCGCAGGCTGCGCCCGGATCCAACCCCCGACCGATAAATACAAGGAGACATCCACGATGAACCATCAGGCACAAGCCATTTATCCCCGCAACACTTGGTATGTGGCGGCCACCGCAGCCGAGGTCACGGACAAGCCGCTGGGGCGCCAGATCTGTGGTGAGCGCATGGTTTTCTATCGCGCCCTGGAAGGCAAGATGGCCGCTGTCGAAGACTTCTGTCCGCATCGCGGAGCTCCGCTGTCGCTGGGCCGCGTCTGCGAAGGCAAGCTGGTCTGCGGCTATCACGGACTGGAGATGGGCTGCGACGGCAAGACGGTTGCCATGCCCGGCCAGCGCGTGCGCGGTTTTCCTGCCATCAAGAGCTATCCGGTGGAAGAGCGTTATGGCTTTGTCTGGGTATGGCCGGGCGACAAGGATGCGGCCGATGCAGCGCTGATCCCGGATCTCCAATGGCATGACAACCCCGAGTGGGCCTATGACGGCGGCCTGTTCCACATCAAGGCCGACTATCGCCTGATGGTCGACAATCTCATGGACCTGACCCATGAGACCTATGTGCATGCCAGCAGCATCGGTCAGGCCGAGATCGACGAGACGCCCTGCAAGACTGAAGTCATAGGCGACAGCGAAGTGGTCACCAGCCGCTTCATGGAGAACATCGAGGCGCCCCCGTTCTGGAAGATGGCTCTGCGCAGCAATGGTCTGGCCGATGACGTGCCTGTGGACCGCTGGCAGGTCTGTCGCTTCACCCCTCCCAGCCATGTGCTGATCGAAGTCGGTGTGGCACATACCGGCAAGGGCGGTTATGACGCAGCGGACGAGCACAAGGTCTACAGCATGGTGGTGGACTTCATCACGCCCGAGACCGACGGCAGCATGTGGTACTTCTGGGGCATGGCGCGCAAGTTCAATCCCGGCGATGCATCGGTGACGGCGGCCATCAAGCAGGGCCAGCACAAGATCTTCAGCGAAGACCTGGAGATGCTGGAGCTGCAGCAGCGCAATCTCGAGGACTATCCGCAGCGTCAACTGCTCAAGCTCAATATCGATGCCGGCGGCGTGCAGTCGCGCAAGATCATCGAGCGCCTGATCGACGAGGAGAAAAACGAGTCGCGCGTTGCGGCGCTGGCTTGAGCGGCGGCAGGTAGGGGCAGATCATGTATGTGGATGGAGTAATCTTGCAGCTCCCCGAATCGGAGTCAGCGCTGTCCATAGTCAGCGCTGCCCTTGCTACGCTGCTGCATGGAATCACCCACCACACCCAACCCACTTTCCCTGGATCTCTACGACCAGCCAGGTCATCTGATTCGACGAGCCCAGCAGATTGCTGCGCTGCTGTTTCGAGAAGTGCTGGGACCCGATGTGACGCCGGTTCAATACGCCATCCTGCGCATGCTGCAGGAGTCTCCCGGCATCGACCAGGTGACGCTGGCGCGTCTTGTCGCACTGGACAACTCGACCACGGCCGATATCGCTGCGCGTCTGGAAAGCAAAGGCTGGATTCATCGCGAGCTGCTGCCAAGGCGTCAGCGCCGTTTGAGTCTGACCACCGAGGGCGAAGCCATGCTGGCCGCGTTTGTGCCCAATGTCTACGAGCTGCAGCAGCGCATGCTTTCCGCGCTGGAGCCCGAGGAGCAGGCGGAGTTCAAGCGTCTGCTGCGCAAGTTCGTGCAGTTGCACGACAGCACTGAAGTCGGCGAGCAAGCGGTGATCAACGACTAGCAGCCCGTTCTGGCGCTGCGGCTCCACCACGATCAAGCCGGCCAGCGCCGGCGGTGAACCGGCACGACTAAGGAATTCACTTGTGCTGGATCAAGAGTTCATTCAGTAAACTGAATGTGATTCAGTATACTGAATCAATGATAAAAAACAAGGAGACAACGATGGAACAGGATTTGCGTGCGCATCTGGACCAGCGGCCGATGACGACCTTCCAATGGTCGGTCATCGCGGTATGCATGGCCCTGAACATGATCGATGGCTTTGACGTGCTGGTGATGGCCTTCACGGCATCGGCGGTGTCTGGGCACTGGAAGCTCAGCGGCTCGGAGCTGGGCTTTTTGCTCAGTGCCGGCCTCTTCGGCATGGCCGCAGGTTCTTTGCTGCTGGCGCCCATGGCCGACAAGCTGGGGCGCCGTCCCATGATCCTGCTGTGCCTGGCCGTGTCCGGGCTGGGCATGCTGGCTTCGGCCTGGAGCCAGACACCGACGCAGCTTGCGGTGCTGCGCGTGATCACGGGCCTGGGCGTGGGCGGCATTCTGGCCTGCAGCAACGTGATTGCCAGCGAATATGCCTCGCTGCGCTGGCGCAGTCTGGCGGTCACGCTGCAATCGACCGGCTATGCGCTGGGCGCAACCATCGGCGGCAGCATTGCGGTCTGGCTGCTGGCCCACCATGGCTGGCGCTCCGTCTTCATGTTCGGCGGTTGCTCCACGCTGGCGGTGCTGGTTCTGGCCTGGTTTGCCTTGCCGGAGTCCATGGACTTTCTGCTGGTCAAGCGGCCCGCCAATGCGTTGCAGCGTCTCAATGTACTGATCCGCAAGATGGGCCTGCCCGCACTGGGCTCCCTGCCTCAGGCCGTGGTGGCAGGCAGCGGTGAAAGCAAGCGCATGGGGCCTTTGCAGCTGCTGTCTCCCAAACTGCTGCGCCCCACGGTGCTGGTCTGGCTGTCCTTCTTCTCGGTGATGTTCGGCTTCTATTTCGTGATGAGCTGGACTCCCAAGCTGCTGGCGGCCTCGGGCCTGACGCCCGAGCAGGGCGTAACCACGGGCGTGCTGCTGAGCCTGGGCGGCATCCTGGGCGCGACCTTGCTGGGCCTGCTGGCGGCGCGCTTTGCGATTCACCGTGCGCTGGCGGTCTTCATGCTGGTGACGGCAGTGTTGCTGTGCTTTCTGGTGGGCAGCTCCGGTGCGCTGTGGATGTCGTACACGCTGGCCTTCCTGATTGGCGTGTTCGTGAACGCCTGCGTGGCCGGCCTCTATGCGATTGCGCCAGTGGTTTACGGCAGCGATGTGCGCGCCACCGGTGTGGGCTGGGGCATCGGCATCGGCCGCATCGGTGCGATCGTGTCGCCGCTGGTGGCGGGCGGCCTGCTGGATGCGGCCTGGTCGCCCGATCAGCTGTACCTGGGTTATGGCATGGCGTTTGTCCTGGCTGCCGTCATCGTGTCCATGCACCGCATTGCCGGCCCGCAGGTCGCGCACCGGCGTGCTGCTTCCGAAACAGTGGCCGCTCATTGACCAGGGAGACTTCAATGAACCAGATTTCTCACACTCTGAGCGCAGCCGCGCCGGCCTTTCCGCTGGATCAATGGTATGTGGCGGGCTTTGCCTGGGAACTGAAGGACCAGCCGGTGGCGCGCACCTTGCTGGGTCAGCCGGTGGTCCTGTTCCGCACGGAAGATGGCCGGGTCGCGGCGCTTGAGGATCGCTGCTGCCACCGCGAGCTGCCGCTGTCCTGCGGCACGGTGGAGGCTGCGGGTCTGCGCTGCGGCTACCATGGCCTGCTCTTCAGCCATGAGGGGCAGTGCCTGGAAATACCGGGCCAGGAACGGATTCCGGCCAAGGCCTGCGTGAAGTCCTTCGAGCTGCGCGAGCGCGACCAGATCCTCTGGATCTGGATGGGCGCGACGCCGGATTCAGTGCCGGGCTCCGAGCCGCCGGCCTATGCCGTGCACAGCGACCCGCAATATCGTTTTGGCGGCGGCGTGTACCACTACGACGCTCCGTATCAGCTGATTCACGACAACCTGCTGGACCTGAGCCATCTGGGCTATGTGCACCTCAAGACCATCGGCGGCAACGCCCGCGTGCATATGAACGCAGATCTCAAGGTCAGCCAGGACGGGGACAGCGTGAGGGTGGTGCGCTGGATGCCGGATTCGGACCCTCCGCCTACTTATGCACAGGCCTGGCCTTTTCAGGGCCGCATCGACCGCTGGCAGGAAGTGGAGTTTCATCCCTCGCATGTGCGTATCTGGACCGGTGCCATGGATGCGGGCCAGGACAGACTGGACAACCCGGCGCGCGAAGGATTCCATATGCGCGGCTTTCACGGCGTGACGCCGGAGACGGAGACCAGCGCGCATTACTTCTGGACGATTGCGACCAATCCGCATCCGCAGATGCAGGACACCACACAGCTGGTGATTGATCAGACGGCTGCCACCTTCGAGGAAGACAAGGTGGTCATCGAAGCCCAGTTCCGCAACCAGCAACGGTTTGGTTCACGCGCCGTGGTGGATATCCACGTGGATGTGGGGCCCAACCGCGCGCGGCGCGTGATTGAGCGGTTGCGCCGGGCCGGCGCGCAAGCCTCGCAGGCGGTGGCCTAGCGACGCACAAGCAAAAGAGAAGAACCCGAGATGAAGACTGAAACCACGTTCGAGGTGCGCATTGCGCACAAGCAGGAGCAGGCAGCTGGTATCTGCAGCCTGGAGTTGCGGGCTCTGGAAGGCGCCAGTCTGGCACCGTTCAGCGCTGGCTCGCACATCGATGTGCACCTGCCCGGAGGGCTGGTGCGCCAGTATTCGCTGAGCAACGATCCCGCCGAGCTGGATCGCTATGTGATTGCCGTGCTGCGCGAGCCCGCCTCGCGCGGTGGCTCGGCCGCTGTGCACGAGCAGCTGCAGGCCGGCCAGCAGATTACCATCAGCCACCCGCGCAACCATTTCGAGCTGCATGCACCGGCCCGCAAGCATTTGCTGCTGGCAGGCGGCATAGGCATCACGCCGATTCTGGCCATGGCGCGCAAGCTGGCGCGTGACGGTGCGGAGTTCGCCTTGCACTACTGTGGCCGCTCGCGCGAGCGCATGGCGTTTGCCCAGACCATCGAGACTGCGCAATGGGCTGACAAGGCACAGATCCATGTGGATGACGTGAATGGAAAGTCGTCGCTGGGTTTGAGCGAATTGCTGCAGCAAAGAGAGCAGGGTCAGCATCTGTATGTTTGCGGACCCAAGGGCTTCATGGACGCCGTGCTCGACACGGCGCGAGAGGTCGGCTGGCCTGCCGAGCAGCTGCACTACGAGTTCTTTGCCGCTGAAGTGGAGCACCGCGCCGACGACGAAAGCTTTGAGGTGGAGGTCGCCAGCAGCGGCCAGGTGGTGCGCGTCACGCCGGCGCAGACAGTGGTGCAGGCGCTGGAGTCCATAGGCGTCTGCGTTCAGACCTCGTGCGAACAGGGCGTCTGCGGCACCTGCCTGACGCGCGTCATCTCGGGCCAGCCTGATCACCGCGATATGTATCTGACCGAAGACGAGCAAGCGGCCAACGACCAGTTCCTGCCTTGCTGCTCGCGTGCCAGGTCCGGCCGTCTGGTGCTGGATCTGTGACCCGCGGATTGGGCAGGCTTTGACCATGCGCGGGCAGGGCTAGCGTAGCCTGCTCAAAATAGGCGTTTTCCATGAAAGCGCCGCGTTCCTGCCATGAAGCCTGCCCTGCTAGTTCTGAATCTCCAGGTCCCCGCCCATCTGCAGCAGATGGAGCAGACCTTTGCCGACTTTGATGTGATCTATGCGCCTGATGCCGATCAGGCCGAGGCCGCAATCGCCGCCCACGGCGCGCGCGTTAAATGCGTGTGCACGATTGGTGCGACGGGTCTGTCGGCCGCGCAGATGAAGCGCATGCCCGGGCTTTCGCTGGTCTGCGCCATGGGCGCGGGCTACGAGAACATCGATGTGGCCCATGCCAAGGCGCACGGGATTGCCGTCGGCAACGGTGTGGGCACCAACGACGACTGCGTGGCCGACCACGCCATGGGCCTGCTGATCGCCGCGGTGCGCGGCATCGTCAAGCTGGACAAGGCCACGCGCGCCGGCATCTGGCGCTCGGCCCTGCCGCTGCCGGCCAATGTCTCGGGCAAGCGCCTGGGCATCGTGGGTCTGGGCCAGATCGGCGCCAAGATCGCCAGGCGCGCGGCCGCCTTCGACATGCCCGTCGGCTATCACAACCGCAAGCCGCGCGAGGGTGTCGAGCACCAGTACTTCGACGATCTGCTGGCGCTGGCTGCCTGGGCCGATGTGCTGTTGGTGGCCACGCCGGGTGGCGCGGGCACGCGCCATCTGATCAATGCCGAGGTGCTCGATGCGCTGGGCGAAAAAGGCGTGCTGGTGAATATCGCGCGCGGCTCGGTGGTCGATACCGCAGCGCTGGCCGACGCCGTGCGTGCAGGCCGTCTGGCCGGTGCCGGACTGGATGTCTACGAAAGCGAGCCGCAGCCGCCGCAGGAGCTGATCGATCTGGACGCCGTGGTGCTGACGCCCCATGTGGGCGGCTGGTCGCCCGAGGCCGTGCAGAACTCGGTGGACCGCTTCATCGCCAATATGCGCTGCCATCTGGATGGCAAGCCCTTGGTTTCGCCGATCTGAGTGCTATTGAATTGAAAGCTGCTTGCGCTTGATTTTTAGGGATTCCAGATAATTTCTTTATTGAAATCATTTGGTAATAAGCGCTATCAGCTTCGATATGCATAGCAATAAAAAATCCCGCGCAGATCGCTCTGGCGGGGATTTTTACTATCTGCGGCGCCATGAAGCTGGCGCGGACCAAACCAGTGACACCAAGCAAGGGCCACCCCGCAGCGAGGGTGTCGCCCCCCTTCCCGAAGAGAGAGGGGGACGCCGCGTAGCGGCTCAGGGGGGAGCTTATTTCTGGCTGGCAGCAATGGCCTTTTCGGCCTTGTCGACCAGCGGTGCGCCGATCTGGCTCTTCCACTTGTCGTAGACGGGGCGGGTGGCCTTGACAAAGGCTTCGCGCTCGGCAGCGTTAGGCGTGGTCACCGTTACGCCGAGGCCGGCGAGGTCCTTGAGCAGAGGCTTGTCGGCCTCGACCAGGCCCTTGCGTGCAATGGCGATTTCTTCCTTGGCAGCATCCAGCGCGGCCTGCTTGACGATGGCCTGGTCGGCAGGCGTCCAGCTGGCCCAGACGTCCTTGTTGACGACGAAGATCAGCGGGTCGTTCATATAGCCCCACATGGTCAGATGCTTCTGACCCACGGACTGCAGCTTGGCCGCCATGTACACGCCGATGGGGTTCTCCTGGCCGTCCACGGCGCCGCTGGCCATGGCTGGCTGGGCATCGGCCCAGCTCATCTGCGTGGGGTTGGCGCCCAGGGCCGTGAAGGTGTCCAGGAACAGAGGCGAGCCCACGACGCGGATCTTCATGCCCTTGAGGTCGGCAGGCGTCTTGATGGCGTGCTTGGAGTTGGAGATTTCGCGGTAGCCGTTCTCACCCCAGGCCAGAGGCACGACGCCGCCTTTTTCCAGGGTCTTGAAGATTTCCTGGCCCACTTCGCCCTGGGTCACGGCATCCACGGCCTTGAAGTTGGGGAAGAGGAAGGGCATGGAGAACAGGTTCAGCGACTTGACCTGGGGCGACCAGTTGATGGTCGAGCCCACGGCCATGTCGATCACGCCCTGGCGCAGCGCAGAGAACTCACGCGTCTGGTCGCCCTGCACCAGCGAGGTGCCGGGGTAGAGCTTGATGTTGATGCGGCCCTGGGTGCGTTCGCGCACCTTGTCGGCCCACAGCTCGCCACCCTTGCCCCAGGGGAAGGCCGTGCCCAGCACCAGAGACATGCGGTATTCGCTCTTGTACTTGGCCTGGGCCATGGCCATGGGCGATGCAAAAGCCAGTGCGGCGGCTGTCGCCACGGCGGATGCGAGGAAGGTACGAAGTTTCATTTGGTTTGTCTCCCTTTTAGAAACGAAAAAATGCTTTGCTTGTTAGATGCATTGCACATTGAATAAGCACGGCCCATCTCAGCAGACACCGCGCAAGGGCCGCCCCGCCGCGCTGGTGTCGTCCCCTCCCGAAGAGAGAGGGGAAGCGGCAAAGCCGCTCAGGGGTGCTAGTACCCCATCTTTGCGGGCAGCCACAGAGCGAGCTGCGGGAAGGCAATGACCAGAATCATCACGACGAACATGGACAGCAGCATCCAGCCGACCCAGCGCACGGTGGACTCCATGCGCACGCCGGCGATGCGGCAGCTGACCATCAGGTTCACGGCCAGCGGCGGCGTGAACTGGCCCAGTGCCACCTTGAGCGTGAGGATCACGCCAAACCAGACGGGGTCCCACTGGTAGTGATTCATGATGGGCAGCAGCAGCGGCACAAAGATCAGGAAGATCGAGATGCCGTCCAGGAACATGCCCACGGTGATCAGCAGCAGGATCAGCAGACCCAGCACGCCGTATTCGCCGAGACCGGAATTCACGATGGCATTGGCCACCGGATCGATCACGCCCAGGGTGGACAGCGAGAAGGCAAAAATACCGGCCAGCGACACCACCAGCAGGATCACGGCCGACAGCTCGCCCGCTTCGCGCAGAATCGGAAAGAGGTCGCGCACGCCGATGGTGCGGTGAATCACCATGCCGACGAACAGCCCGTAGAACACGGCAACCACGGCGGCCTCGGTGGGGGTGAACCAGCCCATGCGCATGCCGCCCAGGATCAGCACCGGAGCTGCCAGACCCCAGGAGGCTTCGCGCAGACTCTTCCAGAACGGCGGGCGGGGCATGGAGGCTTCGAGCGCGCCCATCTTGTGCTTGCGCGACATCCACACGGCGGGAATGATGAGCGCGATACCCGCCAGCACGCCGGGAATCATGCCGGCCGCGAAAAGGGCCGGTACCGAAGCGCCTGGCACCAGCACCGAGTAGATGATGAAAGCCACCGAGGGCGGAATCAGAATGTCCGTCGCTGCGGCCGCTCCGACCACGCTGGCCGAGAAGCTCTTGGGATAGCCCGCGCGGCTCATGGCGGCAATCATCACGCCGCCCACGGCCGCCGCATTGGCCGGCCCGGAGCCGGAGATGCCGCCCAGGAACATGGCCACGGCAATTGCCACCAGCGGCAGCATGCCAGGGCCGCGGCCCACGATGGCCACGGCAAAGTTCACCAGCCTCAGGGCAACGCCCGAGCGATCGAAGATGGAGCCCACGAGCACGAACATGGGAATGGCCAGCAGCGGATATTTGCCCAGCCCGGCATAGAAATTCTGCGGCACGGCCAGCAGGCCGAACCACTGCGTATCGGCATTGGCCAGGGCAATCGCGGCCGCCCCGGCCAGACCGAGGGCCGCACCGATGGGCACGCCGATGAACATCAGGCCCAGAAAGGCCACAAACAGCAAGGTGGCGATCATGCGATCTCCTTGCTGTGGTCTTTTTCCACGGGCTCGTCAGGGAAGGCACCGGGCTTGCCCTGGCGGATGAACAGGCCGATGGCGCGCAGTGTGATCAGGGCCGAGACTACGGGTAGCCAGATCGAATACCACCACTGCGGCACGCCGATGCCGGGCGAGGTTTCCTCGAAGCGGAAGTCGTCCCAGACCACGCGCACGCTGAGCACGGCAATGATGGCAAACAGCAGCGCCACCATCAGCGAGCCGAAACGGGCCAGGGCCTTGCGGCGCTGGACGGAGCCGCTGTCCGAGAAGAATTCGATGCGGATATGCTGATTGCGCGCCACGGCGGCAGAGCCTGCGACCAGGGCCAGCAAGATCATCAGAAAGACCGAGATTTCCTCGGTCCAGGCGAAGGAGGAGTTGGTGAAATAGCGCACCAGCACATTGGCAAAGGTGATCAAGGCCAGAGCGGCCATGATGATCACGGTCAGCCAGTCTTCAATGCGCAGGGAGCGAGGCTCGTCCGGGCGCGCGCCGGTATCGGCGCCACCATCGGTCTCGGGAGGAGTGGAGGACATGAACGCGGAAAGTCAGAAAAACACACAGGGGTCAGGGCAGCTCGCCTGAATGGCGTGATCCGCGCGCACTCGATGAAAATGCCCTTATGTTCACGACTTGCGCAAAACGGGTTCAGGCAGGACGATTGCCTCAGGAGGCAGGCCGTCGTTGCATTCTTGTTGGCGCAAGTCCTTATGTTGTTCCTTGACCTTCACGGCGTTGTGCACCGGGATGGCTTGGAGCGAGTAGACACACCGGATAGATGTGAGCAAATATTATCAAGGTATCTATGTCGCATGGCTTACGTCGTGCAGCAGGCATTACCCTAGGGTCTGACGAGCACGGTGGGCTTGGCGCCGAGTCCGTGCTGCGTCCCGTTTAGCAGCCAACAAGGATTACCTCCGTTGCACAGCTTTGGTGCAGGGCAGCGGATAATGAGAGTCTATGGAAACCAAATGGCTTGAAGATTTTGTCAGCCTTGCTGAAACCCGCAGTTTCAGCCGCTCGGCCCAGCTGCGCCATGTGACGCAGCCTGCGTTCTCGCGCCGCATCCAGGCACTGGAGGCCTGGGCGGGCACGGATCTGGTCGACAGAAGCTCGTACCCGACGCGACTGACGCCAGCAGGCAAGACCATGTACGAGCAGGCGCTGGAGATTCTGCAGTCCCTGCAGAGCACCCGGACCATGCTGCGTGCCCACGTCAGTGCCGGCAAGGGCATGGTGGGCTTTGCCGTGCCGCATACACTGGCGTTCACGTTCTTCCCGAACTGGGTGTCGGCCGTGCATGAGAAGTTCGGCCCTTTCCGCAGCCGTCTGTTCGCCCTCAATGTGCACGATGCGGTGATGCGCCTCGTGGAAGGCGGCTGCGATCTGCTGATCGCCTACTACCACTCTTCTCAGCCTTTCCAGCTGGACCCTGCGCGCTATGAAATGGTGAGCCTGGGGCATGAGGTGCTGGCTCCCTACTCCAAGCCCGACGAGAACGGCAACCCCATCTTTGCGCTGCCCGGCCGCCAGGGCCAGCCGCTGCCATACCTGGGCTATGCCGCCGGCGCCTATCTGGGCCGCGTGACGGAGCTGATCCTCAAGGAGGCGTCCGAGGCCGTGCACCTCGAGCGAGTCTATGAAACCGATATGGCCGAAGGCCTCAAGGCCATGGCGCTTGAAGGGCATGGCGTGGCCTTTTTGCCCTATAGCGCGGTGCGTGGCGAGCTGGAGTCCGGCCGCTTGGTGCGTGCCGTGCCCGAGGGCGTGACCGGTTTCCAGATGGATATGGAAGTGCGGGCCTATCGGGAGAAACCCACGGGCGATGCGCCCCAGGGAGGAGCTGCCGCGCTCTGGAACTTCCTCAAGGAGCAGGGCGAGATTGCAGGTGGCGAGGTCAAGGCTGTGTAACCCGGCCGAGTGTTGTTTTTCTTCCAAAAGGGCCAATTGGCCCTTTTCTTGCTTGTGTGACTAGGTTTTAGTGATTTTGGGCGTTTTACTGGTGGAAACCCTAATGTTATGCATCGGGTAAATACTGAATATGCAAGTTGCGCATAAGGATTTTTGCCATCGGCATTGGCTTGTGAAATCACGAAAGCATTAGAGTTCGCAGCTTGCACAAAAAGAGGTGCTGCTTTGCAACACAAGATTGAGGCGGTGAGTAGGTGGTTGCCTTCCTGAATTCCCTACGGGAAAAGTCTTAGAAATGATTGCAATTCAGCCATCTTCATGACTGCACAATGTGTGCGGTACATTTGTTAACGCAACCTGTCCACCCTCACAAAGGGCGATGCGTTAAGGAGTGGCAAGCGTTTTTGGTCCTTACCAATAGGAGATCCGTATGAAGAAGCATTTGTTGGCCATCGCCGTAACCGCACTGGCAACTGGCACCGTGTTTGCACAGGCCAATGACACCCTGGCCAAGATCAAGTCCACCGGCAGCGTCACTCTGGGCGTGCGTGAGTCGTCCGGCCTGGGCTATACGCTGGGCAATGGCAAATATGTGGGCTTCCATACCGAAATGGGTGAGCGCATCCTCAAGGACATCCAGAAGCAACTGGGCCTGACCGCGCTGGAAGTGAAGTACCAGCCCGTGACCTCGCAAAACCGTATTCCTCTGGTGCAGAACGGCACCGTGGACATCGAGTGCGGCTCCACCACCAACAACACGGCTCGTCAGAAGGACGCAGCCTTTGCCTTCACCACCTATGTGGAAGAAGTGCGCATCGCCACCCGTGCCAACTCGGGCATCACCGGCATCAAGGACCTGAACGGCAAGACCATCGTGACCACGACGGGCACGACTTCCGTGCAGACCCTGCGCAAGAACAAGCGCGCCGACGGCCTGACCTTCAAGGAAGTCATGGGCAAGGACCACGCCGACAGCTTCCTGATGCTGGAAACCGGCCGTGCCGACGCCTTCATCATGGACGGCTCCATCCTGGCCGCCAACATCTCCAAGTCCAAGGCCCCCAACGATTACAAGATCGTGGGTGAAGTGCTGTCAGTGGAACCCATCGCCTGCATGATGCGCAAGGACGATCCCGCCTTCAAGAAGGCCGTGGACGAATCCATCGTGCGTCAGATCAAGGATGGCTCCCTGACCAAGCTGTACGACAAGTGGTTCCTGCAGCCCATTCCTCCCAACAACGTGAAGGTGGGTCTGCCACTGTCGGCTGCCACCAAGGATGCGTGGGCTCACCCCAACGACAAGCCCATGGAAGCTTACGAAGTCAAGTAATCCCGCCCAATAGGTGTACCGCCCCTTCTGCCAAGCGGTTAGAAGGGGCTTTTTTGTTGCGAGGGCCGGTGTGAGCGTTTGCCCTCATAAACCAAGAATGAAAGAGGTGCTCGTATGAGTTGGGATTGGCAGGTGTTCTGTGAGGACACCATTACCCAAGAGGTCGGGCAGAGTTGTTTTGGCAAGAACGGTGACATCACCTATCTGGACTGGATGATGTCGGCCTGGGGTTGGACCGTGGCGGTGGCTTTGCTGTCGCTGGTCATTGCTCTGGTGCTGGGCGCAGTCATTGGTACCTTGCGTACCTTGCCCGACCGTCCGTGGATCGTGCGCCTGGGCAATGCCTGGGTGGAGTTGTTCCGCAATATTCCCTTGCTGGTCCAGGTGTTCATCTGGTATCACGTGGTTCCGGCCATCTTCCCTGCAATGAAGTCCCTGCCGGGCTTTGTGCTGGTGGTGTTTGCCATCGGTTTCTTCACCTCGGCGCGTATTGCCGAGCAGGTGCGATCCGGTATTCAGGCCCTGCCGCGAGGCCAGCGCTACGCCGGTATGGCCGTGGGTTTCACGACCTTCCAGACCTACCGCTATGTGCTGCTGCCGATGGCGTTTCGCATCATCATCCCGCCGCTGACCAGCGAGGCCATGAACGTGTTCAAGAACTCGTCCGTGGCATTTGCCGTGTCCGTGGCCGAGCTGACCATGTTCGCCATGCAGGCACAGGAAGAAACGGCGCGCGGCGTCGAGATCTATCTGGCTGTCACGGGTCTGTATGTGATTTCTGCCTTCATCATCAACCGCATCATGGCCTTCATCGAGAAGCGTTCTCGCGTTCCCGGCCTGATTGCAGCCAGCGGTGGAGGCCACTGATATGAATCTCAACCTCGACTGGTCGTTTTTCTCGTTGGAACTGTTCAGCAACTTTGTGCTGAAGGGGCTGTATTTCAGCGTGTTCCTGACCGTGGTTGCCACGCTGGGCGGCATCTTCTTCGGCACCTTGCTGGCGCTGATGCGCCTGTCGGGCAAGAAGTGGCTGGAGCTGCCAGCCACCATCTATGTCAACGGCATGCGCTCCATCCCGCTGGTGATGGTGATCCTGTGGTTCTTCCTGCTGATGCCCATGCTGATCGGCAAGCCCATCGGCGCGGAGACTTCGGCCATCATCACCTTCGTGGCCTTCGAAGCCGCATATTTCTCTGAAATCATGCGTGCCGGCATCCAGTCCATTCCACGTGGACAGGTGTTTGCGGGCCAGGCACTGGGCATGACCTATGGTCAGAACATGCGTCTGGTGGTGCTGCCTCAGGCCTTCCGCAACATGCTGCCCGTGCTGCTGACTCAGACCATCATCCTGTTCCAGGATACTTCGCTGGTCTATGCGATCGGCGCCTACGACATGCTCAAGGGCTTCGAAATTGCCGGCAAGAACTATGGCCGACCCATCGAGTCCTATCTGGCGGCTGCCGTGACCTATTTTGTGATCTGCTTTGCACTGTCTTGGTTCGTCAAGCGTCTGCACAAGAAGATCGCCATCATCCGTTAAGCCGGCTCCCTTTGAGGAATTGCAATGATTGAACTCAAGAACGTTTCCAAGTGGTACGGCAGCTTTCAGGTGCTGTCCGATTGCTCCACCAATATCAACAAGGGCGAGGTGGTGGTGGTGTGCGGCCCTTCGGGCTCTGGCAAGTCCACGCTGATCAAGACCATCAATGCGTTGGAGCCCTTCCAGAAGGGCGAGATCTTTGTGGACGGCACGGCCGTACACGATCCCAAGACCGATCTGCCCAAGCTGCGCAGCCGCGTGGGCATGGTGTTCCAGCACTTTGAGCTGTTCCCCCATCTGTCGGTGACGGAAAACCTGACCATCGCGCAGATGAAGGTGCTGGGCCGCAGCGCGGCCGATGCCAAGACTCGTGGCCTCAAGATGCTGGACCGCGTGGGCCTGACCGCTCACAAGGACAAGTTCCCCGGTCAGCTCTCCGGTGGCCAGCAGCAGCGCGTGGCCATTGCGCGCGCTCTGTCCATGGACCCCATCGTGATGCTGTTCGACGAACCCACTTCGGCGCTGGATCCGGAAATGGTGGGCGAAGTGCTGGACGTGATGATGGGCTTGGCCAACGAAGGCATGACCATGATGTGCGTGACCCACGAAATGGGTTTTGCACGCAAGGTGGCCAGCCGTGTGATCTTCATGGACGTGGGCGGCAAGATTCTGGAAGACTGCAGCAAGGAAGAGTTCTTCGGCCACCCCGAAAACCGCCAGCCGCGTACCAAGGAGTTTCTCAACAAGATCCTGCAGCATTGATGCCGCAGGCAGGCCAAAAAAGGCGCTCTTTGGAGCGCCTTTTTTCATGGCTTCGGGCCGGACTCAGACTGAGTCGATCAGCATTGCAGCACGCCGCGGGGCTCGCGCATCAGCGTGCTCTGACCAAACAGGCTTTGCACCAGATCCACCACCAGCTCCGCCGTCTGGTTGCGCAGATCCAGTGCCGGATTCAGTTCTACGATGTCCAGCGATGCAAGGCGGCCGGTGTCGGCAATCATTTCCATGCACAACTGGGCCTCGCGGTAGGTGGGGCCGCCGCGTACCGGCGTTCCCGTGCCGGGGGCAATATCGGGGTCCAGGAAGTCCACGTCGAAACTCAGATGCAGATGGATGTCCCTGTCGTTGCGCCCCAGCAGGCTGACCAGGGCGCGGCGCATCACTTCACGCATGCCCAGCTCGTCGATGGCGCGCATGTCGTAGACCTCCAGTCCCAGCTCGCGGATCATGTGCTTTTCGCTTTCGTCCACGCTGCGTAGCCCGATCTGGCAGAACGATGAAGCGGGCAGGGCGGGAGTTGCCCCGGACAGCGCAGTCAGCTGCGCCGGCCCCAGCCCGCAGAGGCTTGACACCGGCATGCCGTGCAGATTGCCCGTGGGCGAACTGTCGGGGGTGTTGCAGTCCGAATGGGCATCCAGCCAGAGCACGCGCAGCTGCTTGCCCGTGGTGCGGCAATGGCGGGCCACGGCGCTGATGGAGCCCGTGGCCAGCGTGTGGTCGCCGCCCAGCAGGATGGGCAGGCGGTTTTGCTGCAGCACCTGCAGTACCGCGTCATGGGCGATCTGGTTCCAGCTCAGGCATTCGGCCAGATTGCGCAGGCCCTGGGCATCGCGCGCGCCACGCGGATTGCTGGGGCCGGCCAGGTTGCCCAGATCGCTGACCTGCACGCCCAGTCGTTCAAGGGCCGGACCGAGCTGGGCCACGCGCAGGGCGTCGGGCCCCATGGCGGCGCCCAGGCGTGAGGCGCCGACATCGGTGGGAAGACCTATCAGTGTGGACGAAGTGTGTGTCATAAGCCGCTCCGCTTCAGGCCGTTCTGCGCGCTGCAAGATTGATGATCTGAGGACTGGCTGCCTGTCTCACCATGGCAAACAAGTCCTTGGGGTCGGCGAGTTCGGGCACCAGCTCGATCTGCGACAGCAGGCCCGCCTCGCCTGCCAGGCGTTGCATGGTGCGTAGCGCCGAGTAGTCCTCCAGCGCGAAGCCCACGGAGTCGAACAAGGTGATCTGGGCGTCCGATGTCCGGCCCGGCGCCAGCTTCTGCAGCACGCGCCACAGCTCGGTCACCGCAAAGTCGGCCGGCATCTGTTGCAGCTCGCCTTCGACGCGCGTCTGAGGCTCGTACTCGACGAAGACCTGCGCACGCTGCAGGGCGCTGGCATCGAACTCCGTCTTGCCGGGGCAGTCGCCGCCCACGGCATTGATATGCATGCCGGGCTCCAGCAGATGGCCGGGGATGATGGTGGCGCGGGTCTTGTCGGCGGTGGCGGTGGTCACGATGTCGGTGCCGGCCACGGCGTCTCGCACGCTGGTGCAGACAATGGCCGTGGCGCAGAAGCCAGGCAGGAACGGCTGCAGGTTGCGCAGCAGCTTTTGCGAGGCGGCCGGGTCGATGTCGAACAGGCGCAGCTCGCGCACGCCCAGCAGTTCCATGAAGGCCAGTGCCTGAAATTCGCTTTGCGAGCCATTGCCGATCAGCGCCATGCTGCGGTTACCTGCGCGTGCCAGATGGCGCGCGGCCATGGCCGATGTGGCAGCGGTGCGCAAGGCCGTGGTCAGCGTCAGCTCGCTGACAAAGCGCGGCATGCCGGTGGCGACATCGGCCAGCGCGCCGAAAGCCATCACCGTGGGCAGGCCCAGGCGGGGATTGTGCGGATGGCCATTGACGTATTTGAAGGCGTAGTCCCGTGCATCAGCCACAGGCATCAGCTCGATCACGCCGCTGGCCGAATGGGCGGCCGTACGCGCGCTTTTGTCGAAGTCCTGCCAGCGGCCGAAGTCGGCCTCCAGGGCTTCGCTGACCAGGCGCAGCACCTGGGTGATGCCGATGCGCGCGACCAGCCGGGCAGCGTCGCTGGCGCTGAGAAAGTCGGTGCGCAATGGTGTGCCGGCCAGAGCTTGAGGAACAGACATAAGACCTCCTCCTTGGCTTCATTTTTGAGGATTTTTGCGCCAAATGCCAGAGAGAAGAGCCTGCGGTCGCCGTGGGAGCACTGCTCTTGCGGGGTCGGGTACCGCCTTGCCGCCAGGGAAGATGGGACAATATCGGCCATGACTCAGACCATCACGATTACCCGCCCCGATGATTGGCACTTGCATGTGCGCGATGGCGATGCCATGCGCTGCGTGGTGCCGCACACTGCCCGCCAGATGGGCCGTGCCATCATCATGCCCAACCTCAAGCCCCCGGTCACCACGGCGGAGATGGCAGCGGACTACCGCGCCCGCATTCTGTCGGCAGTGCCTGCAGGCAGCCGGTTCCAGCCGCTGATGACGCTGTATCTGACGGACAACCTGGGCCCCGAGGAAATCGTGCGAGCCAAGGCGGCCGGCGTGGTGGCCTGCAAGCTGTACCCCGCAGGTGCCACGACCAATTCTGACCATGGCGTGACCGATCTGCGCAAGATCTACCCGACGCTGCAGGCCATGCAGCGCGAAGGTCTGGTGCTGCTGGTGCACGGTGAAGTGACCGATCAGAGCATCGACCTGTTCGACCGCGAGGCCGTGTTCATCGAGCAGCAACTCAAGCCCCTGCGCAAGGATTTCCCCGAGCTCAAGATCGTCATGGAGCATGTGACGACCAAGGAAGCCGCCGAGTACGTGGCCGCAGCCGACGATTTCCTGGCGGCCACCATCACGCCCCAGCATTTGCTGTTCAACCGCAATGCCATCTTCCTGGGCGGCGTGCGCCCGCACTTCTATTGCCTGCCGGTCCTCAAGCGCGAAACCCATCGCCTGGCGCTGGTGCAGGCCGCCACTAGCGGCAGCAGCAAGTTCTTCCTGGGCACGGACAGTGCTCCCCATGCCGCGCACCTGAAGGAAGCCGCGACCGGCTGCGCCGGCTGCTACAGCGCCCACGCCGCCATCGAGATGTATGCCGAGGTGTTTGACGGCGTTGGCGCCCTGGACAAGCTGGAAGCCTTTGCTTCCTTCAACGGCGCTGATTTCTACGGCCTGCCCCGCAACACCGACACCATCACCCTGGTCAAGGAAAGCTGGACACCTCCCGTGAGCTTTGAATACGGCGAAGGTGCGCAGCTCAAGCCTCTGCGCTTTGGCGAAGCCTTGCCCTGGAAGATGCTGGATTAAAAACAGTAGCTTCAAGCGCCTGTATTCACTTGAATCAAAGGTGTTTTCGGTCTGAAATCAAGAAAGGAGTTGCGCAAGCTGCTCCTTTTTTAATTTGGCTTTAGGCAAGGCCTCGGTTAGGCTTGGCCAAACAGCGCTCAGGAGATTGCATGCCCAACGATGTCCAGCCCAAGATTGCCTTGCTGATCGATGCGGACAACGCGCCCGCGGAGATGATTGACGAGATATTGACCGAGCTGTCCACCTTCGGCCTGATCAATATCCGCCGTGCCTATGGCAACTGGACCAAGGCCGGTCTGCATGGCTGGCAGGGCAAGCTGCTCGAATATGCCGTGCGGCCCATGCAGCAGTTCGATTACTCCAAGGGCAAGAACGCTACCGACATGGCCATGACGGTGGATGCCATGGAGCTGCTCTACACCGAAAAGCCCGATGCCTTCGGCATCGTCTCGTCGGATGCCGACTTCACCCCGCTGGTCATGCATCTGCGCGCCAAGGGCGCTGCTGTCTATGGATTCGGGGCGGAGCAGACGCCCAAGGCTTTCGTCAATGCCTGCTCGCGCTTTCTGTATTTCGATGCGCTCAAGGAGCTGGGCGACGGCATTGTCAGCCGCAGCGAACGCCGCGAGGCTCTGGAAGCAGAAGCCTTGCCGCGTGCCGTTCCCGCAGCAAGCCAGCCGCAGGGATCGAACCCCAACCCCGGCAATGGCCGGGTGGCTGGCGGCACCGGTGTGGCCGCACCGGCCTGCACCACGCTGCGCGTGCCCTCGCATATGCTCAAGGAAGACAGGCAGCTCATCGCCATGTTGCGCGATGCCGTCAAGGCCACCCAGGACGAGGCCGGCTGGGCACGTGTGGCGGCGGTGGGCACGCATATCGGCAACAAGCTGTCGTTTGATGCACGCAACTATGGCTATGCCTCGCTGACCAAGCTCATGGCCGCGACCCAGGTGTTCGAGCTGCGCGACGAAGGCACGGCCCGCGTCGCGGTGCGCGATTTGCGTGGTCTGCAGCCTTGACGCAGCCCACTGCAATGCAGACGTTGGATTGGGCCATTGACTGGCAGGTGCCCTGGCTGGCCCCGCTGCAGGCGTTGGGCCGCCAGGTGCATGACCGAGTGCTGGACGGTGCCGGCGTGGCCCGGGCCTTGCAGGAGGTGGCTGCCGCCCACGGACTGCTGCCGGGCTGGCAGTTTGTCGATCAGCTGCAGCTGCCTGCCGGTCAGGCCTATGAGGCATTTATCCACAGCCGGCGCTGCATTCCCACCCGCGACAATCTGCATGATTTCTTCAACGGCCTGATCTGGCTGCACTGGCCGCTGCTCAAGCGGCGGCTCAATGCATTGCAGGCGGCCGAGATAGCGCGCCAGGGCGTGGGGGCGCGGCGCGGGCGTCTGCGCGACTCGATCACGGTGCTGGACGAGAACGGCGGCCTGTTGCTGGCGCCTCAGGCGCTGTGCGATGCGCTGCGCGACAGGCGCTGGCAGGAGCTGTTCGTGGACCGGCGGGCGCTGTGGGAGCAGGCCTGCTTCCTGCCCATAGGCCATGCGCTGCTGGAAAAATTGGTCCAGCCGCGCAAGGCCATCACGGCGCATGTGATCTGCGTGCCGACGCAGCAGGCGCCGTGCCTGGCGTCGCCGGCCGAGGCCGATGGCTGGTTGTGCGAACAGCTGCGCACACAGTCTTGCAATCTGGCCGACAAACCCTATCTACCAATTCCCATATTGGGAATCCCGGACTGGTGCCTGCAAAACCAGAACTTTTCCTTCTATGATGACTCTCTAGTTTTCCGAGCCCCACGTACCGCACAAACAACACAACAACGGGTAC
The DNA here is from genome assembly GCF_011752915.1 of Comamonas sp. Tr-654. Classification (NCBI taxonomy): domain Bacteria; kingdom Pseudomonadati; phylum Pseudomonadota; class Betaproteobacteria; order Burkholderiales; family Comamonadaceae; genus Comamonas; species Comamonas sp. Tr-654. Next base: position 421,890 of record NZ_VWWQ01000002.1, read on the forward strand.
CGCCAGAAAGAGAACTGGCTTGATGCGCATTCGCCCTGCACAGGCGGTGCCTCAAGGGTTCTGGTCATTTTGTCCCCTGTGTGGAGTACACCCTCGATGAAACGTATTGCCTTATTTCTACTGACCAATATCGCCGTGGTGGCGGTATTGGGCATCGTCGCCAGCTTGCTGGGCGTCAACCGCTACCTCACTGCCAACGGCCTCAATCTGGGCGCCCTGCTGGGCTTTGCCTTCATCATGGGTTTTGGCGGTGCCATCATCTCGCTGCTGATCTCCAAACCCATGGCCAAGTGGACATCGGGCGTGCAGGTCATCAACGAGCCGCGCAATGCCGATGAGGCCTGGATCGTCAACACCGTGCGCGGCTTTGCCGAGAAGGCCGGCATCGGCATGCCCGAAGTCGGCATCTATGAGGGCGAGCCCAACGCCTTTGCGACCGGCGCCTTCAAGAACTCGGCCCTGGTGGCGGTGTCCACGGGGCTGCTCGAAGGCATGACCCGCGAAGAGGTCGAGGCCGTGATCGGCCACGAAGTGGCCCACATCGCCAATGGCGACATGGTGACCATGACGCTGATCCAGGGCGTGATGAACACCTTTGTGGTCTTCCTCTCGCGTGTGATCGGCTATGCGGTCGATTCCTTTCTGCGCCGCAACGACGAGCAAAGCTCGGGCCCCGGCATCGGCTACATGATCACCACCGTGGTGCTGGATATCTTGCTGGGCTTTGTCGCCGCCATCATCGTGGCCTGGTTCTCGCGCCAGCGCGAGTTCCGTGCCGACGCGGGCGCCGCACAGCTCATGGGTCGCAAGCAGCCCATGATGAATGCGCTGGCCCGCCTGGGCGGTATGCATCCGGGCGAGCTGCCCAAGAGCGTGGCAGCCATGGGCATTGCCGGCGGCATCGGCCAGCTGTTCTCCACCCACCCGCCCATCGAGCAGCGCATTGCTGCACTGCAAAACGCTCGCTAAGCGTACACATGTGTAAACGGCAGTAGCCGGTCTTTACCGCTGCTTCACAAGCCCCTGTCAACAACCGGCAGGGGCTTTTGCGTTGTAAGAGCATATACATGTCCCCGGACTTTCAGGAGTTGTGATGTCCCTCATCTCTCAAACCATGACCCGCCGCCTGCTGCCGGCCTTGCTGCTCGGCGGCTCGGCCGCCCTGCTTACGGGCTGTGTGGTGGCCCCGGCCTATCCGGCTTATGGAACCGAGGTGGTTACGGGCGATGTCTATGCACCCATGGCCCCGCCTCCCCTGATCAACGAGGTGATCCCGGTGGCTCCCTCGCCGGCCTATGTCTGGATCGGTGGCTCCTGGGGCTGGGGCGGCGGACGCTACAACTGGCGTCCCGGTCGCTGGGCCATGCCGCCACGTCCCGGCTACGGCTGGCATGAAGGGGGCTGGAACCATGGTCCTGGTGGCTGGCATCATGGCGGTGGTCATTGGGGGCCGCGCCGCTGAGGGCGTCCGCTAGGTGACAAGAGATGGCATAAGCCCGCTAGGCGGGCCATGTCGGCATCGCTAGAGTCGGATGCAGGAGGTTTGCCGTGAGTCCTGCTCTTGTCACCCGCCGCGAAGGCGCTGTTCTCGTTCTCTCCAACAACAATCAGGCCGCGCGCAATGCGCTGTCGCCCGAGTATTACCACGCGGTCATGGAAGCGTTGCGTGCGGCCGGCACCGATGCCTCGGTGGCTGCCGTGATCCTCACGGGCGAGGGCGGTCATTTCTGCGCTGGCGGCGATCTGAACCAGCTGGCGACGCGGCGCGAGATGCCGCTGGCCGAACGCCGTCTCAGGCTCGAGGATCTCAACCATCTGATGCGTGCCATACGCGACTGCCCCAAGCCCGTTATCGCGGCGGTGGAAGGCGCGGCTGCGGGTGCAGGCCTGTCTCTGGCCATGGCTTGCGACATGCTGGTGGCGGCAAGGTCGGCGGTTTTCTCGGTGGCCTATGTGAAGGTCGGCCTCACCCCCGACGGTGGTGCGACGTCTTTTCTGGCCGAGTTCATGTCCCGTCAGTTACTGACCGAGCTCTGCCTGACGGGCGAGCGCATCAGCGGCGAGCGCATGCATGCGTATGGCTGCGTCAACCGTTTGGCGGAGCCGGGCCAGGCCTTGGCCCAAGCACTGGAACTCGCGCGGCAACTGGCCCAGGGGCCGGAGGTCGCGACCGCACGTATCAAGGCACTGTGCCGGGTGGCTCACACCCACAGCCTGGAGCAGCAGCTGGCGCTGGAGGCTGACTACATGGTCGAGGCCCAGGGCAGCGAGGAGTCCCGCGAAGGCATTGCGGCCTTTCTGGAAAAGCGTGCGCCCGACTTTGCCAGGCTGCGCGGAGCCTGACAGGGCGCTCCTGGCGACCTAGCGAACCGTGTAGTTGAGCTGGAACATCACGCCGGCATTACCCAGCACATTGATCTGGGCTCCCCAGTTCCGATTGAAGTCATAGCCCACGGCCGGAATGGCCGTGATGCCCCAGCCATGCCGGTTGTTGAACGGGATCTTCTTGTTGTACGGAAACTTGTAGCCGTGAATGATGCCGCCCGTGACCTTGAAGAAAAGGCCTGGCACGCTGTCAAACGGCCTGAAGCGCCATCCGTAGTAAGCGTACTGGCTGGGCTGACCGAATGAATTCTTGAAATAAGCAAAGCCCGCGATATGGCGCTCGTCCAGTTCCTTTTCGGCCTGGATCAGCCAGACATAGGCATGCTTTTGTTCGTCAGGCTCGAAATCGTTTTCCTTTTTGGCATCGGAGAAATGCCAGTCCAGGGGGGCGTAGCCAAACATCCAGCCCGACAGCGCAGAGGGCTTGTTGGCGGCAGCGTCTGCCGCAGCAGTGGAGTCACTGGTTTGTGCACTGGCACTGGCGGCAGCCAGCCAGCAGGCCAGTCCCAGGGTTACAGAGGCAGGGGCGAGTCGCGTAGGTTTCATGGTGACGCTTGGCGGGCGATGAAGCCCTCAGCGTACCGATGTCAAGCCTGGCGCAATGTCAGTCAGCGTCCAAAAACTTGTAAGAACCATGACCTCCGGTGTGCTCGCGCCCCTCAAAGGCAGCCAGCCGCAGGGCTTGCATGCCTGGGGAGCAACGAGAGGCAGGCGGTTTACAGGGCGCCGCCCGAGCCGCGTGCGCCCGAGGAGGGGACTGCCACGCCGAGAATCGCCGCCGCCACGGCCTCGCCGACCTTGATGCCGTCCACACCGGCCGACAGAATGCCGCCCGCGTAACTGGCACCCTCACCGGCCGGGTACAGACCGCGCGTGTTGTCGCTCTGGAAGTCGGCGCCGCGGCCGATCTTGACCGGGGACGAGGTTCGGGTTTCCACACCGGTCAGCACGGCATCCTTCATGTCGTAGCCGCGAATCTTCTTGCCAAAGGCGGGCAGGGCTTCGCGCATGGCTTCGATCGCATAGGCGGGCAGGGCCTGGTGCAGATCGCCGAGGCTGATGCCGGGCTTGTAGGAGGGCTGAACTTCGCCAAATTCGGTGGATGGCTTGCCAGTCACAAAGTCGCCCACGAGCTGGCCGGGTGCACTGTAGTTCTGGCCGCCGAGCACATAGGCTTTGGACTCCAGCTGGCGCTGCAGCACAATGCCGGAGAGCGGGTGATGCTCGCCTTTTTGCAGCTTTTCGACGCCAAAGGTCTTGCCGTCGAAGGCCCAGGCAAAGCTCTCGGCGTCTTGCGGGTAGTCCTCGGGGCTGATGGCGCAGACCATGCCCGCATTGGCATTGCGCTCGGCGCGCGAATACTGGCTCATGCCGTTGGTGACGACGCGCCCGGGTTCGCTGGTCGCGGCCACCACGGTGCCGCCCGGGCACATGCAGAAGCTGTAGACGGCGCGGCCGTTTTTGGCATGGTGCACCAGCTTGTAGTCGGCAGCGCCCAGCAGCGGATGGCCGGCATCCTTGCCCCAGCGGGCGCGGTCGATCACGCTTTGCGGATGTTCGATGCGGAATCCCACGGAGAAGGGCTTGGCCTCCATGGCCACGCCGCGCTCGTAGAACATGGCAAAAGTGTCGCGCGAGCTGTGGCCCAGCGCCATCACGGCATGATGGGTGGGCAGTGCATAGCTTTGGCCCGTGGCCTGGTCGAGCACTTGCAGGCCGACCAACTGGCGTTGGCCGTCAACCTCTTCGATCTGCACATCAGTCACGCGCTGCTCGAAGCGGATTTCGCCGCCCAGGCGCACGATTTCCTCGCGAATGCCTTCGACCAGCTTGACCAGCTTGAAAGTGCCGATGTGGGGGTGAGCCGCGTAGAGAATTTCGGGCGGAGCACCATAGGTCACGAACTCGGTCAGTACCTTGCGGCCCAGATGGCGCGGGTCCTTGATCTGGCTGTAGAGCTTGCCGTCTGAGAAGGTGCCGGCGCCGCCTTCGCCATACTGCACATTGGACTCGGGCGTCAGCTCGCGTTTGCGCCACAGGCGCCAGGTGTCCTTGGTGCGCTCGCGCACGGTCTTGCCGCGCTCCAGCACGATGGGCCTGAAGCCCATCTGGGCCAGCACCAGCCCGGCAAACATGCCGCAGGGGCCAAAGCCTACGACCACGGGGCGCTCGTCCAGATCGGCCGGGGCATGGCCCACGGGCTGCCAGCTCATGTCTGGCGTCGGGTTGACATGGGGATGGTCGGCAAACTGCGTCAGCAGCGCGGCCTCACGGCCCTCGTCGGCCAGCGTGATATCGACGATGTAGACGGCCAGCAACTCGGCCTTGCGCGCATCGAAGCTGCGCTTGTGCACATGCAGCTTGGCAATGGCGGAGGATGGAATGCCCAGACGCTCGGCCGCGAGCCGGGTGAGCTGGTCCGTGGGCTGATATTCGGTGTGGTTCTCGGGGTGGTATTCAACCGCCGAGAGAGGGAGTTTGAGTTCTGCGATCCGGATCATGGCTTGTACCTATCAAGCAAGGGTCTGGATGGTAAGCCAAAGCCTTTGGGCCGGCTTGGCGCGGGCGGGGTGACCTTGGCGTTTGATCGGTGAAACCATCAAAAACCGTAGCGCATGGCGCTTTACAGAAAAGGCATGAAGAGCATTTTTGTATAGCATCGGTAAAGATGAGGTAGTCGCTGGCTGCGTTGGCGGCTGTGGCGCTAGCATGGCGCGATTCACAGACGAGTCCTTATCGCCCATGACCCAGCCGCACTCCTCATCCGAAACGCTTGTACCGGCCGCGTGCACAACCTCGCGCAGAAGCTGGCTGCGGCAATCCGCAGCCCTGCTGGGGGCACTGCCCTTCATGCCATTGCCCGGTCGTGCCGCGCCCGCCGCAATCGGTTCGGCAGCAGCGCCGGCCACGGCCAGCGCGGCGAAAGCCGCTGCTCCCTGGCTCGGCGGCGGTACCAAGGCCATCACCGCTGCCGTGCGCGGCATCAATCCATTTGCTGCCGCCGGGCTGGCGGGCGGTTGTCGTCTGACCTGCGAGGCCACCATCGGCCCTTGCCACACGCTGTCGCCCGAGCGCATGGATGTCAGCGATGGCTGGGATGGCCTGCCGCTGCATATGCAGATTCGCGTGGTCAACGAGCGCTGCGAGCCGGTGCCGGGCACGATTGTGGAGATCTGGCATACCAATCACACGGGCGGATACTCGGGCCAGATTCACCGCATGTGCAACAACGATGCCGCCGATGTGAACAAGCAGTTCTTTCGCGGCTATCAGCGCACCGACGGCAATGGCGTGGCGCGCTTCGACAGCTGCTACCCCGGCTGGTATCGCGGCCGTGCCGTGCATGTGCACTTTCGCATTCTGCAAGGCAGCTACGACCCGGCAGACAGCGCTGCATCGTGGCTGACCAGCCAGTTGTTGTTCAGCGATGCGCTCAACAGCGAGATCTTTGCGCAGGCGCTGCTCTACAAGGACAAGGGCCAGCCCGATACCCGCCTGGATGTGGACAACGTGGTCGGGCAGGAGCCGGACAAGATGCCTTATGTCTTCGATGTGCAGAACCTGGGCGGGGTTATGCTGGCATCGAAGACCGTGGTGGTGCGCAGCGACAGTGCCGACAAGCTCTGCCAGGTCAAGGGCTCCATGCCGCCAGGCGGCCCGGGTGGGCCAGGAGGTCCGGGGCGGCCCGGCGGCATGCGGCCGCCGCGCCCGGGCATGATGCCGCCACCTCCGCCCGGCACCTGAGCCAGGCTTCAGATCACCAGTCTGGAGTAGCCGATTCCGGCCGCTTTTTCCACGCGGATCTGCGCTGGAATACGCTCCTTGAGCGCTTCCACATGGCTGATGACGCCAATCATCTTGCCGCTAGCGTTGAGTGCGTCTAGCGTGGCCAGGGCGATCTCCAGCGTGTCGCCATCCAGCGTGCCGAAGCCTTCGTCCAGGAATAGCGAGTCAATCGAGGTCTTGCTGCTGACCAGATCCGACAGTGCCAGCGCCAGTGCCAGGCTGACGAGAAAGGCCTCGCCGCCCGAAAGCGTGCGCGTGTCGCGAGCCACATCGCCCTGCCAGCCGTCCACGATGTCCAGTTCCAGTTCGCCCGTGGGCTTGCGCCGCAGCAGATAGCGGCCGTGCAGGCGCTCCAGGTGCCGGTTGGCCAGATGCAGCAGATGGTCTAGCGTCAGCCCCTGGGCAAACTTGCGGAACTTGTCCCCTTTGGCGGAGCCGATCAGGCTGTCCAGGTGTTGCCAGAGATCGCTGTCCTGTTCCTGCTCGGCGATCCGGGCCAGCAGGGCTTGCTGGCCCGCGCGGCGCTGGTCGTCGTCCGCCAGGCGGGCGCGGTGCGCGCCCAGTTGTTCGGCCTGCTGGGAACGTTCTGCCTCCAGTTGCGTGATCTGATCGCTGATGCTCTCCGGCGTTTCGGCGCTGAGCGCCTGTGCCTGCAGCTCGGCCAGGCGCTGGCTGGCGTCGGCCTGCAAGGTGGCCGCGCGTTGTGCTGCGCTCTGAAGCTGGTTGCTCAAGGCCAGCAGGCCTTGCTGCTCGGCATCGGACAGCAGGGCTGCGCTGTACTGCGCTTCGTCGCAGAAGGGGCTGGCCTGCAGCGCCTGCTGCCATTCGGCCTGGGTCTGCTGCGTCGATTGCTGCAGTTGCTCGAGGGTGGCTTGTGCCTGGCTTGCCTGACCTTGCAGCGTGGCCAGTTGCTGCGCAGTCTGCTCGAGCAGGATTTTGCAGTCTTGCAGCGTGGCGGCGGGTGGCGCTGCACTGGCGCTGGCGTCGGGGGGCAGATCGGGCAGGGCCTGGCTGCGTTGCTGCCAGTGATCGGCATCCTCTGCGGCCTGCACGACCTGGCGCTGCAGCAGATCGATCTGCTGGGTCAGCTCTTGCATTGCCTGTTGCTGGCGCTGCCATTGTTGCCATTCCTGCTGGCGCGCAGTCAGCCAGTCTGTCGTGTCCGGGCCATCGGGCAATGCATGGCCTGCCTTCTGCAGGGCATGCTGCAAGCGGGTCTGCAGGTCGCTGGCCTGCTGCTCCAGGGCTTGCAGTGCCTGGGCGGTCTGCTCCTGCTGGCTCAGATTGCTCTGCAGAGACTGCCGGGTGCTGGCCTGTGCATGCTCGACCTGCTGCTGCTGTTGCAAGGCAGCCTGGCAGGCATCTTTGGCCTGTTGCAGCTGGCGTTCGGCGGCCTCGGCATCGGCCATGTTCTGCTGCAGCCGCGCAATCTGCTGCCCGGCTTCAGCGCAAGCGGTGCGCAGTGCCTCGGGCTTTTGCCATGCAGCCTCATCCAGCGGCACTGGGCTCTGCGCGCGTAAGTCAGCCCAGCGTGCCAGCCATTTCTCGATCTGCTGGGCAATGACCTGATGCTGCTCCTGCTGCTGGTGCCGCTGGCCCTGGGCAGTGGCCAGCGCGGTGTTCAACTGCTCGCCCTGGCGCTGCAGCAACTCGAGTTCGCTCTGCGCTTGCTGCAGTGCGGCGGCAGTGGCCGATACATCCAGCGCCGCGTACTCGGTGATGGCTGGGTGCTCGTGCGATCCGCACAGCGGGCAGGCATCGTCGGGCTGCAGCGCGGCGCGGTGGTCTTGCAGGCTTTGGATGAGGCGCTCCTGGTCAAGCAGGGCTTGCTTGTCGTTCACCTTGTCCTTGAGCGCCTTGTATTGCGCACGCAGGTCATCGCGTTGCGCAAGCTGCTCCTGGATGCGGGCTTCAACGGCGCTCAGCGCCTGCGCATTACGCTGCTGCTGTGCATCCAGGGGCTGTCGCAGCGCAGCGTGCTCCTGCAATTGCTGCCAGTGATGCAGCTGGCGCTGGGCGTTTTGCCAGTGGCTGCGCAGCTGAGGCAGGTTGCCATGCATGGCCAGCTGCTGCTGCAGGTCTTGTTCAGCGGTCTGTTGCTGTTGCAGCGCCAGGGCGACTTGCCGTGTCGACTGCGTGCCATGCTGTGTCTGCGCCTCGGCTTGCTGCTGAAGCTGCAGGGCGACTTGCTGCAACTGCATTGCCTGCGCTTTTGTCTGAACGGCTTGCAGCTGCAGTTGCTGAGCTTGCTGCAGCTGCTCGCGCCAGCCGCTGAGGTTTTCACCCAGCAGGGCGTGGCTGGCATGGGCCTGTTGCCATGCCGTCAAGTCGGCCTGCCGGGCCTGTGCAGACTCGAGCTGCAGCCGTGACTGCTGCAGCCGATCGCCAGCCAGTTGCCGGGCCTGTTGGTGTTGCTGCCATTGCGTGCCCTGGGCTTGCAGCCGCAGCGCATGCAGCTGGTGCAGCTGTGCAACTTGTGCGCTTTGCTGTTCTTGCGCCTGCTGCCAGCGCTGATGCACGGGCTGGATTGCCTGTGCAGGACCATGGGCCTGCAGGCGCAGCAAATCGTGGGCGGCATCAGTCAGCGCTTGCTGGGCGTTGGCTTGTGCATTGCGCGCCTGCTCCACGCCCTCCATGGCCTGCATGGTCTGTGCCTGCCAGCGTTGCACGGTTTGCAGCTGCTGGTGGCGTGTCTGCAGATCCGTCAAGCCGGTCTGCAGCAGCGCGACCTGGGACAGCAGCTGCTCGCGCGTGCCGGCATCCAGCAGCTGCATGCCCTGGGCCTGGGCCTGCTGCTTTTCCAGGGCCTGACGCGCGTCGCGCGCGCGTGCAAAGACGCTCTCCGAGATGCGTCCGTAGATATCGGTGCCGGTCAGCTCTTCCAGCAGCTCGGCACGCTCATTGGCCGTGGCCTGCAGGAAGGCGGCAAAGCCTCCCTGGGCCAGCAGCATGGACTTGGTGAAGCGTGCAAAGTCCAGCCCGGTGATCTCGGCGATGCGCCGAGTTTTGTCCTTGACGTGCGTGGTGAGTATGCTGCCGTCCGCCACCAGTGCCAGCTCCACCCTGGGCGCTTGCAGGGCTGCGTCGGGCTTGCCGCGCGCGCGGCGCTGGCTCCAGAAGGCGCGGTAGGCCACGCCTTTGACCTCGAACTCCACCTCGGCTTCGCATTCGCCGGTGTGGCGCGTCATGATGTCGTTGCTGCCGCTGATGCTGTCGAGCCGCGGCGTCTGGTGGTAGAGCGCCAGGCAGATGGCATCGAGCAGCGTGGACTTGCCCGCGCCCGTGGGGCCGGTGATGGCAAACAGACCGTTGTCGGCAAAGGGGGCGGCGGTGAAGTCGATGCTCCAGTCGCCCTTGAGCGAGTTCAGGTTCTTCAGCCGCAGTTTGAGAATTCTCATGCGACAGCTCCCGGCTGCTCATGGAGACCGTGCAGCACCTGTTGATAGCGCTCGGTCAGCGCCGATTGCAGTCGCGGCTCCAGGCTCTCTTGGGCCAGTCGGCGTGCAAACACATCAAGCGGGGTGAGTTCATCCAGCGACTCGCGGGCCTCGCCGGACAGCTGTGCCGCAGCCTGACCGCGCTGACGCTTGATGCGCAGAATCTCCACGGGCAGTGACTCGGCCATGGCTTGCACGCGCGCCATGAGGTCGGAGAGATAGTCGTCTTCCTGTACCGTCACCTCCAGCCAGACTGGCCGATCGGCTTGTGCCTGGGTCGAGGCAGATTCCAGCAAGGCCGGCATCTGGGCCAGGCTGCCGGTGATGGAGGCCATGGGCTGGAACACCGGCACGGGCAGGGGGGTGACGGTCTGCAGTCCGTCGGCATTCAGATCCACCAGCAGTACCTGCTTGGTCTGCCTGGCTTCGTCAAATCCCAGCGCGATAGGAGAGCCGCTGTAGCGAATGTGATCGAGTCCGCCGACAAGCTGCGGCTTGTGGATATGGCCAAGAGCGATGTAGCAGGCCGGCGGGAAAGCATTGGTCGGAAAGGCCTCCAGTGCGCCCACATAGATTTCACGTACCGATTCATTGCTGCTGGCACCCACCGTGGTCAGATGGCCGGTGGCAATGATGGGCAGCCGCTCGCCCTGGCTGGCCTGCATCGCCTGTTGCTGTTGCAGGGCGGCGGCGTACACGCGCTGGTAGGTGGACGCAATCGCGGTTTGCAGTGCCTGCTGCTTGTCCTGAGCGCTTTGCCCGGCCTGGCTTTGCTGCACATCACGAGGGCGGATAAAGGGCAGGGCGCAGACGATGCAGCCTGGTTTGCGGGCTGTGCCGCGCAGCGGCAGCGTGACCACATGCCGGGCCTCGTCGCCGGTCGAGCTGACCACCTGGGCGCCCAGGTAGCTCAGCAGCTCGCGGCTTTCATCGAGCACGCTGACCGAGTCATGATTGCCGGCCAGCAGCAGCAAGGCCGCACCTGCATCGTGCAGGCCCACGATGAGCTGGTTGTACAGCTCGCGTGCATAGCTGGGTGGGGCTCCGGTGTCGAAGATGTCGCCGGCGATCAGCACGGCATCCACGGCATGGGTCTGGACTTGGGTGAGCAACCAGTCGATCAGGGCCTGATGCTCGGCCTGACGGCTGCGGCCCATGAAGTGCTGGCCCAGATGCCAGTCGGAGGTATGGAGAAGACGCATGCCGCGATGGTATGCCAGCCAGCCCCCGTGTTACTCGCTGTCCAGCCGTTCTTGCGATAGCTCCTGCCCGAACAAGGCGTGGCCTTTGGCCCAGCCGCCACCCCAGATCAGATCCATGGCCTCGGCCAGGGCTTCCAGGCGTAGTTCGTCGAGGTCCGAACGCGCATGCTCTGTCTGAAACAGGCGGTAGAGCGCGGCCTGGGTCATGCCTTCATCCCTGAGTGCCTGGGCCAGCGTCGCCAAAGGCGGTGGCGGCTGGTCTGGCCGCAGAGCTGCCTGCAGGCGTCGCGCGGGCATCATCTCAGCGCCTGCCAGCGCGCTTGGCCGTCCAGTAGCTGAATTCCTCTTTGCCCACCTCATAGTCCAGCTCCTGCAGCCTGGCCTGCAGGTTCTCCTGCACATCGGCCACGGCACGGTTGTAGATGCTGGGGCCTATTTCCGCGAGAAAGAAATTCAGCAGGGCACCCGATTGCATATTGCCTATGGGCTCGTCCATGTTTTCGCGGAAATAGCGTTCTATGGAGGCAATGGCCTGCTGCTGTGCGTGTTTGGGGAGTTCTATGCTCATCGATCAAGCGTTCCTGTAAATTTCTGGCGCTTCAAGCGTCTGATGGACAAGGATTATTGTGGCGTATCGATGTCTCATCGGCTCCAGAGCGAGCGGTGTTGCAAGTCGATGCATTTCTGGCCGCCTTCGCTGCCGCAACCACCTGTTTCTGTGCGGCCTGGCATGCGGACTTTCATGGATGGGCCGCGGGCTCGGCGCTCTTGTTCAGGCAGGCCGCTACGTCGCCTCGCAGCTGGCGATGGGCCGGGGTGTACCTGATTCTGGCTGCCGGCTCTGGTGCATGCCAGCATGCAGATATTGCTGCATCGCGTGCACTTATCATGTGCATGTGCTCGTATTGATGCAGGTGGGTGGCATGAATACCATGGCCTCTTCATCATTGCCAAGGAAAAGCCATGGCTCTCGCCATTCGAATCTACAACGCAGGTGCGCCCGAAGTGATGCAGCTCGAAGCGCTGGATCTGCCATCGCCGGGGCCGGGCGAGGTTCTGCTCGAGCAGACCGCCATCGGCGTCAATCCTCTGGATGTCAGCCAGCGCAAGGGCCTGGTGCCGATTGCATTGCCTTCGGGGTTGGGCCTGGAGGGGGCGGGGGTCGTGGCTGCAGTGGGGGCCGGAGTCTCGGCCCTGAAAGTGGGCGATCGTGTCGGCTATGCCACAGGCCCTCTGGGCGCCTATGCCAGTGCGCGCCTGTTCCCTGCCGATCGCCTGATCAGGCTCCCGGACGCACTCGGGGATGACGCTGCCGCGTCGGTCCTGTTCAAGGGCATCACGGCCCAGTATCTGCTCAAGACCACGGGCCAGGTGAGGCAGGGCAGCCGCGTGCTGATCTATGGCGCTGCGGGGGCGCTGGGGCAGCTGATGTGCACCTGGGCAAAGCACCTGGGAGCCCAGGTACTGGGCGTCGTTTCCAAGCCGGCCAGCGTGGAGCGCGCCAAGGCGGCGGGCTGCGACCAGGTCTTTGTCTTCGAGGCGCAGTCGCTGCCATCCCAGGTGATGCAGGCCACGCAGGGGCACATGGCGGACGTGGTTTACGACCCCATCGGAAAAGACACCTTCTCCGCATCGCTGGACTGCCTGCGGCCCAGAGGGCTGATGGTGTCGTTTGGTGCCACCTCGGGCCTGCCGCCGGCCGTCGAGCCGGGAGTGCTCAATGCCAAAGGCTCGCTGTTTCTGACCCGCCCTTCACTGGCTGCACATACGGCAACGATAGAGGAATACCAGAGCCGCGCGCAGGACGTGCTGGATGCCATTGCCGCCGGCATACTCAGGCCCCAGGTCTGGAAAAGCTACGCGCTCAAGGATGCAGCCGCGGCGCACGCGGATCTGGAGCAAGGCCGCTCGCAAGGATCGATCATCCTCACTCCCTGAATCGCCACGGACACCATGGACATACTCGACAGCCAGCGCACGGACGAGCTCGCCACGCTGCTCGCACTGGCAGAGCAGGGTTCATTTGCCGCTGCGGGACGGTCTCTCGGGCGTCATCCTTCGGTGCTTTCCAAGCGCATGCAGGCTCTCGAGCGAAGACTGGGTGTGCGGCTGGTGGAGCGCACCACGCGTCAGCTGCATTTCACCAGCGAAGGCCTGCGGCTGGTGGAGAAGGTGCGTCAGGCCAGTGACCTGATTCGGGAGGCGGAGCAGGAAGCGGCGCAGGGTGCTCAGGAAACGCGAGGACGCCTGCGCCTGTCCATACCTGCTTCGATGGGGCGGCGCTGGATCAGTCCCATGTTGGCCGAGTTTTCCCTGGCCTATCCGGAGGTCGTGCTCGAAGTGGAGTACAGCGACCGCATCGTGGACATCGTGGGAGAGCGTTTTGATGCAGCCATACGCATCGGTCATCTGTCGGACAGCAGGCTGGTGGCCACGCGGCTGTGCGACCAGTACCGCCTTCTGTGTGCATCCTCGAGCTATCTTGAGCGCCATGAAGCGCCAGACAGGCCTGCAGATCTCGTCCGTCACAACTGCCTGGGCTACACCGGTCTGCTGGATTTTCCACAATGGACGCTGGTTCGGTCCGCAGGAAAGAGGGTGGCCAAGGTCGCTGAATCGGTGCGCGTCAGCGGTTCCATGCTCAGCAACGACAATGAAGCTCTGCTTCATGCGGCTCTCAAAGGTGTGGGCATCATCGCCGGCAGCGACTGGCACCTCGTGCCCTCCATCCATACCGGAGAGCTCGTCCGCATATTGCCTCAATGGACGTTGGGGGAAGCCGGCGGCATCCACCTGGTGCGCCCATCGGGGCAGTACAACACGGGCGCCATGAAGGCGTTCAAGCAATGGATGACCGATGCTTTTGCGGGAGTGCCCTGGCGGCCCGCAGACCGCTGAGGAAGCCTGCCTTTCCCGCTGCTCCAGGGCGATGAGGACGGACCGCACAAGGCCTGGGCGCGGTTGCGGCGCAAGGGCTAGGTGCCGCTCTTGCTTCCCAGCCAGGCCGCGCTATTGAGAAAGAAGCGTACCAGCTCGCTCTGGCGGCGGGCGCCGGTCTTGGAAAAGATGGAACGCAGGTGAGCTCTTGCGGTATTGAGGCGGATGCCCAGCGCTTTGGCAGCCTCCTCCAGTGTCAGGCCATGGGTCAGCTGGATCACCAGCGCGGTCTCCGCCGACGTGAGCTGAAACAGCTGCTGGGCCAGATGCGCGGACGGATCGGCCTTGCCATCGGTGTTGCGCATGAACACCGCGACGCAGGGACGACTCTTGGCCTCTGCTTTTTCATCCGAGGAAATGCTCTGTACGACAAGCCCCCAGTTGAGCTGACCCGAAGGACGCGCAATCGAGATGCCTTCGGTCATGACCGAGGTCGATGTCCGCGAGGACAGCAAGGCATCCTTGATCAGGCGCTGGAGCTTGCGGTTGTCGCTCGCATATTCAGCCTCCAGCATGCCGCCGGAGATCCGGATGCCGTCCTGAGCATCGAGAATACCTTTGGCCGCAGGATTGCTTTCCAGCAACTGGCCATTCTGGTCCAGGATGACGACACCGACCATCAGGCGCGCCGTGACGCTGCTGTACAGCGACATGACCTGGCGGTCATGGTGCAGCGCCAGATGCATGTTCAGCGCACGGCGGATATGCGGCATGATCATGCGCCCCAGATCCAGATCCCTCTGGCTGAAGGCGGGTTCCGACTCGGGACGCGTTATCCGCAGGCCGTAGACGCTGCCATCGGTGGTCACGATATCGGCAGCCATCACATGGAAAATATTGTGCACACGGCACCAGTCCTTGTAATAGACGCTGCTGCGCCATTCGCTTTCGGACATCAGGTCCGGAATGGTCTTGAATTGCTCCTTGGGCATGCCAAGAAACGGACTGTGCTCGCTGTAGACATCATGTGTGAGCAAGTCCTTGAGCCCACCCGACGCGGTGACCACCAGGCCGATATTGTCGCCCTCGGTCTGGCGGATGATCAGCACGGCAAAATTGCTGCGCATATGCGTGCGAATCACTTCCAGACAAGAAACCCAGGCTTCCGGCAGGGAAGCCGCGTCATAGAGGTGATTGATGAATTCGCTGAAACGCTCCGCGCTGATCAGCTCTTCGGTCGCCGGGCTCTGAATGGCGGATAGCGGACCATCCTTGATTGCAAAGCTTGTGGAAGCTTGCGCGTAATCGATGGGTTTCAGTTTGCCGTAGGTGGGGCTCATTGCGTTGACCTCTTGCTGGATCGCATTATCAACGTCTCATTGCCCGGCTTCGATTCACAAGACTTCATCCCTGGTGCATGCAGCTGGCTGCCCCCGGACTGCGGCTTATTCGGATGCACCGGCCAGGTTTTGCTGGCCACCTCGCCGCGACAACCCGGGAGTCGTCAACTTCAGGCACCAAGCCGGCTGCGCTGCTGTATCCAATGCAGCAGGCAGACCGGCTCGTCAGCTTACTGCACTGCCTCGTCCTGGTCGGCCAGAAAGCCGCCGCTCTGGTGCGCCCAAAGCTTGGCGTAGATGCCGCCGCGCTGCAGCAGTTGCTGGTGCGTGCCTTCCTCCACGATATGGCCTTCGTTCATCACGATCAGGCGATCCATGGCCGCGATGGTGGACAGGCGGTGGGCAATGGCGATCACGGTCTTGCCGTCCATCAGCGAATCCAGGCTTTCCTGGATGGCGGCTTCCACCTCGCTGTCCAGCGCGCTGGTGGCTTCGTCGAGCAGCAAAATGGGCGCGTCCTTGAGCATCACGCGTGCAATCGCCACGCGCTGGCGCTGGCCGCCCGAGAGCTTGACGCCGCGCTCGCCGACCTGTGCGTCGTAGCCGCTGCGGCCCTTGAGGTCGGTCAGCGTGGCGATGAAGTCCGACGCCTCTGCCTTGTCGGCTGCTGCGTGCATCTCGGCTTCGCTGGCGTCCGGGCGACCATAGAGGATGTTGTCGCGCATGGAGCGGTGCAGCAGCGAAGTGTCTTGCGTCACCATGCCGATGGCGCTGCGCAGGCTGTCCTGCGTCACGCTGCGGATGTCCTGACCGTCGATGGTGATGCGCCCGCTTTGTGGCTCGTGAAAGCGCAGCAGCAGATTGACCAGCGTGGACTTGCCCGCGCCCGAACGGCCGATCAGGCCGATGCGTTCGCCGGGACGGATGTGCAGGTTCAGATGGTCCAGCACCTTTTTGCCGTCCGCCTTGTAGCCAAAGCTCACATCCTCGAAGGCAATCGCCCCATGGGTGACCTGCAGCGGCTTGGCCGAGGGAGCATCGACGATGGTGCGCGGCTTGGTCAGCGTGGTGATGCCGTCCTGGATGGTGCCCACGTTCTCGAACAGGCCCGTCATCTGCCACATCACCCAGTGCGAGTAGCCCATCAGCCGCAGCGCCATGGCAATCACGGCCGCCACCACGCCGGCAGAGGCCTGACCCTGCGTCCACAGATACAGCGCCATGCCGCCGCTGCCCAGCAGCAGCAGGGCAATCATCAGGTGGTTGGTGATCTCGAACAGGCTGACCAGACGCATCTGCGCATAGCCCGTGGCCTTGAAGGCCTCCATGGCATTGCGCGCGTATTCGGCTTCGCGGCGCGTGTGGGCAAACAGCTTGACGGTGGCGATATTGGTATAGGCATCGGTGACGCGGCCCGTCATCATGGAGCGCGCATCGGCTTGCTCCTTGCCGATCTGGCCCAGGCGCGGCACGAAATAGAAGCAGGCAGCGGCATAGGCGAAGAACCACAGCGCAAACGGAATCATGAGCCGCCACTCGAAGCTGGCGGCCAGGATCAGAATGCCGATCATGTAGACGCCCACGCCCACAAACACGTCCACCACCATGAACACCACTTCCCGCACCGACAGCGCGGTCTGCATGATCTTGGTGGTGATGCGGCCGGCAAACTCGTCCGCATAAAAGGACATGCTCTGGCCCAGCATCAGCTTGTGGAACACCCAGCGCAGCCGCATCGGGAAGTTGATGGCCAGCACCTGGTGCATCACGGTGGTGTGCAGGGCCAGCAGCGCCACGCTGCCAAGCAGGATGGCGGCAATGCCCAGCACCGTGGCCTGTTGTTCGGCCCAGAAGTTGGCGGGCGAGACCGTGCCCAGCCAGTCCACCACGCGGCCCATGATGGCGAACAGCACCGCTTCGTAGGCGGCCAGCAGGGCCGAGGTCAGGGTCATCAGACCAATCCAGCCGCGCATGCCCTGGGTACAGGCCCAGACAAAGGCAAAGAATCCCTTGGGCGGAACCTTGGGCTCCTGGCCGGGATAAGGGGCTACCTGTTTTTCAAAAAATCGGAACAAGATGGAAATACTCCCGTGTCATGCTTGTGGCATATCTTGTCCCCATGGTAGGGGAGTGCCCTGGTTTGGTGTCAAGCGGACTCGATGACCGCTTGACCCATGGGCCATTGGTATAGGCCGACGACCGTGCGGCGAACTCGGGCTATGCGCGAGGTGCGCGACAGGCATGAAAAACGCCGCATATTGTGCGGCGTGGCAGGAAAGCGCGCGGCGCGATTAGGCGTTGGGCAGGAAGCCTTCCACCGACAGATAGCGCTCGCCCGTGTCGTAGGCAAAGCCCAGCACCTTGGCACTGGGCGGCAGCTCGGGCAGCTTCTGGGCAATGGCGGCCAGCGTGGCGCCCGAGGAGATGCCGACCAGCAGGCCTTCCTCGCGAGCGGCGCGGCGTGCGTATTCGCGTGCGGGCTCGGCCTCCACCTGAATCACGCCGTCGAGCAGGCTGACGTCCAGATTCTTGGGCACAAAGCCGGCGCCAATACCCTGGATGGGGTGGGGCGCGGGCTGACCGCCGGAGATCACGGGCGATGCCGCGGGCTCCACTGCATAGACCTTGAGGTTGGGGAACTTGGCCTTGAGGACCTTGGCCACGCCGGATAGGTGACCGCCCGTGCCCACGCCGGTGATGAAGGCGTCGATGCCGTCGGGGAAGTCGCGCAGGATCTCCTGGGCTGTGGTGGCCTCATGCACGGCCACGTTGGCGGGGTTCTCGAACTGCTGGGGAATCCAGGAGCCGGGCGTCTGGGCGGCCAGTTCCTGGGCGCGGGCGATGGCGCCCTTCATGCCTTTTTCCTTGGGCGTCAGGTCAAAGGATGCGCCATAGGCCAGCATCAGGCGGCGGCGCTCGATGCTCATGCTCTCGGGCATGACCAGGATCAGCTTGTAGCCCTTGACGGCCGCGACCAGGGCCAGGCCCACGCCGGTGTTGCCGCTGGTGGGCTCGATGATGACGCCACCGGGTTTGAGCGCGCCGGATTTCTCGGCGTCCTCCACCATGGACAGGGCAATACGATCCTTGATGGAGCCGCCCGGGTTGCTGCGCTCGGACTTGATCCAGACGTTGGTATTGCTGCCGAACAGACGGTTGATGTGAATGACGGGCGTGTCGCCAATCGTTTGCAGAATGTTGTCAGCTCTCATCGGACCTCCGCGAATAAGGGATGGTGGGACAGTGGATCGCAGCGCAGGTTGTCTGCGCAGACACAGAGCATTGTGCACGCAAGCGTTCTGCGAATGGGCTATATCGATATGACCCGAAAAGTGGGCATGGCAGCGGGCGGTGATTAACATCGGCCCATGAATCTACGGTTTCTGGAAACCTTTGTGCTGCTGGCCGAGCTGCGCAACTTCCGCATGACGGCCGAGCGGCTGTTCACCACACAGGCGGCCGTCTCCAGTCGCATCGCCACGCTGGAGCAGGAGTTCGGCGTGCGCCTGTTCGACCGTGGCGTGCGCGAGGTCACGCTCACGGCCGACGGCGCCAAGGCCCTGGTGCATGCCGAGCGCATGCTCAGGCTGATGCGCGAGATGCGCGAGGACATGCTGGACAAGCAGGCCTATGCGGGCGTGATCCGCATCGGCGCCATCGAATCCATCGTGCACAGCTGGTTCCCCGACTTTCTCGCGCTGCTGCAGCAGCGCTATCCGCGCCTGCAGGTGGAGATCGCCTGCGACACCACCATTCATATGTCGGAGCAGCTGCTCAAAGGCCAGCTCGATGTCTCGCTGCAGGCCAAGCCCGTGTCCGGCGGTGCCATTGCCAATCTGTCGCTGGGCGAGTTCGCCATGGCCTGGGTGGGCAGCCCCAAGCTGGGCATAGGTGACGAGACCCTGAGCCTGGCCGAGCTGGCGGCTTTTCCCATCATGAGCTTTGCGCGCGGCTCCGAGCCGTATGCGGTGATCGAGCAGCTGTTCAGCGCCGAAGGCAATGCCTCGCCGCACATGAACTGCATTGCCTCGGTGGCGACCATGATCCGTGTGGTCTGCGACGGTCTGGGCGTGGCGGCCGTGCCGCCGGCCATCATCCAGCGCGAGCTGGCCGAGCAGCGCCTGCGCCTGCTGCGCGTGGATCGTGAGTTTCCTTCGCTGCCGCTGATGGCCTGCTGGCGCAACGATCACCAGAACCCGCTGGCCGAAACCGTGGTGCGCGCCGCCGAAGAGGTGGCCACGGCGTTTGCGCTGAACCATGGCCAGGCCGTGGCGCGGCTGCCGGGCGCCCGTCTGGCAGGGGACGCATAAAGCGCAGGAGCAGGCACAAATGGTGCCGGCGCCAATGCCTGCCGAGCTTGGGGGTGTCCCTCATACTGAACAAAAAAGGAGCTGCTACCGCTTGTTGCCTATCGATTTCAGAGTGTTTTCTGTCTGAAATCGATTGCAGTCAAGCGCTAGCAGCTCCTATTTTTTTTTGCTCTGCAATCAAGCCTGGGCGAGCAGGTTCTCCACCGCCAATGCCACCGACAGCAGGCGTTGGTCCTGACCGGCCGTGCCGGCCAGGCTCAGGCCCACGGGCGCTTCGCCCGCGCGGTGGCAGGGCAGGGACACCGCGCAGCCGTCGAGGAAGTTGATCAGTGTGGGATTGCGCAGCATCAGCCCGTTGGCCGCGAAATAGGCTTCGTCGCTGGCCTGCAGCTCGGCAATCTTGGGCGCGATCACGGGCACCGTGGGCATGAGCATCAGGTCGTGATCGGCCATCTGCGCCTGGACCCGGGCAATCCACTGCTGGCGGAGCGCCAGCAACTCGATATAGTCGGCCGCACTGATGTCCTTGCCGCGCAGAATGCGTGTGCCCACGCGCGGATCGTATTCGGCCAGGCGGCCGGCGCCGTCGATATGGCTGCGGTGCCAGGCCCAGGCCTCGGCGGCGGTGAAGCCGCCCTTGGCATTGATCTGCGCAAGCTCGGAGAAGGGTGGCACCACGGCCTCGGTGATCTGCACGCCGGCCGCGTACAGCAGCGACAGCGCGCGCTGCCAGGCCGCGGCCACGGCGCTGTCCATGCCGTCCAGCACCACATTCGTGGGCGCCAGCAGGCGCAGGCCCTGCAGCGAGGCCGCGCGCAGTTCGCCATGCGATTGGCCCGACAGCACCGCGTCCAGCGCGGCGCAGCAGCGCACGCTGGGCGCCAGCGGTCCGATGGAGTCCAGATTGGCCGACAGCGGCAGCACGCCCTGCATGGGCACGCGGCGCGCCGTGGGCTTGAAGCCGGTCAGGCCGCACAGTGCCGAGGGAATGCGCACCGAGCCGCCTGTGTCCGAGCCGATGGCGGCCAGCGCCATGCCGTCGGTCACCGAGATGGCCGCGCCCGAGGACGAGCCACCGGGAATGCGGCCGCCGTCAATGTCACGCTGCCAGGGATTGCGCGGCGTGCCGTAGTGCGGATTCAGCCCCAGGCCCGAGTAGGCGAACTCGGTCATATTGGTCGTGCCCACGATGACCGCGCCCGCGCGGCGCAGGCGCTGCACGACTTCGGCCGTCTGCGTGGCGGGTGCGGCATCGGCCAGCAGCCTGGAGCCGCCCAGCGTGGGGTGGCCCGCGATGTCGAACAGATCCTTGACCGAGATGGGCAGACCTTCGAGGGGCGAGCGTGCCAGGCCAGCCGCGCGCAGCACATCGCTGGCGCGGGCTTCGGCCAGGGCCTGCTCGGGCAGCAGGCGCGTGAAAACGCGCGGGCCTTCGCCTTGCGTGGCGCGCTCCAGTGCCTGCTCGGCCAGTTGCACGGCGCTGGTCTGGCCTTGGGCCAGGCGCTCGGAGACCTGGCCCAGGCGGGGGGAAACTGAAGTCATGGGTAGCTCCGTGTTCAGGCGACGATGTCCAGCAGCTCGCTGCGGTAGCGGTGGCGGATGCTGCGCTGGCTGCGTGGGTCATACAGCTCCATGGCGAACTGCGTGGCAGGGCGGATGCCGCCGATGGCGGCCATGGTGCCGCAGGTCATGCCGCTGCCTTCGGGCAGCTGGCTCTGGCCACCGGTGTAGCCCGCGATCAGGTCCTGGGGTGTGCGCAGGCTGGCCAGCGTGCCTTCCTGGTACAGCACTTCGCGGCCGTCCTCCACGATCCAGGAGCGCAGGATCAGCTCGTCCCAGTGGCCGGCCACATCGGCGAAGCGCCAGGCCTGTGTGGCCACGGGCTTGATGCAGGCCTGCTTGGAGAAGGCCACGCTATAGGCTTCGAGCTTGCGATCGGTGTGGTCCGAGGCCAAGCTCACGAACATCTCGCCGTCATGGCTGAAGACGAAGACCTCGGCCTCGCCCGAGGAGTCCGGGCCGAGTACCTGCAGCGTGCTGCTCTGGCTCAGCTGGTTGCTGGCGATGCGGTAGTACAGCGGCACGGCGCTGGGGCGCGGAATGCCGAGCGCGGCCAGTTCCTCGATGTGGTGCTCGATGGCCGCATGGTCGCGTCCGGCCCAGCCGGCGACGATCAGGGTGTCGAAGATGGGGGCCAGGGTCTGGCCTTCGGGGGTGGTGAATTGCAGTTGCATGGCGGAAAGCTCAAAAAGGGGAGAGCGGGGCTTTGGGCCCCGCATGGCGGCGCTGCGCAGGCAGCGTCAGGAGGTCACTGCTTCTTGACGAAGAGCACGACCAGGAAGGCGGCGAGGAACTCCAGCGCGGCCACGAAGTACAGCCCCGAGGACAGCGAGCCGGTGCTGGTCTTGAGCGCGCCGATCATGTAGGGCGCCACAAAGCCGGCCAGGTTGCCAACGGAGTTGATGAGGGCAATGCCGCCGGCGGCCGCCGTGCCGGCCAGAAAGGCCGAGGGAATGGACCAGAACACGGGGAAGGCGGCGAGGATGCCGACGGAGGCCAGCGTCAGCGCGCACAGGGCCAGCACGGCGTTGTGCAGGAACATGCCGGTCAGGATCAGGCCTGCTGCGGCGATCAAGGCGGCGATGGCGCTGTGCATGCGGCGCTCGCCGGTCTTGTCCGAATGCATGCCGTTCCAGACCATGGCCAGCGTGCCGGCGAGAAACGGAATGGCCGAGATCAGACCAATCTGGAGATTGTTCTGGATGCCGATCTCCTTGATGATGGACGGCGACCAGAAAGCGATCGTGGCGTTGCCGCTGACGATGCAGAAGTACACGGCGGCACACAGCCAGACGCGGTAGTTGCGGCAGGCGTCGGCGAAGGAATGCTGCTTGTGGCCTTGTTGGCTTTCCTCGGCCACGGCGGCGCTGACGGCGCGCTGCTCGGCAGCGCTCAGCCACTTGGCGTTCTCGGGCTTCTCGGGCAGCCAGGCCAGCACGAAGAAGCCGGCGATCACCGAGGGAATGCCTTCAAGGATGAACAGCCATTGCCAGTTGGCCAGATGGCCCACGTCCTGCATGCCGTTCATGATGGCGCCTGCGATCGGGCCGCCCACGGCGCCGGCGATGGCGAACGAGGTCATGAACAGGCCGTTGATGCGGGCGCGGTGGCGGGCCGGGAACCAGTAGGTCAGATACAGCACCACGCCGGGGAAGAAGCCCGCCTCGACCACGCCCAGGATAAAGCGCAGCACATAGAACATGGTGGGCGTGGTCACATAGGCCATGGCCATGGACGCCAGGCCCCAGAGGATTGTGATGCGCGCCAGCGTCTTGCGTGCGCCGATCTTCTCCAGCAGCAGGTTGCTGGGCACTTCGAACAGGAAGTAGCCGATGAAGAAGATGCCGGCGCCCAGGCCGTAGACAGCCTCGCTGAACTGCAGGTCCTGCAGCATCTGCAACTTGGCGAAGCCGACGTTGACGCGGTCTATCCAGGCCAGGACAAAGAGAAAGACCAGAAAGGGGATCAGGCGCCAGGTGATCTTGCGGTAGGTGGCGTCCATGTCGGGGTGCGCGTGCGCACCGGCATGGCCGGCAAGAGGGTGGGTGGCGGAAGCCGGGCTGCTCATGGGGAGTCTCCTGTATGCGAAAGTGCAGCGGGCACATGGGGCGCTTTTGCTGGCGCTCCTGTGTGTCTTGGAACATTGGAATGCGGCGCGGGCCGGTGTTCCTGTGGCGGCAGTATCGAAAGGCAGCGAGGGGCTGTCCAACAAGAAATTCTGAGCGGCCCTGAATGCAAATTCTTATGAGCAGAGGTGGTGCGGGCTGTGCACCGGCATGAGGCAGGCGTGCACCGATAAGGCGCGGGAAAACCCTAGGATTCATGAGCGCCGGATCGCGCTGCCGGGCGGCTCAAAACCCCGGTCTGCGCCCGGTGCCAGAGATTGCTGATTGATTCATATCAAGCCCTGGGGAGATGGTGTTTCCCCTTGGGCCTGCAATCGGGAACAATGGGGCAAAGTCTGTTTGAGGGAGGACTGCTCTTGCTCACGTTCAACACAATTCTGGTGCTGCTGGGGGTCTGTTGCGTAGGCCTGCTGGTCGGCTTTTCCTGGCGCGAGCAGCGCTGGGGCCCCTGGGTCATGCTGGTGTTCGTGGTGAGTCTGCTGTCGCTGATGAGCTACGCGATTCTCAATCTGCTGCTTTAGCACCGCAGGCCAGGGAAGGCCGCGCGCGCAGCGGGGCCTTCCAGAGCTCGGCCAGCAGCAGACCGGCAATCGTCATGATGCCGCCCACGGCGTGGTAGCCCGCCAGGGGCTCGTTCAGGGCGAATGCTGCGATCAGGGCGGTGAAGACCGGGATCAGATTGAAGAACATGCTCGATCGCCCGGGCCCCAGCGTCTGCACGGCCTTCATCCACAGCAGCGGCGCGGCGATGGAGGCCATGATGCCGGCATAGCCCACCAGTGGCAGGTTGCTGGCGTCAAGCCCGGTCTTGGGCGAGAAGAGATACAGCGGAAACTGCACGACCACGGCAACCAGCACCTGCAGATACAGCAGTTGCACCGTGGCCAGGCGCGGCATGGGCCAGCGCTTGAGCAGGATGTTGTAGACCGCATAGGCCAGCATGGCCAGGAACATCATGGCGTCGCCCAGGTTCAGGCCCTCGGAAGCCAGATGGCTGAGCCGGCCCGATGAAACCACCAGCGCAACTCCCAGAATCGCCAGCAATGAGCCCCAGATGCCGCCATGCGTCAGCGGCTGGCCCAGCATGAACACGGCCAGGGCCAGCACCAGCATGGGCGTGAGCGATCCGATGATGCCCATGTGCGTGGCCGTGGTGAAGTGGGCGGCGTAGTAGGCCAGGCTTTGGTAGATGACCATGCCCAGCACACCCAGCACGGCGATCCTTGGCAGCAGGGGCTTGATGTCGGCGCGCTGGCGCCAGATCGAGGGCAGGACGAAGGGTGTGAACAGCACGGCGGCCACCAGCCAGCGGAAGAACCCGATCTCGGCCGCGCTGATGCTGTCTGCGGCCAGCTTGCTGACCACGGTGTTGACCGACCAGATCAGCACCGCGCCCAGTGGTAATAGGTATGCACCCATATGAAACTCCTTGAGGTGCTTATGATGCGCTTGACGTATTTGAAGCGCATTGCTGATTTCAGACATTTCATAACTCAAGCCGGACGAACCCATGCCCGCCTCTGCCCCGACTCCCGGCCCGGCCGCCAAACGGTACGCCGTACAGATACTGGACACCGACACAGTGCCTGGCAGCTACTACTTTCGCTATGACGAGTTCGGCGAACACAGTGAGGCTCCGCCGCACAGCCACCGCTGGGGGCATCTGAACTATGCGGCCCACGGCAGCCTGAACATGGATGTGCCCAGCGGCCATATCCTGTGCCCGCCGCAGCACGGGGTATGGATTCCGCCGGGCGTGGTGCACAGCTGCTATCTGCAGCATGCGGTGCAGTACCGCTCCGTCTATCTGGCCCCCGATCTGTGTGCGGACCTGCCGCAGACGGCGGGCTGCATGCGCCTGGGACCTATCGTCAAAGCCGTGCTGGCGGACTTCGGCGCCAGGGGCGTGCAGATCCCGGTGACGGACGCCGATCTGCGGTTGGCCCGGGTGGTGCATGACCAGTTGCGAGCCACGCCGCTGGAGCTGAGCTTTCTGCCCGTGGCCCGGCATCCCGCGCTGGTGCAGGTGCTGGATGCCATGCAGTCGCGCCCCGACGACCACCGCAGTCTGGCCGAATGGGCCGAGACCGTGCACATGACGGAACGAACCCTGGCCCGCCACTGCCAGCGCGAACTGGGCATGAGTCTGGGGGAATGGCGCCAGCGCATGCGCTATCTGCAGGCCATCGACGCGCTGGAGGCCGGCCATACCGTGCAGCGCATCGCCTACGACATGGGTTACAGCACGCCATCGGCCTTTATTGCGATGTTCCAGCGCGAATCAGGCCTGCCGCCCGAGCAGTTCAGACGCGAGTTCTGTGCAAGTTCTTTATGAACGCGGGATAATGCGCGCCGTGAAGTGCGCCAGACCGCCGCTGGTACTAGCCGAAAGGCCAACGCTTGCGTTGGGTCGAAAGACCGTACTGGAGGAACGTCCGGACTGCATAGGGCGGCGTAGCAGCTAACAGCTGTCCACCGTGAGGTGAGGATCAGAGCAACAGAGACGAGTCTGGCAGGAGTGCCGCAAGGCAGACCAACCAGGGTGAAACGGGCAATCTCTACGCGCAGCAATACCAAGTAGGCACACGTTGACGGGGCCCCCGGAGTGTGCGGGTAGGTAGCACCGAGCCATCAGGCGACTGATGGCCAAGATTAATGGCGGTCACATGGCGGGCAACCGTTGTGCACAGAATCCGGCTTATCGGCGCACTTCACACCTTCTTCCTCGGCCGGACACAGCCCGGCGAATCCACAGCATTCACTCCACCATCAGCGCGAACAGCTGATGGCGGTGGTGGATATCGAGCCGCGCAAAGGCGCGGTTGCGATAGGTCTTGATCGTGGCTGCGCTCAATCCGAGATCGGCCGCAATGCCGTCCTGGGTCATGCCGCGCAGCAGGCGCAGGCAGACCTCGAGCTCGCGCGCCGTCAGACCCGGTGCCAGCTCCCGCAGTCGAGCCGGCCACCGCGCATCTCCGGCATCCATGTCTGCCGTCAGCGCCAGGTGCTTGTGCGTCAGAGCCATCAGGGCGCTGGACAGGTCCGCGAAGTCGCTCAGGTGCCGGTCTGCAAAGGGTTTCTGGTGCGCATGGCGATAGAGGTTGACGGCAAACACCGAGCCGTCGGCACCGGGCTCGGCAATCGAGATGCGCTCTGCCACGCCATGCGCGTCATACACGCACTGGCGATGCAATGGCGTGACCTCGTTGGCCTGCACATGGACCAGATTGCGGGCGCCTGGCGTCCGCACATGTCCGGGCCATTCCTGGCCCCAGCTTCTGTCTTCGTGCTGGGGTCCCGAGAGATAGGCGCTCCAGCACTGGCGCGTGGTGTCCGCAACGCCCTGGGAGGCCGAGAGAAACAGCCGCGGCCGGCAGCTGCCGATGCGATACACCGACAGCGAGGCCGTGGGCGCGATGGCGCTCAGCTGCTCCAGCGCGGCCTGGGCAAAACAGCTCTGTCCCAGATGCTCCACCAGACCGGCCAACAAGGCGCTGGCCTGGGCCATGCCGCTGGCCTGGGCCATATCACCGGCCGGCATGGCGTCAGTCGTAGAAGGTAGCGTCCAGGTTCTCATCGGTGTGTCTTGGCGTGGGCTGTCATCTTCTTGGGGGACAGCGAATTCTTCAACAGTGCTTACGCTCATGTCCCTGTGCTTAGACATCGCAAGGAGAGCAATGCTGTCGCCAAACCATGATTTCCAGATTGCCGCTCCAGGGCTGCGCCACTTTGCCGAATTTCGCGTGCAGGTAGGGCCGGCGCAGGAGGTGGGCGAAACGACACGCGGCTTGCGGCGTGTGATTCCCATCGTCGGCGGCCAGGTGCAGGGAGAGGACTGGTCGGCTCGGGTGCTGCCGGGCGGGGCCGACTTCCAGCTGCTGGTCAGCGAGGAAGTGGCCGAGCTAGACGCGCGCTATGTCATCGAAACCGACGGCGGCGATCTGATCTATGTGAGCAACCATGCCTTGCGCACCGGGCCGGCCGAGCTCATGCAGCGTCTGCGCCGCGGCGAGACGGTCGACCCCTCGGCGATCTACTTTCGCTGTGCGCCCCGCTTTGAAACGGCCTCCAAGCGCTTTGCCTGGCTGGGGCAGCGCCTGTTTGTGGGGGCGGGAGCGCGCTTTCCGGAGCAGGTCGTCATGCGATTTTTCGAAGTGCTGTGAAACAGCATCGCAACAAGGAGACAAGACATGAAAGTACTGCAAGCCAAGAACCTGCCCGGACCCGCTTTAGAACGTGTTCACGATCTCTACGCAGACGCGTTGGAGCGCAATCGGGATGAGTTCGAAGCGATGGCTCGCCGCTTGCACCGGGGTGCAAGCAAGAGTCAGCGCGCAGCAAATCGCCCGATTGCGCTCCAACCCTGCGGGACAGTGTCTTTGCGGGCGGTCTGCGGCGTTGCGAATCCTCGCAATAGCGCGGCTATTGCTGCGGTATCGCGCCTTGCATCCCATCCCGC
The DNA here is from genome assembly GCF_011752915.1 of Comamonas sp. Tr-654. NCBI lineage: Bacteria > Pseudomonadati > Pseudomonadota > Betaproteobacteria > Burkholderiales > Comamonadaceae > Comamonas > Comamonas sp. Tr-654. The sequence goes on from NZ_VWWQ01000002.1 coordinate 449,372, forward strand.
AAAGCCTCTGTCGCGGCACGAGGAAATCGTGAACACGTTCTTAGCACGGGCCCGGCGACGTCGGCTGATGGCCCTGGCACTGCTGGCCGGCGGCAGTGCAGCCCTGGGCGTCGCTCAGGCACAGACGGCTTATCCGAGCAAGACGGTGCGCATGATTGTGGGCTTTCCGGCGGGCACGGGACCCGATGTAGTGGCCCGCCTGCTGGCTCAGAAGCTCTCTGAAGCATGGGGCGGCGTGGGCGTGGTCGTGGACAACAAGCCCGGTGCCGCCGGCCTGATCGCAGCCAGCGAGGCGGCGCGCGCGCCGGCCGACGGCTACACCATCATGCTGGCCGAGACGGGACAGCTCAGCATCGCGCCCAATACCTATCAACGGCTTGCCTACCAGCCGCGCAAGGATTTTGCCCCCGTCAGCCAGGTGGTGAGTTCCGACTTCGTGCTGCTGGTCAATCCCGAAAAGGTCAAGGCGCGCAACGTCAGGGACTTTGTGGCCTGGACCCGGCAGCAAAACGGTTTGTTCATGGCCACTTTCGGAGCGGGCACGCCGGGGCATTTCGGGGCCTATATGTTTGGCGATGCCGTGCAGTCCAAACCCGAGGTGGTGCACTACAAGAGCACTTCGGATGCCTTGAGCGGCATTTTCAGCGGCGATGTGCAGGGCGTGTTCGCTTCTTCCGGCATGGCGATCCCGCAGGTGCGTGCCGGCAAGTTGGTGGCCCTGGGAAGCACGGGCAGCGCGCGTGTGGAGCAACTGCCCGAGCTGCCGACCATGAAGGAGCAGGGCTTTGGCAACCTGGAGTTCAGCTCCTGGTTCGGCATCGTGGCACCCGCCAGGACTCCCGCGGAGGTGGTGATTAAGCTCAATGCCGATCTGCTCAAGGTCCTGCAATCAAGTGACGGCAGGGCGCGGCTGCAGGAGGCCGGCTTCAGGGTCACGGGCACCAGCGCGCAGCAGTTTGCCGACATCATTGCAGCCGATACCGTCAAATGGGGCAAGGCGGTGGCAGCGACGGGCTTCAAGGCGGATTGAGCGGACCGAAGCGCGCCGCAGCCGAGTCTGGTTGGCGGCACGCGAAGGTCGATCCGCTCAGAACCTTTCCCAGGGCATCAGATAGCGCCACTGTCCCTCGGGCACTTTGGCCAGCGAGACGCGGCCAAGGCGCAGCCGGCGCATGCTGACCACCGCCAGGCCGATGGCGGCGCACATCTTCTCGATCTCTTCGGGTGCAATGCCCTTGAGAGCGAAGCGCAGATGGTTGTCGCTTTGCCAGCTCACATGGCAGGGGGGCATGCGGCGATGGCCGTTGCCGCCGGGAATGGGCAGACCTTCGTACAGGATCTCCAGGCCATCTTCAATGATCTGGCCCTCCACGCCGACGATGATTTCCTGCTCCAGCCACATGCCTTCCTCGGCCAGCTTGCGTGCCACGCGCTTGTCCTGGGTGTAGACGATAAGACCGCTGGCAGGCAGCGGAATCGTCAGAAACGACTCCAGATTCCTGAAGTGATGGTCCAGCACCAGCTGAGGCATGGGCGTGTCCAGCTTGGCCTTGGTGTCTTCGCTCAGCAGCGAATGCGCGCTGCGCACGCGGCCATAGGCCTTGCCCTGGGTCATGCCCGCGGGCTTGTTCATGAGGATGGTGACGGGCGGAATGGCTTCAGGCTTGGCATCCTTGCGCAGGATCACTACCTGGTCGGGGCGCACACGGGTTTCGGGCACTTGCACCACTTTGCCATCCACCTGGACATTGCCCGCGACGATATGGAGCTCGGCCTCGCGACGCGAGCATTGTTCTTGCTCCGCCAGGCGCTTGGCCAGGCGGATGCTTTCTTGTTCAGGCAGGGATTCAGACATGGCGAGAGCTTAATGCTCCGGCCATGTCCTAGTTGTCCACAGGTCTAGCACGGCTCGTGCGGCGTGCTATCGGCCCAGGCAGAGCTTCTGGATGCGCTCCACATGGGCCAGCAGCGATTGCTGGGCCACGGGCCATAGCGCTTGCGGCGTGTCGGCATAGGCAATCGCCACCCAGTCCTGAATGCTGCCGTCCGGTTTGGTGCGCATGGCCTGGTGCACCTTGGCCTCGCGCGCCAGGCGGTGGGCCTTGAGACGTGTGATCTGATGCTGCGCAAAGCCCAGCACATAGCCGTGGGCGGGCAGGATGTAGCGAATGTCGTACTCCAGACACAGGGAGTGCAGCCGGTCCAGTGAATCGAGGTAATCGATCATGTTGCCGTCCGGCGGGCTGATGACGGTGGTGCTGCCATTGAGGATGTGGTCACCACTGAATAGCAGTGCGTCCTCCTCCAGCAGAAAGCACAGGTGGTTGGCCGCGTGGCCGGGCGTGAAGATGGCTTGCAGCGTATGCGTGATTTCGCCTTCTGCCCCATGTCCACTAAGCGTAATGCGCTCTCCGTCCTGCAGCGTCACCTCGGGCCTGAAGCGGCTGTTGGCACGTGCCGTGGGCGCAGACGGCAGGCCCATGATGGGAGGGCTGGCATGGCCGGAGAGCAGGACCATGGCCTGCAGCGGCGCGGCACCCGGCGAGTGATCGGGGTGGGAATGAGTGCAGACGATGTAGCGGATATCGCCGCCGGCGGCATCGTGCAGTCGCTGCAGATGTTCGGCATCGTTCGGTCCGGGGTCGATGGCGATATAGCCGGTATGCGCATCGCCGACCAGGTAGCTGTTGGTGCCTGGGCCGGTCATCATGCCGGAGTTGGGGGCCGTCAGACGCATCAGGTTCTTGCGCAGCGGCACGGCTTTTTCAAACTGCCAGTCGAGATGGTGGGCGGCCTGGCCGTCGGGGTGGACCATCTCCAGCTCGCCGTAGGCCGTATCGGTTTCCAGCTGTCTGGTGTCCTGTCCCTTGAGATAGCCCGCACGGGGGTGGGCGTGCCACAGCGGCTTTTCGCTCTGCAGGGCATCGAGCACGGCCTGCGTGTCGGCATAGCCCGTCAGGCGCTGCAAGGTGCGCTGGGTGGGGAAGAGGATGAACAATTCCTTTTCCTCGAAGCGCTGCAGGGCTTGCTGGGGGCGAATCCAGGTGGGTTCGAACTGCTCGGTCTCGTCGGCTACCGCCGTCTGGCCCTCGGGCATGCGGGCCACGAAAAACGGCACGTTGAAGCGCTTTGGCAAGTTCAGCGGCGCCGTCCAGTGGGCCAGATACCAGAGCTGATCCACGGCTAGGCTCCAGCCGCGTGCGCGGCATTGCTCGTACAGCGATGCCTTGCGGTCCAGTTGCTCGACTTCGGCCGCAGACACGGGCCGGCCGGCCTGGTCATAGGCCAGCAGGATGCCCAGCTCCTCAAACGTCTCGCGAATGCCTGCCAATGCCTGCGTGATGCGGCCGGTGCCGGCAATCTCCGCCATGGAGGGACGAACCCGCGCCAACGCATGATTGGCAGGGGCTGCGTCCTGATCCTCGAGGCCTCCGCCGGGGAACACATAGGCATTGGCAAAAATACCTTGATCGGCGCGTCGCGTCATCAGCACTTCGAAACCGTTGCCGTCGGCGCAGTCGCGCAGCAACAGCAAGGTCGAGGCGTCACGCGTGGGCACCGGTTCGCGCTGGGGCAGAAGGAGCTGGCTGGGACGGGGCTGGCTGGTTGATGTCATGAGGTCACATTATGCGAAGTCGCAGGCTTCGTGCCTGTCACGCCCGGACTAGTTGTGCACTACAGCACCCGAATCGGGGAAAGCACTGAGAGCAAACGCCCGAGGATGTCTTGCATTTAGTTATTTGAAATAACAATAATGATGCAAAAGGAATGGTTATGACTCATAAAGAAATTGCAGTTGAGTTCCGTGGCGAAGCCGAACAGGTTGCCGTCATTCGCCTGATGCGCGCTGCCAAGCGCAACGCCTTGTCCGATGGACTGGTGCTGGGTCTGCGCGATGTGTTCATGAATCTGCCCACCAGCGTGCGAGCGGCCGTGGTGGATGGCGATGGCCCGCATTTCTGCGCCGGCCTGGATCTGAGCGAGCTCAGCGAGCGCGATGCGGCCCAGGGCGTTCTGCATTCGCGCATGTGGCATGAGGCCTTGCGTCAGGTGCAGTTCGGTGCGGTGCCCGTGGTTGCTGCCCTGCATGGCGCCGTGGTGGGCGGTGGTCTGGAACTGGCCAGTGCCTGTCATATCCGTGTGGCCGACAGCAGCACCTTCTATGCCTTGCCCGAAGGCTCGCGCGGCATTTTTGTCGGCGGCGGCGGCTCTGTGCGCATCCCGCGCCTGATCGGTGCGGCGCGCATGGCAGACATGATGTTCACGGGCCGTGTGTACAAGGCCGAAGAAGGCGAGCGTATCGGTCTGTCGCAATATCTGGTGCCTGAAGGACATGCGCTGGACAAGGCTGTGGAGCTGGCGCTGCGCATTGCCGAAAACGCTCCCATGACCAATTACGCGCTCATGCATGCGCTGCCCCGGATTGCCGAGCAGCCCGCCGATCAGGGGCTGATGACCGAAGCTCTGATGGCTGCCGTGGCACAGAGCGCGCCAGAAGCCAAGTTCCGTTTGCAGGAATTTCTGTCCGGTCGGGCCGCCAAGGTCAGCAAGGACTGAAGGCAAGCTCAAAAAACAACGCTGTGGAGACAAAGACAATGCAGGAGACAGACACAGCCATGCAGGCCCTGGGTCAGGTGGCAGAGGGGGGCAGGCCTCGCTACCGCGAACTGGAGTTCGGCGTGCGCAGCATCCGGGTCAGGGAAGAGGGCGACGGCACTTTCTACGTGCGCTCCGACCAGGAACTGGCAGGGCATGCAGCGCGCATGACGGACAGGTTGGTGCACTGGGCGCGGACCACGCCGCAGCAGACCTTCATCGCACAGCGGCAGCGATTGGCAGACGGCAGCACAGGAGACTGGCAACGCATCAGCTATGCCCAGACACTGGCCACGGCGCGTAGCATTGCGCAGTCCTTGCTGGACAGAAAGCTCTCGGCAGAGCGCCCTGTCATCATCCTCAGCGAAAACGACCTGGACCATGCCATGCTGGCCATGGGCTGCCTGTATGCGGGCGTGCCCTATTGCTCTGTGTCCACGGCCTACTCCCTGGTCAGCACTGATTACGCCAAGCTGCGCCATGTGGTCGATACGCTCACGCCCGGCCTGATCTTTGCTGCCGATGCGGCGCGCTATGGCAAGGCGGTACGCGCCGTGCTGCCCGAGGGCTGTGAGGTGGTGTACCGCAAGCCCGCCGTAGAGGCCCAGAGCTGCACCTTGTTTGCCGACCTGCTGGCGACCGAGCCCACAGCTGACGTGGATGCAGCCATGCAGGCCACCGGGCCCGACACCATCACCAAGTTCCTGTTCACCTCGGGATCGACCAAGCTGCCCAAGGCCGTGATCAACACCCACGGAATGTGGTGCGCCAACCAGCAGCAGATTGCCCAGACCATGCCCGATATGGTCGAAGGCCCGCCCGTGCTGGTGGACTGGCTGCCCTGGAACCACACTTTTGGCGGCAACAAGAATATCGGTCTCGCGCTCTACCACGGCGGCACGGTCTACATCGACGAAGGCAAGCCGACGGCGACGGGCATTGCCGAGACGCTGCGCAATCTGCGCGAGCTCTCTCCCACCGTTTACTTCAATGTACCCACGGGCTTTGAATGCATTGCCAGCGCCATGGAGAGCGATGCGCAGCTGCGCAGCAGCCTGCTCAAGCGCGTCAAGCTGTTCTTCTATGCCGGAGCCTCTCTGGCGCAGCCCGTCTGGGATAGCCTGCACCGCACGCAGGAGGCCGAGTGCGGCGAGCGCATCGTGATGGGAACGGGCCTGGGCATGACCGAGTCCTCGCCATCGGCCCTGTTCATCAACCGTCCCGACGTGCGCTCCGGAGACCTGGGCGTACCGGTGCCGGGTCTGGAGCTCAAGCTGGCGCCTGTGGACGGCAAGCTGGAGGTCCGCTATCGCGGGCCGAACGTCACGCCCGGCTACTGGCGTGCACCCGAAGCCACGGCAGAGGCGTTTGACGAGGACGGATTCTTCCGCACCGGCGACGCCGTGCAGTGGCGCGACCCGCAGGATAGAGACCAGGGTCTGCGCTTCGATGGCCGCATCGCCGAAGACTTCAAGCTGGCCACGGGCACATTCGTCAACGTGGGGCCGCTGCGCGCGAGGATCATTCACGCAGGCGCGCCCTATATCCAGGACGTGGTGCTGACCGGCCTGGATCGCAAGGAGGTCGGTGCCATCGTTTTCGGAACCCCGGCCTGTGCGGCCTTGAGCGGCCTGGAAGCGGGAGCGACGCTGGAGCAGATCATGCATAGCGAGCCGGTGCAGCAGCATCTGCAGACGGTTCTGAACCAGCTGGCGCAGACGGCCACCGGCAGCGCCACCCGCATTGCGCGTGCAGTGGCGGCAACCAAGCCGCCATCGCTGGATCTGGGCGAAGTCACGGACAAGGGCTCCATCAACCAGCGTGCCGTGCTCCAGCACCGTGCCGACGTGGTGAGCGGCCTGTATGACGAAACGCTGGCCCTGATCCTGAAGCCGAATCTCTGAGCCCATACCGGCTTGAGCCCGATAACAGAAAGCGCAAGCAGCTTTTGAAAGGATAGTGATATGCAAGTTCAGGATCAGATTGCCATCGTGACCGGGGGAGCCTCGGGCCTGGGTGAAGCCACGGCGCGTGCGCTGGCTGCCGCAGGGGCCAGGGTTGCCGTGCTGGATCGTCAGATCGACAAGGCCAAGACAGTGGCTGCCGAGATCGGCGGTCTGGCGCTGGAGTGCGATATCTGCGATGCGGCCAGCGTCACGGCTGCGCTGGATACGGTTCGCGAGCAATGGGGTGGCGATGCGCGCATTCTCATGAATGTGGCCGGCATCGGGACGGCCAAGCGCGTGATTGGCCGCGATGGCGAGCCCGCACCACTGGAAGACTTTGAGCGCGTGATTCGCGTCAACCTCATCGGCAGCTACAACATGACGCGGCTGTTTGCCGCACGCTGCGCCAAGCTGGCGGCGCTGGAGGATGGCGCGCGTGGCGTGATTCTCTATACCGCCTCGGTGGCGGCCTTTGACGGCCAGGTGGGGCAGCAGGCCTACAGCGCATCCAAGGGGGGACTGGTCGGCATGACGCTGCCCATGGCGCGTGATCTGGCCCAGCACGGCATTCGCGTCTGTACCGTGGCGCCAGGCCTGTTTGCCACGCCGTTGATGAAGGAGCTGCCCGAGCCCGTGCAGCAGTCGCTGGCGGCGTCCATTCCCTTTCCTTCGCGTCTGGGCAAGCCTTCGGAGTTTGCCGATCTGGCCGTGCATATCGTGCACAACGATCACCTCAATGGCGAGGTGATTCGCCTGGATGGTGCGCTGCGCATGGCTCCGCGGTAAGTGTTACCCCCTGAGGCACTTTGCGCCTTCCCCCAAGGGGGACGACACCATCGCTGCGGGGCTGCCCTTGCTCGATGTCTCTGGCTTGGAGAGTGCCAGAGCCAGCTCAGTGCCAAAGATTGAGACGTGTATTGATTCCACAGGACCGAAGAGTCCGTATTTCAAGCAGGAGACAAGTCATGCAAGGTCGTCGCAATTTCGTCAAAGGTCTGGGCGCTGGCGCAGCGCTGGCTGCATTCGGCGGCATCGCCAGCCGCAGCGCCTATGCCCAGGGCAGCGGCCCGCTGGAGCAGGTGCGCATTCTGTACGGTTTTCCCGCAGGCAGCGCTGGTGACTCGGTGGCCCGCCGTGTGGCCGAAAAAATGGGCGGCAGCAGCTACACCAGAAATATGGGCGTGGTGGAAAACAAGCCCGGTGCCGGTGGCCGCATCGCGCTGGAGAATCTGCGCAACTCCGTGAGCGATGGCTCGGTGATTGCGCTGTCCCAGGTCTCGGCTTTCTCCATCTACCCGCATATCTACAGCAAGCTGACCTATCAAGCCAAGGATTTCGAGCCGATCTCCATCGGAGCCATCATGCACCACGGTCTGGCGGTCGGCCCCGCCGTGCCGGCCGAGGTCAAGACGCTCAAGGATTTTCTGGCCTGGTGCAAGAACAATCCCGACAAGGCCAGCTTCGGCAGCCCCGGTGCCGGCAGTCAGCCGCATCTGCTGGGGGCTCTGCTCAGCCTGCGCTCGGGCGTCAAGCTTAGCCATGCGCCTTATCGTGGCATGGCTCCCGGCGTCTCGGACGTCGTGGGCGGCCAGATCGCAGCCATCATGGGCACTTGCGGCGACTATCTGAGCTATTACAAGGCCGGCAAGCTGCGCGTGCTGGCCACCAGCGGGCCGCAGCGCAATCCCTATCTGCCCAATGTACCCACGTTTGCCGAGCAGGGGTTTGCCGATCTGACGGCTGAAGAGTGGTTTGGCTTCTATGCCAATGCCAAGACGCCCGCCGATGTGCGTGCACGCGCCCATGCGGCCATCACGACAGCGCTCAAGAGCGATGCGCTCAAGGAAAGCCTGGGCGTGGTGGGCCTGATTGCCACCAGCTCCACGCCCGAGGAAATGGCCCGTTCGCAGCAGGCCGAGTTCGAGCGCTGGGGCCCCCTGGTCAAACAGATCGGTTTCACGGGGGACTCCTGATGGCCCCCAGTATCGAATAGCATTCGAGTCGAGATTTTTCAGACAGGCTCAAGCCTGCGCATAGTGATCGAACAATAGAGGAGACAAACATGCAAGATCGTCGCAATTTCGTCAAAGGCCTGGGCGCTGGCGCAGCGCTGGCCGCATTCGGGGGCATCGCCAGCCGCAGCGCCTATGCCCAGGGCAGCGGGCCACTGGAGCAGGTGCGCATTCTGTACGGCTTTCCCGCAGGCAGCGCCGGAGACTCAGTAGCGCGTCGCGTGGCCGAAAAAATTGGGGGCACCAGCTATTCCAAGAACATGGGCGTGGTGGAAAACAAGCCCGGTGCCGGTGGCCGCATCGCGCTGGAAAATCTGCGCAACTCCGTGGGCGATGGCTCGGTCATCGTGCTGTCCCAGGTCTCGGCCTTCTCCATCTACCCGCATATCTACAGCAAGCTGACCTATCAGGCCAAGGATTTCGAGCCGATTTCCATCGGTGCCATCATGCACCACGGTCTGGCGGTCGGCCCCGCCGTGCCGGCCGAGGTCAAGACGCTCAAGGACTTCCTGGCCTGGTGCAAGAACAACCCCGACAAGGCCAGCTTCGGCAGCCCCGGTGCGGGCACCCAGCCGCATCTGATCGGCTCCCTGCTCAGCCTGCGTTCGGGCATCAAGCTCAGCCATGTGCCCTATCGCGGCACAGCGCCTGCCGTGTCCGATCTGGCCGGTGGCCAGATTGCTGCCGTGATGGGCCCCAGCGGCGACTTCCTGAGTTACTACAAGGCCGGCAAGCTGCGCGTGCTGGCCACCAGCGGGCCGCAGCGCAATCCCTATCTGCCCAATGTGCCCACGTTTGCCGAGCAGGGGTTTGCCGATCTGACGGCTGAAGAGTGGTTTGGCTTCTATGCCAATGCCAAGACGCCCGCCGATGTGCGTGCACGCGCCCATACGGCCATCACGGCTGCGCTCAAGAGCGAGGCTCTCAAGGAAAGCGTGGGTGTGGTCGGTCTGATTGCCACCAGCTCCACGCCCGAGGAGATGGCTCGTTCGCAGCAGGCGGAGTTCGAGCGCTGGGGCCCCCTGGTCAAGCAGATCGGCTTTACGGCTGATACCTGATCACCCCCTGAGCCGCTTTGCGGCTTCCCCCTCTCTCGCTGCGCGGTAGGGGGACGATGCCCTTACTGCGGGGCGGCCCTTGCTTGGCATCCATGGCTTGAGCCGCGCTTCGGCATGAATGGGCAGCCTTTAGAGATTTTTATTTGCTGCTTGGCAGCCGGTTTTGTATGTCCTATTTGCCTGCCAGTCCCGATAACGCGTTTCTTCTTTTTGATGTGCTCAAGGCCGATGAGCAGTTGCAGCGCTTGCCGGCGCATGCCGCCACGGATCAGGCGCTGATGCATCAGGTACTGGAGGAGGCCGGCAAATGGGTGGGCGAGGTGGTGGCACCGCTGTCGCGCGAAGGTGATGAGGTCGGCGTGCAGTTTGCAGCGGGCAAGGTCACCACGCCGCCTGGATTTGCCCAGGCCTATCAGGACTTCTGGCAGGCGGGTTGGCCTGCGCTGGCCTGTGCCGAGGAGGACGGCGGCCAGGGGCTGCCCTGGGTGCTGGAAGGTGTGCTGTATGAATGGCTGAGCGCCGCCAACCATGGGTGGACCATGGCTCCGGGCTTGCTGCATGGCGCTTATGAGTGCCTCAAGCACCATGGCAGTGAGGCCTTGAAGAGTGCCTATCTGCCGAAGGTGGCCAGCGGCGAATGGCTGGCAACCATGTGCCTGACGGAGGCCCATGCGGGCAGCGATCTGGGACAGGTTCGCACCCAGGCTGTGTCGGCTGGCGCGTCGGAACTGGGCGAGCGCTTCGAGATCAGTGGCAGCAAGATTTTCATCTCTGGCGGTGAGCATGACCTGAGCGCGAACATCGTGCATCTGGTGCTGGCGCGCCTGCCCGGAGCTCCGTCAGGACCCAAGGGGCTGTCGCTGTTTCTTGTACCCAAGCTGCTGCCTGGCGGTGAGCGCAATGGCATGGTCTGCGAGCGCATCGAGGAGAAGATGGGCCTGCATGGCAGCCCCACCTGCGTGATGCGCTTTGAGGCAGCTCAGGGGTGGCTGATCGGTCAGCCCGGCGCGGGTCTGAACGCCATGTTCGTCATGATGAATGCCGCGCGTCTGCATGTGGCACTGCAGGGCATAGGCCTGCTGGACGCGGCATGGCAGAAGGCCTATGCCTATGCACTGGAGCGCCGCCAGATGCGTGCTCCAGGGGCGGTGCCTGCCTCGCGTGGCGCTGGCGATGCAGCAGATTTGATCATCGAGCACCCGGCCATTCGCCGTACGCTCGATCTGCAGCGTGCCTGGGTGGATGGCGGACGCGTGCTGGCCTACCAGACCGGTATTTATCTCGATGTGGCGAGACATGCCGAAAGTGCCCGTGAGCGCGAGCAGGCCCAGCAGTGGTGCAGCCTGATCACGCCCATACTCAAGTCCGCCTGTACCCAGCAGGCTTTCGAGGGAGCCAGCGCCTGTCTGCAGGTATTCGGCGGTCACGGCTACATCCGCGAGTGGGGCATAGAGCAGATCGTGCGCGATTCGCGCGTGGCCATGATCTACGAGGGCACCAACGAGATTCAGGCCATCGACCTGCTGGTGCGCAAGGTCTTGCCCGATGGCGGCCAGGCCATGGGGCAATGGCTGCTGGGCCTGCGCAAAAGCCTGGATGCAGGCCGGGCGCTGGATGCAGAGGTGCTGCGGTGCCTGGCCCAGCTGCGCTACTTCACCACGGTGCTAGCGCAGGCTTGCAAGGAAGATGACACCCTGGCCTGGCGCGTGGCTGATGACTATCTGCGCAGTGTGGCTGTGGTGTTGCTGGGCTGGGCCTGGGCACGTATCGCGACCACCGAGGGTAGCGACGGCGAGCGCTGGCAAGGTCCATGCAAGCAGGTGCAGCAGCGCATCCTGCCCGAGATGGACTGGCGTCTGGGTCTGATGAAGGCGCAGTGGGCGCAGGCTTCCGTCGTACACGGCAACCAGCTGTTCAGCCCTGCTCACTGACCAAAATGGCTGCAAGATGCAGGCAAGACCGGCACAATTGCAGTCTTTCATCGCGCTCCTGGATTGCTCTTTTGCCTTCGAAGTTGACATCCCCAATGCTCGCTCACAAGACCGCCGAACCAGACTCCAAGCCTGTGCGCCCTGCGCGTAGTTCTCGCTCCAGAGAAGCCGAGGCGGCCGGTTCGAGCCCGGAGAATGAGTCCAGCAGCGCTGGCGAGGTCTTTGCGGTCGATCAGGTCGATGCCAGCTTTCTGGAGTCGCTGCTGGGCTACAACGCCAGGCGTGCCTCGCTGTCGCTAGTGGGCGTCTTCATGCGCTGCATGGAGCGTTTTGACCTCAAGATCGTCGAGTTCTCGGTGCTGTCTCTGGTGGGCAGCAATCCGGGCATCACCTCGCGCCAGCTCTGCCAGCAACTGGCCGTGCTGCCGCCCAATATGGTGGGCATGATCGATGCGCTGGGCAAACGCGGTTTTCTGGAACGGCGTCCACATCCGCGTGACGGGCGCGCAACAGGGCTGTATCTGACCGCCGCAGGGGGCGAACTGGTGGACACCGCCGAGCCTGAACTCAAGAGCAGCGAGGCCCGCTCCATCGCGCATCTGAGTGCGACCGAGCAGGCGCAGCTCATGGAGTTGTTGCAAAAGCTGTACCGCTGATCCCGTGGCATGGCGCAGATCCTGCGCCCGGCGCGATAATGTGCGGCATCATGCAGATTCGCTTTACCAAGATGCAAGGCGCGGGCAACGACTTTGTCGTGCTCGACGAGACCCAGGCTCGTCTGGGCCTGAGTGCCGCCCAGTACCGCTACCTGGCCAACCGTCACTTTGGCGTAGGAGCCGACCAGATACTGACCGTGCGCCCGGCGCCCTCGGAGGGCGTGGACTTTGAATATGTCATCCACAACGCTGATGGGGGTGAGGTCGAGCAATGCGGTAACGGCGCGCGCTGCTTTGCGCGCTATGTGCATGACAAGGGCCTGACCGACAAGAGCGTGATCCGCGTGCAGACGCTCTCAGGCGTCATTGCTCCCGAAATCCATGGCAATGGCCGCGTCACGGTCGATATGGGTGCTCCTCAGCTGGACCCGGCCAAAGTGCCTTTCTTAACTGAAGGGCTGCAGGCCGAAACTCTGGGTTCGGCGCAAAAATGGCCGCTGACGCTTGATACGCCTGTGCAGCCAGCTACAGTCTGGATAGCGCCTGTCTCCATGGGCAACCCGCACGCGGTGCAACTGGTGGACGACGTGAATGCCGCTGCGGTAGAGGTCCACGGACCGTTGATTGAGAGCCATGCCCGTTTTCCTCAGCGCGTGAACGCGGGCTTCATGGAGATCGTCAACCGCGGCGAAGTCAATTTGCGTGTCTATGAACGCGGTGCCGGCGAGACCCTGGCCTGCGGCACAGGGGCCTGCGCCGCCGTGGTGGCAGGCATCGGCTGGGGTCTGCTGGACCAGCGCGTGGATGTGCATACCCGAGGCGGTCTGCTGACCATTGAATGGGCCGGCGCAGCGCAGGATCGCGTGCGCATGACAGGCCCCGCCGAATTTGTTTTTGAAGGCCAGATCGACATACCTGATACCTTATGAACAGCTTGACCGACACCGCCATGACTGAAGAGTCGATTGCCGACTATCTCCAGGAAAATCCCGACTTCTTCGAGCGCAACGCCGAAATGCTGACGAGCGTGCGCTTGATCAGCGGCCACGGCCCGCGTGCCGTCAGCCTGCAGGAGCGTCAGGCAGAGATGCTGCGCGAAAAGATCAAGGGTCTGGAGCATCGCATCATGGACATGGTGCGCCATGGCAGCGAAAACGCCTCCATCGCCAACAAGATTCATCAATGGACCCATGCCCTGGTCAAGGTGCAGGACCTGCGCGAGCTGCCCCATGCGCTCACTGCCAGTCTGCAGCACACCTTCGATGTGCCCCAGGTAGCGCTGCGTCTGTGGAATGTGGCGGGTGCGCACAGCGGCACCGTCTACACCATGGGAGTGAGCGATGATGCCAAGGCCTTTGCCTCGTCGCTGACGATGCCGTTCTGCGGTCCCAATATGGGCTTCGAGCCTGTGACCTGGCTGCCCAATCCGAATGCGGTGCAGTCGGTGGCGCTGCTGACTCTACATGATGGCGCCATGGACAGCACCTCCAATGCCTTCGGCATGCTGGTGCTGGGCTCGCCCGACCCGCTGCGCTTCGACGCCACCATGGGGCTGGAGTTTCTCTCGCGCATCTCCGAGCTGGCCAGTGCCTCGCTCTCGCGCATGCGTGCTCCGACGCTGACGCTGGCGCACGGCTGACGCAGCAAAAGGTTGCAGACATTGATGCCAGAGCGCGAGCAGCTCTCTTTTGAGGAGCAGTACGCGCAGCTGCCGGAAGTTGTCCACAGCTATCTGGAGCATGTGCGGGTGCAAAAGCGTCTGGCCGACCGCACGCATACGCTGTATGCGCTGGACCTGATCAAGCTGCAGAGCTTTGCGCAGGCGGCAGACCAGGAACTCTTGACGCTGCAGCCGGCGCATATCCGCCGCTTTGCTGCGCAAATGCACAGCGCCGGCCGCAGCGCACGCGGCATTGCTCTGATTCTTTCGGGCTGGCGCAGCTTTTTCCGCTGGGCGGCCCAGCGGGAGCTGGTGCCGTTCAATCCAGTTGAGGGAGTGCGTGGCCCCAAGGCTGCCAAGCCACTGCCCAAGGCGCTGGCCGTGGACGACGCCGTGCAACTGGCCAGCTTTCAGAACTCCGATGCCGACCCGTGGATAGAGGCGCGCGACGTTGCCATGACCGAGCTGCTCTACAGCAGCGGCCTGCGTGTGGCCGAGCTGGTGGGGCTGGATCTGCGGCCGGACCAACAAAGCCTGCAGCAAGGCAGAGGCTGGATCGACCTGGAGGCGGGTGATGCCCATGTGCAGGGCAAGGGCAGCAAGCGCCGCATCGTGCCCGTGGGGCGCATGGCGATCGAGGCCTTGCAGCGCTGGCTGGCGCTGCGCAGCAGCGCGCTGACCGGGGAGGCACAGTTCAAGGCGCAGGATGAGGCGGCCTTGTTCATCGGTCGCCGCGGCGAGCGGCTCGGCAGCCATTCGGTCTGGTCACGGCTCAAGCAGCGCGGCCAGCGGGCGGGGCTGGCCTCGGGCGTGCATCCGCATGTGCTGCGTCATTCCTTTGCCAGTCATATGCTGCAGTCCAGTGGCGATCTGCGTGCCGTGCAGGAGTTGCTCGGGCATGCCAGCATCGCCACAACCCAGATCTACACACGCCTGGATTTTCAGCACCTGGCCCAGGCCTATGAAAAAGCCCACCCGCGTGCCCAGCGCAGCAGCGCAGCCGAGAAGCCCGGAGGGCGACGCAAGCCCGAGGACAAGGAAGAGGACTGAGAATTCATTTTTGATAGCTTTAAGCGCTTACTGGGTAAGCGTTTGAGGTGTATTTTTAATGAAATATATGCAGCCCCTGCTGACCGTGCGCGCTTGAAAGCGCCGCTACACTCCCCAGCTGTTATCACCGGGGCGCGCATAGGGATGCGTCGCCCAGGTGTTTTTTGGACAGCCGCATGTGGCGGCTGGCCGCAGCAAGAGGTTTCAACGCATGGCTCTCATTCCAGTCACCATCCTCACGGGCTTTCTGGGCTCGGGCAAGACCACGCTGCTCAAGCGCGTGCTGCACGAATCCCACGGCATGAAGATCGCCGTGATCGAGAACGAATTCGGCGAGGAGAACATCGACACCGATATTCTCAGGACCGAGTCGAAAGAACAGATTCTGCAGATGAGCAACGGCTGCATCTGCTGCACCATCCGTGAAGATCTGCGCGAGGCCTTGCAGCTGCTGGCTGCCAAGCGCCGCAAGGGACAGGTCGACTTCGACCGCATCGTGATCGAGACCACCGGCCTGGCCGATCCCGGTCCTGTGGCCCAGACCTTCTTCATGGATGATGAGATCGCCGAGACCTATCTGATCGACTCCATCATCACTCTGGTCGATGCCAAGCATTCCAACCAGCAGCTCGACGACCGCCAGGAAGCGCGTCGCCAAGTGGGTTTTGCCGATCAGATGTTCCTGTCCAAGACCGATCTGGTGACGGAAGCGGAAAAAGAGGCTCTGATCCATCGCCTCAAGCACATGAACCCGCGCGCGCCCATTCGCGCCGTACATTTTGGCGATGTGCCCCTGAGCGAAGTGTTCGACCTGCGTGGCTTCAACCTGAACGCCAAGCTGGACATCGACCCCGACTTTCTCAAGGAAGACGATCACGAGCACGCTCATCACGACCACAGCGCCTGCGACCATGACCATGGCCAATGTGAGCACGATCACGACCATGGACACCAGCATGACGAGCATTGCGGGCACGACCACCATGACCACGAACATGGCGAGCACTGCAATCACCCGCACCACCATCACCACGACGATGATGTGAAGAGCTTCGTCTACCGCGCCGATCGCGCGTTCGACCCCGCCAAGCTGGAAGACTTCCTGGGAGCCATCGTCAATATCTACGGCCCCAAGATGCTGCGCTACAAGGGCGTGCTTGACATGAAGGGCACCAGCCGCAAGGTCATCTTCCAGGGCGTGCACCAGCTCATGGGCAGCGATCTGGGCCCGGAGTGGGAAGCCGACGAAAAGCGTGTAAGCAAAATGGTCTTCATCGGTATCGATCTGCCCCAGGACATCCTCCGCCAGGGACTGGACCAATGTCTGGTGTAAACCCTGAGTTTGCCTGCCGTTTTGGCGAAAGCTAACGGTTTGCTGACAATCACTGACGGCCTGCCAAGCAGGCCGTTTTTTTTGTCTGTTATTTCTCGCAAACTGCTCGAAACAGGCGCAGGCTTTGTTGCAAATTGTGGGGTATGTGCAACGGAGACGGGCAGGGGGGAGTTGCGTGGCTACAATGCCGCCCCTAAAGAGGGTGTTGGAGCAATCCGGCCCGGCAAGGGCTCTGTACTGTAAGGAGACAGGACGTGACCGCTGTGAAAAGTAAACCGCCCAAGGCCGCAGTCAAGACTGCGGCAGCGGCTGTGCACGCCCGCAGCGTCGAGACCTCTTTGGTGGACGCCGCGTTGGACAACCCGGTGCTGGCACCTGCAGCAACGGAAAACTCTTCCAAATCGTCCAGATCCAAGCGTTCTGCATCGCCTCCTGCGCGGCAGCCTGAAACAGATGTTCCGCCCGTGGCCGCTTCGGCAGCCAAGGCAGCGGCAACCATGAGAGATACGAAAGCAATGACCAACACAAAGCAAGCTGTGCCCAAGAAAGACCCCAAGCTGGCCAACGCCTGGAAGACCAAGTCGGTAGAGGAGCTGACCGATGCTGAAGTGCTGGCCATGTCCGATGACGATTACATGAACGATGCACAGCTGGCGTACTTCCGTCGCAAGCTGGTCGCGCTCAAGAACGACATGCATGTGAATGCCGGTGAAACCGCAGAAAACCTGCGTGAAGACACTGTGGTCGTACCCGATCCCGCCGATCGCGCGACCATTGAGGAAGAGCATGCTCTCGAGCTGCGCACCCGCGACCGCGAGCGCAAGCTGCTCAAGAAGATCGATCAGTCCATCGCTCGCATTGATGCCGGCGACTACGGCTACTGCGATGAAACTGGCGAGCCCATCGGCGTCGGTCGACTGCTGGCGCGTCCCACGGCTACACTGTCGCTGGAAGCCCAGCAGCGCCGTGAGCTCAAGCAGAAGATGTACGGCGATTGATCTGCGTCAGGTGTTGGTGGGGCAGCAGGCAGCAAACTAGAGGACCATGGTGAAAGAAGAAAACAAATCGGGAGGGCTGCTGTCCAAGGTGGCGCGTTTTGTGCGTCACCCGACCGTGAACTGGTCCGATTTGGAGAATCTCAACCAGGACAGCGAAGAAAGCCAGTACAGCAAGCAGGCGCTCAAGGAAATGCTGGAGCGCAAGCGCCAGAACGACTTTGTGCGCAAGCGCGAGTTTGAGCAGCTGCGCAAGCTGCGTCAGGCCCAGTTGTCCAAGGCGGCGCTGAGCGCCAGGGTACCCCTCGATACACCAACGCCAATGGCTGCGTCCTCTTTTTTGCATACCGCCCAAAGCTCCGTGCCCGGCGAGCGCGCGGAGACCATCAAGAAGATCGACGAGATCGAAGCGCAGATGGCCCAGCAATGGTGGCGCGGCAAGCAGGCTGCTGATGCCGCGACCATGCCGCTGCAGCTACCCGAGGCGGGGAACACCATGCCTTCGGTGTTCAAGACCCAGCCGCCTTCGATCAGCACCCTGCCTTTGCTGCAGGATGTGTTGCCCAGCGACCTCAAGCTGCCGCCGTCGAGCGGGCAGGGCCTTCCGGCGGGCATGCCTGGCCTGCGTGGCGAGACGGATTTTTCCCCGGGGTTTGCGACGACCGAGGTTTCAGCCCCGACCGATATCAATATGGTGCCGCCATCCTTTGCGCGCTTCGAGCATGACGCCGCGCTGGAGGATGCCGCGATTGTGTTTGCCAGTGGTGATAACGCTGCGGCAGAGGCCTGTCTCAAGGCCTTGATTGCCGAGCGCGCCCAGGATACGCCGGCGCAGCTGCAGGTCTGGCTGGCCTTGCTGGACATGTACCGTGCGGCCGGCATGCAGGCCCGGTTCGAAGACGCGGCCATGGACTTCGTGGCGCGCTTCGGTCGCTCCGCTCCGCAGTGGTTTGTGATGCCGCAGCAGGCGGGCCGCCTCAGCGAAACCCTGTCGGATACCGCAGCAGCGTCGACCGGCCTGCGCTGGCAGGCGCCGGTGCAGCTGGACGAATCCGGCTTCAAGGCCTTGCTGGCCAACAAGGCGCGCAGTGTCGGCGGTGCAGTCATGGACTGGAGCGCTCTGGAAGGCTTTGGCTCCGGCGTCCAGAAACCGTTGCTGGATGCGGCGCAGCGCTGGGCCGGCGAAAAAGGATCTCTGGTTTTTGCCGGTCACGAGAGATTGCTGGCGGTGCTCAGCAAGCACACCCCGTCTGGCGACCGCTCTGTCGATCAGGACTGGTGGTATTTGCGTCTGGCCATGCAGCGCCTGATGCATCTGCAGGACGAATTTGAGCTGACGGCGCTCGACTACTGTGTGACCTACGAGTTGTCGCCTCCCTCCTGGGAAGATCCGCTATGCACGTATGCGAACGAAGGGCAGGCGCAGAACCAGCGCGCCCAGGACAGCCGGCTTCTGGGGCCGGATACGCTTCAGCCCGGCATGCTGTGGAAAGAGCACAAGCCACGTTTTGCGCTGCAAGGCGTGATCGACGGCGACGCATTGCCCTGGCTGGCCGAAGTGCAGGAGAAGGCCAAGCTTGGCGAAGCCATCGCGATTGACTGTACGCGTCTGGTGCGCATGGATTTTGCGGCCGCCGGCTCGGTGCTGAACTGGTCGGCTCAGATGCAGGAGCTGGGTCATGTGCTGCAGTTCAGTCAGCTGCATCAGCTGCTGGCGGTGTTCTTCAATGTTGTGGGCATTCAGGAACACGCCCAGGTACTTCCAAGGCGGGATTAATCCCCTCGAGCCGCTTTGCAGCGTGCCCCGCAATTTCTTTTCCTGACGCTCTTGAGGTTGCCGCAGGCAGCCCCCATCTACAGCAGATGGAACAGTTTCACGGCACCACCATTTTGAGCGTGCGCCGCCAGACTCCCGAGGGCGTGCAAGTCGCCATCGGCGGTGATGGTCAGGTCACATTGGGCAATATCGTTATCAAGGGCACGGCGCGCAAGGTGCGCAAGCTCTATCACGGCAAGGTGCTGGCGGGTTTTGCGGGGGCCACCGCAGATGCCTTCACGCTGTTCGAGCGCTTCGAGGCCAAGCTGGAAAAACACCAGGGCAATCTGACCCGTGCCGCGATCGAGCTGACCAAGGAGTGGCGTACCGACCGTGTGCTGCGCAAGCTCGAAGCCATGCTGGCAGTGGCCGATGCAACGACCTCCCTCATCATCACCGGCAATGGCGACGTTCTGGAGCCCGAACAGGGCATCGTGGCCATCGGCTCCGGCGGCGCCTATGCGCATTCTGCCGCCAAGGCCTTGCTGAACAATACCGAGCTGTCGGCTGAGGATGTGGTTCGCAAATCCCTGGCGATTGCCGGCGAGCTGTGCATCTACACCAATATGAATCACACGATCGAGACGCTGTAAGCACCTCGACTATCCGAATTGATAGCTGCTGGCGCTTTATGGATGGGCGCTAGAGGCATATTTGATTGAGAATTCACATGTCTTCTGCCATGACTCCCCAGGAGATCGTCTCCGAGCTGGACAAGCACATCGTCGGCCAGCATGGTGCCAAGCGTGCGGTGTCGATTGCCTTGCGCAATCGCTGGCGCCGCCAGCAGGTGCCCGAGGGCCTGCGCCAGGAAATCACGCCCAAGAACATTCTGATGATCGGCCCCACGGGCGTGGGCAAGACGGAGATCGCACGCCGCCTGGCAAAGCTTGCCGATGCGCCCTTCATCAAGGTCGAGGCGACCAAGTTCACCGAAGTGGGCTATGTGGGCAAGGATGTGGACGCGATCATCCGCGATCTGGCCGAGGTTGCTGTCAAGCAGACGCGCGAGTCGGACATGAAGAAGATGCGTGCTCGCGCCGAAGATGCCGCCGAGGAGCGCATTCTCGATGTACTGATCCCCCAGGCCCGCACCGGCGAAGTACCGGCCGACAACACGGCGCGCCAGGTTTTCCGCAAGAAGCTGCGCGAAGGTCAGCTTGACGACAAGGAAATCGAGATCGACATCGCCGAGCAGATGCCTCAGGTGCAGATCATGGGCCCCCAGGGCATGGAGGAGATGGCCGAGCAGCTGCGCGGCATGTTCAGCCACATGGGCCAGGAAAAGCGCAAGACGCGCAAGCTCAAGATCGCCGAGGCCTTGAAGCTGCTGACCGATGAGGAAGCGGCCAAGATGGTCAACGAGGAAGACGTCAAGACCCGCGCCATCGCCAATGCCGAGCAAAACGGCATTGTCTTCATCGATGAAATCGACAAGGTGGCGACGCGCCAGGAAACCAGCGGCTCCGACGTCTCGCGCCAGGGCGTGCAGCGCGATCTGCTGCCCCTGGTCGAGGGCACCAGCGTCTCGACCAAGTACGGGGTGGTCAAGACCGATCACATTCTGTTCATCGCTTCGGGCGCTTTCCATCTGTCCAAGCCCAGCGACCTGATTCCCGAGCTGCAGGGGCGCTTTCCCATTCGCGTGGAACTGGAATCTCTGTCGGTTCAGGACTTCGAGGCGATTCTCATGCAGACTCACGCCTCCCTGGTCAAGCAATACCAGGCGCTGCTGGCGACCGAAGGCGTGACCCTGGAGTTCAAGCCCGAGGGCATCACGCGTCTGGCGACGATTGCCTTTGACGTCAACGAGAGTACCGAGAACATCGGTGCGCGGCGCCTGTCCACCGTGATGGAGCGTCTGCTTGACGAAGTCAGCTTCGATGCGGCCAAGCTTTCGGGTCAGACCGTGGTCATTGATGCCGCCTATGTCGATCAGCGCCTGCAGGTGCTGAGCAAGGATGAGGATCTGTCGCGCTTCATTCTTTGAGGAACGCAGCGCTTGAAACCAGCTGCCCGCCTGTGCGGGCAGTTTGCATTTGTAGGAGAAGGTCGAGACTTCGATCAGTTCTTTCCATTGAATTGAATGGTTGCAATTGACGTCACCTAATGAGAGTCCACTTGCATTGACTTTGCTAAGTGCTTGTAAAGGAAAGGTATTTTCGAAATAAGGCTTTTCTTTTTCTCTCTAAGTGCTTGATTTCATTGCAAATAATTGTTCCTTCGGGTTTGGAATCACCTGAAATTGCTGCTACAGTGCAAAAAAGTGCAATTAAGTGGTGAAAGCTGCCCTCGCGCCCCATTTTTGGGAGTGAGTGGCTCCAGATGACCGGAGTAACCAGCCGTGTTTCAAGGGGCGTCTTCGCTGAATCTCGATGGAAAGGGGCGGCTTTCAGTGCCGACCCGGCATCGTGACGCCCTTTTGTCCTTGGCTGAGGGGCAGGTCACTTTCACCAAGCATCCCGATGGCTGTCTGTTGCTTTTTCCGCGCCCCGAGTGGCTGCAGTTTCGCGAGCGTGTCGCGCAACTGCCCATTACGGCTCAGTGGTGGAAGCGGATTTTTCTGGGCAATGCCATGGATGCGGAGATGGATGCGACCGGTCGGCTGCTGATTTCGCCCGAGTTGCGTGAGGCCACAGGTCTGACCAAAGAGGTCTTGATGCTGGGCATGGGGGCGCATTTCGAGGTCTGGGACAAGGCCACTTACGAAATGCGCGAAGCGGAAGCGCGCCAGCAACCGATGCCGGCGGCTTTCCAGGATTTTGTTTTGTAGGAAGTGCTTGTGAATCAGCCGTTGCAACATATCACCGTCTTGCTGGACGAGGCCGTGGACGCCCTGCTGGGTGGTGCCGCTGAGCCGCCTGCCGGCCAGTGGGTCGATGCGACGTTCGGTCGGGGCGGTCATTCCCGGCTCATTTTGCGAAGGCTGGGGCCGGACGGGCGTCTGATTGCGTTCGACAAAGACCCGGACGCAATTGCTGAGGCGGCGCGCATCACCGATGCGCGTTTTTCGATTCGGCATGAAGGATTTCGTCATCTAAGCGAACTGCCAGAAGGCAGTGTGCAAGGGGTGTTGATGGACCTAGGCGTGAGCTCGCCCCAGATCGACAACCCGGACCGGGGCTTCAGCTTCCGCTTTGATGGCCCCCTCGACATGCGCATGGACACCACGCGTGGTCAAAGCGTTGCCGAGTGGCTTGAAGACGCAGAAGTGCAGCAGATTGCGGAGGTGATACGTGACTACGGCGAAGAACGGTTTGCTGGCCCCATTGCAAAGGCGATTGTTGCTAGGCGCGAGAGCCAGGGCCCATTACGCACCACTGCCGAGCTGGCCCAACTCGTGGCTGGCGCGGTCAAGACCCGCGAGGCTGGGCAGAACCCGGCAACACGGACCTTCCAGGCTCTTCGGATTTTCATCAATGCCGAACTTCAGGAGCTTGAGCAAGCGCTAGAGGCCAGTCTGCGCGTGCTGGCGCCAGGCGGCCGCCTGGCCGTGATCAGCTTCCACTCGCTGGAAGATCGCATCGTCAAGCAGTTCATTGCCAAGCATTCCAAGGAGGTCTACGACCGCCGCGCGCCGTTTGCTCCCCCTACACCGATGCGGCTGAAGGCGCTGGAGCGCATCAAGCCCAGTGCTGCCGAGGTGGATGCCAATCCGCGCTCGCGCTCTGCGGTGATGCGCGTCGCCGAGCGCACCGAGGTGCCTGCATGATGCATCGCCATGCCGTCACGAGCATGGCTGCGGGAGGGCTGCCATGCTGCGCATAAACCTGCTGCTGCTGCTGGCGGTCATGACCAGCGCCATTTTTCTGGTGCATACCCAGTATGAGTCGCGTCGCCTGTTCACCGAGCTGGACCGCGCCGAGGCAGAGGCGCGTCGTCTGGCGACCGACCAGCTGCGCCTGCAAGTGGAAAAGCGTGCTCAGGCCACGCCTCAGCGCATAGAGACCATGGCGCGCGAAAAGCTGCAGATGAAGCCCGCCTCGCCCGCGATCACCCAGTATGTGCAGGAATCTGCAGCGGGAGCGGCGCGATGACACGCAGCGTGCTCTACACCACCAGTCCACTGCTGGCCTCCAAGACGCCGCTGTGGCGCAGCAAGTTCATCGTGGCTGCGCTGGCGCTGGGTTTTGTGGGTCTGGGCGCGCGTGCAGCCTATGTGCAGGTGTTCGGCAACGACTTCTTCAAGCGCCAGGGTCTGGTGCGCTTTGCGCGTACGCTGGAGCTGCCGGCCAACCGTGGCCGTTTGCTGGACCGCAATGGCCTGATCCTTGCCTCAAGCGTGCCGGCGGCCAGCATCTGGGCCATTCCGGAAGACGTGGATCTGAAGGATCCCGACGTGCAGCAAAAGCTCAAGGAAGTGGCGCGTCTCATGGACATGCCGCTGCGCTCCCTGATGGAGAAGCTGGATGTCGAGGACAAGACCTTTGTCTGGGTCAAGCGTCAGCTGGACTGGGACGTGGGCCAGAAGATCGTGGCGCTCAATATCAAGGGCATCTACAACCGCAAGGAATACAAGCGCCAGTATCCCGAAGGCGAGTCGGCGGCGCATATCGTGGGCTTCACCAATGTGGAAGACCATGGTCAGGAAGGCATGGAGCTGGCCTTTGACAAGGAACTGGCGGGGCGGCCCGGTTCGCGTCGCGTGATCAAGGACCGCCTGGGCCGTGTGGTCGAAGGCGTGGGCGAGGAAGTGCCGCCCCAGGACGGTCAGGACATTCAGCTGTCCATCGACAGCAAGGTTCAGTACTACGCCTACCAGAAGCTCAAGCAGCAGGTGGAGTCGCAAAAGGCCAAGGCCGGCAGCGTGGTGGTGATGGATGCGCACACCGGCGAGCTGCTGGCCCTGGCGAACTATCCCAGCTATGACCCCGGTCACCGCAAGAACCTGACGGGCGAGCAGCTGCGCAATCGCGCGCTGACCGACACCTTCGAGCCTGGCTCGACCATGAAGCCCATCACCATTGCCACGGCACTGGAGCTCAAGCGCGTCAAGCCGTCCACCATCATCGATACCTCACCCGGCCGTTATACGGTGACGGGCTCCACCATCACCGACACGCACAACTACGGCGCGCTGACGGTGGAGGGCGTGATTCAGAAGTCCAGCAACGTGGGGGCAACCAAGGTCGCGCAAAGGCTGTCGCCCCAGGAGATGTGGGAGTACTTCAGCGCTCTGGGCTTTGGTCAGAAGCCGCAGATTCAGTTCCCGGGCGCAGTCTCGGGTCGTCTGCGTGCCTGGAAGACCTGGAAGCCCATCGAGCAGGCCACCATGTCCTATGGCTATGGCCTGTCGGCCTCGCTGTTCCAGATGGCGCGCTCCTACACCGTGTTCTCCAACGAGGGCAACGTCATTCCCTCGACGATTCTGAAAACGACCGAGCCACCCGTGGGCGTGCGCGTGATCTCCAAGGAAAACGCCGAGGCGGTGCTGCACATGCTGCGCATGGCTGCAGGCCCTGGCGGTACCGGCCAGAAGGCCCAGGCCGAGGGCTACACCATTGGCGGCAAATCGGGCACTGCCCGCAAGCAGGTGGGCAAGAGCTATGCCGCGGGCAAGTACCGCGCCTGGTTCACGGGCATCGCCCCCATCGACAAGCCGCGCATCATCGTGGCCGTGATGGTGGACGAGCCTACGGCCGGTTCCTACTACGGCGGCACCGTGGCCGGTCCCGTGTTTGCGGATGTGGTCCAGCAGACATTGCGTTTCATGGGCGTTCAGCCCGACAAGGAAGTCAAGCCTCAGATCGTGGCTGCACCCGCTGAGGAGCCTGTGCTATGAGCACCCCCATTCAACTTCTGAACAATGCAGCCGAGGCCGTCGCCTGGCTGCGCAGCCGCGTACAGGGTGAGCTGCAGACCGATAGCCGCAAGGTCAAGGCCGGCGATGCCTTTGTCGCCTGGCCCGGTGCTGCCACCGATGGTCGGGCCTATGTGGGCCAGGCCCTGGCCCAGGGCGCTGCTGCCGTGCTGGTGGAGGCCGATGGCCTGCAGGCCTTTGATCTGAGCGGCGACCGCATTGCCGCGCTCAAGGGGCTGAAAGCCGCGACCGGCCTGATTGCCGACCAATGGTTTGCGCATCCCAGTGGCGAGCTCGACGTGCTGGCCGTGACCGGTACCAATGGCAAGACCACCACCGCCTGGTGGCTGGCGCATGCGCTCTCGAAAGTGACGTTGAACAGGCGCACCGGTTGCGCGTTGGTCGGCACCCTGGGTGTGGGCGTGCCGCCTGCACTGGAGTCGACGGGCATGACCACGCCGGATCCGGTGCTGCTGCAGCGCGTGTTCCGCAGCTACGCCGACCAGGGTCTCGCAGCCTGCGCCATCGAGGCTTCGTCTATCGGCATCGTCGAGCACCGTCTGGACGGCAGCAAGATTCGCGTGGCGCTGTTCACCAATTTCACGCAGGACCACCTGGACTACCACGGCAGCATGGATGCCTACTGGCAGGCCAAGGCCCAGCTGTTCGACTGGCCCGGCCTGCCGGCGGCCGTGGTCAATATCGATGACGCACATGGCGCCAGACTCTGGGCCAGGCTGCAAGGTCGCGAAATGGATGTGTGGAGTGTCTCCATCCAGGGGCCGGCGCGCCTGCAGGCCAAGGACATCGGTCTGGGCGACGAGGGCCTGAGCTTTACCGTGCTGGAAGCCGGTCACAGCCTGCGCATGAATACGCGTCTGGTCGGTCAGTACAACGTCTCCAACCTGCTCGGGGTGCTGGCCGCGCTGCGTTGCCTGGGCCTGACGTTGGAAGAGGCTGTGGCTGCCTGCGCCCATCTGGAACCGGTGCCCGGTCGCATGGAGCAGATCGTCAAGCCCGGCCAGCCTCTGGTGGCCGTTGACTATGCCCATACGCCCGATGCGCTGGAGAAGGCCTTGCGCGCCCTGCAGCCTGCCGCCCGGCAGCGCCAGGGCAAGCTGTGGTGCGTGTTCGGCTGCGGCGGCGACAGGGACAACAGCAAGCGCCCGTTGATGGGACAGGCCGCCCAGGCAAGTGCCGACGGCGTTTTCGTCACCAGCGACAACCCGCGCAGTGAAGTGCCCGAAAGCATCATCGACCAGATTCTGGCCGGCATGCAGGCGGGCGAGACATTGCATGTTCAGGCCGACCGCGCGGCGGCCATTGCCCAAGCCATTGCCCATGCCGATGCGCGCGATGTGGTGCTGATTGCCGGCAAGGGACATGAGGACTATCAGGAGACGAAGGGCGTGCGCCATCCGTTCTCCGACATGGCTGAGGCGCACAAGGCGCTCGCAGCCCGCGAAGGAAAGATTCGGTCATGATGACCCTGGCAAAAGCGCTGGAGCTGATCCAGACGCATATTCCCCAAGCCCGCCTGGTCGGCAACGGCCAGCTAGAGCTGGCTCGCGTGCACACCGATACGCGCACGCTGCAGGACGGGGACTTGTTCGTGGCACTGAAGGGCGAGCGTTTTGACGCCCATGATTTTCTGTCCCAGGCGCAGGCCGCAGGCGCCGTGGCTGCCGTTGCCAGCCACGGACTGGAAGCCGCAGGCATGGCCGGCATCGAAGTGCCGGACACCCTGCTGGCGCTGGGTGCGCTGGCGCGGGCCTGGCGTGCGCAGTTCGATCTGCCGCTGATTGCCGTGACCGGCAGCAATGGCAAGACCACGGTCACGCAGATGATTGCCTCCATCCTGCGCGCGCACGTGGGCGGGCAAGGCGAGGCAGCGCTGGCCACGCGCGGCAATTTCAACAACTCCATCGGCATGCCGCTGAACCTGCTGCGCATGACGGGTGCGCATCGCATTGCGGTGCTGGAGATGGGCATGAACCACCCGGGCGAGATCGCCGAGCTGGCCGCCATCGGCCAGCCCACGGTGGCCCTGGTCAACAATGCCCAGCGCGAACACCAGGAGTTCATGGGTACGGTGGAAGCCGTGGCGCGTGAGAACGGCTCGGTGCTGGGCTTTCTGCCCCGTGACGGCGTGGCCATCTTCCCCGCTGGCGATACGTACACGCCGCTGTGGACGGAGCTGGCCGCCGGCCGCCCCTGCCTGATGTTTGGCGAGGCCGCGGCTGGCGCCCAGGTTTTTGCCAGCGATGTGGTCTGGGCCGACGGCGCCTGGAGCTTTGCACTGAACACGCCGCAAGGCGTGGCCGCCGTGCAGTTGCATATTGCCGGCCGCCACAACGTGCGCAACGCGTTGGCTGCGGCTGCCTGTGCCCATGCCGCCGGCGTGTCTCTGGCGGCTATTGCGCAGGGACTGTCCTGCTTCGAGCCCGTGACCGGTCGCTCGCGCGCGCTGGCCGTGCAGATCAATGGCCAAGGCGTCACGGTGGTTGACGATACCTATAACGCCAACCCCGACTCGGTTGCCGCCGCCATTGCGGTGCTCGCCGAGTTGCCTGCGCCGCAGTTGCTGGTGCTGGGCGATATGGGCGAGGTCGGCGACAACGGCCCGCAGTTCCATGCCGAAGCCGGTGCGCTGGCCAGGCAGTCCGGGATTGCCCAGGTCTTTGCTCTGGGCGAGCAAAGCGCGTTTGCGGCCTCTGCCTTTGGCAGTGGTGCTAGGCATTTTGAGAGCATGGCCGCCCTTCAGCAGGCGGTGTGCGCAGTTTTACCCAAGGTAGGTAGCGTTTTGGTCAAGGGTTCGCGGTTCATGAAGATGGAGCAAGTGGTGCAGAGCGTTGAAGCCTGCGCAGACAACAAGCAGGGCAACTGCGGGGAGGCCGCATGCTGCTGATGCTGGCTCAATGGTTGCAAGGGCTTTCGCCGGATTTCGGCTTTCTGCGCGTCTTTCAATACCTGACGCTGCGTGCCGTGCTGGCCGCCGTCACCGCCTTGCTGATCGGCCTGATCGTCGGCCCCAGGGCGATTCGCATGCTGACCGCACTCAAGATCGGTCAGCCCGTGCGCGGCTACGGCATGGAGACCCATCTGGTCAAAAGCGGCACGCCCACCATGGGCGGCGTGCTGATTCTGTTCTCGATTGCCGTATCCACCCTGCTGTGGTTTGACCTGTCCAACCGCTTTGTCTGGATCGTGCTGCTGGTCACGCTGGGCTTCGGTGCGATTGGCTGGGTGGACGACTGGCGCAAGGTCGTCAACAAAGACCCCGAGGGCATGCGCTCGGGCGAGAAGTATTTCTGGCAGTCGGTCATCGGCCTGCTGGCCGCTCTGTATCTGGTGTTCTGCATTTCCGAGAACAACAACGCCGAGGTTTTCGGCCTGTTCATCTCCTGGGTGCAGTCGGGCTTTTCCATGGACTTGCCCCCCAAGGCCGGCCTGATGGTGCCTTTCTTCAAGGAGGTCAGCTACCCGCTGGGCGTGCTGGGCTTCATCGTCATGACCTATCTGGTCATCGTGGGCGCCAGCAATGCCGTGAACCTGACCGACGGCCTCGATGGCCTGGCCATCATGCCCGTCATCATGGTCGGCACGGCCCTGGGCATCTTCGCCTATGTGACCGGCAATGCCACCTATGCGCGCTATCTGCTGTTTCCCAGCATCCCCGGCACGGGCGAGCTGATGGTGTTCTGCGGCGCCATGGCGGGCGCCGGTCTGGCTTTTCTCTGGTTCAATGCACATCCCGCCCAGGTCTTCATGGGCGACGTGGGCGCACTGGCGCTGGGCGCCGCTCTGGGCACGATTGCCGTGATCGTGCGCCAGGAAATCGTGCTGGCCGTGATGGGCGGCATCTTTGTGGCAGAAGCCATCTCGGTGATGCTGCAGGTGACTTACTTCAAGTACACCAAGAAGCGCTATGGCGAGGGCCGTCGTCTGCTGAAGATGGCGCCGCTGCACCACCACTTTGAAAAGAGCGGCTGGAAGGAGACCCAGGTCGTGATCCGCTTCTGGATCATCACCATGCTGCTGTGCCTGCTGGGCCTGTCCACCCTGAAGCTGAGGTAGTCGCCATGCAAGCCGAAGACCTCAAGCTCGACGATCAGGTTCTGCAGCCGGATACGGATGCGGGAGTGGATGCTATGCAAACACGAGCGTCTACCGCTGATCTGCAAGGCATTTCAGATGAAAATATGTCTGAAATGAATCAGGAGCAAGCGCAAGAAGCTCCTGAAATAGAAGCGCCTGCCATCATCGCCAAGACGCTGGATGCCGAGCTGGTGCCCGATATCTCCACCTTGACGGCTGCCAGGGATGCGGCCGCCTTTGTGGCACAGATCTTTGCCGATCCCAGCATCTCCGACGCAGCCGACGCCGAAGTGACTGCCGCCGAGCCGCAGCCCGAAGCCGAGCAGCAGGAGGCGGTGGAACTGCCGCCTGTCCCCATGCATTGGCCGCAAGGCGCGGCCCAGCATCTGCAGGGGCAGCGCGTGCTGATTCTGGGTCTGGGCATCTCGGGCATTGCCATGGCGCGCTGGTGCGTGCGTGCCGGTGCCGAGGTCACGGTGGCAGACACGCGCGAAGCCCCGCCTTATCTGTCTGCGCTGCAGACCGAGCTGCCCGGCGTGCGCTTTGTCGCCGGCGCATTCACGGCGGCCCTGGTCGATGGCCAGAGCCTGAGCTCCGTCTATCGTTCGCCCGGCCTGAGCCCGGCCAGCGTGGCGCCGGTCTTCAATGCCGCGCGCAGCATCGGCCTGCCCACGGGCGGCGAACTCGATCTGTTTGCCTTTGCCCTCAAGGGCCTGCGCGAAGCCCACGGCTATGCGCCTAAGGTGCTGGGCATTACCGGTACCAACGGCAAGACCACGGTCACCTCGCTGACCGGGCAACTGCTGGAGCATGGCGGATTGAGCGTGGGCGTGGCCGGAAATATCGGTCCCACGCTGCTCGACACCCTGTCAGGGCGCATCGATGCCGAGACTCTGCCCCAGGCCTGGGTGCTGGAGCTGTCCAGCTTCCAGCTCGATGACTGCCACGGCTTCGAGCCCACGGCGGCCACGGTGCTCAATATCACCCAGGACCATCTGGACTGGCATGGCGGCATGCAGGCTTATGCCGATGCCAAGGCCCATGTCTTTGGCGAGCAGGCTCTGATGGTCCTCAACCGCGAAGATCCCGTCGTCATGGCCATGCTGCCCGCGCCCGTGGCGGTGCCCGGCAAGCGCGGCAAGACTTTCCAGCGCGCCCATGTCACCTTTGGCGGCGACATGCCGCGCCGCCCCGGCGACTTCGGTCTGGAGGTGGTCAACGGAATGACCTGGCTGGTGCGCGCCCACGAGGCCGACGAAACCAGCAAGGGCAAGAACGTCGACGATCTGCACATCGTGCGCCTGATGCCCGCCGATGCGCTGCGCATCCGCGGCCGCCACAACGCCATCAATGCACTGTCGGCCCTGGCGCTGGCGACCGGGGCGGGATGCACGCTGGCACCGCTGCTCTACGGCCTGCGCGAATACCGGGGCGAGCCCCACCGCGTGCAGCCTGTGGGCCGGGTGGACGATGTCGAATACTTTGACGACAGCAAGGGCACGAATGTGGGCGCCACCGTGGCCGCCCTCATGGGCCTGGGGCCGGACCACCGCATCGTGGTGATTCTGGGCGGTCTGGGCAAGGGCCAGGACTTCACGCCGCTGGCTGCTCCCGTTTCGCGCTATGTGCGCGCGGCCGTGCTGATCGGTCAGGACGCGCCACAGATTCGCGAGGCCCTGGGCGACACCGGCGTGACCCTGGTCGATGCCGCCACCATGCAGGACGCCGTGCAGCAGGCCGCGCGTCTGGCCCATGCCAGCGATGCAGTGTTGCTCTCGCCGGCCTGCGCAAGCATGGATATGTTCAAGGACTACGCGGACCGCGCCCACCAGTTTGTGGAAGCGGTGCGCGAGCTGGCGCTTGAAGCCGGCCAGCAACTGGAGGACGGCGCATGACAGCCGCCTTCATGACCAGCCTCTCCGGCCGCATGCGCTCGTGGTTTCGCACGGTCGGGGACAAGCCCATCGACGTGCTGCCGGTGCGCGTGGGCGGGCCCGTGTACGACCGTCCGACCCGCACGCCAGCCAGCGTCCTGGGGCTGGACCAGGCTCTGATCTGGGTCGTCATCGCCTTGCTGTCCTGGAGTCTGGTCATGGTGTATTCGGCATCGATCGCGATGCCCGACAACCCGCGCTTCGGCAAGATCGAGCCCTATCACTTCCTGCTGCGCCACACCATGTCCATAGGCATGGCCTTTGTGGCCGCGCTGCTGGCCTTCCAGGTGCCCATGAATGTCTGGGAGAAGGTGGCACGCAAGCTATTCCTGATCTCCATCGTGCTGCTGGTGGCGGTGCTGATTCCGCATGTGGGCACGGTGGTCAACGGCGCGCGTCGCTGGCTGTCGCTGGGCATCATGAACTTCCAGCCTTCGGAGCTGGCCAAGTTCTCCATCCTGATCTATGCGGCCGACTACATGGTTCGCAAGATGGAGGTCAAGGAGCGCTTCTTCCGCGCCGTGCTGCCCATGGGTCTGGCCGTGGTCGTGGTGGGGGTGCTGCTGCTGGCCGAGCCCGACATGGGGGCCTTCATGGTGATCGTCGTGATCTCCATGGGCATTCTGTTCCTGGGCGGCGTGAATGCACGCATGTTCTTCATCATCGCGCTGCTGGTGGTGCTGGCCTTCGGCATGATCATCGCCACCTCGGAGTGGCGCCGCGAACGTATTTTTGCCTACCTCGATCCCTGGGATGAAAAGCATGCGCTGGGCAAGGGCTACCAGCTCTCGCATGCGCTGATCGCCATCGGGCGGGGCGAGATCTTTGGCGTGGGCCTGGGA
Organism: Comamonas sp. Tr-654; assembly: GCF_011752915.1. NCBI lineage: Bacteria > Pseudomonadati > Pseudomonadota > Betaproteobacteria > Burkholderiales > Comamonadaceae > Comamonas > Comamonas sp. Tr-654. The sequence continues at coordinate 481,099 of NZ_VWWQ01000002.1, forward strand.
CGCAGCGTGGAAAAACTGCACTGGCTGCCCGAAGCGCATACCGACTTCCTGCTGGCCGTGATCGGCGAGGAGTTCGGTCTGGTCGGTCTGCTGCTGATTGCGGCAGTCTTCTTCTGGCTGACCCGCCGCATCATGCTGATCGGCCGTCAGGCCATCGCGCTGGACCGTGTCTTTGCGGGCCTGGTGGCGGAGGGCGTGGCGATCTGGATGGGCTTCCAGGCCTTTATCAACATGGGCGTGAATCTGGGCGCCCTGCCAACCAAAGGCCTGACTCTGCCGTTGATGAGTTTTGGCGGTTCGGCCATTTTGATGAATTTGATTGCGATAGCTGTGGTGCTCCGAGTCGATTACGAAAACAAGCTGCTGATGAAGGGAGGTCACGCATGACACTTCCCGTTCAGCAAAACAGGCAGCGCACCGCGCTGGTGATCGCCGGCGGAACCGGCGGCCATATCTTCCCCGGGCTGGCCGTGGCGCAGGAGCTGCGCGCACGCGGCTGGAATGTGCACTGGCTGGGCGCGCCGGGCTCCATGGAGTCGCGCATCGTGCCGCCGCAGGGCTTTGCACTGGAGACCATCGAGTTCGGCGGCGTGCGCGGCAAGGGCGTCAAGACATTGCTGCAGCTGCCCTTCAAGCTCGCCAAGGCCTTTGCACAGGCGCGCAGCGTCATCAGGCGCGTGCAGCCCGATGTGGTCATCGGCCTGGGCGGTTATCTCACCGTGCCCGGAGGCCTGATGGCCGCGCTGTCCGGCGTGCCCGTGGTGCTGCACGAGCAGAACTCCGTGGCCGGCATGGCCAACAAGGTCGTGGCCAAGGTGGCCAGGCGTGTGTTCACTGCTTTCCCCAAGGTGTTTGCCAAGGGCGAATGGGTAGGCAACCCGCTGCGTCAGGCGTTTCTGGAGCAGGCCGAGCCGGCCCAGCGCTTTGCCGGTCGCAGCGGCCCGCTCAAGCTGCTGGTCGTGGGCGGCAGCCTGGGAGCCAGGGCGCTCAATGAGATCGTGCCCCAGGCTCTGGCCCTGATGCCTGCCGATCAGCGCCCCGTGGTGCTGCACCAAAGCGGTACGGCCCAGATCGATGCGCTGCGTGCCAACTATCAGGCTGCCGGCGTGCAGGCCGAGCTGACTCCTTTCATCGACGACACGGCCAAGGCTTTTGCCGATGCCGATCTCGTCGTCTGCCGTGCCGGTGCCAGCACCGTGACCGAGATTGCCGCCGTAGGGGTTGCAGCCGTCTATGTGCCCTTCCCTGCGGCAGTGGATGACCACCAGACCAGCAATGCCCGCTTCCTGGTGGATGCCGGTGGCGGTTGGTTACAGCCTCAAAGTACTCTGAGCGCCCAAGGGTTGGCGGAAATGCTACAAAATATGCAGCGTGCGACGCTGTTGGAGCGCGCTGAACTCGCGAAGAAAATGCAAAAGACTGATGCCACCGAGAAGGTGGTCGCCGCTTGTGAGGAGTTGGCAGCATGAAACACGCCATTCATCACATTCACTTTGTCGGTATTGGCGGCGCCGGCATGAGCGGTATTGCAGAGGTTCTGCACAACCTGGGTTACGCCATTTCAGGCTCCGACCTGACTGACAGCGCCACGCTGCGCCGCCTGGCTGGCCTGGGCATCAAGACCTTTGTCGGTCATGCGGCCGAGAACGTCGCCGGCACCGATGCCGTGGTGACCTCCACGGCCGTGCAGGGCGACAACCCCGAGGTTCTGGCGGCCCGCGAGAAAAAGATTCCGGTGGTTCCCCGTGCCCTGATGCTGGCCGAGCTGATGCGCTTCAAGCAGGGCATCGCCATTGCCGGCGCGCATGGCAAGACCACCACCACCAGCCTGGTGACCAGCGTGCTGGCCGAGGCCGGCCTGGACCCCACTTTCGTGATCGGTGGCAAGCTCAACAGCGCCGGCGCGAATGCCAAGCTGGGTCACGGCGACTACATTGTGGTCGAGGCCGACGAGTCCGATGCTTCCTTCCTGAACCTGCTGCCCGTGATGGCCGTCGTCACCAATATCGACGCCGACCACATGGAAACCTACGGCCATGACTTTGGCCGTCTCAAACAGGCTTTTGTCGACTTTCTGCACCGCATGCCGTTTTACGGCCGTGCCATTCTCTGCGTCGACAGCCCTGCCGTGCGCGAGATATTGCCCAGGCTGGCCCGTCCGGTCACGACCTACGGCTTTGCCGAAGATGCCCAGGTGCGCGCCGTGAACGTGCGTGCCGAAGCCGGCCGTATGCGCTTTACCGTGCGTCGCCAGAACGGACAGAGCTACCCCGACCTCGAAGTCGTGCTGAGCCTGCCTGGCGAGCACAACGTGCTCAACGCCCTGTCTGCCGTGGCGGTCGCCATGGAGCTCGAAATTTCCGACGAAGCGCTGCTGCGTGCCCTGGAAGGCTTCAAGGGCGTGGGACGGCGCTTCCAGCGCTATGGCGAGCTGCCGGCTGCCGATGGCGGCATGTTCACCGTCATCGACGACTACGGTCACCACCCCGTGGAAATGGCCGCCACGCTGGCTGCAGCACGCGGCGCCTTCCCGGGCCAGCGGCTGGTGCTGGCGTTTCAGCCGCATCGCTACAGCCGCACACGGGACTGTTTCGAGGACTTCGTGAAAGTCATAGGCAGCGCCGATTCCGTGCTGCTGGCCGAGGTCTATGCCGCAGGCGAGGCTCCCATCGTGGCCGCCGACGGTCGCTCCCTGGCCCGCGCTTTGCGAGTGGCCGGCAAAGTTGAGCCTGTATTTGTGGAAAACATTGCCGATATGTCAGCATCCATCGCCGCCAATGCGCAAGCAGGTGATGTATTGCTGTGCATGGGAGCGGGATCGATTGGTGCCGTGCCCGGGAAACTGGTTGAAATGCTTCAGAAACAAGAGCCGGCTGCGCCCGCAGGGAGCGCGCAATGAGCATGTTTGGTACCAATATCGACGTGAAGGCACTGGGCAAGGTCGCAGTGCTCATGGGGGGGCGCTCGTCCGAGCGCGAGGTCTCGCTGATGTCCGGCACCGGCGTGCTGGCCGCGCTGCAGTCCAAGGGTGTCGATGCCCACAAGTTCGACCCCGCCGAGCAGGGTCTGGACCAGCTCAAGGTGCAAGGCTTTGACCGCTGCTTCATCGCGCTGCATGGCCGCTACGGCGAGGACGGCACGGTGCAGGGCGCTCTGGAGTTGCTGGACATCCCTTACACGGGTTCGGGCGTGATGGCTTCCAGCATCGCCATGGACAAGATCATGACCAAGCGCATCTGGCGCTTTGAAGGTCTGCCCACGCCGGACTGGCGCATGGTCGATTCGGCCGAAGCCACGCGCGCCGCATTGCAGGACCTGGGCGCTCCCATGATCGTCAAGCCTGCACGCGACGGCTCCAGCATCGGCCTGACCAAGGTGACGAACGCCGACGAATGCGCCAGGGCCTACGAGCTGGCGGCCCAGTACGACGCAGAAGTGCTGTGCGAGCAGTTCATTGCCGGCGATGAGACCACCTGCCCCGTGCTGGGCACGGGAGCGAAGGCCGCTGCGCTGCCGGTGATCCGCATCGTGGCGCCCGAAGGCAACTACGACTACCAGAACAAGTACTTCACCGATACGACGCAGTACCACTGCCCGAGCGGCCTGCCTGCTGCCGAGGAAGCCGAGATCCAGCGCATCGTGGAGAAAGCCTTCCGCACCCTGGGCTGCCGAGGCTGGGCGCGTGCCGACATCATGATCCGCGCCAGCGACCGCAAGCCTTTCTTGCTGGAGATCAACACCTCGCCTGGCATGACCGGGCATTCTCTGGTCCCCATGGCGGCGCGCGCCTCCGGCGTGAGCTACGAAAACCTGTGCCTTGGCATCCTTGCCATGAGCACGCTGGATGGAGAAGCGGAGCAGCCATGAACCGCAGCCAGCCCACAGCCGTCGTCCCGTTCGACGTCAAGCTCATGAACATCACTGCCACGGTGATGTTCATGGGGTGCTTGACGGCGTGCGTGATGGCCGTGGGATGGTGGTTGATGCGAACTCCGGCCTTCAATATCGGCCGCATCGTGGTGGAAGGCGAGCTGGTGCATAACAACGCCGTGACGCTGCGTGCCAATGTGGCACCGGTGCTCAAGGGCAACTTCTTCACGGTGGACCTGAAGGCGGCGCAGCACGCCTTCGAGCAGGTGCCCTGGGTACAAGAGGCGCAGGTGCGCCGCGAGTATCCGAACGGCTTGCGTGTGGCGCTCAAGGAGCATGTGGCCGAGGCCTTCTGGGGTCCCGAGACCGGCACCGGCCTGGTCAACAAGGCCGGCGAAGTGTTCGAAGCCAATCTGGGCGAGCTGGACCGAGAGGGGTTGCCGCGTCTGCAAGGCCCCGAGGGCTCGGCACCGCGTGTGTTGCGGATGTATCACGCACTGGCGCCGGCACTGAAGCCGCTCGATGTGGAACTGGACAGCCTGACCCTGGATGCGCGTGGCAGCTGGGAGCTCGTGCTGGACAACGATGCACTGCTGACACTGGGCGGCGGCACCACCGAAGACATATTGCAGCGTGTGCAGCGCTTCGTGCGCACGCTGCCTCAGATCACCTCTCAATACAAGCGCTCGGCTGCAGCAGTGGAGTCTGCAGACCTGCGTTACGAAGACGGCTATGCCTTGCGACTCAAGGGCGTGACCACTGGAACCTCCGCGCCGGCAGCTGCTGCCAGGGCCAGACGATGAGCGGGAGCAGGGGAACAGACATGCAAGGCGCACACAAAGACAAGACAGAACCTACCGGGGGCGGAAGCTGATATGGCAAGAGAATACAAGGATGTGATTGTTGGGCTGGATATCGGCACGGCCAAGGTCATGGCGGTGGTGGCCGAGGTCATGTCCAATGGCGAGCTGAAGCTGGCGGGCCTGGGCGTCGCCCCCAGCAACGGCTTGAAGCGCGGCGTGGTCGTGAACATCGATGCGACCGTGCAGAGCATCCAGCAGGCTCTCAAAGAGGCCGAGCTGATGGCCGACTGCAAGATTCAGCGCGTGTGCACCGGCATTACCGGCAGCCATATCCGCGGCCTGAATTCCAGCGGCATGGTGGCCATCAAGGACAAGGAGGTCTCGTCCACCGATATGGCCCGCGTGATGGAAACCGCCAAGGCCATCAATATCTCGTCCGACCAGCGCCTGCTGCTGGTCGAGGCGCAGGAGTTCGTCATCGACGGCCACGAGGTGCGCGAGCCCATCGGCATGAGCGGCATTCGCCTTGAAGCCAAGATCCATATCGTGACCGGCGCCCAGAGCGCGGCCGAGAACATCATCAAATGCGTGCGCCGCTGCGGCCTGGAAGTCGAGCAGTTGCTGCTCAACCCGCTGGCATCGGCCCAGGCCGTGCTGACCGACGACGAGCGCGAACTGGGCGTGGCCGTGGTGGATATCGGCGCGGGCGCGACCGATGTGGCCATCTTCACCGGCGGTGCGATTCGCCACACGGCCGTAATACCGATTGCCGGCGACCTGATCACCAGCGACATTGCCATGGCCTTGCGCACTCCCACCAAGGATGCCGAGGACATCAAGGTCGAGAGCGGCTATGCCAAGCAGCTGCTGGCCGACCCAGATGCCCAGGTCGAAGTGCCGGGCCTGGGCGACCGCAGCCCTCGCATGATCAGCAAGCAGGCCCTGGCCGGCGTGATCGAGCCCCGCGTGGAAGAGATCTTCTCGCTGGTGCAGCAGGTCATCCGCGAGTCGGGCTACGAAGAAGTGCTGTCCTCGGGCATCGTGCTCACGGGCGGCAGCGCCGTCATGCCTGGAATGATCGAGCTAGGCGAAGACATCTTCCTCAAGCCCGTGCGTCGCGGTCTTCCCAAATATTCCGGCGCGCTGGCCGACATGGTCGCCCAGCCCCGTGCCGCCACCGTGATGGGCCTGCTGGACGAAGCGCGTCTGGCACGTCTGCGTGGCTACAAGGTGGCCCAGAAGAGCGGTTCCATGAAGACCGCCTTCGGCCGGTTCAAAGACTTCATCGTGGGGAACTTCTGATATGAGCACCTATCGCATGTTCATCACCGGACCACCATCGATGGATTTTTCGCGGCATCGACGACGAAGACCGCGAAGACCTCAAGAGTTCGAAATTTCTTTTCCACAGCAGCGACAAACCACCACTAGAGAACAGGAGCACCACCATGCCTATCGACATGATTGAAACCGAAGAATTCAACCAAGGCACGCAGATCAAGGTGATCGGCGTCGGCGGTGGCGGCGGCAATGCCGTCGACCACATGATCGAACGCAGCGTCCAGGGCGTCGAATTCATTACGGCCAACACCGATGCTCAAGCTCTGTTGCGCAGCCGCGCTCACCGCACCATCCATCTGGGTGGCAGCGGCCTGGGTGCCGGCAGCAAGCCCGACAAGGGTCGCGACGCTGCGGAAGCTGCTGTGGAAGATATTCGCGCTGCCATCGAAGGCGCTCACATGCTCTTCATTACGGCGGGCATGGGTGGTGGTACGGGTACCGGTGCATCGCCTGTGATCGCACGAGTGGCCAAGGAAATGGGCATTCTGACGGTGGGTGTGGTGACCAAGCCTTTCGAGTGGGAAGGTGGCCGCCGCATGCAGAACGCTGACGCCGGCCTGGCCGAGCTGGAAGCGAATGTGGACTCGCTGATCGTTGTGCTCAATGAAAAGCTGCTCGATGTGCTGGGCGATGATATCTCCCAGGACGAGGCTTTTGCCCATGCCAACGACGTTCTGAAGAACGCCGTGGGCGGCATCGCCGAAATCATCAACGAGTACGGCCATGTGAACGTCGACTTCGAAGACGTGCGCACCGTGATGGGCGAGCCCGGCAAGGCCATGATGGGCACGGCCAAGGCCGCCGGTCCCGATCGTGCCCGTATCGCCGCCGAGCAGGCCGTGGCCTGCCCGCTGTTGGAGGGTATCGACCTGTCCGGCGCCAAGGGCGTGCTGGTGCTGGTGACCGCCGCCAAGGGCAGCCTGAAGCTGTCCGAGTCGCGTCTGGCCATGTCCACCATCAACGCTTATGCGTCTCCCGATGCCCACGTGATCTATGGCGCAGCCTACGATGACTCGCTGGGTGACGAGATCCGCGTGACGGTGGTGGCTACCGGCCTGTCGCGTCCCAATGTGCGTCGCCAGAACATCCAGGTGGTGCAAGGCGGCCTGCGTACCGGTACCGACAACGTGGCCGTGGGCCTGCCTCCCTTGGGTGGCATGGAATACGGCACGGCCAACACCAATGTGCCCAGCGTCTGGCGCACCAACCGCACCCAGGCTTCGGAGCGTGTGAGCGCTCTGGCATCTGGCGGCATGGACGATGTGGAGATCCCGGCGTTCCTGCGCAAGCAGGCTGATTAAGCTCCCCCTGAGCGGCTTTGCCGCTTCCCCCTCTCTGGCGCTTTGCGCCGGAGGGGGGCGACACTCTCGGTGCGGGGCGGCGGGGCCGCCCAGGCCCTTCCTCGGTGTCTCTGCCTTCGAGTGCGTCAGCATTTGAGAGGTCAGCCGCAAAGGCCTTTGGTTCGTTAAGGACTGAAGGCCCATCAGTTCGCTGTATCGCAGCGATTAAGACAACCCTGGGGCGGCGTAAGCTGGCTCGGGGTTGTCCCATTTAAAATACCAGCATGCTTCAGCAACGTACCATCAAGACCATTTCCCGTGCCGTAGGCGTGGGCCTGCACAGCGGCCAGCGTGTCGAGCTGACGCTGCGCCCGGCCCAGCCTGATACCGGCATCGTGTTCCGTCGCGTGGACTTGCCTGAGCCTGTGGATATCCCCATTTCCGCCGAGGCCGTGACCGATACGCGCATGGCCTCCACCATTGGCAGCGGCGGCGCCAAGGTGCATACGGTCGAGCACCTGATGTCGGCCATCGCCGGTCTGGGAATCGACAACCTCTATGTGGACATCACCGCCGAAGAAGTGCCGATTCTCGATGGTTCCTCGTCCTCGTTCGTTTTCCTGCTGCAAAGCGCCGGAATCGAGCTGCAGAAGGCGCCCAAGCGTTTTATCCGCATCAAGAGCCCGATCGAAGTGCGAGAAGGGGAGGGGCAGAACCTCAAGTGGGCGCGCTTTGATCCCTACCATGGCTTCAAGCTGCGTTTCGAGATCGACTTTGCTCACCCTGCCGTGGACTCCACGGGGCAGTGCGTGGAGTTCGACATGGGTCTGGACAACTACACACGCGATATCGCCCGCGCGCGCACCTTCGGCTTCACCAAGGATGTGGAAATGCTGCGCAACAACGGCCTGGCACTGGGCGGCGGGCTGGACAATGCCATCGTCATGGATGACTACAAGGTCCTGAACAGCGACGGCCTGCGTTATGACGACGAGTTTGCCAAGCACAAGATCCTCGATGCGATCGGCGATCTGTATCTGATCGGCAAGCCCATTCTCGGTGCCTACAGCGCCTTTCGTTCGGGTCATGGCCTCAACAACAAGCTGCTGCGTGCCATGATCGCTCAGCCCCAGACCTGGGAGATGGTGACCTTCGAGAGCGAGCGGCAGGCTCCCCAGGGCTTTGCCATCCCCGTACAGGCCTGGTGAGCGAGACCTCCATGCTGATCTTTCGCTGGTTGGCCGGCCTGCTGATTCTGGCTTCGGCGCTGAGCTTTGCCTTCTATCTTGGAACCGGCAAGGCCCAGTACAAGCGTCTGGGCTTTTTGCTGTTCAAGTGGACGGTGATCGCCGGTCTGGCCTTTTTTGCCGTGATGCTGGTGGGGCGCATTGTCTGAAAAGCTATTCATATTGATAGCTGTTTGCGCAAGCTGGACAAGCGTTTCATTGGTTTCTGCTTTGTAAACGTCCGGCAAAAAGTGGTAAATCGGCATTTGCTCACGTCAAGCGCTGCCGAAATGGGGCGAAGATGGAACGCCTGCGGTCGCCATGGCGTGCCGCACCGCTTGTTGACCGAAACGATTCGACAAAGGAGTATCCATGTCCCGTTTGACTACCCGCATTCTTTCCGCCTCGGTTGCCGCCTGTCTGGGTCTGGGCAGTCTGGCCGTACAGGCACAGCCCGGCCCGCCGCCCGGTCGTGGCAACGGCCATGGGCCGCAGGACATGCGCCATGACGGTCGTCATGATGATCGTGGCCGGAATGACCAGCGCTATGACAGACGTGCGGATCGCCACGACCACGGCCGCCGTGGCGGCGGTCCCGATCACAACTGGTACAAGGGCAGCCGCGTGCCGCCCCAATACCGCAGCCAGCACTATGTGGTGAACGACTGGCGCGGCCACCGTCTGTCGGCCCCGCCGCGCGGCTATCACTGGATTCAGAACGGCGGCGACTATCTGTTGGTGGCCATCGCCACCGGCGTGATCGCTTCCATGGTGCTGGGCAATTACTAAAGCTCATCACCCCGACTACAAAAAAAGCCGCGATATGTCGTGGCTTTTTTTATATCCAGGAAGTCCTGCAAGAAGTCCAAGTTGGCATAGGCCGGGAATTCAATAAACCCGTCCGCCCCGGTACATGGCATGTTGCTTGCGGCGCAGATCGGTGGACTTGGCCATCAGCCCCATGGCGGCAGCCGCATGGGCATGGGTAATGGCCAGTCCCAGTGCGTCGGCGGCATCGGTGCCGGGCAGGCCGGGCAGCTGCAGCAGGCGTTTGACCATTTCCTGAATCTGATTCTTGGCCGCGCGACCGTGGCCGGTCACGGCTTTTTTCATCTGCAGTGCGGTGTACTCGGAAACCGCGAGATTGGCGTTGACCAGGGCCGTCAGCGCCGCGCCGCGGGCCTGGCCCAGCAGCAGCGTGGACTGTGGGTTGACGTTGACGAAGACGATTTCCACGGCAGCCACCTCGGGCTGGTAGCGCGAGGCGACTTCGGAGATGCCGTCAAACAGCACCTTGAGGCGACCCGGCAGGTCGCCGAGTTCCATCTTGTTGGTTCGTATGGTGCCGCTGGCCACATAGGACAGGCGCTGGCCTTCCATATCGATGACGCCGAAACCCGTGGTCTGCAGACCGGGGTCGATTCCGAGAATTCGCATGGCTGTCGATTATCCACGTACAAAACCTTCTCGCTCCATGCGGGTGGCAGCAAGCAAGAGCTGCCTCCTCGGGGGAAGGCGCGGGGCCGCCCAGGCGAAGCGCCTCAGGGGGCTGTCACCATCGGTATATAGCGAGCTATCGTGCGGCTGCGCTGCGCCAGATAACGCGATTGCGGCATTTTCTCGAAGCGCTTGGGTGCCGGAAGCATGGCGGCCAGTCTGGCCGCCTCGGCCGCATTGAGCTGGGCCGCACTCTTGCGGAAGTAGTGTTGGGCGGCGGCCTCGGCGCCGAACACGCCCTGGCCCCATTCCACATTGTTGAGGTAGATCTCCAGAATGCGCTGCTTGCTCAGCATCAGCTCCAGCAGTTGCGCCAGCACCAGCTCTTGGCCCTTGCGCAGAAAATTGCGCTCGCCCGACAGCAGAAGGTTCTTGGCCAGTTGCTGGGTGATGGTGGAGCCGCCATAGATCTTGGCGGGCTTGCTGTGGCTTCCGGCTTTGTCTGCCTGCATGGCTCTGGCCTCGGCTTTGGCGTTGCGCTGCCAGGCCTTCTGCACAGCATCCCATTCCACGCCATGATGCTCCATGAAACCGGCGTCCTCGGAGGCAATCACCGCACGCTTGAGGTTGCCGGAGATCTGGCCGTAGTCCACCCATTGCTGGCGCCAGCGCAGGCCTTCGCTGCTGTGCGCAAGCTGCCAGGCTTCGGAGCGCTGATAGCTGGTGGACTCCGGATCCAGCCAGGCCATGACTGCGATGCGTGCCACAAAAAACAATTGCAGCAGCAAGGCCGAGCAGAGCATCAGCAGCAACAGTCGGCCCAGAGCTTTCATGATCTGCCCGCCTCAGTGGGCCGCTTCGGCCAGCAGCAGTGCACGCAGCTCGGCCAGCACCTGCGCCGACGGCGGGCGCGTGCCGCGCCAGAGCGCAAAGGACTCCGCCGCCTGCTCCACCAGCATACCCAGGCCATCACGCGCCAGCGCGCCATGGCTGCTGGCCCAGTCCAGAAAATTCTGGGCGGCAGGGCCGTACATCATGTCGTAGGCCAGAGTGCGAGCGTGCAGCACCGATGAGGGGGCTGGCACATCGGCACCTGCCAGGCTGCTGGCCGTGGCGTTGATGACGATATCGAAATTTTGGGTCAAATCGGTCTCAAGCACTTGTCTTTCAAGTGCTACCAGCTCTACTGTATGTAGTGCGGCAATGGTCGCGTGCTGCTCTATCAGCGCCACGGCCTTGGCCTGTGTGCGGTTGGTGACGACGATGCGGTGTGGCTGTTGCTCGATCAGCGAACCGAGTGCCCCGGCTGCTGCGCCACCCGCACCCAGCAGCAGCACATTGCGCCCGGTGATGGGCACGCCGGCATTGCGGGTGATGTCGGCCACGATACCCAGACCATCGGTGTTGTCGGCATGAATGCCGTTGGCGCCGAATACCAGGGTATTGGCGGCACCGGCCAGACGCACGCGCTCGCTGGCGCTGGTGGCCAGCTTGGCTGCCTGCAGCTTGAAGGGCACGGTCACATTGCAGCCCTTGCCGCCGCGCGCAGCAAAGTCGCGCACAAAGTCGGCAAAGCCATCCAGCGGCACCAGGGCGCGGTCGTAGCTGACGGGCTGGCCGGTCAGCTCGGCAAAGCGGGCATGAATCCAGGGGGAGCGGCTATGGGCAACGGGGTTGCCCATGACGCAGTAGGCATCAAGCGTATTTGTCATAAAAAGGCTGAAAGAAATCGCCAAACGCAGTTGGGATGCGTTGGGACAGTGGCCTGTGAAACCGGCCAAGCCTGAACCAAGGCAGCCGCGCAAGGGCCGTCCCGCCGCGCTGGCTGCGTTCCCCGCCCGCAAGCGAAGCGATGCGAGAGCAGGGGAAGACGCCGGAGACGGTATAAGGGGTCACCTTACGTCTGTTTCCAGTGTCTGCTCGCGTGTGAACCTGAAGCGCGAGACGACGGCGATCTGATCGGCCTTGGTACGCATGGCCGGGCCGAAGTGGCCGTAGGGGCCGGCGGCCCGGGCGATGGCCTCAGCACGGGTATCGAGCATGCGGTTGCCCGAGCCCTGCACGACCTCGGTGGAGAGTACGCGGCCGTCATGGTTCACGGTCAGGATCATGACCAGCTCGCCATACAGCTTCTTGCCCTTGTTTTCGGGAAAGTTTTCCGTGCCTTTGTCTTCCACCTTACGGCGCAGCGCGTCGTAGTAGACGGCGTACACGGCCTCCTTGGTGGCAGGGCTGATATAGCGCTTCTTGGGCCGCGCGTTTTCTTCGTTGATGCGCTTTTCAATCTCGGCCAGCAGCTTGATGAGTTGCAGGCGCTTTTCTTCCTGGGCTTCCAGGGCCTTGTTTTCGGCGCTCAGACGAGGATCGATGGGCGGCAGCGCGGCCACCTGCTGACGCAGCTGCGTCAGTAACTGGTGCTGCTGCTCCTGCATGGCATCTAGCTGGCGCTGCTTTTCCTCGAAGTCGTCACCAACCGTCGTCAGGGCCGAGTAGGGCATGGGGCTGGTGGCCCGGCCCTGGTCTGCGTCGCCTCCACCAGCCAGCGAGGTCTGGGCGATGGCCTGCGCCTTGTCCGGCACTTCGTTGGCGCGGGCGTTGACCAGGATCACCTCCAGCGGCGTGTCCTGAAACACGCGCTCGAAGCTTTCCGGATCCACGAACCGGATGGTCAGCAACACGGCATGGACGGCGATGGACACGCCCAGCGCCAGCTGCAGCGTACTCAGTCGTTGAAGAGAGGTGGGCAGTTTCACGGCGGCGTCAGGGCGATGAGGTGTGGAGATCAGGACTTTGGCTGGTCTGCAGCGGGATCGGCGTCGTTCATGTCCACCGCAATGGAGATGGGGCCGGCCACGGCGTCGTCATCGTCCTCGCCGCTGTCCTCGCCGTCGCTCCCGGCCTCGGCGCCTGCATCCAGGCGCTCGATCAGCGTGCCCGAGATGTCCAGCGAGATCTCGTCGATCTCGCCGAGCCTGACGCGCACATGGGCTCCGCGCGGCAGATTCTGCGCACCCAGAACGGGCAGCACCAGCGGCAGATTGTCTGCGCGCACCAGGAAGGAGCCGTTGGGGCCTTCCTTGAAGACGCTGGCCGTCAGCTCGGTAATGCCGTTCTGCTCCAGATACTTGAGCGTCCAGAAACGTTCCATGCCGGCCTGATAGCCGTTGTAGGCGCTGTAGGCGCCGTCAAAGCTGCTGATGATGCCGAACAGTTCGGCATCCTTGGGCTTGAACGGGGCGGCCAGGGCCGCCGTCTTGCCGTGACGGGCGCAGGCAATGATCTGCCACTGATTGACCAGATCCACATAGCGGCGCAGCGGGGAGGTGGCCCAGGAGTAGGCTTTCACGCCGATGCCGGCGTGCGGCAAGGCCTTGGTGCTCATGCGCACCTTGACGCCGGGAGCCAGGCTGGCCTGGCTGCGATAGATGCCGGGCACACCATGCTCGGCCAGCATCAGGCCCCAGGTGCTGTTGGCCACGATGGCGGCCTCGGCCACGATCAGGTCCAGCGGTGCGCCGCGCTTGCGCACGGTGATCTGCACCTGCTCGCTGCCGTTGGGCTCGGCACCGTCGTTGCCGACGAGGCGGAAGTTGTAGTCCGGGCGGTTGAAGTTCTCGGGCTTGCCGCGCACCACTTCGCGATTGGCCTTGAGGAATTTGGACCAGCGCTGCAAAAAGGTGAGCTCCTTGCGCTTGCCCAGCAAGGAGTCAGGCGTGTTTTCAACCTGGATAGAGGAGTCGGTCAGCCATTCCTCGGTGACGATGTGATCGAGCTTGTCGTAGCGGAAGTTGACTTCCACGGGCACGCGCTCGAGACGGGTTTCGCTGGAGACGGTCTCCAACGTCTCCTCGTTGATCTGCACATACAGCGAGACCGCAGGATTGGAGCGGCCCTCGTCCAGCGTGTAGATATGCACCACGTCGTCGGGCAGCATGGTGATCTTGTAGCCGGGCATGTAGACGGTGGACAGGCGGGCGCGGCCCAGCTTGTCCAGCTCGCCGCCGGGCGTGATGGCCAGACCGGGAGCGGCAATGTGGATGCCCACGGTGACGGTGCCCGTGCCCAGGCCTGTGACGGACAGCGCATCGTCGATTTCGGTGGTGGCCGAGTCGTCGATGGAGAAGGCCTGTACATTGGCCACGGGCAGATCGGCCGGCGGCTGGGGCGCCTGCACGGCGGGGAAGCCCGTGCCCTTGGGGAAGTTGTCGAACAGGAAGCGCTTCCAGTGGAACTGGTAGGACGAGTCGATGGCGCCGGCGCGGTGCAGCAGCTCCAGCGGGGCCAGCTTGGTAGCACGGCTGGCGTCGACCACTGCCTTGTATTCGGGAGCGTTCTTGTCGGGCTTGAACAGAATCTTGTAGAGCTGTTCGCGAATCGCCTGCGGGCACTCGCCGCGGCCCAATTCCTCGGCCCAGGCATCGATCTGCGCCTGGATCTGCTTTTTCTTCTCGATGGCGGCCAGGGCTTGCTGCAGGATTTCCGCAGGGGCCTTCTTGAAGCGGCCCTTGCCTGCACGACGGAAATAATGCGGTGCGTCGTACAGGCAGAACAGCGCACCGGCCTGCTGGCCCAGCGTCGCGGATTCGGAAAAATAATCACGCGCCAGGTCGGCAAAGCCGAACTCTTCCTCGGGCGCAAATTCCCAGGCCAGATCCAGATCAATCTCGGCGGCCTGGGCCTGGCCCTGAGCGATCAGCTCGGCAGGGGCCGGCTTCTCGAATTTGAGCAGGATATTGGCGGCCTTGACCTTGACCCGCTTGCCCGAGTCCAGTTCGACTTGGGCCGAGGATTCGGCTTCGGAGAGGATGCGCCCGGCCAGAAATTTGCCGGCTTCTTCAAACAGTGCGTGCATAACCGCGCATTTTCCCACGAGCCGAACATTCGGCGCTCAGAAGTGATTCAGTTCATGCCTGAGATCGGTCAATATCTATAGTCGGCGCCTGGTCAGGGCTGGCGATCTGCAGCGTGGCCGCTGCTGCCGGGAGGACGGCGCATGGCGTCCCGCAGGGGATCAGGCCAACGCCAGAAATTCGTCGATCCGGTCCAGGTACTCGGCAAAGTTGCTCAGGGCGTGGTCGCCGCCTTCCTGCACCAGTTGTAGAGCGTGCGGGTAGCGTTCGCTCATTTCGTTCCAGTCCAGCACCTCGTCGCCCTGGGCGATCAACACCATCTCGGGCGCTGCCGGCGTCATGGCGCGGGTGTCGAGCTGGCGCAGTTCCTCTATGTATTCGGGACGAAAGAAGAAGGTTTCCTCGGGGTCATGCCAGCTGGACTGCTCGCCGATGTATTTTTCCAGGTCGCGGGCCGGGTGCACGGCGGGATTGATCATCACGCTCTTGCAGCGTGCCAGCTGTGCCACCCAGCTGGCGTAGTAGCCGCCCAGCGACGATCCCATGACGGCCATGTTCTGGCGCGGCCAGTTGGCGATGCCCTCGACGATCACGGCTGCTGCTTCGCGCGGCGAGGGCGGCAGTTGCGGGCACCACCAGCGCACCTTGGAATGCCTGGCACCCACATAGTCCGCCATGATGCGTGCCTTGTTGGACTGGGGGGAGGAGCGAAAGCCGTGCAGGTACAGCAGATGGGTGGTTGTCATGGTGGCAATCTCCTCTTGTGAATGCGCTTTGGTCCCGGCCATTGTGGACTGTCTGCTTCAAGACTATCAGGGGGTGAAGGCCTATGACAGGGTGAATGGGGTCAGGCAGTGCTGAGCCGTCAGCAAAGCTCAACCCTGCAGACTGCACGGCAGCCGGCTCCCCCGATAATTGCGGCCCATGTCCGCCATCGAATTCGATAAGCCCTCGCTGCTGCAACGCATTGTTCCGCTGTTTCGCGGCTTTGACTTCCTGTTGCTTCTCTTCATCGCCATGCTGGCGGGCGCAGGGCTGCTGGCCATGTATTCGGCGGGTTTCGATCACGGCACGCGTTTTGTGGACCATGGACGCAATATGCTGATTGCAGCGGGGCTGCTGTTCGTGCTGGCCCAGATATCCCCCCAGCAATTGATGAAAGTGGCCGTGCCGCTCTACACCCTGGGCGTGGTGCTGTTGGTGGCGGTAGCCTTGTTCGGCATCACCAAGAAGGGGGCCACACGCTGGGTGAACGTGGGGGTGGTGATTCAGCCCTCGGAGCTTTTGAAGATCGCCACGCCCCTGATGCTGGCCTGGTGGTTCCAGCGCCGCGAGGGCAATCTGCGAGCCTCGGACTTTGTCATCGCCTTTGTGCTGCTGATGGTGCCCGTGGGCCTGATCATGAAGCAGCCCGACCTGGGCACCTCGCTGCTGGTGATGGCTGCCGGCCTGTCCGTGATCTTTTTTGCCGGCCTGCCCTGGAAGCTCATCGTGCCGCCCGTGCTGCTGGCCGTGGTCGGCATTTTCCTCATCGTCTGGTTCGAGCCCCAGCTCTGCGCCGATGGCGTGAGCTGGTATTTTCTGCATGACTATCAGCGCACACGCGTCTGCACCCTGCTGGATCCCACGCGCGATCCGCTGGGCAAGGGATTCCACATCATTCAGGGCATGATCGCCATCGGTTCGGGTGGCGTCTGGGGCAAGGGGTTCATGGCCGGCACGCAGACCCACCTGGAATTCATTCCCGAGCGCACCACCGACTTCATCTTTGCCGCCTATTCCGAAGAGTTCGGCCTGATAGGCAATCTGTTCATCATCGTCGGCTTCCTGCTGCTGGTCTGGCGCGGGCTGGCCATTTCCATGAACGCCAACTCGCTGTTCGGCCGGCTGATGGCGGCTGCCGTGGCCATGATCTTTTTCACCTATGCGTTCGTGAACATGGGCATGGTCAGCGGCATCCTGCCGGTGGTGGGCGTGCCACTGCCTTTCATCAGCTATGGCGGCACGGCCATGGTCACGCTAGGGCTCGCGCTGGGCGTTTTGATGTCGGTGTCGCGGGCACAGCGGCAACTGCCCGGCGGTGATGGGCATATTCCCCATGCGTGAAGACCCGTGATCGGGTAGATGTGCTCTTAAAAAAAGAGCTGCTATCTCATGCTCTGCAAGCTTTGAGTAATGGTTTTATGGGAAATTGCGCGGCGGAGCGGTGGGGTTAGATCGTTGAAAAATGTCAGTAGTTCCGTCCAAGGCCTTGCCTGGACTGTAAACAGCGTTTACAAACGGTTCTGGGGGTCAAAAGACCGATCAAGCGGGAGCGGCAAAGACCCAGGTGGGGTTCTGCCATGCAAAGCGGGCAGGGCGGAGCCCGGCAAGTGAGAAGCTAAGTGAATGGAGCGGAATGTTGTTCAGCCTGGTGGGGCAGCATTCCGCTCTTTTTTATGCGCAGCCCGAGACAAGTCAGGACTTGCAGCTATCTCTACAATGCTCTCATGATTTCCCGCGAACCCACCATCGAACGCTTGGCCACGGCCCGTCAGTTGCTGCTTGAGCCCTTCGGCCTGGACGAAACCCATCTTGCGCGTGCGCTTGCCGAAATTCGCTCGCACCAGGTGGACGACGCCGATCTCTATTTCCAGTACACCCGCGCCGAGGGCTGGAGTCTGGAAGAAGGCATCGTCAAGACCGGCTCCTTCTCCATCGATCAGGGCGTCGGTGTACGCGCGGTCAGCGGCGAGAAGACGGCGTTTGCCTATTCCGACGACATTTCCGAAGCCTCGCTGCTGGATGCTGCACGCACCGTGCGCTCCATCTCCAGCGCGACCCAGACGCGCCGCGTTAAGGCAGGGGCTCAGAAGATTGCGCAAAGCCGCTCCCTGTATCCTGAGCTGGACCCCATCAGCACACTGGACAGCACGGCCAAGGTCGAACTGCTGGGCAAGGTGGAAAAGCTGGCCCGCGCCAAGGACCCGCGCGTGGTGCAGGTCATGGCCGGCCTTGCCAGTGAATACGATGTGGTGCTGGTGGCCCGCGCGGACGGCACGCTGGCGGCCGACGTGCGCCCGCTGGTGCGCCTGTCGGTGACGGTGATCGCCGAGCAGAAGGGCCGCCGCGAGGTGGGCTCCTCCGGCGGTGGCGGTCGCTTCGGCCTGGCCTATTTCAGCGACGAACAGATTAGCCAGTATGTGGACGAGGCCGTGCACGCGGCCCTGGTCAACCTCGAATCGCGCCCCGCACCGGCAGGCGTGATGACGGTGGTGCTGGGCTCGGGCTGGCCCGGCGTGCTGTTCCACGAGGCTGTGGGCCACGGCCTGGAAGGCGACTTCAACCGTAAGGGCTCCAGCGCCTTCAGCGGTCGCATCGGTCAGCGCGTGGCCGCCAAGGGTGTGACCGTGCTGGATGACGGCACGATTGCCGATCGTCGCGGCTCCTTGAACGTGGACGACGAAGGCCATGTCAGTCAGAGCAATGTGCTGATCGAGGACGGCATTCTCAAGGGCTATATCCAGGACTCGATGAATGCGCGCCTGATGGGCGTCAAGCCCACGGGCAATGGCCGTCGCGAAAGCTACGCCCACATCCCCATGCCCCGCATGACCAATACCTATATGCTGGGTGGCGACAAGGATCCGCAGGAGATCATCGGCTCCATCAAGAAGGGCCTGTACGCCACCAACTTCGGCGGCGGTCAGGTGGACATCACCAGCGGCAAGTTCGTGTTCTCCGCCAGCGAAGCCTACTGGGTGGAAAACGGCAAGATCCAGTACCCCGTCAAGGGCGCGACCATCATCGGCAGCGGCCCGGAGTCGCTCAAGCACATCAGCATGATAGGCAACGATATGCGCCTGGACTCGGGCGTGGGCACCTGCGGCAAGGAAGGTCAGAGCGTGCCTGTGGGCGTCGGCCAGCCAACGCTGCGCATTGACGGCCTGACGGTCGGCGGCACCGCCTGATAGAGAGTTCATGGCGGGTCCGCCCGCCGCGAGCACCAAAAACCCCGCTCTGCATGGCAGACCGGGGTTTTGTCGTTTCCGGGTGAGGCAATCGTCTGTCCGCAGGGTCTTTCTAGAGTGTTTTGATGTCGGTGCGCGAATATTGTCGATTCGCTGAAAAATTGCATT
Source organism: Comamonas sp. Tr-654 (assembly GCF_011752915.1). NCBI lineage: Bacteria > Pseudomonadati > Pseudomonadota > Betaproteobacteria > Burkholderiales > Comamonadaceae > Comamonas > Comamonas sp. Tr-654. Next base: position 500,024 of record NZ_VWWQ01000002.1, read on the forward strand.
TAATCTGGGTTTATTGAAATTAAAGTCAATAAAATTCTGAAAAAATATAGAAAACGCAAAAAAATTGCGTCAAAAAGATTATGAGTAATGCGCCATGTCAGAGGGAAAACCTATTTTTGACAGAGCTGCTGCGCCGGCTGCAGATGTTGCAATGCAAAAGAGCTGTGCTACATTGAAAGACATGCAAACGCAACGCGCCTATTTCTTTTACTTTTGGTTCTCGCCCCCGGCGGCTGAGAGGTAAACGCGCGCACCCTGCACACTCCTCCCAAAGAACCGCCGAAGCTGCAAAGCCCGGCGGTTTTTTTTCACCCCTACGTTTCAGCACCCCCGGTTTTCAACGATCAAACACCTCACGAAAGATTGCCATGACTGCTCTGAACACTTCCTCCACCGACTCCTGGTATCGCGCCGGCTCTCCCAAGACAGGCCAGACCGACGACGCACGTATCAAGGAAATCACAGTGTTACCTCCTCCAGAGCACCTCATTCGCTTCTTCCCCATTCGCGGCACCGCCGTGGAGACGCTGATCAGCGACACCCGCCGCAGCATCCACAACATCATGCGTGCGCAGGATGATCGTCTGCTGGTCATCGTCGGTCCTTGCTCGATTCATGATCCGGCCGCTGCTCTGGACTACGCCCGCCGCTTGGCCGTCGTGCGCGAGCAGTACAAGGACACGCTGGAGGTGGTGATGCGCGTCTACTTCGAGAAGCCCCGTACCACCGTGGGCTGGAAGGGGTTGATCAACGACCCCTACCTGGATCAGAGCTACCGCATCGACGAAGGCCTGCGCATCGCGCGCCAGCTGCTGATCGACATCAACCGCCTGGGTGTGCCTGCGGCCAGCGAGTTCCTGGACGTGATCTCGCCCCAGTACATCGGCGATCTGATCAGCTGGGGCGCCATCGGTGCCCGCACCACGGAAAGCCAGGTGCACCGCGAACTGGCCTCGGGCATCTCGGCACCGATCGGTTTCAAGAACGGCACCGACGGCAATATCCGCATTGCCACCGATGCGATTCAGTCGGCCAGCCGCGGTCACCACTTCCTGTCGGTGCACAAGAACGGCCAGGTCGCCATCGTGCACACGGGAGGCAACCAGGACTGCCACGTGATTCTGCGCGGCGGCAAGACCCCCAACTACGATGCCGAGCATGTGGCGGCCGCCTGCCGGGATCTGGAGGCGGCTGGCCTCACGCCTTCGCTGATGGTGGATTGCAGCCATGCCAACAGCAACAAGCAGCATGAGCGCCAGAAGGATGTGGCCCGCGATATCGCGGCGCAGATCGCCGGTGGCTCCAGCAGCGTGTTCGGCGTGATGATCGAAGGCCACCTGGTCGGCGGTGCGCAGAAGTTCACTCCCGGCAAGGACGAGGTCTGCGATCTGACTTATGGCCAGAGCATTACCGATGCCTGCCTGGGCTGGGACGACTCCCTGGCAACGCTGCAAGAGCTGTCGCAGGCCGTGAGCCAGCGCCGTGCGGCCGCGGCTGCATGCAAGCAGGAAGCCGAAGTACCGGCCTGATCGACAGAGCGGGCATGAACGACGCAGGCCACAGGGAGTGTTCCCTGTGGCCTGTTTGCTTTTTCAGATGGAGTGGAGCGGGTTGTTTGCCGGCTCAGTGTTTGGTGTCCGGTGCCGGCTCAGGCGTCATATCGCAGCCGTTGAGCGTGGCATCGATGCGATTGAGAAGGCGCAGCAGATGCTGCTTGTCAAAGTCGGTGCGCTGCTGCCACTCGTGATCGGCCAGCGGATAGACATGGCTTTGGTGGGGCAGGCTGCCCTTGGCATCGATCACGGCGCGCAGGCGTGGGATGAACACCCATTGCAGCCACTCGTGCAGCTTGAGCGTGTCGTACATGAAGGGTGTGGTGGATTCCAGTGCCTTGGGGTCCGGGGCAACGGCGGACCAGAGTTTCTGGACTTGAAGTTCGGCCTCCAGTTGCAGCAGATGCTCGCGTATTTCTTGGTGGATGTTTTCAGCGGTCATGGTGATGGTTCCTGATGGCATTGCCGACATTCGGCAAAGAGTTGCGCAGTATGTGAGTGCTCTGCTGGCATTTTCAAGACAGGGCACACCGTGTCGATAACTGGCTGGTTACGAGACCGTAATGGCACTTGAAAAACACAGTTTTGCCCTTATATTCATGCGAAGCATGTAGATGATGCTATGAAATTTAATGATTTTGCATGGCTTAGCAGCCTATGTTCCCGTAACCACTGTGATGCTTGATGCAAGCCCTTGAGGCCTGCATTGTTTGCCGCAGCTGTTTGCAAGCCGTCAGCTTGCAGCGTCTTCAGCACCGCGGTCACCATTAAGCTGTGGCCACGACAACGAATGGTGCAAGAGTCACCAGGTCAGAGGAGATTTATGCGTAGTGAAGTAATCGTGGTTTTGGATGGCGACCGTGAATACCGGGTCGATACCCAGTCGCTGTCCCCTGTGAGTTCGGACGAAGGCCGACGCTGGCTGGATCAGCAGTTTGTCTCGCTCGAATGCGAGCCTTTGCGGGCTACCGGCAAGGTGTTGCTGGCTGACAAGCTGGTGGTGGTGGCGCGTGAGGCGCGCAATCGTCCCGAGCTGTTTGACAACCAGGACTGGCGCAACAGCTATGCCCTGGCTGCCCAGGCCGTGCTGGCCAAGCCCTTGATCCGGGTGGATGTGCCGGCGATGTCGATTAGTTATTGATCCCCCCCTGAGCCGCTTTGCGGCTTCCCCCAGGGGGACGACGCCTTTGCTGCGGGGCGGCCCTTGCTTGGCGTCTCTGGCTTGCTCAGTGCCCGAACAATGAAAAATGCCCGCGTTGAGCGGGCATTTGCTTTTTGGGAGGGCTTATTTCAGCGCTTGCAGCAGCTTGGCGTGTATGCCGCCAAAGCCGCCGTTGCTCATGCAGACGATATGGTCGCCGGGGCGTGCGACAGCGGTGATCTGCGCTATCAGGGTCTCGATATCGCCGGCGACCTGGGCGCGCTGGCCGGGGCCCACGCCCATGGATTCGAGCGCTTCGGCGGCATCCCAGTCGAGGCCCGCAGTGTGGCAGAAGACCCGATCGGCGCTTTCCAGCGACCAGGGCAGCTGGCTTTTCATGGTGCCCAGCTTCATGGTGTTGCTGCGCGGCTCGAACACCGCCAGGATGCGGGCCTGCGTACCCAGCTTGAGGCGCAGGCCGTCCAGGGTGGTGCGGATGGCTGTGGGGTGGTGCGCGAAGTCGTCATAGACCTCGATGCCATTGACCGTACCGCGTAGCTCCATGCGGCGCTTGACGTTCTGAAAGCGTGACAGGGCTTCGCAGGCCACCTCGGCGCTGACGCCCAGATGGTCGGCGGCGGCGATGGCGGCCAGCGCGTTGAGCTGGTTGTGCACGCCGGTCAGGCTCCAGCGCAGTTGCGCCACTTTTTGGCCGCGATGCAGCACGGCAAAGTCGCCAGGATCGCCATCGGCACTGAAATCGCTGACAGTTGTGCCGAAGCTGCGCACTTCGCTCCAGCAGCCCTGGGTCAGCACTCGGCTCAGGCTTTCTTCCAGGCCATTGCTCACCACGCGGCCGGTCGACGGCACGGTGCGCACCAGATGGTGGAACTGGCGCTCGATGGCCGCCAGATCGTCGAAGATGTCGGCGTGATCGAATTCCAGGTTGTTAAGCACGGCCGTGCGAGGGCGGTAGTGCACGAACTTGCTGCGCTTGTCGAAGAAGGCGGTGTCGTATTCATCGGCCTCGATCACAAACACGGTCTGGTCGCCCACAGGGCCGGGGCCGGTGACTGGACGTCTGACCGCGCCGAGACGAGCGGAGACGCCGAAGTCCAGCGGCACGCCGCCGACCAGAAAACCGGGCTGCAGCCCGGCGCACTCCAGCACCCAGGTCAGTATGGAGGTGGTGGTCGTCTTGCCGTGGGTGCCGGCCACGGCCAGCACATGGCGACCGTGCAGCACATGCTCGGCCAGCCATTGCGGGCCGCTGGTATAGGCGGCGCCGGTGTCCAGAATTGCTTCCATCAGCGGGAACTTGGGCGAGCCGTCGGCCAGGCGCTTGCGACTGACCACGTTGCCGACCACATACATATCGGGCTTGAGTGCGATCTGGTCGGCGCCATAGCCCTCGATCAGCTCGATGCCCAGCTGGCGCAACTGATCGCTCATCGGCGGGTAAACGCCGGAATCGCAGCCCGTCACCTTGTGACCGGCTTCTCGTGCCAAGGCGGCCAGGCCCCCCATGAAGGTGCCGCAAATGCCCAGAATATGTATGTGCATGGCCGGGGATTCTACGTTTGCCTGCATGCCCTGTAGGCGAGCCATGGCCCGCCTGGGCGCTGACGGTAACCTTTCTTATCAAATTGATAGCTTGTTACGCATGATCTATATAGATTTAAATGTGTTTTTACTTTCAGTTCCATACAAAGCGGGCGCTAGCAGCTATCAAAACATTGGCCTGTACAGGTCAGGTCAAAGTGCGGTCATTCATCTGGGTCACAATGCGTGCATGACCTGCTGCGCTTGCTGCGGCGGGCGTGATGAAATGGCGCTATGAGTTTGGATAATGTGACTGCGGAAATTGCCCAGACGGCCGCCCGGATTGTGGTGGAAGAAGGTCTGGAATGGGGTCCGGCCAAGCAGCGGGCCGTGCGTCAGCTCGGCCTGCCCGGCCGCACGGCGCTACCCAATAACGACCAGCTTGAAGAGGCCGTGCGCGAATATATAGAGCTGTTCTGCGGCGAGACGCAGCCGCAGGAGCTTCAGGCGCTGCGCGAGCTGGCCCTGGTCTGGATGGACAGGCTGCAGGAGTTTCGCCCGCATCTGGCCGGTGCCGTCTGGCGCGGGACGGCCACGCGGCTGTCGGACATCTATCTGCAGCTGTTCTGCGACGATCCCAAGTCAGCCGAAATAGCGCTCATCAACAATCATGTGCAGTACGAGCCGAGCACGGTCACCGGCTTTCAGGGCAAGCCGGTCGAGGCACTTTCCGTTCACGCACTGTGCAAGCCGATCAATGAAACCGTGGGCGTGCACCTGCTGGTCTACGACCATGACGATATGCGCGGCGCCATGAAGCCCGACAGCCATGGCCGCAGCCCGCGTGGCGATGCCAAGGCCTTGCGCAAGCTGCTGCAGGAGAGCCGCGATGAGTGAAAACACCCCTGAGAACAAGTCGACCAATGGCTCGCGCCGTCTGTGGCTGACCGGCGCAGTGGCCGCTGTGGCGGCAGGGGGCGGCGCCGGTGTGGCCTGGTGGCGCAGCCAGCCGCAGGCCATGGGCCCTGGCGTCGAGGCACAGCTATGGAGTCAGACGTTTGAAACCCCCGATGGCAAGCCTTTTGCCATGGCTGGTTTACAGGGTCGTCCCCTGCTGGTGAACTTCTGGGCCACCTGGTGTCCGCCCTGTGTCAAGGAGCTGCCCATGCTCAGCGAGTTTGCGGCGCAGCAGGGCGCAAAAGGCATTCAGGTCGTGGGGTTGGCGGTCGACAAATCCGAAGCAGTGATGCGTTTTTTGCAGCGCCAACCCGTGCAATTTCCGGTAGCCATCGCCATGCAAGGGGGATTGGGGCTGACCCGAAGCCTCGGTAACTTGCAGGGTGGCCTGCCGTTCACGGTTTTTTTTGATGCCAAGGGGCAAGTGCGACAACGTAAAATAGGCGAGCTTTCCCGCGAAGATCTGACAGATTGGAGCAAATAGAGCGAACGAACATTGCTCTTGTCGTCAGAAAAGTGTAGGTAACTAAATTCCATGGCGACGTTAGTGAAAAATATCTGCCAATGCACGCAGAAGGCCGAATTTGAGGTAAATTCGCGCCCTGTTTAGAATTACGTCGCTGGAGCTCCCATGGATTTGCGAAAACTTAAGACCCTTATTGATCTGGTGTCCGAATCGAATGTGTCGGAACTGGAGATCACCGAAGCAGAGGGCAAGGTCCGTATCGTCAAGAGCGAAGGTGTGGTCCACCAATACGTCGCTGCCCCCGTGCAAGCTGCTCCCATGATGGCCGCCCCCGTGGCTGCCGCTCCCGCAGCCGCCACACCGGTGGCCGCTCCGGCCGTTGCAGAAGGTCATGTGGTCAAGTCGCCCATGGTCGGTACCTTCTACCGTGCCTCCAGCCCTGGCGCCAAGGCCTTTGTGGATGTGGGCAGCCAGGTCAAGGAAGGCGACACCATCTGCATCGTCGAAGCCATGAAGATCCTCAACGAAATCGAAGCCGACAAGACTGGCACCATCGTTCGCGTTCTGGGTGAAAACGGCCAGGCTGTGGAATACGGCCAGCCTCTGTTCGTGATCGAGTGATAGATCATGAGGCGTTGCATGCAGTTCGCATTGCAGCGCCGAGGTGCGCTAGCCACTGGCTGCGCGACTGAGTCATTGGCAGTGGTCTGTGCTGCGGCACAGGCACCAAGCTGCGAGGAACTTCATGTTTAAGAAAATTTTGGTTGCCAACCGGGGCGAGATCGCCCTGCGCATCCAGCGCGCTTGCCGTGAGCTGGGTATCAAGGCGGTGATGGTGTATTCCGAAGCCGACCGTGATGCCAAGTACGTCAAGCTGGCCGATGAGGCCGTGTGTATCGGTCCGGCTCCTTCCCCGCTGTCCTACCTCAACATGCCGGCCATCATTTCGGCTGCCGAGGTGACCGATGCGGAAGCCATCCACCCCGGCTACGGCTTCCTGTCCGAGAACGCCGACTTTGCCGAGCGCGTGGAAAAGAGCGGTTTCACCTTTATCGGCCCGACGCCCGAGAACATCCGCACCATGGGTGATAAGGTGTCGGCCAAGCAAGCCATGATCAAGGCTGGCGTGCCTTGCGTGCCCGGCTCGGACGGCGAGCTGCCCGACGATCCCGCACTCATCAAGCGCATTGCCAAGACCATCGGCTATCCCGTAATCATCAAGGCCTCGGGCGGCGGCGGCGGTCGCGGCATGCGCGTGGTGCACACCGAAGCTGCACTGATCAATGCCGTGCAGATGACCAAGGCCGAAGCCGGCGCTGCTTTCGGCAATCCTGCCGTCTACATGGAAAAGTACCTGCAGAACCCACGTCACGTGGAAATCCAGGTGCTGGCCGATACGCACAAGAACGCCGTGTATCTGGGCGAGCGCGACTGCTCCATGCAGCGTCGCCACCAGAAGGTGATCGAGGAAGCTCCGGCTCCCGGCATTCCCCGCCGTCTGATCGAGAAGATCGGCGAGCGCTGCGCCGCGGCCTGCAAGAAGATCGGCTATCGTGGTGCGGGTACCTTCGAGTTCCTGTACGAGAACGGCGAGTTCTACTTCATCGAGATGAACACTCGCGTGCAGGTGGAGCATCCCATCACCGAGCTGATCACGGGTATCGACATCGTGCGCACCCAGATCATGATCGCGGCCGGCGAGAAGATGCCTTTCACGCAGCGCCAGATCGAGTTCAAGGGCCACGCCATCGAGTGCCGTGTGAACGCGGAAGATCCGTACAAGTTCATCCCCTCGCCCGGTCGCATCTCCATGTGGCATGCTCCCGGCGGCCCTGGCGTGCGTGTGGACACCCATGTGTACAACAACTACTTCGTGCCGCCCAACTACGACTCCATGATCGGCAAGATCATCGCCTATGGCGACACCCGCGAGCAGGCCATGGCCCGCATGCGTACCGCCTTGCTGGAGACCGTGGTGGAAGGCATCAACACCAATATCCCGCTGCACCAGGATTTGATGGTCGACTCCAAGTTCATGGAAGGCGGCACCAACATCCACTACCTGGAAGAGTGGCTGACGCATCGCACGCCCAACAAGCGATGAGATCAGGAGCCTTGCAGCTCTGAGTTCCCATGCTGGCCTCTGGCAACGGAGGCCAGCATTTTCGTTTTTCAGGAAAGTACAACTTGCGCTCTCGTCTTAGGCTCCGGCCTAGCGTGAATGACGCAGTTGCTAGAAAGGATGGCCATGTTCGAGCTGAGCCTGCTGTGCCCCGAAGATCGGGTCGAAACCATTAGCGAAGCGCTGGATGCACTCGATGCATTGAGCGTGTCCGTCGAAGATGCCGATGCGCAGACCGAGGCCGAGCAGGCGCTGTTCGGCGAGCCCGGCATGCCCGCGCCCAAGGAAGGCTGGAACCGCAGCCGCGTGATCGCTCTCTATCCCAGCGAAGCTGCGGCTACCGAGGCGCGTGATCTGCTGCTGCCGCAGGATTTTTTCGAAGGCTGCAAGATTCTGGCCGTTAAGCCCGTGCCCGAGCAGGACTGGGTGCGCCTGACGCAGTCGCAGTTCGAGCCCGTGGACATCACGCCCGAGTTCTGGATCGTGCCTACCTGGCATGAGCTGCCCGAGCAGGCCAAGGTCAGCATCCGTCTGGATCCCGGTCTGGCTTTCGGTACCGGCACCCATCCCACCACCCGCATGTGTCTGCGCTGGATTGCGCGTCAGCCCCAGGCGACTCTGGGACGCACGCTGGACTACGGCTGCGGCTCGGGCATCCTGGCCATTGGTGCTGCCAAGTTCGGCGCGACCGATGTGGATGCGGTGGACATCGATCCTGCCGCCGTGGAGTCGACCAACTACAACAGCAGCGCCAATCATGTGGAGGTCAAGGCTGGTCTGCCCGATGCGGCCGACGGCGAATACCAGACCGTCCTGGCCAATATCCTGGCCACGCCGCTCAAGGTGCTGGCTCCGCTGCTGTGCGGCCGTGTGCAGGCCGGTGGCAATCTGGTGCTGGCCGGCATTCTGGAGCGTCAGGCCGACGAGCTGAAGGAGGCTTATGCGCCTTACCTCAAGCTCGAGGTGGCCGATAGCGAGGACGGCTGGATTCTCATGACCGCCCGGCGCGCGGCCTGATCGCGAGACAGACCCGTCGCCAGCAGGTGTGCGGGTGGTTGCTGCCTACAATGACATCTTGATGAGCCAAGTCACCCGTTGCCCTTCCTGTGGAACCCGCTTCAAAGTGGTTGCCGACCAGCTGCGTATCTCGCAGGGCTGGGTGCGCTGCGGGATGTGCCAAAGCGTCTTTGATGCCTCGCAGGATCTGCAGTCCGTGCCCGACGAGCTGCTGCAGCCGGAAGCTGCCGATGCGCCGCAGAAGCCGGCCGTGCAGGAGGTGCAGCCTACGGAAGCTGGCGAACAACCGGCGCCGGCTTGGCCTCAGCAGGATGTTGCGGATTCCGCGCTGGTCGCTTCCGCCTCTGAGGCCCCGCAGGAATCGGCTTCGGATTCGGTAGACGCGGCAGCGAGTGTTGCTCAGGCCGCAGAAGCCGCGCCGGCAGCGGAGTCTGCCGATGTGGTTTCCGAGCCAGAGCCGTCCGGGTCCATGCCCGGGATGGCGGATGGACAGTCCTCGTTTGTCGATCAGGCGCGTCCGCTGACTGAAGAGGATGCCGGGGCTGCTCAGCATGAGCCTCATCTAGAGGCGAGGGAGCCGGAAGACAAGCTGGAAGCCAGTGATATTCCCGCTCCTGCCGAGCCGGCGTTGGAGCCGGAGCTGCTGGTATCGCCGCCGCCAAGCGAGGCCCTGATGCCCAAGGCCGAGCATGGCCTCGAGGACAGAGCCCGGAGCGAGGCGCCGCTGCACGCCGATATCGGCGATGTACAACCTGCCAGGGACCGGGCGCAGGCCGTCACGGATGCGGATCAGGATGAGGTTGGTGCCTTTACTGGCAATGAGCCAGGCTTTGTGCGCCAGGCCCGTCGCCAGGCATTCTGGCACTCGGCAGGAATGCGCGTGGTGCTGGTGCTGGGTTCGCTGCTGGCTGTTGCCGGTGTCGTCGGGCAGCATGCCTGGCAGCAGCGCGATGTGCTGGCAGCGCAGTATCCGGCACTGGCTCCCGTGCTGGCCAAGGCCTGCAGTCTGGCAGGCTGCGAGCTGCAGGCCCGCCGCGCGATTGCCGATGTGGTGATCAGTGGCTCGGGCTTCAAGCAGCTTGCCGATGTCCGTCAGTACCAGTGGAGCCTGACCCTGGAGAATCGCTCCGATGTGCCGGTGGCCATGCCCATGGCCGAGTTGACCCTGACCGATGCACAGGACAGACCCTTGCTGCGCCGAGTCATCGACCTGAAGCCTCTGGGGGCCCCACAGCAGCTGCAAGCCCGCCAGGAGTGGAGCGTCAATGTGCCTGTGCAAGTGCAGGATCTTGGCGCTGCTGTGGCCGGTTACCGGGCGCTGGTTTTTTACCCCTGATACGGCTTGTGCCAATTCGGATCAGGCAGGGTGTGTCGTCAATAGAAATGCCCGTTGTACATCCTGGTTGGCGCAAGCCCCCCTTTATTCATTTTTGAAAGAGAACGCACCATGGCCGCTTTGATCTGTGGGTCGCTGGCATTCGACAACATCATGACCTTTGAAGGTCGTTTTGCCGACCAGATTCTTCCCGACCAGCTGCACATCCTCAATGTGTCGTTTCTGGTGCCCACGCTGCGCCGCGATTTTGGCGGTTGCGCCGGCAATATTGCCTATAGCCTGAGGCTGCTCGGTGGCGATGCTCACCCCATGGCCATGGTGGGCAGCGACGGCGCGGACTATGTGCAGCGTTTCAAGGACCTGGGCATCGAAACCCGCCATGTGGGTCAGCTGCAGAGCACGCACACCGCGCAGTGCATGATCATGACCGATCGTGACAACAACCAGATCACGGCCTTCCATCCCGGAGCCATGATGCAGGCGCACGAGAACCGGATCACGGCCGATATGGCCGCCGAGGTCAAGGTCGGCATCATCGCTCCCGATGGCCGCCAGGCCATGATCGACCACGCCGCCCAGTTCAAGGCTGCAGGTATTCCTTTCGTGTTCGATCCGGGTCAGGGCCTGCCCATGTTCAACGGCGATGAACTCAAGGCCTTTATCGAGCAGGCCGACTGGGTGGCAGTGAACGACTATGAAGGCAAGATGCTCAGCGAGCGCACGGGCCTGAGCTTTGATGAGATCTCGCGCAAGGTGCGCGGTCTGGTTGTGACCCTGGGTGCCGAAGGCTGCGAAGTCTGGCAGCAGGGTGAGAAGACCCTGGTGGCACCGGTGAAGCCTGCCGCTGTGGTCGACCCCACGGGTTGTGGCGATGCCTGGCGAGGTGCTTTCCTGTTTGGTCTGGAACGTGGCTGGGATCTGCTGCGCTGCGCCGAACTGGGCAACCGCTTGGGGGCGCTGAAGATTGCGCAACGCGGCCCGCAGAACTATCAGCTGGACTTCCAGCCCTGATGTGATGTCAGTGCCCTGGGGGTACTGATCGCGGTGCATGTAAAAAAGCCCGGCTCTCGCAAGAGAGCTTGGGCTTTTTTATGGCGTGCAGGTCAGCGAACCGATCAGGGCTTGTTACCTGTGGGGAAGGGCCAGGCGGCTTGAGGTGCCAGGCGGGTCTGCGCCACGGGTGCGGTGGTTTCGGTAACGGCGGCAGGTGCAGGTGTGGCAGCCTTCTTGGGGGCAGCCTTGGCACCATTTGCAGCCTTCTTGGAGGCAGCCTTGGCAGGAGCAGCGGCCTTGGCAGCAGTTGCAGCCTTCTTGGGGGCAGCAGCCTTGGCAACTACAGCTTTCTTGGGAGCGGCAGCCTTGGCAGGAGCAGCAGCCTTGGCAGTTGTTGCAGCCTTCTTGGGAGCAGCAGCCTTGGCAGTTGTTGCAGCCTTCTTGGGTGCAGCAGCCTTGGCAGTTGTTGCAGCCTTCTTGGGGGCAGCCTTCGCTGGAGCAGCAGCCTTGGCAGCAGTTACAGCCTTCTTGGGGGCAGCGGGCTTGGCAGCAGTTGCAGCCTTCTTGGGTGCAGCAGCCTTGGCAGTTGTTGCAGCCTTCTTGGGGGCAGCCTTCGCTGGAGCAGCGGCCTTGGCAGCAGTTGCAGCCTTCTTGGGGGCTGCCTTCGCTGGAGCAGCAGCCTTGGCAGTTGTTGCAGCCTTCTTGGGGGCGGCAGCCTTGGCAGCAGTTGCAGCCTTCTTGGAGGCAGCCTTCGCTGGAGCAGCGGCCTTGGCAGCAGTTGCAGCCTTCTTGGAGGCAGCCTTCGCTGGAGCAGCAGCCTTGGCAGTTGTTGCAGCCTTCTTGGGGGCAGCCTTCGCTGGTGCAGCAGCAGCCTTGGCAGTTGTTGCAGCCTTCTTGGGAGCAGCAGCCTTGCCAGGAGCAGCAGCCTTAGCGGTTGTTGCAGCCTTCTTGGTAGCAGCCTTTGCTGGAGCAGCAGCCTTGGCAGCAGTTGCAGCCTTCTTCGGTGCAGCCTTTGCAGGAGCAGCAGCCTTGGGGGCTGCAGTCTTGGTTGCAGCTGTTTTCTTCACAGCTTCAGCCTTGGGCGCGGCCGCCTTCTTGGCAGGTGTCTTTTTCTCGGTTGTGGCCTTGGCGGCCGTCTTCTTCGCAGTTGCCATCATTTTCTCCTTCGTTGATTTGCATAAGACGTCCGGCTCTTTGCAGTGCCGGACGATTCAAAGCGATGTGGAGTTACGCATCGCTAGGAACACAAATTTGCTTCACGCCAAAAATCTCAGTTTTTTGTAGCAATGAAGTGAAGCAAGTCATGACTCGCATTGTGCCTGCTTAGAAGCAATTAATCCCAAGAAAGTGCGCCTCCGGTCTGATACTCGATCACTCGTGTCTCAAAGAAGTTACGTTCTTTCTTCAAATCGATCATTTCGCTCATCCAGGGGAAGGGATTTTCTTCACCGGGGAACAGCTCTTCAAGACCGATCTGCGTGGCACGACGGTTGGCGATGTAGCGCAGATAGCCCTTGAACATGGATGCATTCATGCCGAGCACGCCGCGCGGCATGGTGTCTTCGGCGTAGCGATATTCGAGCTCCACGGCCTTCTGGAACAGCTCCGTGATTTCCTGCTTGAACTCGGCCGTCCACAGATGGGGGTTCTCGAGCTTGAGCTGGTTAATCAGATCGATGCCGAAGTTGCAGTGCATGGACTCGTCGCGCAGGATGTACTGGTACTGCTCGGCAGCGCCCGTCATCTTGTTCTGGCGGCCCAGAGCCAGGATCTGCGTGAAGCCCACGTAGAAGAACAAGCCTTCCATCAGGCAGGCAAAAACGATCAGCGACTTCAGCAAAGTCTGGTCGGTTTCGGGCGTGCCGGTGTGGAAGTTGGGGTCCATGATCGCTTCGATGAAGGGGATCAGGAACTCGTCCTTGTCGCGGATGGATTGGACTTCGTTGTAGGCGTTGAAGATTTCCGATTCATCCAGACCCAGCGATTCCACGATGTACTGGTAGGCATGGGTGTGGATGGCTTCCTCGAAAGCCTGGCGCAGCAGGAACTGGCGGCATTCGGGCGCCGTGATGTGGCGGTAGGTACCCAGCACGATGTTGTTGGCGGCCAGCGAGTCGGCCGTCACAAAGAAGCCCAGGTTGCGCTTGACGATGCGGCGCTCGTCTTCGGTCAGGCCGTTGGGGTCCTTCCACAGCGCGATGTCGCGCGTCATGTTCACTTCCTGCGGCATCCAGTGGTTGGCGCAGGTGGCCAGATACTTTTCCCAGGCCCACTTGTACTTGAAGGGAACCAGCTGGTTCACGTCGGTCTTGGCATTGATGATGCGCTTGTCTGCGGCATTCACGCGCTTGTGGGTGCTGGTGGACGCGCCGGCTTCTGCGTTGGTGGCGGAAGAGGCAAAGGTGTCGTCGTCAAAGCTCAGCATGAGTTATTCCTTCAAGGGAAAAAGCTGGGCGCAGTGCAATCGACATCCAGCTTTTCAAACATTTATTGATGGAGTTGCGCCACTCAAATACTGGCGCACTCCAAACCAAAGACACCGGGCAAGAGCCGTCTCGCAGCGAAGGTGTCGTCCCCCTCCCGATGCAATGCATCGAGAAAGGGGGAAGGCGCGGGGCCGCTTCGGCGCAGCGCCTCAGGGAGAGCTTATTGGCAAGCCTCGCAACCAGGATCGTCAATCGCGCAGAACTTGATGTCCGTGGCGGGTGCCTGTGCACGGGCAGCGGCGGCAGCCGCTTCCAGTGCGCTGACCGCAGGCTTGGCCGCAGGGGCTGCCGAGGCTGCAGGAGCGCCGGAGGACACGGCGTTCAGCACACGGCTTTGCACGGTGGACTTCTCGATATTGGTCGCGCTGGTGGTGCGCAGGTAGTAGGTGGTCTTCAGACCGCGCAGCCAAGCCAGCATGTAGGTGTCGTGCAGCTTCTTGCCCGATGCACCGGCCATGTAGATGTTCAGGCTCTGGGCCTGGTCGATCCACTTCTGGCGGCGCGAGGCGGCTTCCACCAGCCATTCGGGCGAGACTTCGAACGCGGTGGCGTAGAGGTTCTTGATCTCTTGCGGCACGCGGTCGATGGCGCGCAGCGAGCCGTCGAAATGCTTGAGATCCATGACCATCACGTCGTCCCACAGGCCCAGGCGCTTGAGGTCACGCACCAGGTACTGGTTGATGACTGTGAATTCGCCCGACAGATTGGACTTCACGGACAGGTTGCCGAACGAAGGCTCGATCGAGGCATCCACACCCACGATGTTGGAGATGGTGGCGGTGGGGGCGATGGCCACGCAGTTGGAGTTGCGCATGCCGTCCTGGGCGATCTTGGCGCGCAGGGCATCCCAGTCCAGCTTGGCGGAGCGGTCCACTTCCACATAGCCGCCGCGGGCCTTTTCCAGCAGCTTCAGGGTGTCGGGAGGCAGGATGCCCTGATCCCACAGCGAGCCCTTGAAGGTGGAGTAAGTGCCGCGTTCCTTGGACAGCTCGGTCGATGCCCAGTAAGCGTAGTAGCAGATCGCTTCCATGGCTTCGTCGGCGAACTCGACGGCGCCCTGGCTGGCGTAGGCGGTGCGCATTTCATACAGCGCATCCTGGAAACCCATCAGGCCCATGCCCACGGGGCGGTGGCGCAGATTGGAGTCCTTGGCCTTTTGCACGGCGTAGTAGTTGATGTCGATCACGTTGTCCAGCATGCGCATGGCCGTGTTCACGGTCTTGCGCAGCTTGTCGTGGTCGATCTTGCCGTCCTTGATGTGCTGGACCAGGTTCACCGAGCCCAGGTTGCAGACTGCGGTTTCGGTGTCGCTGGTGTTGAGCGTGATCTCGGTACAGAGGTTGGACGAGTGCACCACACCCACGTGCTGCTGGGGCGAGCGGATGTTGCAAGGGTCCTTGAAGGTGATCCAGGGATGGCCGGTCTCGAACAGCATCGAGAGCATCTTGCGCCACAGATCCACGGCAGGCACGCGCTTGAACAGCTTGAGCTCGCCGCTGTCGACCTTGGCTTCATAGGCGGTGTAGGCCTTCTCGAAGGCTTCGCCGTACAGATCGTGCAGATCGGGAGCGTCGGCAGGCGAGAACAGGGTCCACTGGCCTGCTTCCATCACGCGCTTCATGAACAGGTCGGGAATCCAGTTCGCCGTGTTCATGTCGTGGGTGCGGCGGCGGTCGTCGCCGGTGTTCTTGCGCAGCTCCAGGAATTCTTCGATGTCCAGGTGCCAGGATTCCAGATAGGTACAGACTGCGCCCTTGCGCTTGCCGCCCTGGTTCACTGCAACGGCCGTGTCGTTGACTACCTTGAGGAAGGGAACCACGCCTTGCGATTCGCCGTTGGTGCCCTTGATGCGCGAGCCCAGGGCACGCACACGGGTCCAGTCATTGCCCAGGCCGCCAGCAAACTTGGACAGCAGAGCGTTTTCCTTGATGGATTCGTAGATGCCGTCCAGGTCGTCGGGCACGGTGGTCAGGTAGCAGGACGACAGCTGCGAACGCAGCGTGCCGCTGTTGAACAGCGTGGGGGTGGACGACATGAAGTCGAAGGACGACAGCAGTTCGTAGAACTCGATGGCACGGGCGTTGCGGTCGGGCTCGTTCAGTGCCAGGCCCATGGCCACGCGCATGAAGAAGGACTGGGGCAGCTCGATGCGGGTCTTGCGCACGTGCAGGAAGTAGCGGTCGTACAGGGTCTGCAGACCCAGGTAGTCGAACTGCTCGTCGCGCTCGGCCTTCAGGGCCTTGGCCAGACGGGGCAGGTCGTAGTTCAGCAGCTCGGGGTTGAGCAGCTCGTTGTCCACGCCCTTTTGTACAAAGCCGGGGAAGTAGTCGGCATAGGCGGCCTGCATTTCTGCTGGCTGCACGTCGCGGCCCATGACTTCGCGCACGATGGTGTGCAGCAGCAGGCGGGCGGTGACATAGGTGTAGTCGGGGTCTTTTTCGATCAGCGTACGGGCGGCCAGGATGGACGCCTTGTAGACCTCGGCCAGAGGCACGCCGTCATACAGATTGCGCAGGGTTTCGGCCACGATGGGGGCGGACTGGATGTCGGCATTCAGATTGCCGCAGGAAGCGACGATCAGGGCTTCCAGGCGCTCCTGGTTCAGCGGCACGCGCTGGCCGTTGTCGGTCACATGCAGCACGGGCTTGGTGGCGGCAGCGGCAGCCACTTCGGCGACCTTCTTCTGCTCGGCACGTTCCTGGTTGCGGCGCTCGCGGTACAGCACATAGGCGCGGGCCACGTCCTGGTGACCGGCGCGCATCAGGCCCAGCTCGACCTGGTCCTGCACATCTTCGATATGGAAGGTGCCGCCATCGGGGCGCGAGCGCACCAGGGCGCGCACCACGCCGTCGGTGAGTTCGTTGACGGTGTCACGCACGCTGGCGGAAGCCGCGCCCTGCGCGCCGCGCACGGCCAGGAAAGCCTTGGTCAGGGCCACGGCAATCTTCTGGGGTGCGAAAGCCACCACATCGCCGCTGCGGCGGATGATCTGGTAGCTGTCATTGGGGGAGGAAGAATTGGCTGCACCGGTAGGTGCGGCAGAAGGCAGTGAGTTCAACGCTTCTTGCATAAGTTCCTCTGAGTCAGTATGTGGATAGGCAGACAAAGGCCTGCACTGCTGGCAGGCCATCAAAAACACGATTCGGCGCCTCGGTTTGCACATGGTTTGCACAGGGTGTGCACAACTTGTAAACACTAGATATGGGGTCTAAGGCGCTTCAAAACACTACCGGTAGTGTATCGCGCTTAAATCCGAGCGACCTGATGAAACTACTGAATCTGGCATTTCGAGCACCGCTTGACAGCCGCAAAAATGACTTCATCCCGCATGAATAAAGGCCTGTGGCGCGGTTGCGCGCGGCGGCAGATCGGGCCGGAAATATGTAAAAAATTTGCGTGTTTGATGCAGGCGACAGTTGTTGCGCGCGCGCCATTGACATGCCGCTTCCAGGCGCAGAAGCGATAGATGATGCGGGCCTACAAAAAGAGGAGCGCCTGATGCCTGTCAACAGGTAATTCCAGTGCTGAATCACCAGGAATTCAAGAGACAGCAAGCGGAAGGCGCTATGAAAAGATCAGGCCGGCGATTAAGCGCGCGGCGGAAATTCCCATGACCGGGTGCCGCCCGCGCTGCCCAGCTGCTGCTGCAGGCGCTGCCAGTCAAAGCCAGGCCCGGGGTCCTGCTTGCGTCCGGGCGCGATGTGCTCGTGGCCGGCGATGTAGTGCACCGGGTATTGCGCGGCGATGGCGCTGCAAAGCTGTTGCAGGGCCTGGTACTGGGGGGCTTCGAAGCTCAGGCCTTCCAGGCCTTCCAGCTCGATGCCTATGGAGTCGTCGTTGCAGCGATCGCGCCCGCGCCACTGGCTCACGCCGGCATGCCAGGCGCGGTCGTCGCAGCTGACGAACTGCCAGATCTCGCCCTGGCGCGTGACAAAGAAATGGGACGAGACTTCGAGGCCGCGAATGCCCTGGTAATAAGGATGGGCGTCCCAGTCGAGCTGATTGGTGAACAGTTGCTGCACCGCGCCCGTGCCGTACTGGCCCGGCGGCAGGCTGATGGAGTGGATGACGACAAGGTCGATCTGCGCCCCCTCGGGGCGCGGGCCGAAATTGGGCGAGGCCAGGTGGCGCGCCGCGCCATACCAGCCTGCCTGCCACAGCGGCTGCTGCGGCAGGTCCTGAGCGAGGGGGGCGGGATCAGACATTGTCGCTCTGGTGTTTGCAGCCCTCGGCCGGAAGGTCTATGCCCAGTCGGTCGATGCGATAGCGGATCTGGCGCAGGCTGATGCCCAGCCTGGCCGCCGTGGCCGTGCGGTTGAAGCCGTTGTCCTGCAGGGCGCGGACCAGGATGCTGCGCTCCTGTTCGTCGAGCCAGCCTTGCAGATCCTCGGGCAGCGTGGCCGGACTGCCGGCGTGCTGAGGCGCCGGTGCGCCGGTCTCCGATGCCTGAGTGCCTGAGTGCGGGGCTGGCGTCGCTGCCGAAGCACCGGCACCGGGGCCGGATTCGGGCAGGCGCAGCGGGCCTTCATCGCCCAGTGCAATGGCGCGGTGCAGCACGTTCTCCAGCTCGCGCACATTGCCTGGCAGCGGCAGTCCGGCGATCTGGCCGAGGCTGATTTCGTCCAGCTCCGGCGTGGGCAGGCCGGACTCGCGGGCCAGCTTTTGCAGCAAAGCCTGGCAGAGCTGGCCCAGGTCTTCGCGGCGCTCGCGCAGCGCGGGCAGCTCGATTTCGATGACGTTGAGCCGGTAGAACAGGTCCTGGCGGAAATTGCCGGACTGCACTTGCGCGCCCAGGTCGCGGTGGGTGGCGCTGAGGATGCGCACATCGACGGCTTCTTCCTGGGTGCTGCCCAGCGGGCGGATCTTGCGCTCCTGGATGGCGCGCAGCAGCTTGGCCTGCATGGCCAGGGGCAGATCGCCGATCTCGTCGAGAAACAGGGTGCCGCCCTGAGCGGCCTGAAAGTAGCCGGGCCTGTCCTGCGTGGCTCCGGTATAGGAGCCCTTGCGGGCGCCGAAGAATTCGGCTTCGAGCAGGTTTTCCGGGATGGCACCGCAGTTGACGGCGACCATGGGGCCGTCGGCCCGCTGGCTGCAGGCATGCAGGGCGCGCGCCACCAGCTCCTTGCCCGTGCCGGATTCACCGTGGATCAGCACGGGAGCCATGCCCTTGGCAACCTTGGCGATGCGCTGCTTGACGCGTTGCATGGCCTGAGAGTTGCCCACCAGCGCTTCCAGGGCGTCCGGCTGGTCTGCCGGCCCCGCGTCATGGGCCGGTGCGCTGCCGCCGGCCTGCGGATTGCCGGGCTTGGGCACCGCGCCCATGCCTTGTACGGCCGAGGCCACGACCTGGCGGAACTGGCGCAGGTCCACGGGCTTGGTCAGATAGTCGAAGGCACCGGCGCGCAAGGCTTCCACGGCGTTCTCGGCCGAGCCGTAGGCCGTCATGACGATGCAGCGCTCGCTGCGCGAGGGATCGCGCAGCTGCAGCAAGAGCTCCATGCCGATCCCGTCGGGCAGGCGCATATCGGTGATCACGACATCGAAATGGCGCTCCTGCAGCTGAGCCCTGCCTTCCTGGATCGAGCCTGCGGTTTCCACGCGGTAGCCTTCGCGCAGCAGCGTCAGCTCGTAGAGCGTGCGCAGATCGGGTTCATCGTCGACCACGAGAATGCTGGCTGCTGCGGAGGAGTGAGGCGAGGATGTCACTGGGCTTACACCATGATCGAGTCAAACAGGCCGTGGCTTGCGAGCGAGGCAGGGCCGCCGCGCAGAGTCACGATAAAGGCATTGCCGTCCACATCGCCTTGCGGCGTGCGCAGGCTCAGGCGCTGATAGCTGATGGAGGCATCGTAGCGCTGGCAGAGCTCGCGGCAGATATAGAGTCCAAGGCCGCTGGAGCGGCTCTGGGAGGAGAAGAAGGGCTCGAACAGATGGCGCTCGACGCTGGAATCCAGCGGCTCCCCGTCACTCCAGACCATGAACCAGCAGATGTCGTCCTGCGGCGCGAGACCCGGGGGCTGGCCGTTCAAAGGCCCATGGCCGCTGATCAGCTGCAGGCCCGTCTCATGGCCGGCGTTGCTGCGGTGGCGCTGGGCATTGTCCAGCAGGTTGATCAGTACGCGGCGCAGATGCTCTTCATCAAACAGGATATGGCGGGCCGTGGCATTGAGCCGCAGCAAGAGCTGGCGGGATGGCGTGGCCTGCATGCGCCATTCATGGCTGATCTGGGCCAGCAGATTGTCCAGCGGCAGCGACTGACCCTGGTGGGTTTCCGAGTCCTGTTGTACGCGCGCCAGATTGAGGATCTCTTCGGCAATGCGGGCCAGCCGGTCGGCATTCTGGCCCACGATGCGGCATAGCTGCTGGGGGCCGGGCTGGCTGCTCAGGTCTTCGGCCAGCAGCGCGTTGGCCTGGGTGATGGCGGCCAGTGGGTTGCGTATCTCATGCGCCACGGCCGCCGACATGCGGCCCATGGAGGCCAGCTTTTCGGTGCGCAGCTGCGCCTCCATCTCGCGCAGGTCGTGAAGAAACATGACGCAAAGCGAGTGGCTGGCCTGCGCCTGGGGGCCCTCGTCCAGGTAGGGGGCCGAAACCTCGGTGATGCGGGTGCGCACATGGATGCCCGTGGCGCCATGGCGCTCATGGGCCTGCAGATGGATGGTGGCGGACAGCGGACGGGCATGGGCGAAGCTGGCCTGTGTCGCATGCGCCAGCGGCTCCCACCAGCTGTGGGCCTGCAGGGAAAAAGGCTGGGGGTGATCCATGGCCAGGCCCAGCAGCTGCAGCGCGGCAGGATTGGCCTGCAGCACCTGCAGGCTGGAGTCGACCACCAGCACCCCGTCGGAGAAGTGGTTGATCACCAGGCTGTTGACCTGCTCCTGGGTCTGGGTGCGCAGGCGGTCGAACAAGGCCTGGGAGCGCTCGCGCCGGACACGCTTGGCCAGTTCGTGCGTGAGATAGGCCACGCAGAAATAGCCCGCACAGGAAAAAGCCGCCTGGTAATAGGATTGGGCACCGTCGTTGAGGCCGCCATGGTATTGCCAGAAGGTATGGGCCAGCGTCAGCAGCGTGATGCCGGCCGTGGCGCCAAAGGCCAGCATCAGCCCGCCCAGCGCCGAGGAGATCAGGACGGGAATGGCCAGCAGCGCCGTGTAGTTGAGCGAGCCGACCTGAAAGATCTGCAGCAGAAAGATCACCGCGATGTCGACACCGATCACGGGCAGCCATTGCAGGGCGGCGCGAGGTGCTGGCAAATGCCGTGCTGCAGCCAGACGCAGCACCACGGTGAGCGCCAGATAGGTGAAGCAGATCAGCCAGGCCAGGGGCGAGCTGATGTTCTGCAGCTGCAGATTCAGCGTCTGAAGCAGGATGAGGGCCAGCGCCAGCAGCACGCGGCCGCTGAGGAAGGCCTGCCACAGACGCACAAATGGGGCGTTTAGGCTGGCGTCTGCGCGCCGGCTGATGGCCGCATCCAGCGGAATGGCGGTGTGCTGCCAGGGTGAGGCGGAGTTCACCATGCGGTCAGTGGCGCTCAGTGTCTTGCTGGGCCAGGCGGCGATGTTCCGCGCTGCAGAAGCTCTGACCCGAGGCATCGCTTACGGCATCTGCCTGCGGCAGGTGCAGGCCGCAGTGTGCGCAGGCCACCATGGTCTGAGATTTCGGGAGATTGGCGGCCGTCCGGGTGGGCTCTGCCGCTTCGGCGCGGCGCTTGCTGCGCCAGATGCCGACAGCCACCACCACGACCAGAAGGACCAGCAAATACTTCATGCCGCGCGCTCCAGCAGGACTTCAATCACAAAGCGCGAGCCGACATAGGCCAGCAGCAGAAAGATGGCGCCGATATAGAGAACGCGCACGGCGCTCTGGCCGCGCCAGCCAAATCGCTTGCGCCCGAACAGCAGTACGGCAAAAGCCAGCCAGGACAGCAGCGAGAAAACGGATTTGTGATTCCACACCCAGGCCTTGCCGTAGAGCTGCTCGCCAAACAGCCAGCCTGCGGCCAGCGTGGCGGTCAGCAGCACAAAGCCGGCACCGACAAAGCGGAAGGTCAGCCGCTCCAGGGTCAGCAGAGGCAGTCCGCTGTCATGGTCGCCGCCCTGGCGCATCTGCCGCTCGGCATGGCTCATCAGCGCCCCGTGCACGACGGCTGCGGCAAACAGGCCGTAGGAAGCAATGCCCAGGGCCAGATGCAGCGGTAGCCAAGCCGAGGCGTTGACATGCAGTGGAGTGCCGGGAAACACCACGGCCAGAAGCACGGCCACACTTCCCAGTATGGACAGCGGCCAGCGTGAGCGCAGCTGCGGGTACAGCTGCTGCTCGACCACATAGACGGTCAGCACCAGCCAGGCGGTGATCGAGAGTGCGGGTGCGAAGCCGAAGCGCGGCTGCTCGCCCAGCAGGCCCCAGCCCAGCAGCAGGGCATGCAGGGCCCAGGCCAGGCGCAGGCAGCGGCGGGCGCCGGTTTCTTGCAGATGCCGGCTGGCAAGTGCAGGGATGGCATAGGCAATGGCTGCTGCCAGGGCCAGAATCCAGCCAATGGGGCCAGCTGCAGTGAGCGGTTGGGAAAGCATGCTTTCTATGATAGTGCCGCAGGCCTGCACTCATGCTTTGCAGGATGCTGCCATGCGTCAAATTTGCGTATAAAGCGCAGCCGAAGCCGCTTGCGACCCGGGTTTGAGCGCCTGCACAGCCGCCGAACCCCATTTCCAAGGGCTTTCGCCTGGCGGCCGGCAGCTGGGCTGGCGCAATCTCCCGCGATGCTAAAGGTCTTGCAGGGCGCTCCGGATCGCTCTCTTGCGGGCCAGTCCGCCTCTGGGCAGGGGCCGCACTGGCTTTGCGCGCCCGGGGCAGGCCACGGCAAGTCTGCAGGGCATCGTTCATGAAGGGCAGCGGGTAAAATGCGGGTTCATGCCGCTTCGGTCCGCCCGTCTGCGTCCCGCCAGGCTCGGCCCGCAAGCTGCCCGGAGATGCGTGCTGCGCTCGCTCACGACTCCCGTCCATCCATAACTTTCGAATGCTTTTTGCTTATGGCCTCCGCACTCACCGATAAACTCTCGCGCCTTGTCAAGGAGATGCGCGGCCAGGCCCGCATCACCGAATCCAACGTCCAGGACATGCTGCGCGAAGTGCGCATGGCCTTGCTGGAGGCCGACGTGGCTCTGCCCGTGGTGCGCGACTTCATCGCCCGCGTCAAGGAAAAGGCGCTGGGCCAGGAAGTCATCAGCTCGCTGCAGCCCGGCCAGGTGCTGGTGTCCATCGTCAACAAGGAGTTGGCGGCGACCATGGGCGAAGGCGTGGCCGACATCAACCTCAATGCCCAGCCGCCCGCTGTCATTCTGATGGCCGGCCTGCAGGGTGCGGGCAAGACCACCACCACGGCCAAGCTGGCCAAGCACCTGATCGAGAAGCGCAAGAAAAAGGTGCTCACGGTCTCGGGTGACGTGTATCGTCCAGCGGCCATCGAGCAGCTCAAGACCGTCACGGCCCAGGCCGGCGCCGAGTGGTTTCCTTCCACGCCCGACCAGAAGCCCCACGATATCGCCGTGGCTGCGATCGACTACGCCAAAAAGCATTTCTTCGATGTGCTGCTGGTGGATACGGCCGGCCGTCTGGCCATCGATGAGTTGCTGATGGCCGAAATCAAGGATTTGCACGCCACGCTCAAGCCCGTCGAAACCCTGTTCGTGGTCGATGCCATGCAGGGCCAGGATGCGGTCAATACGGCCAAGGCCTTCAAGGAAGCGCTGCCGCTGACCGGTATCGTGCTGACCAAGCTCGACGGTGATTCGCGCGGCGGTGCGGCGCTGTCGGTGCGCCAGATCACGGGCGCGCCTATCAAGTTCGCCGGTGTCTCGGAAAAGATCGACGGCCTGGAAGTCTTTGACGCCGACCGCCACGCACAGCGTGTGCTGGGCATGGGCGACATCGTGGCCCTGGTCGAGCAGGTCACCAAGGGCGTGGACATGGAAGCCGCGCAGAAGATGGCCGAGAAGCTCAAGAGCGGCGACGGCTTCGACCTCAACGACTTTCTGGCCCAGCTGCAGCAGATGAAGCAGATGGGCGGTCTCTCGACCCTGATGGACAAGCTGCCCGCCGAGCTGGCCGGCAAGGCCGGTCAGGTCGATATGGACAAGGCCGAGCGCGAGATCAAGCGCAAGGAAGGCATCATCTGCTCCATGACGCTCAAGGAGCGCAAAAAACCTGAAATCATCAAGGCCACGCGCAAGAAGCGCATTGCCGACGGCGCCGGCGTCCAGGTCCAGGAGGTCAACCGCCTGCTCAAGGAGTTCGAGCAGATGCAGACCATGATGAAAAAGTTCAAAGGCGGTGGCCTGATGAAGATGATGAAGAAGATGGGCGGCATGAAGGGTATGAAGGGAATGATGGGCGGCGGTATGCCCAAGCTGCCGTTCTGATATTTGATACTCCTGAGCGTGCTGCGCGGCTTCCCCTGGCCGGGCGCCCCCAAAGGGGACGACAGCCTCGCTGCGAAGCGGCGCGGCCGGCATAGGCGCTTGCTCGCTGTCCCTGAGTTGGGGTGTGCTTGGTTTGAGATCAGCGATCTATAAAAAGTGAGCTGCTTGCGCTTGTTGTTTATGGGTTTGGATGAAAAATGCATCTGAATCAAAGGCATGACAAGCGAGAGCAGCTCACTTTTTTGTAAAGAAGCGCGGTAATTGTGGGTAGAAGGTAGCTGTATGGGCGGCTTTCTGAGAACATGCCTTTCCATGAAGCTACAAGACAGGACTTTCGTGGAGGCGGGTCAGCGGCAAGCTCTGCCTCAATGTCTGGAGCGCCGCAGCGCGTTGATGCTGGCGGGCTCGCTGCTTGCGCTGCTGGCAGGCTGCTCCACCACCCGGGACAAACCACGGCCTGCCGCGCAAGGCGGCTCATCGGTGCGCCCTCTCAATGCGTTGAGCCTGGATGCCGAGCTGCGCGAGTCCCTGCTGGCGCGCACCATGCTGGTGGTCAACACGCCCTACACCTACGGCGGAAACTCGCCTGAAGGCGGCTTTGACTGTAGCGGACTGATCCAGTGGGCCGTTGGCGGCATCACGGAAACCCGTCTGCCCCGCACCACATCGCAATGGGCACAGGCCAGCAATCCGGTGGACGGGCGCGATCTGATGCGCGGCGACTTTGTGTTCTTCAACACCCTGGGCGGGCGCTATTCCCATATGGGCATTTTTGTCGGCAACGGGCAGTTTGTGCACGCGCCGTCCAGTGGCGGGACGGTGCAGCGGGTGCGCATGGACAATGTGTACTTCGCCAAGCGATTCACCGAAGCGCGCAGCATCTTTGCCTGAGCGGCGCGCGGCGGATGCGAAAAGGGACTGCCTGGCAGTCCCTTTTTTTGAGCGTTGTCTGCCTATGCCGCGGGCGCTGCAGCCCCATCGCTGCTCAGGGACAGATCCCAGCGCATCGCATGCCAGGGGTGCTGCTCCTGCGTCACCCATTGGGCCACCTCTTCGCTCGTGAAGGCCTTGCCCAGCACATCGCTGCGGCCCTGCGCCAGCCATTGGTTGCGGCCCTGGGCATAGGCCTGGCCGAAGGCCAGCCAGCTGTCGAAGCATTGCTGGGCGCGCTGGGCATTGAGCTGCAGGATGTCCCAGTGCAGGGCTTCGTCCACCCAGTCCAGCAGCCTGGCGCTGCGCACAAAAAAGGTCACGCGCGCGCAGGCAAACGCCATGGCGGCGCGCGCATCGTCGCTGCGCTGCAGGCGCTGCAGATCCAGCATGAACCAGCGCTGGCGCATGGCATCGGGCAACTGCTGGCGCACCTGTTCGTCGCTGAGGTCGGTGCGCAGGCCCAGGTGGTGCAGGATCATGGGGCGCAGCTGTTTGGCCAGCGCATCGTCGGCGCCATGCAGATCGCTGGCAAAGCCGCCCTGCATGGCGTGGTAGGCCATGGGGTGGGCTAGGGCCAGGGCCCAGTTGCGCTCCTGGCTGCCGGCCTGGTAGCTGATGAGGTCGCCGCGCTGCTTGGCCTCCTTGAGGCGCCTGAAGCCGCCGCGCAGCACCCATAAAATCAGGGCCACGACAAGCAGGAGAATCGTCCATGCGTTCATGAGCGAACTCCCTGGCGGCCGGGGCGCTTTCTGGCCATCAGCAAGGCCTGCTTCAGCGCGGCGGATTTGGGCATGCGTTCGATGACTTCGCTGTCCAGCGAGTCCTTGCGTGCCGCCACCATCCACTGCATCAGCGGCGACTGCAGATTGAGTCGAGGCAGCAGTGCGGGGTGCTGCTGCATCAGCCACAGCTGCTCGGCATCGGTCTGCAGCTCCTGCACCGAGCACCAGGGCGCCAGCCCCGGATGGGACTTCAGCACCTCGGGCGGGCGGCGCACAATTCCCATGGACAGCGCGTCCTCGGGCACCTCGTCATTGAGCGGCAGATAGTTGAGCAAGGTCACCACATCGGGCATATAGCGCGCAATCGGCGGCCGGTTCTGCTTGCCCTTGATCTGCTCGATCTGCAGCTTGCCGTCTTTTTGCACATAGGCGTTGACGGTGATGCGCGGCTGGGCCGTGCCCGTGCGGTAGCTGAACAGCCGCATGCGCCCCGACTCCAGGCCTTCGGCGTAATGCTCGCCATAGCCGCCGCTGAAGGACTTGCGGTTGGCGAACTGGCCCACGCAGTGGCCCATCATCTGGCTTTCATAGGCCATTTCCTGGCGCATTTGCGCACTTGTGGCGTCGAACTCCACGAACGTGCCATGCTGGCCGCGCAGCAACCCGTGCACGGCGCCCGAGCTGTGCTCGACCCGGCCACTGCTTTGCTTTTTCTCGAAGGCCAGATGCTCCAGCGTCCAGCGCGCGAGCGCCTGAGGGCAGTTCACGCGCTGCAGCTTGCCTTCGAGCGAAGTGCCCTTGCGGGTGGAGAGAAACTCCACCAGCCGCGTCTCCAGTGCCAGCAGGGCCGCGCTGTCGGGCTGTACCCACCAGAGATCGGGAAGCTCGAACCCGGCCTGTTTGCGCGCCAGCCGCTCCAGCGCCCAGGCCGGCGGCTCCTGGCGGCCCGTCAGCTCCTGCAGCTGCTGGATATCGGCAATGCGCCGAACGGCGGGCTCGTCAGCCTGCAGATTGCCCACCACATGGCGGTAGAAGTGATTGCCCAGCCAGGCAGCGACCTCGGCCGCGTCGCCGCGCTCGGCGCTGCGTTCCTTGATGCGCTGCTTGATGGCCGGCGCGTTGACCACATCGCGCGCCTTGTAGGCGCTGGCGGCAGCGGCTTTTTCGATGACCGGATTCACCAGAATTTCCACCATGACTTGCGACTTGTCGTGGTGCCAGCATCGCGCTCGGCCAGCTTGCGCTCGGCACGCTCGATGCCGGACTGCGACATGCGCCGCTCGTCTTCGTCATCGTCCTGGTCCAGATAGCTGTTGGCCTGCTTGTGCAGTGCCACGGACTCTTCCAGCAGCTCGGGATAGGCTTCCAGCGCACAGGCCAGGCGACGCAGCGGATAGCAGTCCTGCAGCGCAATGATTTCCTGCTGATGCGTGCGCAGACGCGGCAGCACCAGCTCGGGGCGTGTACTCGAGAAAAAGTCCAGCATGGACATCAAGGACGCCAGGTAGTTGCGGCGCACCTCGCGCTGCTCGTCCTCGTCGAGGTCGTGGAACCATTGGTCCAGACGCTCCATCCAGATGCTGATCTCGTCGTCGCGGTCGAGCTTGTAGAGCGACAGCGCGACGGTGGAGAAATAGCGCGTGGGCTCATGACGGCTGTAGCCATGCTCCTGGGCGAAATGCCACAGGCGCTCGGCCTCGACCACGGTCTGCGCGTCGTCGTCCTTGCCCACCGCGCACCACAGCAGGCCGTTGTGATGCTCGGCAAAAGGGCTGCTGCCCAGCCCCTTGTGGTGCAATTCTGCCGCCTCGTCGTAGCGATCCATGAAGCGGTACTTGATGGCCAGGTTGTTGCACAGCATGGAGTAGACATGCAGGTCGGCATCCTTGAAGCGGCCCTGACCGCTGGCCCAGAAGTGCTCGAAGCGGGCCAGGCCCTGCTCGTAATAGCGCACCACCAGAGGCTCGCGCACCTCCTGTGCCGGCACCTTCTTCTTGCCGCCCATCAGCGGTGCCAGATCGTCGGCATCGTCCAGGACCACGCCGGCGGCATAGCACCAGTGCGCGCCATGGGCGTCGGGGAAGGGACGGGCCAGCGCTTCTTCCAGCGGCAGCGCGGCAAAGCGCGCCGCCCAGAGCGTGGGCAGCTTGTCGCTGTCGGCCATCTCGGGATGCTGGCCAACGCCGATTTCCAGCAGCGGCAGGGCCTGTTCCATCTGGCGCTTGCGCGCCAGGCGCAGGCCGTCGAGCAAGGCCAGCACCGGATGGGCTGGCTGGGCCGCACGCACCATGTTCAGATAAAAATCCGCAGGGTGCAGCGGCATTTCCTCCTGCGCGAGCAGCTGGCGCATGTCCTCGTCGGTTTGGCCAATGGCCAGAACCAGGGCCCAGGTGATGGCATTGGCCGGGTCGTTGCTGAACTGCTTCTTGGCCAGCTCGAAGGCGGCCACGGCCGAGACGGGACGCGCGTGAAGCACGCTCTGAAGCGCCAGATCGGCGGCTTGCTTCAAGCGGCCGGTCTGCTCCAGCCAGCCCAGCCAGGAGGCGGTGAAGGGATCGCCCGGATCATCCGTCAGACCGAAGTGACCCTGAGGGGCCAGCTGCAGAGCCGCCTCCAGCTGACCAGCCTGCGCGCAGGCCTGCGCCTGCAGCCGCAGGATCTTGACCTGACGGTGTGTCTTGACGGCCTGCGAGGGCGGAGGATTTTCCAGGACGCCGAGCTGCTGCTCGCAGGCCATGAGCAAGGCCGGCAGGCTTTGCGGCGCCAGCGGCAGCACATGATCGGCCAGCGTCATCCAGCGGTCAAAGTCCACCTGCTGGTCGGGAGCGGCATCGCGCAGCAGGTTGATGGCGTTCTGCACCAGGCCGGCAGTCTCGCTGGCGTGGCCGCCTTTGTGGGCCATTTCCGCCTTGCGAACGCAGACGATGGCATCGAGGTAGGCCGCATCTTCGGCCAGATCGGGGTTGCGGCGCTCCTGGCCGCGTTGCAGCTCAAGCCCGGTGGCTGCTGCATCCCAGGCCTGCAGCTCCGAGGCCATCCAGTGCCAGCCATGCCAGTAGTTGTCGCTGTCCACGGCTTCGGGCAGCCGGGCAATGGCCTGCGCTGCCGGTCCCAGCAGGGCGCGCGCGGAGGGCTGGTCAAAGCCCATGCGGCTCTGGATGTCGCTGAGGTTCAGGCGCAGCATCGCTTCTGCCGGACTCAGCTCGTCGGCGCCCGAAAGGACGGCGGCGCGATGCTGCTGCAGCAAGGTGTTGGCCGCTTGGGGTTGGTCGAGGTACAGCCAGAAGTCGTGCACGCGCTCGAGCTCCTGCACGGTGGCCGGGGCAAAGTTCTGCTGCCCCATCAATTCCACCGCCGCCGCGATGCGGTCCTGACGGCTGATGGTGACGGGCTTGTCGTCGTTGTCGTCGTTCAGTAGCTCATGGGCTTGATCCAGCAGGGCGTAAATGGCTTCGCCCTGCAGTGCAGCAGTTTGATTCATGGTGTCCAGAGTTCAATCCGAGGCAGCTTGGCCCCAATAGCCCACCATCCTAGCTGCGGATTGCAGGGGCGTGTGCCATCCGGCAAGGCATGACTTTTTGTTACAAAAATTATAACCAGTCATGAAAAAAGCCTGCGCGGCATGGCCGGCAGGCTTTTGGTGGAAGAGGCCAGGGAATGTCGGGCCATCAATCCTTGAGCAGCACTTCGCCGCGCAAGGTGTAAGCCTTGGCTTCGGTAATCTTCACATCCACCATCTGGCCGATCAGGCGTGCATTGCCGGGGAAGTTGACCACGCGGTTGCAATAGGTGCGGCCCATCAGTTCGCTGCCGTCACGCTTGCTCACGCCCTCAATCAGCAGGCGTTGCACGGTGCCGACGCGCTCCTCGCTGATCTCCTTGATGTTGTTGTTGATCACGGCCTGCAGCTCCTGCAGGCGGCGCAGCTTGACCTCGTGCGGCGTGTCATCCTGCAGATTGGCCGCAGGCGTGCCGGGGCGGGGGCTGAAGATGAAGCTGAACGAGTTGTCGAAGCGCACATCGTGGATGAGCTTCATCATCTTCTGAAAGTCTTCCTCGGTCTCGCCGGGAAAGCCCACGATGAAGTCGCTGCTCATGGCCAGATCGGGACGGATGGCACGCAGCTTGCGGATGGTGCTCTTGTATTCCATGGCCGTGTAGCCGCGCTTCATGGCCATGAGAATCTTGTCGCTGCCATGCTGCACGGGCAGGTGCAGGTGGCTGACCAG
Organism: Comamonas sp. Tr-654; assembly: GCF_011752915.1. Classification (NCBI taxonomy): domain Bacteria; kingdom Pseudomonadati; phylum Pseudomonadota; class Betaproteobacteria; order Burkholderiales; family Comamonadaceae; genus Comamonas; species Comamonas sp. Tr-654. The sequence continues at coordinate 529,936 of NZ_VWWQ01000002.1, forward strand.
TTGCGGAATCTTGGCGTAGGCCTCGATCAGGCGTGGCGTGAATTCATTGGGGTGGCTGGTGGTGTAGCGGATGCGCTCGATGCCGGGAATCTCGGCCACGTATTCCAGCAGCAGGGCGAAGTCGGCCATCTCGCTGGTGTCGCCCATCTTGCCCAGGTAGGCGTTGACGTTCTGGCCCAGCAGCGTGATTTCCTTCACGCCCTGCTCGGCCAGACCCGCGACCTCGACCAGCACGTCCTCGAACGGGCGGCTGACTTCCTCGCCGCGCGTATAGGGCACGACGCAGTAGCTGCAGTACTTGGAGCAGCCTTCCATGATGGAGACAAAGGCCGAAGCGCCTTCCACGCGTGCCGGCGGCAGGTGGTCGAACTTCTCGATTTCGGGAAAGGAGATATCGACCTGGGGCTTGGCCTTGGCTGCACGCTGATTGAGCAGCTCGGGCAGGCGGTGCAGGGTCTGGGGGCCGAAGACCACGTCCACGAACGGAGCGCGCTTGATGATCTCGGCGCCTTCCTGGCTGGCCACGCAGCCGCCCACGCCGATCAGCACGCCTTTTTCCTTGAGATGGCGGATACGGCCCAGATCGCTGAACACTTTTTCCTGGGCCTTCTCGCGCACCGAGCAGGTGTTGAACAGGATCAGATCGGCCTCGTCCACGTTCTGCGTGGGCTCGTAACCCTGGGCCGCGCCCAGCACATCGGCCATCTTGTCCGAGTCGTACTCGTTCATCTGGCAGCCAAAGGTTTTGATAAAGACTTTCTTGCTCATGGGGCGCTCTTGTCAGGTGGGCCTGCAGTGTCTGCAAGCACAAAGTGATAGCGGCTGGCGCCTGCCATCACTGGGTTTCAATGGATAAATGACTTGAGGTGCTTGCAGAAAAGGCGCAAGCAGCTCTTTAATCAATAGCGGTCGGCGCGGGCCGAACTCAGCTGCCGAAAACGCGCTGCAGCAGGGTGCGCGGCTGAATCGGCTTGTACTTCTCGATCTCGGCAGGGGTCAGAATCCAGGCCGTGTGCAGACCCTGGGTCTGTGGCTCGATCACATAGCCCACCAGCATCTTCTGGCCTGCATAGTTGCTGGCAAACACAATGCTGCGCTCGCGGCTGAACAGGCGAAAGCCCGGCGTGGTCCGAATCGCCGTGCCGTTGATGGCCACTTCGGGGAAGTTGGTCACCGTCAGCTCGCCGAACTGGGCTGTCGGCGGGAAGTTGCGCGTCTCGTCCGTGGGTAGGCCCTGGGCCAGGGCCGGCAGGCCGGCACTGGCGGCAGCGGCCAGCAGGGCGAAGCCCCAGAGGCGACGGCTGAAGCGGGTGGTGGTGCAGCGGTTCATGGTGTATATCCAGGGGCTGATCGTGGGGCGGTCAGAGCTGGAGTCATGGCCGCAATGCCGTGATTCTAGAGGCTGGCGCTTGGCAGCAGGGCTTGCTCAGGCTTTGCCGCCTGAGGCATAGAGCACGGCCCGGGGCGGGCGGCACAGGCCCCAGAAGCGCAGGCCGGTCAGCTCCGCCATGCGCACGCCCATGTCCGTGGGGGCTGAAATCGTGGCCAGCGCCGCGATGCCGACCTTGGCACATTTGCGCACCAGCTCATGGCTGCCGCGGCTTGACAGCAGTACAAAGCCGGGTTCGCCGAGGCGGCCCATGCGCGCCAGCCGGCCGACCAGCTTGTCCAGCGCATTGTGGCGGCCCACGTCTTCCAGCACGTCCGTGATGTCGCCCGCCAGTGTGGCCCAGCCAGCGGCATGGATGGCGCCAGCCTCGGCATTCAGGATCTGGTGTGGGGCCAGGGCGCCGATTGCCTTGAGCACGGTGGCGGCGTCGACCTGCTCAAGCCAGTCCTGGGGCGGCAGGGCGTCAAACGACAGATCCAGCGCCGCAAAGCTCTCCACTCCGCAGACGCCGCAGCCCGTGCGGCCCGTCATGCTGCGGCGCCTGTCCTTGAGCCGTGCAAAGCAGCGCGAGGCGATGTCGAGCTGCACTTCCATGCCGTCCATGCCTTCGGGCAGGCCGGCCGCAGCGGCAGATACGGCGCGGGCGTCTATGCCGTAGCAGTCTTCGACGCTGTCGATGACGCCTTCGGTCAGCGCAAAGCCCAGCGCAAAGTCTTCCACATCGGTGGGCGAGCCCATCATCACTGCATGCGAGATGCCGTTGAAGACCAGTGCGATCGGCACCTCGGCCGCCAGCACGCGCTCCTGCCGCTCCTGCTGCCCGGCGTTGAAGAAGTGCACGGCACGGGTGTGCAGCGGTGCGATCGGCTGGGCCGGGATGGGGCAGGAGGACTCGGTCATGGGCTGATGATAGTCAGCAGGAGCATTCCTTGCCGGCAAGGGGCGGAGGCGCTGCGCTCAGTCCAGCAGCGCCATGCCCTTGATCTGGGCAAACACCGGCATGCCGGGCCGCAGCTGCAAGGCTCGGGCCGAGTGCTGGGTGATTCTGGCCAGCAGCCGCGTGCCGCCCGCCTGCAGCGAGACCATGACCTGGCCCGGCCCGTCCTCGCGCAGGTCCAGCACCTGCACCGGCAGGATATTGAGAATGCTGCTGCCTTCGGGCCTGAGCAGGCTGAGGCTGACATCGCGTGCCTGCACGCGCAGCGGCACCGTGCTGCCGGGCTCGCGCGGGCGGGCCATGACGAGTTGCAGCCGGCCTCCGTCAAAGACCAGGGTGCTCAGATGATCGGCGGCGTCATGGTCATGCACCGTGGCATGCACCACGCTGGAGGCCACGTCGCCATGGGCCAGCGGCAGATCGAGGCTGGACAGCAGCTCGGTGACGGAGCCCTGCGCCAGCACCTTGCCCGCACCGAGCAGCACCATGTGCTGGGCCAGGCGTGCGACTTCGTCCATGGAGTGACTGACGTAGATGACGGGAATCTGCAGATGACGCTGCAGCTGCTCCAGATAGGGCAGGACTTCGGCCTTGCGCTGGGCGTCGAGCGCTGCCAGAGGCTCGTCCATCAGCAGCACTTCGGGACTGGTGGCCAGCGCTCTTGCAATCGCCACGCGCTGGCGCTCGCCGCCCGAGAGCGTGGCGGGCATACGCTCCATCAGATGGGCAATGCCCAGAAGTTCGACGGCTCTTTCCTTGGAGACCTTGCGGCGTTCCTGCGGCGTGCGCCTGAGTCCGTAATCGATATTGCGCTGCACCGAAAGATGCGGGAACAGGCTGGCCTCCTGGAACACATAGCCGAGCGCGCGCTGGTGTGTGGGTAGCCATTGCCGGCCGGCATCGTCCTGCCACACGGTCTGATTGACGGTGACGCGGCCTTGCGCCCGTTCCAGTCCGGCGAGGCTGCGCAGGCAGGTGGTCTTGCCGCAGCCCGAGGGGCCGAACAGTGCTGTCACCCCGTGGCCGGGAAGCTGCAGATCCACATCGAGTGCAAAGTCCGGCCGGGTCAGCTTGAGCTGGGCGGTGATGAAGTGGGCAGCGGTCATGCGCGGCGCTCCGCTTTGGGTTGCAGCCAGTTCAGGGCCAGCAGCACGATGAAGGAGAACACCACCATGCCGGCCGCCAGCAGATGGGCGTGGCCGTATTCCATGGCTTCCACATGGTCGTAGATCTGTACCGAGACCACACGCGTGACGCCGGGGATATTGCCGCCCAGCATCAGCACCACGCCGAACTCGCCCACGGTGTGGGCAAAGGTCAGCACGGCGGCGGTGATGAAACCGGGCCGCGCCAGCGGCAGGGCCACGGTCAGAAAGCGGTCCAACGGACTGGCGCCCAGGCTGGCCGCTGCCTCCATGGGGCGCGGGCCCAGGGCTTCGAACGCACGCTGCAGCGGTTGCACGGTGAACGGCATGGAGTAGATCAGCGAGCCCACCACCAGGCCGGCAAAGGTGAACGGCAGATTGCCCAGGCCCATGGCCTGCGTGAGCTTGCCGATGGGCCCGTTGGGGCCCATGGTGACCAGCAGATAGAACCCGATGACGGTGGGCGGCAGCACCAGCGGCAGCGCCACGACCGCACCAATCGGGCCGCGCCAGCGCGAACGGGTATGGGCCAGCCACCAGGCCAGCGGCGTGCACAGCAGCATGAGCAGCACGGTGGTCACGCCCGCAAGCTTGAGCGTGAGCCAGATGGCTGCGTAGTCTTCGGCATTCAGTTGCATGGAATCAAAAACAGGACTTGCGCAAATAAGGGGAGCACAGCGGACATTTCCATCGACCCAACGCCGTGTCCGACCCGAATTTGCGTAGTCGTAAAAAAGACCCCTGGAGCGCCCAGCTTAGCCGAGCAGCGCCAAGGGTAGAGCGGAACAGTTTGCGTTAAATCGGCTCTGGGTGGGTCAGCGTCAGAAGCTGTAGCCGTAGGAGCGGATGATGTCGTGCGCCTTGGGGCTGCGCAGGTACTTCATCAGAGCCGTGGCGGCCTCGTTGTCCTTGGCGCCGTTGAGCACGATGGCGTCCTGGCGAATGGGTTCATGCATGTTGCCGGGCACTTGCCATGCTGAACCTTCGCGGATCTTGCCGTTCTCCATGACCTGGGACAGGGCCACGAAACCCAGCTGCGCATTGCCGGTGGCAGCGAACTGATAGGTCTGGGCAATGTTCTCGCCCATCACTACCTTGGGCTGCACCTGTGCGCTCAGGCCGAGCTTGTTCAGCACTTCCATGGCCGCCGTGCCGTAGGGGGCCAGCTTGGGGTTGGCGATTGCGATGTGCTTGTAGTCGCCGGTCTTGAGCACTTCGCCCTTGTCGTCCACATAACCGGCCTTGGGGCTCCACAGCACCAGGGTGCCGATGGCATAGGTAAAGCGCGAATCGGCCACGCCCTTGCCTTCCTTGGCCAGCTTTTCGGGCGTGGTGTCGTCGGCGGCCAGCAGAATGCCGAACGGCGCGCCGTTGTTGATCTGGGCGTAGAACTTGCCGGTGGCGCCAAAAGACAGCTCGGCCTTGTGGCCGGTATCCTTTTCGAACTCGGTTGCAATCTTCTTCATGGGCGCGGTGAAGTTGGCCGCCACGGCGACCGCCACTTCGGCCGCCTGTGCCTGCGCAGACCACAGGCCCAGCACGGCCGAACTGGTCACGGTCGCGATCACGGCCGCAGAGCGAGCCAGCTGAAAGGAGAAACCGGTGGAGCGGGCAGTGATCTGAGTCATTGAGATTTCGCTATTCATTGATGGAATAGCGAGTGTAACGTGAATGAACAACTGAGGTCGAGCGAGGAAATTGGCTGTCAAGGCATGATGGCGGCCTATGTCTGACACAGAAAATCTCGAACAAGAACAACTGGATATGCCCGACGACGAGGCCAGCCAGGGTGGCGCGCTATCGTCCGATTCGGTCTCCCAGGCGCTGGGCTACGACATGGCCGATCGCCGCATCGCCATCCTGCGCGGCATTGCGCATAGTGGCTCGATATCCCAGGCCGCACGCGATGTGGGCGTGAGCTACAAGGCGGCATGGCAGGCCATCGACACCCTGACCAATCTGGCCGGCGTGCCGCTGGTCGAGCGTAGTGTGGGCGGTGCCGGGGGCGGCGGCGCACAGATCACGCCGGCGGGCGAGGAGTTGCTGCATGCTGCCGAGGCCATGATGCGCCTGCGCAGCGAATTGCTGCAGCGCATGCAGGCCGGCACGCCCGGTGGTGGGCAGCCCAATCTGGGCCTCATGACCAGCATGCGCAATCAGTGGCCTTGCAGCGTGCTCAAGGTCGAGTCCATCGGCGGGCAGATTCGTGTCTGGCTGCGTGCCGCAAGCGATGCGGGCTCGGACTGGACGATTGCAGCGCGCATCACGCCCGAAAGCTATGAGCTGCTGGGTCTGGCGCCCGGCGTGCAGGTGCTGGCGCTGTGCAAGGCCACGGCGGTCAAGGTCTGGCTCGGACAGGAGCGGCCTGCGGCGGCCTCGCAGCCCATCAATATCTGGCCGGCCGTGGTGCAGCGTGCGACCTATGGCGCAGCCACGGTGACCGAAGAAAGCCTGGCCAGCGACGAGGCCATCTGTCGCCTGGGCTGGGGCGCGCAGATCGTGGGCTTTGCACCTGCCATGAGCGGGCTGGTGGCCAATGACCATGTCTGGCTCGAAGTGGCCGAGTCCGCAGTGGTTGTGGCGGTGGCATCCCACTGAAGCACGGCCTGCGTCCCGTCGGGCCGGGTCTGGATTTCACCGATGGGCATGCCTCTTGTGCATGCAGGTCTGCGCAAGAGCAGTAAAAAAGGCCGCCGGTCCTTGCGGACGGGCGGCCAAAAGGGAGTGTTCGGGCAACCGGACTCCCGCATTGAGTCGAAATTCTCTAATCCACCTTCAAGCCGATTTCCTTGATCAGCGGAGCGAAGCGCGCGCGTTCCTTGGCGTGGTGGTCCACGAAATCCTGGCGGCTCATGCGAGGCTCGGGCGTCGAGCCCAGGCCTTGCAGCACCTCGATCACGTTCTTCTGCTCCAGAGCCTTGAGCACGGCGGCGCGCACGGCCTCCACCACGGGTGCCGGAGTGCCGGTGGGAGCGTAGATGCCGAACAGCGTGTCGGCATCAAAGCCGGGCAGACCGCTTTCAGCCAGCGTGGGGACCTTGGGGTACAGAGGAGAGCGCTGTGGGCTGCCGATCGCCAGCAACTTGAGCTTGCCGGCCTCCACCTGCTTGAGGCCGGGACCCGGATCGAACCAGTACTGCAACTGGCCGCTGAGCACATCGGTCAGGGCCGGGCCGGCACCCTTGTAGGGGATATGGCTGGCGTCGACCTTGGCCGCGCGCTTGAACATCTCGCCGGCCAGATGGGGCGAGCTGCCGGGGCCGGGCGAGCCATAGGAGAGCTTGCCGGGATTGGCCTGCAGGTGCTTGATGAAGTCCTGCACATTGCTCACGGGAAGGCTGGGGTTGGTTTCCAGAAACACATGAACGCGTGCCACGGCGGCCACGGGGATCAGGTCTTTTTCGGGATTGAAGGGCAGCTTGCTGTAGATCAGCGGATTGATGCTGATGCCGCCGCCACTGCTCAGCAGCAGCGTGTAGCCATCCTTGGCCGAGCGCACGGTCTCGCCGATGCCGATATTGCCGTTGGCCCCAGGCTTGTTGTCCACCACCACGGATTGGCCGAGCACTTGGCTCATGGTGGGCGAAATCGCGCGTCCCATCACATCGGCGGCACCGCCGGGGGCGAAGTTCACGATCAGGCGGATGGGGCGATCCGGCCATTTGTCGGAGGCCGATGCGGTGGTGGCAAAGGCGCCGCAGAGCAGGGCTGGAAGAGCAGCCAGGCCCAGACGACGCAGGCGATTGACGGCAGGCTTTGAGGCCATGGTTTTTTGTCTCCTGTTTGGATTCTGTTTGTGAGCGTTGCCATGCCCGCAGGAGCATGGCGAGAAAGCCGTCTTCGACCTCAGAGAAGGCAAGGCGCGAAGCGGCTCGGGAAAGCGGTCAGGCCACCTCGACTTCCACCACGATGGGGCGTGGATGGGCAATGGCCTGCTTGAGCACCTGCGCCAGTTCGACGGCGTTCTCGATATGCACGCCGTCGCAGCCATGACCCTTGGCCATGGCCACAAAGTCGATATCGGGCAGCTCCGTGCCTTCGACCTTTTCGCCGTCGCGGTAGCCAAACACCTTGGAGAAATCCTGCAGTGCCGCATAGCGGCGGTTCTTGAGGATCACAAAGGTGATGGGCAGGCGCAGATTGGCGGCACTCCACAGGGCCTGAATCGCATACATCGCCGAGCCGTCGCCGATGACGGCGATCACCTTTTTATCGGGCTTGGCCATGGCCACGCCGACTGCTGCGGGCATGCTGTGCCCCAGGCCGCCGCTGCACATGGTGAAGAAGGTCTCGCTGTGGAAGATGGGCAGATGGGTCTGAATCGTGGGGCGCGAACTGGGGGCTTCCTCCACGATGATGCTTTGCGGATCACGCACGCTGGCCAGAGTGTGCATGGCATAGGCCACCGACATGCGTTCGCCGGCTGCAGGGGCTGCGGGAGTGGGCGGTGCGGGCTTGCGCGCCGGGGCGGGGCGCTCGGCGATGCGGGGGCGCTCGAGCAGCTCCTGCACGCCCAGGCAGATATTGCCCACGGCTGCCGTGCCCACAGGGGCCCAGGCAGCAATGGCGGGATCGTCAATCAGCTGAAACAGCTCGGAGCCCACAGGGATGAAGGGGCCCGCGCCTTCGACGTGATACGTGAAGGCGGCTGCGCCCAGCGCAAAAATCTTGTCGTGGCTGCCCAGCAGCTCCACGATGCGCTCGCGCATGGCAGGCAGAAAGCCGGCGAACAGGGGGTGATCTTCGGGGAAGCTGCAGCGCCCGCTCATGGGGGCCACGAAAACGCGGGCCTGATGGCGCTCGGCCAGTGCCACGACCGCATCCCAGGCCTGGCCGCGATCCACGGCCGCACCGACCACAAAGGCCGGGGTGCGGGCCGCATCCAGCGCCTCGCCGATGGCGCTCAGCGTCTGCGGGTTGGGGCGGGTTTCGAAGCCGACATGGCGAAGCGTGATGGGTTCGCAGGGCTTGTCCCAGTCGTCCGCGGGAATCGAGACAAACACCGGGCCGCGCGGCTCCTGCATGGCGATGTAGTAGGCACGGGCCAGTGCCTGGGGCACGTCCTCGGCGCGGGCAGGCTCGCAACTCCATTTCACATAGGGCTTGGGCAGCTCGGCGGCATCGCGCGAGTGCAGAAACGGGTCGAACTGCAGCAGCGAGCGAGCCTGCTGGCCGGCCGTGATGATCATGGGCGTGCGGTTCTTGAAGGCCGTGAAGATATTGGCCATGGCGTGACCGACACCGGCGGCGGAGTGCAAATTCACAAAGCTGGCATTGCGTGTGGCCTGGGCATAGCCATCGGCCATGCCCACGACCACGGCCTCCTGCAGGCCCAGCTCATAGGAGAAATCCTCGGGGTAGTCGCGAAACAGCGGCAGCTCTGTCGAGCCGGGGTTGCCAAAGATGCGGGTCATGCCCAGCTCGCGCAGCATGGCGATGACGGCGTGGCGAACGGTGTAGCTATCGGACGGGGTGGCGACTTGAGACGTGACTTGCACAGTAGATTTCCTTGATCTGGCCGCTCTTCGTGGGGGTGGAGCGCTTCAGGCCTATCTTGCATGGCGGCATAATTTCCAGCAATTGAATAAAGCATCTAAGAGATATTCGTTTTATGGATATATCGGGCCTGGACCTCAATCTGCTGCGCGTTTTCGATGCGGTGTTTCGCCATGGCAGCGTCAGCCGTGCTTCGCAGGAGCTGGGCCTGTCCCAGCCCGCAGCCAGCCAGGCGGTGACGCGGCTGCGCCAACTGCTGGGCGACCCGCTGTTCGAGCGCATGCATGGGGGCGTGCGCCCCACGCCGCGTGCCGAGCGGCTGGCGCAGGCGGTGAGGACGGCGTTGGCAACCCTGGAGGTGGCTTTGGCGGAGGCTCACACCTTCGACCCCTTGCAGGCGAATCAGTGCTTTCGCATTCACCTCAGCGATATCGGCGAAGCGCGCTTCCTGCCGCCGCTGATGCAGGCCTTGCGCGGACGGGCACCCCATGTGCAGCTGGAAACCCTGCCCATGCCCATGGGCGAGATTGCCGATGCGCTGGATCGTGGCTCGCTGGATATCGCGATAGGCTTTCTGCCCGGTGTGACGGGCACGCAGCAGAAGGTGCTGCTGTCCGACCACTACGCGCTATTGCTGCGCCACGGGCATCCGGTGCTCAGGGGCCTGAAGTCCCAGAAGCTGGATGCCGAGCATTTGCGCGGTCTCGACTATGTGGCCGTGCGCTCGCACTCCGAGACACTGCGCATTCTGCGCAAGCTCGAGCTGCAGGATCAGGTGCGCCTGTCGGCGGCCCACTTCATGGCCGTGCCCTCCATCGTGCATCAGACGGATCTGGCCGTCATCATGCCTGCCGAGATTGCCGAAACCTTTGAGGCACAGGGCGGCTATGTGGTGCTGCAGGCCGATCTGCCCGAGAGTGCCTTCGATGTGTCGCTGCACTGGAGCTGGCGCTTTGCCCGTGAGCCCGCTAACCAGTGGCTGCGGGAGCTGGTCAGCGAAGTGTTCCGGCAGCGCAGATAGAGCGCCCGGCTCATCAAAAGCCCACGCGCTTGCGCTCGCGCCGGACATTCCGAGGGAGCAGCCTGTTGCCTGGGGATGGCGCATCGGTCATGAAAAAAGCGCCAGGCCTTTCAGGCTCTGGCGCTTTGCAGGATTGTGATGGCAGCGATTTTTACTGAAGTTCCTTGCCCTTGAGCTCCGGAATCAGAAACACCGTGGCCAGCATGTCCAGCACATAGATGGCTGCCAGCAGCGCAATCGCCACCTGGAAGGAGTAGGCCATGGCCAGCGCACCGATGACGACCGGGCCCAGGCCGCCGACGGCGCGGCCGATGTTGAACAGCACGTTCTGTGCCGTGGCGCGGGCTTCGGTGGGATAGGCTTCGCTGATGACGGCACCATAGCCGCCCATCATGCCGTTGACACACAGGCCCATGATGGCTCCCACCCACAGCATGGCCGTGGCATCGGTGAGCTGGGAATAGGCCAGCACTGAGATCACGGAGCCGACCTGGAAGATCAGGAAAGTGGGCTTGCGGCCGATGCGGTCGGCCAACTGGCCGAAGACCCAGATACCCAGCGACATGCCGATGATGGTGACGGCCGTCCACACCGACGACTTGGTCAGGCTGAAGCCCATCTGCTTGGACAGAAAGCTGGGCATCCAGATCATGATGCCGTAGTAGCCGAAGTTCTGTACCGAGGTCAGCACGATCACGCCCAGGCTGATCTTGCGTGTGGCCTTGTCCTTCATCAGCAGCTTCAGGCATTGCATGGCCGAGGGCTGCTCCTTCTTGCTGCGCGCCACGAACACTTCGGGCTCATGCAGCTTGTTGCGGATGACCCAGGCCACGACAGCGGGAATCACGCCGACCAGAAACATGCCGCGCCAGCCGATGGAAGGCAGCAGCAGCGGGGTCAGCATGGCTGCTCCCAGCACGCCCAGCTGCCAGCCCAGCGCCACATAGGACGAGACGCGTGCGCGATGACGTGCGGGCCAGGCTTCGGCGGCCAGGGCCATGCCGATGCCGAACTCTCCCCCCAGGCCGATGCCGGCAATGGTGCGGTAGATCAGCAGGTCCCAATAGCCTTGTGCAAAAGCGCACAGGCCGGTAAAGACGGCAAACAGCACAATCGTCCAGGTCAGCACCCGGATGCGGCCGTATTTGTCGCTGAGCATGCCGAAGACGATGCCGCCGAAGACGGCGCCGATCAAGGTCCAGGTCACGAGAGAGCCAGCCTGTCCGGGCGTGAGGTTCAGGTCCTTGGAGATGGCCGAGAGCATGAAGCCCAGAATCAGCAAGTCAAAGCCGTCCATGGCGTAGCCGACGGCTGAGCCCATGAGTGCTTTCCAGCTGTATCCGTTGACTTCTGTTGGAGCGGCGGGCGCGGCTATGCCTTCCACGGCGCCTGTGGTTTGTGTGGTCACGGGAGAGTCCTTGAGCGAAGACGGACTTTGGGTGCCTGCAGGCCGGCTTTTGCAGAAAAAAGCAGGCCCCCGCTGGGCGCAAGACCAGCGCGCGGGCACGCAGCGTGCGTGCGGCATCCTTGAGGTGCAACGGGCACGAAAAAGTCCTTGAAGGGGAGTTTGAGCGGCTGGAGCATGGCGGCGCGATCTGCGCTGATTTCTGCAGGACAGAAAGGGCAGTGCGGCGCCATGTCGCCTCTGTAAAAAGCGAAAAGCCCCAGCTGCGTGAGCAACTGGGGCTTAAATTTGGTGGTCGTAGCGGGACTCGAACCTGCGACATCAGCATTATGAATGCTGCGCTCTAACCAACTGAGCTATACGACCGACAGCCCGCAATTGTATAGGAAGAAATGGCCTCGGCAGCCAAGTCGGGAATTTTTGTGCGCAGACTGCAGCGAGCGTTGCTGCAAAGAAAAAACCGCAGTGCTTTTGCAAACACTGCGGTTTCCTGTCTGGTGGTCGTAGCGGGACTCGAACCTGCGACATCAGCATTATGAATGCTGCGCTCTAACCAACTGAGCTATACGACCGAAGACAGCGATTATATGCAAAAAATGGCTGCTTCAATCCATTTGCTGAAATTTCTTGCGAAAAATTTGGTGCTTACTGGTGGGTGAAGTTGGCAGGGCGCTTGTTCACGAAGGCGTCCATGCCTTCCTTCTGGTCCTGGGTGGCAAACAGGGCGTGGAACAGGCGGCGCTCGAACATCACGCCGTCGGACAGTCCGCTCTCGAAGGCGCGGTTCACGGACTCCTTGGCTGCCATCACGGCCAGCTGGGAGAAGCCGCTGATGATGATGGCTGCGCCCAGTGTCTCTTCCATGAGCTTGTCAAAAGGCACGACGCGGCTGACCAGGCCGGCACGCTCGGCTTCCGTGGCGTCCATCATGCGTGCCGTCAGCGCCATGTCCATGGCCTTGGCCTTGCCCACGGCACGCGGCAGGCGCTGCGTGCCGCCGGCACCGGGAATCACGCCCAGCTTGATCTCTGGCTGGCCGAACTTGGCATTGTCGGCGGCGATGATGAAGTCGCACATCATCGCCAGCTCGCAGCCGCCGCCCAGGGCAAAGCCGCTAACGGCGGCAATCACGGGCTTGCGGATGCTGCGAATGGTTTCCCAGTTGCGCGTGATGTAGTCGCCGCCATAGGCGTCGGCAAAGCTGTACTTGGCCATGGCACCGATGTCGGCACCGGCGGCAAAAGCACGTTCGCTGCCGGTGATGATCATGCAGCCAATGCTTTTGTTGGCATCGAACTTCCTGAGCGCGTCGCCCAGTTCGTCCATGAGCTGGTCGTTCAGGGCATTGAGCTGCTTGGGACGGTTCAGCGTGATGATGCCGACTTTTTCCGCTTCCACGCGGACTTCGATGGTTTCGTAGGCCAAGTTTGTCTCCTGCTAAAGAATGAATCGCTGCTGCCAAGAATAACCGCTGAGTCTGGCTGCCGGCTGTCGCGCAGCAGCGCCACCTTGGGGGCGGTTCAGGCCGCAATGCCCGTCAGCCAACGCTCTGCCGCGGCCTTGTCGCTGATTTCAAGCCCCAGGTTGCTGATGGGGCTGGCGCTATCTGCATCCTCGCTGGCGGCTTTGGCGAGCAGGCCGCCCAGGTTCAGCGTCAGCTGCAGAATCTGCTGGTCGCGTGCCACCCAGGCCGTGAGCTGATCGGCTCCGGCCGCGTACAGCAACACATCGTCGAGCTTGCTGATGCGCCAGCGCTGGCCATTGACGTCAACTGCCAGCCACTCGTCTGCGGCCATCATGCCGGCTTGCTCGGCCGCACCGCCGCGCAGCACGGTCTTGATCTGCACGCTATGGTTTTCCTGGACACGCAGACCCAGCTTCTGGGCCAGCTGTGCGGGCTCGGCCTTGCTCTTGATCCCATGCGTGGCCAACAGCTCGCGCAGCGGCAGATCCCCGGTGGAATGCACCCAGGTCTGCAGCTGTCCGGCAATGTCGGGGTTGCCCACTTCGTTGACCACGGCCAGCACATCGGCTTCGCTGATGGGGCCGCCTTCGCTCTTGCGCCACAGGCCGCGCATCACATCGTCCAGGCTGCTCGTGCCGTTGGCGCGCAGGGCCAGATCCAGGCACAGAGCGACCAGCGAGCCCTTGGTGTAGTAGCTGACCGTGTGATTGGCGGTGTTCTCGTCCTGGCGGTAGTACTTGACCCAGGCATCGAAGCTGGCCTCTGCCACGGACTGCAACAGGCGGCCCGGCGTCTGCAGCACCTGGTTGATGGTGCGCGTGACGAGCTTGAGGTACTGGCTGTTGTCCAGCAGTCCGGCACGGCGCAGGAACAGATCGTCGTAGTAGCTGGTAAAGCCTTCGAAGAACCACAGCAGCTCGGTGTAGTTCTCCTGCTCGTAGTCATAGCGGGCCAGTTCGGCCGGGCGCAGGCGCTTGACGTTCCAGGTGTGGAAGTACTCGTGGCTGATCAGGCCCAGCAAGGTGTTATAGCCTTCGCCAGCCTTGGCTTCGCCCTTGCGCGGCAGATCGCGGCGGCCGCATATCAGCGCCGTGCTGTTGCAGTGCTCGAGGCCGCCATAGTTGTCATCCACCACATTGAGCATGAAGACATAGCGGTCCATGGGCGGCTGGCTGCCGTCGGCATGCCAGAAGGCGATCTCGGCTTCGCAGATCTTTTTCGTATCGGCCAGCAGGCGCTCGCCATCAAAGCTGGGCGCTGCACCTGCGACTACAAATTCATGGGGCACTCCGCCGGCCTCGAAGCTGCCGCGCCAGAACCGGCCCATCTCGACAGGGCAGTCCACCAGTTCGTCGTAGTGGGAGGCCTGGTAGAGGCCGAAGCCGTTGGCGTCGACCTGTGCCGGCTTCAGGCCGGTGGCCACCTGCCAGGCCTCGGTGGCGGGGCTGCCAAGCAGCTCCAGTGCATGGGGGCGCTCTTCCTGGCCATGCACGCGCAGGCACAGGCTGGTGCCATTGAAGAAACCGCGGCGGCGATCCAGCCAGGCTGTGCGCACCGAGGTGTCATAGGCGCAAACTTGATAGCTGACAACGCATGCAAAATCAGCGTTGCAGGTAATTTCCCATTGATTTTTGCTGAGTTGTTGAACGGCCACGGTCTGTTCGTTCTGCACGGCTCTCAAGCCTTGCAGGTTCTTGGAGAACTCGCGCACCAGATAGCTGCCAGGAATCCACACCGGCAGCGACAGCAGCTGCTGTGCTGCAGGCCGGGCGATATGCAGCTGCACATCGAAAAGATGAGCATCCACCGAGTTGGCCTGCACGACGAAGCGGATGTCGGGACGAATGCCGGATGTGTTGAGAACAGAGGTCATGGCGGCTCCAGAAATGCGGGCCGGAGCATGCGAACCTAGCGCAGCGCGCCTGAAACTGCATCAGGTGCGCGCTGCTCCGGCAATGAGACAGAGATTACTTGGCGGCGGCCAGGTGCTTTTCGACCTCGGCTGCCGAGATGGCGCCGGGCACACGCACATTGTTGGAGAAGATCACGGTGGGGGTGCCCGTGATCTTGTACTTGCGACCGAAAGCCAGATTGCGCTGGATGGCAGCGGGGTCGCACTGGGCGGCAGCCGCATTCTTGCTGTTCAGCATCTGATCCTGCCAGGCCTTGGCCTGATCCTTGGCGCACCAGATATTGCGTGACTTCTCGGCCGAGTCCGGGCTCAGGATGGGGTAGAGGAAGAGATAGATGGTGACGTTGTCCACGCTCTGCAGATCTTTTTCGAAGCGCTTGCAGTAGCCGCAGTTCGGGTCCTCAAACACGGCCATCTTGCGCTCGCCCTTACCATGCACGATGGTGATGGCGTCCTTGATGGGCAACTGCTTGAAGTCCACGGCCGTGAGCTGGGTCATTCGGTCTTCGGTCAGGTTGCGGCGCGCCTTGGTGTCGATCAGCTCGCCCTGAATCAGATAGTTGCCCTTGGCATCGGTGTAGAAGATGTCCGTGCCCACGCGCACCTCGTACAGGCCGCTCATGGGGGTGGAGCGCACCTCGTCGATTTTCTCGAGCTGGGGAATGCGCTCGGTCAGCGTCTTCTTGAGGTTGGCGTCCTGGGCGTGCACGTTCAGGCCGAAGGTCAGGCTGGCGGTGGCCAGCAGGCAGGCAACAAGTTTCATGGATGGTGTCTTGGCTGCAGCAGGCTGCAGCGTGAAAGGATTGAGGTCGGCTGCCATCCACGGTACATGGATGGCAGATCTGTTGCTTGGAGTGCGGGCCGCGCCAAGGGTTCCCCGAGCGCGTTTCTCAGAGCAGGCCCATGGCCTGCCGGGCCATCCAGGACTTGAGCGGGCCGCTGCGCTCGAAACCCTTCATGCCCCAGTTGCGCAGCATCTGCACCGGCACTTCGGGGCGGGCAAACAGCTGCTGCAGCCCGTCCATGGCCAGACCCATGGGGGCCAGAGCCGCCTTGCGCTCGCGCTCATACTGGCGCAGCAGTTTCAGGTCTGAGGGGCTGCGCCAGTAGTCGCGCTCCTGAAGGATGCGCGCCAGCACCTGCACATCGCCCAGGCCGATGTTCAGGCCCTGGCCGGCCAGCGGATGTACGTTGTGGGCGGCGTCCCCTGCCAGCACCCAGCTTTGCTGGCTGTTCCTGTCCAGCGGTCCGCACCAGCGGTCGGCCACCGCCTGCTGCAGTGGCCAGGTGGCACGCTCTGCCACCAGCTCCAACTGGCCCAGCGCGTCCTGGCTGATGGACTGCAAGCGGGTGGTGAAACTCTCTTCATCGCTTTCCATCCAGTCGGGCACCAGCGAATGTTCCAGCGACCAGACCACGGCCACTTCGTGACCCTCGGCCCCGCCCAAAGGCAGAAAGGCCAGAATCCCTTCGGGAGTGAACCACTGGCGTGCAATGCCGCCATGGGGCAGCTCGCAGCGCAGGCGTGTGGCAATCGCGTGCTGGGAATAGGGCGTGACGGAGAACTCCACACCGAATTCGCTACGTGAGCTGCTGTGGCGGCCTTCGCAGACGGCGGTGAGGGCGGCTTCTACGGGTTCCGCGACGATCTCCACCTGCGGCTGATAGCGCACGGCCTCGGCCAGGCGCTGCTCCAGCGCAGGCACGTCGACGATCCAGGCCAGGGCCTGCACGTCCTGGGAGGCTGCATTGAACTGAACCTGGCCGTCGAGATCGCCAAACACCTGCATGCCGAGCACGGGCGTCGCATCCAGCTCGTCGGGCCAGCAGCGCAGCGACTGCAGCACGGCCCTGGAGCTGGCATTGAGCGCATAGGCACGCACATCCTTGTGCTGCTGGGATCGAGGCTGAGGTGGCACCACCAGCGCGACACGCAGACGCTCACGCGCCAGCAAAAGAGCCAAGGTCCGGCCCGCAATGCCGGCTCCACGAATACATACATCAAAGGTTTGCGCCATGTCCGGCATTGTAGGAGGCGCGGACAGGGCCTGCGCTCATAGAGGAAACCTCAGGCCCGTTGACCGCCCGTTGCGGGCAACTATGTTGTTGATAGCGGCCCGCGGATGTCAGGCAAGGGATTGGCGGCAAAATGATGAAGAATCCTTAATCGAAGGAGATGTGATGACCGACTCCAGCTATGACGTGCAGGGCAGGATTGCCGAGCTCTGGATCTACCCTGTCAAATCCTGTGCCGGCATTGCCCTGCCCAGGGCCAGGCTCTCGCGCCATGGCCTGCAATGGGACAGGCACTGGATGGTGGTGGATGCGAATGGAGTTTTTTTGACCCAGCGCAGTCATCCGCGCATGGCACTGATCCGGCCCGAGATTACGGATGCGTATTTGCTGCTGCATTTTCCGGGCATGGACAGCCTGCAGATTCCCTTGGAGCAGCAGGGCGGCCAATGCTGCGTGCGGGTCTGGAAGGACACGGTCGATGCCTGGGATCTCGGTGAATGGGCGCAGCCCGCGCGTAGCTGGCTGAGCCAGGTGCTGGCCGAGGATTGCCGCCTGGTGCGCTTCGATGCCTCCCGGCCGCGCCGGGCCAGCGAACGCTGGGTGGGCGATGGCGATGCCCCGGTGCACTTTGCCGACGGCTATCCCTTGCTGCTGCTCAGCCAGTCGGCCGTGGACGATCTCAACCAGCGACTCACGCAGGCCGGCGAAGCTGCCGTCGATGCGCGGCGCTTTCGTCCGAATATCGTGATTGCCGATATAGAGGCCCACGACGAAGACCGCGTGGAGCAGCTGGATCTGCAGGAAGTGCCCGGCCTGAGCCTGAAACCCTGCAAGCCCTGTACGCGCTGCCCGATTCCCGATGTGGACCCCGATACCGCCGTGCCCGGCACTGCCGTTGGAGATTCAATTTTCGGTTACCGCCAGGACCCGCGTGTGGATGGTGCTATTACTTTCGGCATGAATGCGATGGTGCTGGGCCTGTCCGATGCCGCCGGTGCAGGGGCTGAACTGGCAGTGGGCCAGCAACTGGCGGGCAACCTGCTCTTTGATTGAGAGGGGATGCAAGGCGTAGGTCTTTGTCTTTCAAGGACTTGGGGCATCCCTGTAATAGGGATGCCGCCGAAGCAGTGTCCAATAGGGGCATTCGCAGCAGCAAAAAGGGGAGGGCAGCATGGCTGAATTCAAATCTGGCGATTTCGTGGTTCTCACCGGCAGCAGCGCCTTTGCCGGAAAGATCGCCCGTCTGACGTCTCGTGCGCCTGGCGGTGACTTCCGTCTGCCCGACGGCCATGGCCATATAGGCTGCGAGGCCGGAGACTGGGTGCTGGAGTTTGCCCAGAAGGTGCTTGCCCTGATGCGCGGCTGCCAGACCCCCTGCATGACCAAGTATCTGTGCCGCTCGCAGTCCCAGTTCCGGCGACTGGAAGAGACCGCAGGGCTGGAACAGCTGTTTGGCCCCATGCGGACTTGCTCGCCGGCGGTGAGCGCGAGCTGAGTCGGCATTTTCTTTCTCAAGCCTGCCTTGCGGCGGGCTTTTTGCTTGGCAGCTGCAAGGGCGGTGCAATCTACCGCACAAGAGCAGAGATTGCCGGGTCATTACAATCATGGGCTTTCCGTGGCCAAACCGGGACGAAACTCTGCACGAACAGAGTTCCCAGGGGTCACGCTTCAGAAGAACCAGATTCGCGCCGATGCGGATCGGGCACTTCCGCCACATGGGTGTGGTGCTCGATAGTGCATTGATACATAAGGAATTTCCATGAGCCTCAAATGCGGCATCGTGGGCCTGCCCAACGTGGGCAAGTCCACTCTTTTCAACGCGCTGACCAAGGCCGGCATTGCCGCCGAGAACTATCCCTTCTGCACGATCGAGCCCAATACCGGCGTCGTGGAAGTGCCGGATCCGCGCCTGGATCAGCTTTCCGAGGTCGTCAAGCCCGAGCGCGTCGTTCCTGCCATCGTGGAGTTTGTGGACATCGCCGGTCTGGTGGCTGGCGCCTCCAAGGGCGAAGGTCTGGGCAACCAGTTCCTGGCCCACATCCGCGAGACCGACGCCATTGTCAACGTGGTGCGCTGCTTCGAAGATCCCAACGTGATCCACGTGGCAGGCAAGGTGGACCCGATTGCCGACATCGAAGTCATTCAGACCGAGCTGTGCCTGGCCGATCTGGCCACGGTGGAAAAGGCGCTGAGCCGCTACAGCAAGGCCGCCAAATCCGGCAACGACAAGGAAGCTGCCAAGCTGGTGGCACTGCTGACTCCTATCCTGGAGGCCCTGAACCAGGGCAAGCCCGCTCGCGTGGTGGAAGTCTCCAAGGAAGACGCGCCCCTGCTCAAGCCTTTCTGCCTGATCACTGCCAAGCCCGCCATGTTCGTGGGCAATGTCTCCGAAGATGGCTTTGAGAACAATCCTCTGCTGGATCGCCTCAAGGAATACGCCGAGGCCCAGGGCGCGCCCGTGGTGGCCATCTGTGCCAAGATCGAGGCCGAAATGGCCGAGATGGAAGACGAAGACCGCGATATGTTCCTGCAGGAGTTGGGTCTGGAGGAGCCGGGCCTGAACCGCCTGATCCGTGCCGGCTTCAAGCTGCTGGGTCTGCAGACTTATTTCACCGCCGGTGAAAAGGAAGTGCGTGCCTGGACCGTGCGCGTCGGTGCCACTGCTCCCCAGGCAGCGGGTGTGATCCATGGCGACTTCGAGCGCGGCTTCATCCGTGCTCAGACCATTGCCTTTGAAGACTACATCGCATTCAAGGGTGAGCAGGGCGCCAAGGATGCCGGCAAGATGCGCGCCGAAGGCAAGGAATACATCGTCAAGGACGGCGATGTGATGAACTTCCTGTTCAACGTCTAAGTCTGCTGCGCATTGCTGCGCTGAAAGCCCCGCCAGCCATGGCGGGGCTTTTTTTATGCAGGCTTTCGGCGGCAGGTGCCAGGACGCTGCTTCAGGGCCTCGGGAAATGGAGGTCCGGGTGTTCTTGGCGCTGGCGGGCCTTGCTGACGTCGCTCAGAGGAATATGCAGGGGGCGCCCGAGGCTTTCGTCATCCATCAGAGCCGGCAGCGAGGCATGGATCAGCAGAGCGCAGAAATCTTCGGTATACGCAAGTGACGCAAAGTAACGAATAATGAGCCCTCACGACTGCAAGCGTGCTCGAGGTCCCCAACATGATTCGTGCCAATGCCACCGCAAAGCGAACGATCACCGGCCAGTTGCTGGAGATCGCCATGGGCCAGTCCTTCTGTGCGGTGATGATTACCGATGCAAGCCTGGACGGCGAAGGGCCGCTGATCGAGTACTGCAATGCGGCCCTGTGCGAGATGACCGGATATGCGGAAGCGGAGCTGCTGGGCCGCTCGCCGCGCATGCTGCAAGGGCCTCTAACGGATCAGCAGGTCCTGCAGCGTCTGCATGACTGTCTGCAGCAAGGCCTGCCGTTTCAGGGCAGCGTGGTGAACTACCGCAAGGATGGTCAGAGCTATCACGTGGAATGGAATATCTCTCCGGTGCGTGACGAGCGGGGCGTGATCCGGCATTTTGTGGCTGTGCAGCGTGATATCTCGGAGCGTGTGCAGGCCGAGCAGGAGCGCGCGCTGCTGGCCAGGGCCTTGAATGCGGCCAATGACGGCATTCTGATCACGGACCGCCACTCCACCATCGTCTTCGTCAACCAGGCTTTTGAAGCCCTGACGGGCTATAGTGCGGCGGAACTGCTGGGCCAGCCCACCGAGATGCTGCGCTCGGGCCTGCACGAGCCCGAGTTCTATGCTCAGTTGCAGGAGGCCCTGAGTCTGGGGCACAACTTTCGCGCCACCTTCATCAACCGTCACAAGAGCGGTGGCGTGTATTACGCCGAGCAGAGCATTGCGGCCCTGCGCGATGAGTCGGGCCAGGTCAGCCACTATGTGGGGGCCTCCAAGGACATCAGCCGCATGGTCAAGCGAGAGATGGAGCTGCGCGAGCGCGCCAACCGAGACAAGCTGACCGGCTTGCTCAACCGTCATGCGGGCGAGGCCGAGCTCAAGCGCGCTCAGCTGCAGGCCCAGAACCAGCTGCGTCCCTATGGCGTGATCCTCGGCGACATCGATCTCTTCAAGCAGGTCAACGACCGCTTCGGCCATGTCGCCGGAGACCGCGTGCTGAAGATGGTGGCGCAGGTGCTTTCCGGCAAGGTCCGGCGCTACGACCATGCCGTGCGCTGGGGCGGCGAAGAGTTTCTGATCATCCTCTCGGATGCCAGCCTCGGCGTGGCCGTGAGCCTGGCCGAGCGCATTCGGGCTGCCGTGGAGGCCTGCTCCGATCCCGAAGTCGGGCGTTTCACCCTGTCCCTGGGGGTCGGGCTCTGGGAGCCCGGCGAGACCGAGGACGATCTGCTCCGGCGTGCCGATGCGGCGCTTTACCGGGCCAAGCACAGAGGCCGCAATCAGGTGGCCGTTGCCACGGGGTCGATGAACATGCCGCTGGTGCAGGTGCCCGAGGCTCTGGCACAGCGCGATGCCCTGGCCTTTTCAGGGCAGAGCTCGGACAAGCCCTGGACAGGGTCTGCCTCACCGTAGAATTTGCCTTTCCTCCCGTCCTTGTTTCCAAAGCTTTTGAGTGGTTTGAACAATTCAGAACTGCATTCCGTGCAGGCCGATCTGGTGGCAGTGCTGGTAGCCGTCACGGGCGGCCAGCCCCGTATCCTGACCACTGGGTCCGGGCGGGCCTTGCCTGCCGGGCCCTTTACCAGCAACCACCGCTCGCTGCAGGCCAGCCTGCGCGCCTGGGTGGAGAAGCAGACCCATCATCCGCTGGGCTTTGTGGAGCAGCTCTATACCTTTGCGGATCGCGAGCGCTCGCAGCAACTGGGCATGCATGTCATCTCCATCAGCTATCTGGCGCTGACGCAGGAGCTGGACGAGACCGGTGCCGCCCAGCCGGGCTGGCAGGACTGGTACCGCTACTTCCCCTGGGAGGACTGGCGCGAAGGCATGCCCGGTGTGATCGCCGAGCGCATTGCGCCAGCGCTGCATGCCTGGAGCGAACAAGCTTCGGACAGCGTGGCCAGAAGCGCCAGATGGCAAAGAGCGGCCATGACCTTTGGTCTCGATGAGCACGAGTGGAACGAGGAGCTGGTGCTGCAGCGCTACGAGCTGCTGTTCGAGGCCGCCGTGGTGCCCGAAGCCTGGGGAGAGGGGGAGGGCGATGCTGCCGCTTCGCTGCTGCCCGGTGCGGCCATGGGCAACGACCACCGCCGCATTCTTGCCACCGGCATGGCCCGCCTGCGCGCCAAGATCAAGTACCGGCCCGTGGTGTTCGAGCTGATGTCCGAGGAATTCTCGCTGCTGCAGCTGCAGCAGACCGTGGAGGCGCTGGCCGGGCGCGGTCTGCACAAGCAGAACTTCCGTCGTCTGATCGAGCAGCAGGCGCTGGTGGAGGAAACCGGCCAGGTGACGGCCGTGGGCGCGGGCCGCCCGGCCAAGCTGTTCCGCTTCCGGCGCAATGTGATGCTGGAGCGCGCCATCGCAGGCAACAAGTTGCCTCTGGCCAGAAGTCATTGACCGACTGATCCCTGCTCTGGATGAAAGACTGCTTTCACAGCGGCAGCGGCTTGACTTAAATAATGCTCAGATTTAGCATAAGTCGGCTTGCGCGAGCTGTGGCAGTGATCTGGACGCCTTCGCGCTTTTTATTGAACTATAAATACTCAAAATGAGCATTAATAAGATTGAGGCCCTGCCCATTCCCTCCCTGCCCGATGTGATGTTGGAGCCGCTGGTGCGCATGGCCTTGCTGGAAGACCTGGGGCGTGCCGGAGACTTGAGCACCGACACCATTGTTCCCGCCGACGCCGTGGATGAGCTGCGCCTGGTGGCCAGGCAGGAGGGCGTGCTGGCCGGGCTCGATCTGGCGCGTCTGGCCTTTGTGCTGATGGACGGCCGCCTGGAGTTTGACGTCCGCTGCGCAGACGGCACGCTGTTGAAGCCTGGCATGGAGATCGCCCGCATTCGCGGTAAAAGCCGGGCCATTCTCACGGCCGAACGTACGGCGCTCAATTACCTCTGTCATCTCAGCGGCGTGGCCACGGCCACGCATTCGATTGCCCAGGCCATCAAGCCTTTCGGCACGCGGGTGACTTGCACGCGCAAGACCATGCCGGGCCTGCGAGCCTTGCAGAAGTACGCCGTGCGCGTCGGAGGCGGAAGCAACCATCGCTTTGGCCTGGACGACGCCGTGCTCATCAAGGACAACCATGTTGCCCTGGCTGGCGATGTGGCCACGGCCGTGGGGCGCGCCCGCGCCGGTGTGGGCCATATGGTCAAGATCGAGCTGGAGGTCGATACGCTGGCGCAACTGGAGGTGGCGCTGCAGCTGGGCGTGGATGTGGTGCTGCTGGACAATATGAGCCTGGAGGATCTGCGCACGGCGGTGGCCATGTGCAAGGGCCGGGCCATTACCGAAGCCTCGGGCCGCATCACGCCTGAGACCGCAGCAGCCGTGGCCGCTACGGGCGTGGATCAGATCGCCGTGGGCTGGCTCACGCACAGTGCCAAGGTGCTTGATATTGGGCTGGATGCGTAAATGGATTACCCCCTGAGCGGCTTTGCCGCTTCCCCCAAGGGGGACGACGCCATAGCTGCGAGGCGGCTCTTGCTCGGCGTCTCTGGATTGGGTTGTGCCTTGCGTGGGCTTGGCCAGCAAGTGCGAGGCTGTGATGTCATTGACTTATAAGCGTCGAGGAGCGCTGGTGCTGGCGGCAGCCGTTCTGGCGACGGCCGCAGCGGGACTTTGGCATACCCGCGCGGGCACTGCAGCGGCTCGTTTTGAAAAGCCCATCACCATCGTCGTGACCTTTCCGCCAGGCGGAGGCACGGATTTGCTGGCACGCAAGTTGGGGGCTGAGCTACAGCAGCGCATAGGTCAGCCTGTGGTGGTGGAAAACCGGCCAGGTGCCAGCGGCAACATCGGCGCGCGTATTGTGGCGGAGGCCGCACCCGATGGTACGAGCCTGCTGATGGCTAATAGCTCTTTTGCCATCAACCCTGGCGTGTACCGAGAGTTGGGCTTTGATCCGCACAAAGACTTCAAGGCGGTGTTCAATGCGGGCACCATTGCTTCGGTATTGGTGGTTCCTGAGTCCAGCGGCATTCACAGCCTGGTGGATATGCTGGCACAGGCCTCACACGACAGACCGCAGGCCTTCGCTAGTTGCGGCAATGGTACGCCCCAGCATATGGCGGGCGAGATGCTGGCTCAGGTCACTGGCGCCAGCATGCAGCATGTGCCTTACAAGGGCTGCGGCCCGGCCATCACGGCAGTGGCTGCGGCCCAGGTTCCGCTGGGCCTGGTGACGGCCAGCAGTGCGACGCCATTGATTGATGCCGGACGTGTACGGGCGATTGCCGTCACGGCGTCGACTCGCGTGGCATCTCTGCCAGGTATTCCGACCCTGGCCGAGCAGGGTGTGACGGGCTTTGCCCTGGAGCAGTGGCATGGCTTGCTGGCTCCAGCAGCAACACCAGAGGCGGTTGTTGTCCGTTTGCATCGGGAGTTGACGCAGATCTTGGCCGAGCCGGCGATGCAGCAGTCTTTGCGCACGCAAGGCTACACCTTGGTTCGTCAAAGCTCGGAACAGTTCGGTCAGCTCATTGAGGCAGATATGGAACGCTATGCAGCCGTGACGGCGCAGCTTGGGCTCAAGGCAGACTGAGACGTACCGAGCGCTTGTTGCCCCTGGTGAAGAGTTCCGACAGGCTACCGGCAGCGATAGCCTGTTTTGTTTCAGGCCTGTGACGAACTGGCTATACCAAGGTATAGGCGAGGCCAACCAAAAAACAGTCCCATATTCCCAAGGAAGACTCGCTTTGTTGCAGGCCGGATTTGATAATTCGAGGCTAGGAGCAGGGCAGCAGACCCTGGCACTGCGACGGCTGCTTTGCCGTCCATCTTAAGGAGGGGTTCCCATTGGATTTGCGGTGCCGTGGCGCGCGGCCTTGCACGTGTCTTTGTGCTTGTCTGTTTCGCTGCACGCGTGCTCCTGTCACGAAGGAGTTGTGAGGACAGGGCAGCATCGGCCTCGGGCCGGGATCTGCCCTGACCATATTGATGCCACTGTTTGCTTCTTATGAAACCAGTTCTGAATTTTCATCGCCCCGTGGGGGCTGCATGTCTGCTGCTGTGCCTGGCTCTCAGCGCATGCAATGGGGACAAACAAGCCCCGGCCACCGATGCCGATAGCCAGACAGCTTTGCGTCGCGAAGGCAATCTGGTCGTGGTGCCAGCGCAATCACCGGTGCTGGCGCAACTGAAGCTGGCCGAAGTCACGCAGGAGCAGATGCAGACGCTGATCTCCGCCACCGCCAATATCGAGGCCGAACCCGAGAAGCTGGTCAAGATCACGCCGCCGGTTGCCGGTCGTCTGGTGCGCCTGCACCGCCAACTGGGGGACCCTGTCAAGGCTGGCGAAGCGTTGATCACCATGGATTCGTCCGATATCTCCAGCGCTCGTGCCGACAACGCCAAGGCGCAGTCCGCGCTCTTGCATGCGAAGCAAGAGTTCGATCGCCAGAAACTGCTGTTCGATGCGGAAATTGCAGCACGCAAGGACTATGAAGCAGCACAGCAGTCGCTGGCCGCGGCCAGTGCCGATGCGCGCGCCGCGACAGACCGGCTGTCCCAGCTGGGCGCCGATGTGCAAGCCAGCTCGCGCGGCAGCTATGTGGTCAAGTCTCCCATCAGCGGCCGGGTGGTGGAGATGGGGGGCTCGCAAGGCGGTTACTGGAATGATGTGAATGCTTCGGTGATGACCGTGGCCGACCTCAGCAAGGTCTGGCTCAGTGCCAACGTGCCCGAGCGCGATCTGGCCCATGTGGATGTGGGCCAGGAGGCGCATATTGCGCTGACAGCCTATCCCGATCTCAAGCTTGAAGGCCGTGTGCAGTATGTGGGCGAGATCGTCGATACCGCCACGCGCAGCGTCAAGGTGCGCGTGGCCGTGGACAACCGCGAGGGCCGGTTGCGCCCCGGCATGTTTGCGCGCGTGAGCTTTGACGGCCCGGGACGCGATGCCCTCATGGTGCCGGCCACGGCGCTGTTGCAGGGCAATGTGAGCACGCGGGTGTTTGTGGACAAGGGCCGCACGGACAAGGGGGCGCGCTTCGAGCCGCGTGACGTGCAGGTTGGCGTGCAGCAGGATGGCAAGGTCGAGATCCGTTCTGGCCTGGCGGCAGGCGAGCGCATCGTCGTCAACGGTGGAGTGCTGCTGCAATGATCGAGCGCATCGTCAATCTCAGCTTTGCCCGCCGCGGCGTGGTCTGGCTGATCTTCATTTTCGCGGCCCTGTATGGCGTTTTCAGCTGGAAGCAGCTGCCGTTGGAAGCCTACCCGGACATCGCCGACGTGACCTCGCAGATCGTGACCCAGGTGCCCGGCCTGGCGGCCGAGGAAATCGAGCAGCAGATCACGATTCCGCTGGAGCGTGCACTGCTGGCAACGCCGGCCATGCATGTGCTGCGCTCGCGCAGCCTGTTCGGCCTGTCGTTGATCACCGTGGTGTTCGAGGACGGGGTTGATGGCTACTGGGCACGCCAGCGCCTCAAGGAGCGTATGGATGAGGTCGATCTGCCCTATGGCGCGCGTGCTTCGCTGGACCCCTACAGCTCGCCCACGGGCGAGGTCTATCGATACACGCTGGAAAGCGCCACGCACAGCCTGCGCGAGCTGTCTGAGCTGCAGCAATGGGTGGTGATTCCGCGCCTCAAGAAAGCCCAGTCCGTGGTGGACGTGACCAATTTTGGCGGTCTGACCACGCAGTTCATGCTGGAGCTCGATCCCGCGCGCCTGCTGCAGTATGGTTTGACCCTGTCCCAGGTGATCGAGGCCATCAATGCCAACAATGCCAGCGGTGGCGGCAGCGTCATCGACCGTGGCGAGGTCTCCTATGTGGTGCGCGGCGTGGGTCTGCTGCGCTCGCTGGACGACATGGGCAATGTGGTGGTCAAGACCTCGGACAACGGCACGCCCATCCTGGTCAAGGATCTGGGGCGCCTGACCTACGGCAATGTGGAGCGCCGCGGCATTCTGGGCAAGGACGACAACTCCGACACGCTGGAAGGCATTGTGCTACTGCTCAAGGGGGCCAACCCCTCGCAGGCACTGGAAGGCATTCACGCCGCGGTAAAGGAGCTCAATGAAAAGCTGCTGCCTGCTGATGTCAAGGTCGTACCCTACCTGGATCGCACCACGCTGATTGAGCGCACCACGCATACCGTGGGCAAGACTTTGGCCGAGGGCATGATTGTGGTGACCCTGGTGCTGCTGCTGTTCCTGGGCAGTCCGCGTGCGGCATTGATCGTGGCGCTGACGATTCCCATGGCGTTGCTGCTGGCCTTTGTGTTCATGCATCACGCCAAGATTCCGGCCAACCTGTTGTCGCTGGGAGCCATTGACTTCGGCATTCTGGTCGACGGCTCGGTGGTGGTGGTCGAGAACATTCTGCGGCGGCGCGAGGCCGAGCAGAATCGGCATCTGACACCGCGTGACGCGATTTCCGCCACGCTGCAGGTCGCACGCCCCATCTTCTTCGGCATGTGCGTGATCGCCGCTGCCTATCTGCCGTTGTTCGGCTTCGAGCGCATCGAGTACAAGCTGTTCTCTCCCATGGCCAGCGCCGTGGGGGCGGCCCTGGTAGGTGCTTTGGCCGTGGCGTTGCTGCTCACGCCGGCTCTGGCCTGGTTGGCGTTCCGCAAACCGCGCAAGATCTTCCACAACCCCGTGCTGCATTGGCTGGGTGAGCGCTACGATCACTTCCTCGGCGTTGCCGTGGGGCAGATGCGCTGGCTGGTCGGAGCGGTAGCTGCGGCGTTGGTGGCGTTGGTGCTGCTGGCGGGAACCATAGGCCGTGACTTCCTGCCCTATCTGGACGAGGGCTCGATCTGGCTGCAGGTGCAGATGCCGCCCGGCATCACGTTGGACAAGGCGCGCGACATGGCCGACGAGCTGCGCCGCACCACGCTGGAGTTTCCTGAGGTGTCCTATATCGTGACCCAGACGGGTCGCAATGACGATGGCACGGACTACTGGACGCCCTCGCACATCGAGGCCAGCGTGGGTTTGCATCCCTATGGCGAATGGAAATCCGGCCTGACCAAGCAGCAGCTGATCGCCAAGATGGCCCAGCGTTTTGAGAAGCTGCCCGGCTATACCGTGGGCTTCATGCAGCCCATGATCGACGGCGTGCAGGACAAGCTCTCGGGTGCCCACAGCGATCTGACCGTCAAGGTCTATGGCCAGGACCTGGCCGAGGACCGGCGCGTGGCTGATGAAATGGTGGCCATTCTGTCCAAGGTTCCCGGCGCGGCCGATGTGGCAGTGGACATCGAGCCGCCGCTGCCCAATCTGCGCATCGATCTGGACCGTGCGGCCGCTGCACGCTACGGCATCAACGCGGCCGAAGTGGCCCAGCTGATCTCCACCGGCGTGGGCGGTGCTTCCATCGGCCAGCTCTATGTGGGCGAGCGTAGCTACGACATGACAGTGCGCTTTGCGCCCGGCACGCGCAACAGCCCTGAGTCCATAGGTGCGCTGCGCCTGGCCGCTGCCAATGGCGCTCAGGTGCCGCTGGCCGAAGTGGCACGCATCAGCACCACCGTGGGTCAGAGTGTCATCGTGCGTGAGGGCGGCGAGCGCCACATCCTGGTCAAGCTCAATGTGCGCGATCGCGACCTTGCGGGCTTTCTGAAGGATGCACACGACGCCATCGACGCCCAGCTCCAATACGACCACCAGAAGATCCACATCGAGTGGGGCGGTCAGTTCGAGAACCTGCAGCGCGCCGAGGCACGGTTGCTGGTCATTCTGCCGCTGACGCTGGGCATCATGCTGGTGCTGCTGTTCGGCGAGTTCGGCAATCTGCGCCAGCCGCTCTTGGTGCTGGGCGTGGTGCCGCTGGCCATGATCGGCGGCTTTGCGGGCCTGCATTTGCGCGGCATGACGCTCAATGTCTCCAGCGCCGTGGGCTTTATCGCGCTGTTCGGCGTGGCCGTGCTGTCAGGGGTGCTCATGGTCTCGCAGATCAACCGGCTGCGCCGTGAGGACGGACTGGATTTGCGTGCTGCGGTACATGAAGGAGCTTCGAGTCGCATGCGACCGGTGCTGATGACGGCTACGGTGGCGGCCTTCGGCCTCACGCCGGCCATGCTGGCCACGGGCCTGGGCAGTGATGTGCAGCGGCCCCTGGCCACCGTGGTGGTCTGCGGCCTGGTCAGTGCCACGCTGCTGACCTTGCTGCTGCTGCCCAACCTCTATTACGTGATCGAACTGCGTGCCCAGCGTGCGGCGGAGCGCAAGCGCAGGCGCGCCGCCGAGCGCGGCGAACTCGACGATGACAGCGAAGACCCGGTGACGAATGTTGCCGCTGCGGAGCGCATGGCTCCCTGAGCAGGTTGCCGATCAAACTGGACATAGCATGCAATTTCCCATTTCTTCCCTCAAGTGCTTGACCCTGCTGCTGGCAGCGCTGGGCCTGGGCGGTGCGGCGCTGGCGCAGACTGCCGCGCAGGCTCCGGCACTGTCAGCAGTAGCGGGGCTGAACTTTGCCGACTATCTGAGCGCTGTCGAGCAGAACAGCCTGGACCTGCAGTCCCAGCAACAGAACGTGGTGTCGGCCAGGGCTGGCATCGGTATCGCGGGCATACGTCCCGATCCGCAGCTGACGCTGGGCGCCTCGCGCGAGCAGGTCAGAGCCGGTACGCCGCGCCCACTGAACCGCAACTACGAAGTCAGCATGGAACTGGAGACCGGCGGCAAGCGCTCGGCCCGCGTCCGTGCCGCGCGCAGTCAGGTGAGACTGGCTGAAGCCGGTGTCGAGGGCTTTCGCACTCAGCTGTTTTCCGATGCGGCCCAGGACTTCACCCAGGCCTGCCGCGACCAGCAGGCGCTGCAGCGCAAGGAGCAGACACTCAAGGCACTGTCCGATGTGGTCAAGGCCAACGAGGTGCGACGCAAGGCCGGCGATATAGGCACGGTGGAGTGGCGGCAGTCGCGCGTGGAACGTGACCAGTTTCAGACTGATGTCACTCAGGCACGTGCCGATGCTCAGACTTCGCGTCTGGCACTGAGCGTTCCTCTGGGACGCAGGCTGTCCGAGGTTTTCAGCTCGGAAGACCTGCAATGCGATTTCCAGCCCTTTGCGAACAACAAGAACATCGAGGCTTTGGTGGTTCAGGCGCTTGATGCGCGCAGCGATGTGCGGGTGGCCCAGGCCACGCTGGACAATGCGCGCGACAACGCCGGCGTGGCTCAGGCCAACCGCTGGGTCAATCCCACGCTGGCCGTGGGCATGGCCACCATCCCGGCCACGGTTGCGGGCGTCGACAACCAGGGCAACCCCTATGACGCGGGCAACCGCTCGCGCATGCTGTCGGTATCGGTCAGCGTGCCGATTCCGTTCTCGCGCCTGAACCGTGGCGAGGTGCTGCAGGCCGAGGCTGTCGTGACTCAGGCCATGCTGGGCCTGCAGCAGTCGCAGCACAAGGCCGAGACCGATGTGCGCTCGGCCTATTTCCGCTTTGCTGCCGCCAGGGAGAACGTGGAGCGCTACCGCAGCAATGTGCTGACCGATGCGCAGCGCGTGCTGGAGAGCATTCGCCTGTCCTACCGCCATGGCGAAGCTTCGTTGCTGGAGCTGCTGTCGGCTCAGCGCTCGGCCGATGATGCCTATCTGGGCTATCTGCAGGCCGAAGCCGATCTGGCCAAGGCTACGGTCGATCTGCAACTGAGCATAGGTCAGCGGCCTGCGCTGTGACGGGTGAATCGGGCGGGCAGGGATGGCGGGCGCACGTCATGCGCTGTGCCATGAGTCACAATCGTCGAATCTTTCACGTTCTGGGCACGACCTTGCACGCCATGACCGCCGAACCGCAACGCTTTCTGCATCTGCGCCAGGCCTTGATCCTGCTTGCCATGGCTGCGGCCATGGCCGTCATTTTTGCGCTGGATACGCTGACCGAATACGCGGTGGCAGCAGCTGTTTTTCATACGGCCATCATTCTGGTAGCAGTGCGCTGGTTCAATCCTCGGCTGGTGATCGCCATCACGGGCTTGTGCATCGCACTGACCCTGGCCAGCTTTGCATTGACCCCGGCTGGTGCTTATCGCACGGGGCTTATCAATACCGGTATCAGCATTCTGGCCATCGTGATTACCGCCTATCTGGGCCTGAAGATGGTTGCGGCCCAGAATGCCGCGCATGCGGCACAGACCCAGCTGCTGCGCATCACCCAGGCCACGAGCCTGGGGCAGGTGACTGCCTCGATTGCGCATGAGGTCAACCAGCCGCTGGCAGCCATTGTCACCAGCGGCAATGCCTGCCAGCGCTGGCTGGCCCAGCAGCCGCCGAATCTTGAAAAGGCGGGCCAGGCGCTGGAGCGCATCCTCGGCGATGCCCAGCGGGCCAGCGATGTCATTGCACGCATCCGTTCCATGGCGCGTGGCGAGGCACCAAGCAAGCAGAAGTTCGATCTCAATGACGCCGTGCGCGAGATGGTGCACCTTTCGGGGGCCGATCTGAATCAGCGCTCCATTGCCATGGACTTGCAACTGGCCTCAGGGTTGGCGCCAGCATGGTGCGACCGCGTGCAGTTTCTGCAGGTACTGGGCAATCTGCTGCTCAATGCGATGGACGCCATGCAGGACACACCGGTCGTGCAGCGGCGCATCATGGTTGCCACGCAGTCCCTGGGACAGCAGCTGGAGCTGACGGTGACGGACGCCGGGGAAGGGCTGTCAATGTCTGCAAAAAGCCATCTCTTCGATGCCTTCTGGACTACCAAGCGCGAGGGTATGGGACTGGGACTGAACATCTGCCGCAATATGGCGGAAGCCAATGGCGGCCGTATCTGGGCCACCGATCGTGAGGACGACCGCAGCGGAGTTGTGTTCCATGTCACCATCGCCTCTTTCGTGGCTGCAGGGGATGCAGCAGGAGGGAAAAAGCTTGGCTGAGATGGAAACCGTATATGTGATCGATGACGATGCCTCGGTGCGTGTCGCCATCGAAGATTTGCTGCTGTCCGTGGGCTTGTCCGTATCGGCATTTGGTGCAACGCGGGACTTCCTCACGCATCTGGAGCTGAGCCCGCCTGAAGGGCCTGCCTGCCTGGTGCTGGACATTCGCATGCCAGGCCAAAGCGGCTTGGAGTTCAGGCGACAGATGCTGGAGCTGGGTTTGCGCTTTCCCACCATCTTCATTACCGGGCATGGCGATATTCCCATGAGTGTGGAAGCCATGAAGACCGGGGCCATAGAGTTTCTGCCCAAGCCGTTTCGCGATCAGGATTTGCTGGATGCCATACAGCAAGGCATTGCCCTTGATCGCCAGCGCCGTGCGCAGGATGGGCAGTTGCTGGAGCTGCGTTCGCGTTGGAATTCGCTGTCCAGCGGAGAGCAGTCCGTGTTGACTGGAGTGGTGCGAGGCCTGCTCAACAAGCAGATCGCAGGCGAGTTGGATGTCAGCGAAATCACGATCAAGGTCAGGCGCTCTCAAGCCATGCGCAAGATGGAGGCCGGCTCGGTCGCCGACTTGGTGCGCATGCTGGAGAAGCTGAGCATCCGCTGATTGTGGGCACCTAGTTGGCCCACAGGGCAGCTACCTCCTGGGTCGCAGGTGCCTGTACGGCGAACGTAAAACTTGTTCGTGCCGGTTTCCATGTGCCGATTGCGCATGAATTTTCTGGAGCGTGTGCGGGTTGCCAGTTCACAATGGCGGGCTCGCCAGGAGCTGTCAATGCGTCAGCAAAGAACATTCAATAACAAAAAATTTTTCGGCAAGCTTTGCACCGGCAGTTTGGTGTCCTTATGCATGACATGGGGGCTGACCGCTCATGCGCAGCAGAGTGCAGCGTCAGCTGGGGTCGGCAGTGAAGCTGCTGCTGCAGGGCCGGTAGCTGATTTGAGTGAGGAAACCATAGAGCCTGAGAAGTGGAATGCCAAGTTCCAGGCCACCTATGTCTGGCAGCGCAAACCGTCCTTTCTTGCCCCTTATACAGGAGAGAAAAGCCTGCGGCCGGAGCGTGAACGCAGCTACTCCTTCACGACCACTGCATCTTTCGGGTACCGACCATGGGCCGGGGCTGAGGTCTATCTTGATCTGGAAGGCGCGCAGGGCATTCCGCTGTCGGGACTGACTGGCCTGGGCGGTTTTACCAATGGGGAATTGGCTAAAACTTCGGGCGCAAGATTGAAGCTTTATCGCGCCCGAGCCTTCTTGCGCCAGACCTGGAGCCATGGCGGCGAGCAAGAGGCCGTGGAGTCAGAGGCAAGGCAGTTGGCAGGCATGGTGGACAAGCGTCGAACTGTGCTCACCGTGGGTAATCTGGCGGTCATCGATGTCTTTGACGACAACCGCTACAACCATGATCCGCGCACGCAGTTCATGAATTGGTCGCTGATGACTCAAGGCGCGTTTGACTATGCAGCCGATGCCAGGGGCTATAGCTGGGGTGCGGTGCTCGAATGGTTTCACGACGACTGGGAGGTGCGCTTCGGCCGCTTCATCCAGCCCAAGGAGCCCAACGGTCAGCCGCTGGACTATCGATTTTTCAAACACTATGGCGATCAGCTGGAAGTTGCCCACGCGCACACGCTGGCGGGCCAGCCGGGCAAGTTGCGGGCTTTGGTCTTCCGTAACCACGCTGTGATGACCCGCTATGACGATGCCCTGAACTTGGCGGCGCAGACAGGAGGAGTGCCTGATCTCAATGCCGCGCGCTACGGTGCCAGAAGCAAGCATGGCTTCGGCATCAACCTGGAGCAGGCATTGAGCGATGACGTGGGCCTGTTTGCTCGTGGCAGCTGGGCGGATGGCAAAACGGAAATCTATGCCTTCACGGAAATCGACCGCTCGCTTTCTGCAGGCCTGCTGATTCAGGGGCGCAAATGGGGAAGAGCGAACGACACGCTGGGTGTTGGCGTGGCGCGCAATTTCCTTTCTTCCACACACCGCCAGTATCTGGCAGAGGGCGGGACGGGGCCGTTTATTGGTGACGGGCGTCTGAACTATAAGCCTGAGAACATTCTGGAGATGTTCTACAGCGTGGGGATCAGCAAACAATCCAGCATCAGCTTTGACTGGCAGCATATCCGCAACCCTGCATACAACGCGGACCGTGGACCCGTCAACGCACTGGCTGTGCGTTTGCATACCGAGTTCTGATCTAGAAAAACCGCAGGATGATCTGGTGCAGGCCTGCGGTCATCAAGGTGTAGCGCAGGAATTTTCCAACTGCCATATAGGCGACGCAGGGCCAGAAAGGCAGACGCACCCAGCCGGCGACCGCACACAGTGGGTCGCCGACGACGGGCAGCCAGCTCAGCAGGCAGGCCTTGGCGCCGTACTTGCGTAGCCAGTAGCGGGCGATGCGGTTCCAGCGCGACTTGTGGTGCATGTTCTGGGGGGGCGGCTCTCCATGCCGACGCAGCTTTTTGGCCTTGTTCCAAGCCTGGTGGGCGGCCAGTCCCATCCACCAACTGATGGCCCCTCCCAACGTGTTGCCCGCAGTGGCGACCACAATGGCGGGCCAGAACAGATCGGGGTTGGCTGAGACCAGTGCGGCCACTACGGGTTCGGAGCCCAGCGGCAGCAGGGTGGCCGAGACCAGGGCCACGACAAACACGGTGCTCAGGCCCAGCTCGGGCAGGGCCAGCCATTGCAGCAACTGATGTATCCACGCTTCCATAGGGCGGCTAGTTTAGGCGGCTCATCCAATTCCCTGAATTTTGCCTCCTGTCATTCATCAGTCATGAGCCATAGTGGCAGGCTGCTGATGTATGGTTGCTTTTACAAATGCGTACACGGGTGTTGTCCGGTAACGCCAGATTAACGGGAGTAAGAATGGCTTTGGGCCCTCTGAAAAAAATGACGCGACCGAGTCAGGCAGCAGGCCTGATTGTTGCTTTGCTTTTGATAGCTGGTTGTACCAATGGAATCAAGACCATAGCGCCATCTGGTGCCAAACCTGCAACCGCAGTCACCGCCGATCTGGTGCCGCTGGCGACGCGGGCGCCGGGCGTGCGCCAGGATATGCGCTATGCCACGCGCCACAACTTCCTGGGCCGTCCCGTGGCCGGTTATGAGGCCGGGGAATGCTGGCTCAGCCGCGCGGCTGCCGAATCCCTGGCAGCCGTTCAAAGCGAGCTGGCAGGGCAGGGCCTGGCCCTGAAGGTCTATGACTGCTACCGCCCGCAGAAGGCCGTTGACGACTTTGTGCGCTGGGGCCGTGATCTGGCCGACCAGAAGAACAAGGACATGTATTACCCGCGCGTGCCCAAGAGCGAGCTGTTCAAGCGCGGCTATATTGCCGAGAAGTCGGGGCACAGCCGTGCCAGCACCGTGGACATGACGCTGCTGGTGGTGGATGCCAAACGTGCCAGCAAGTGGGTGCGGGGTCCGCTGGCCGACGGCATCGAGGTGGACATGGGCACGCCCTTCGATCTGTTTGACGAGCAGTCGCATACCGACAATGCCCAGCAGTCGCCCGATGTGCAGCACAACCGGCGCTGGCTGCGCAGCCTGATGCAGCGTAATGGCTGGAAGAATCTGCCTGAGGAATGGTGGCACTACACGCTGGTCGGAGAGCCCTATCCCGAGCAGTACTTCGACATGCCGGTGCGCAGCAACTGAGGCGCCGGCGCCGCAGCCCCCGATAGTGATTCGACCCGCAGGGTGATGCATGGCGTTTGGTTCTGCTGAAATTTTGGGCAGGTATAATCCGGCCCTCTTTTCCAGCGCCCGGTTTGCGCCAGACCCTGTCTGCCGCCGAAGCCAGCTTTTCCCATGCCCGCCCTGCACATTGGTCATATTCCATTGGCAAATCGTCTGTTTGTCGCTCCCATGGCGGGAGTGACGGACCGGCCGTTTCGTCAGCTGTGCAAGGCCCTGGGGGCCGGCTATGCGGTCAGCGAGATGGTGACCAGCCGCAAGGATCTGTGGAACAGTCTCAAGACCAGCCGCCGTGCCAACCATGAAGGCGAGCCCGGGCCGATTGCCGTGCAGATCGCCGGCACCGAAGCGCTCATGATGGCCGAAGCCGCCGTCTACAACATCGAGCGCGGCGCGCAGATCATCGACATCAACATGGGTTGCCCGGCCAAGAAGGTCTGCAACAAATGGGCGGGCTCCGCCCTGATGCAGAACGAGCCGCTGGCCGTGGAAATTGCCCAGGCCGTGGTGGAGGCCGCACGCCCCTACAACGTGCCCGTCACCCTGAAGATGCGCACGGGCTGGTGCGACGCGCACAAGAACGCTGTCTTGCTGGCGCGCCAGTTCGAGGATGTCGGCATCCAGATGCTGACGGTGCACGGGCGCACGCGCGAGCAGGGCTACAAGGGCTTTGCCGAGTACGACACGGTTGCGGCCGTCAAGCAGGCGGTCCGGGTGCCAGTGGTGGCCAACGGCGATATCAACAGCCCCGAAAAGGCCCGCGATGTGCTGGCCTACACGGGGGCGGACGCCATCATGGTCGGCCGCGCAGCGCAGGGCAGGCCGTGGATCTTCCGCGAGATTGCGCACTTTCTGGCTACCGGCGAGCATATGGCTGCGCCCCTGGTGGCCGAGCTGCGCCGCTTGCTGCTCGAGCATCTGCAAGATCATTACAGCCTGTACGGCGAGGGAGTCGGCGTGCGCAGCGCCCGCAAGCACATTGCGTGGTATCTGCGTGCTCTGCCGGGCGGGGAAGAGTTCAGAAAACACATCAACACCATTGAGGACTGTGCGGTGCAATGGCAGGCCGTGGCCGACTATCTGGATGCCCTGGGGCAGCAGATGGATCGTATCCCGGCGGCCACGGCCGCTGCTGAAGCAAGCAGCGAGCTGGATGAACCGGCAGAAATGACTGCATGAGCCATCAGAATTTAGAACAAGTCGTTCGCGATAGCCTGGAGGGCTATTTCCGCGATCTCGAGGGCGAAACACCGGCCAATGTCTACGACATGGTGATTCGTCTGGTTGAAAAACCGCTGCTGGAAGTGGTGATGGGCCAGGCCGACAACAACCAGTCGCGCGCCGCCGAATGGCTGGGCCTGAACCGCAACACCCTGCGCAAAAAGCTGGTCGATCACGAGTTGCTCTGAACGACGAGGCTACCGAATCCATAGCTGCAAGCGCTGATCCATCTGCACTTGCAGCTTGTTTTTATCCAAACTTTGAATTGACGCCCATGAAAGCTCTGATCTCCGTCTCTGACAAGACCGGTATCGTCGAATTTGCGCAGGCCCTGCACGCTCTTGGCGTGCAGCTGCTGTCCACCGGTGGCACTGCCAAGCTGCTGGCTGACAAGGGCCTGCCCGTGACCGAAGTCGCTGAAGTCACCCGATTCCCCGAAATGCTGGATGGCCGCGTCAAGACCCTGCATCCCATGGTGCACGGCGGTCTGCTGGCTCGCCGCGACCTGCCTGAGCACATGGCCGCGCTCAAGGAACACGGCATCGAGACCATCGACCTGCTGGTGGTCAATCTCTATCCCTTCGAAGCCACCGTGGCCAAGGCCGGCTGCACCCTGGCAGACGCCATCGAGAACATCGACATCGGCGGCCCCGCCATGGTGCGCTCTGCCGCCAAGAACTGGAAGGATGTGGGCGTGGTCACTGCTGCCGACCAGTACGAGGCCGTGCTGGGCGAGCTGAAGGCTGCCGGCAAGCTGTCCGACAAGTTGCGCTTTGCGCTGTCCGTTGCTGCATTCAAC
This sequence comes from Comamonas sp. Tr-654, assembly GCF_011752915.1. Classification (NCBI taxonomy): domain Bacteria; kingdom Pseudomonadati; phylum Pseudomonadota; class Betaproteobacteria; order Burkholderiales; family Comamonadaceae; genus Comamonas; species Comamonas sp. Tr-654. Next base: position 567,439 of record NZ_VWWQ01000002.1, read on the forward strand.
CGCATCAGCCAGTACGACGGAGCCATCAGCGACTACCTGTCCTCGGTCAAGTTCGAAGACGAAAAGCTCAGCGAAGAATACGTGCCCGCACGTGATCTGTTCCCCGGCCAGAGCAACAGCCAGTTCGTCAAGATCCAGGATCTGCGCTACGGTGAAAACAGCCACCAACAAGCCGCCTGGTACCGCGACCTGTACCCCGCTCCCGGTTCGCTGGCCACGGGCGTGCAGCTGCAGGGCAAGGAACTGAGCTACAACAATATCGCCGACGCCGATGCTGCCTGGGAATGCGTCAAGAGCTTTGACGCCCCCGCCTGCGTGATCGTCAAGCACGCCAACCCCTGCGGCGTGGCCGTGGGTGCGAACGCCTTCGAAGCCTATTCCAAGGCCTTCCAGACCGACCCCACCAGCGCGTTTGGCGGCATCATTGCCTTCAACCGCCCTGTGGACAAGGCTGCTGCCGAAGCCGTGTCCAAGCAGTTCGTCGAAGTGCTGATGGCCCCCGATTTCAGCGCCGAAGCCCTGGAAATCTTCAAGGCCAAGGTCAATGTGCGCCTGATGAAGATCGCTTTGCCTGCCGGCGGCGTGACCGACTGGGACAACGGCCGCAACGCCATCGAATCCAAACGCATCGGTTCCGGCCTGCTGCTGCAGACCTCCGACAACCATGAGCTCAAGCTGGCCGACCTGAAGGTCGTGACCGTCAAGCAGCCTACGCCCGAAGAGCTGAATGATCTGCTGTTCGCCTGGAATGTGGCCAAGTTCGTCAAGTCCAATGCCATCGTCTTCTGCAAGAACGGCATGACCATGGGCGTGGGTGCCGGCCAGATGTCGCGCCTGGATTCGGCCCGCATTGCTTCCATCAAGGCCGAAGCCGCCAAGCTGTCGCTGCAGAACACCGTCGTGGCGTCGGATGCCTTCTTCCCCTTCCGTGACGGTCTGGACGTGGTGGTCGATGCAGGCGCGACCTGCGTGGCCCAGCCCGGCGGCTCCATGCGCGATCAGGAAGTGATCGATGCGGCCAATGAGCGTGGCGTGGCCATGGTGTTCACCGGCGTGCGCCATTTCAGGCACTAATTGCTCCCCCTGGGGCGCTATCGCGCCTTCCCCCTCTCTGGCGCTTAGCGCCGGAGGGGGACGACACCCTCGGTGCGCGGCGGCGCTTCCTTGGTGTCTCTGGTTTTAGGGCGCGCCAGTTTTGTACTTTGTGCTCTGTGGTCGGCATTTGCTGGCCATTCTTTTTTGAATCTGGTGCTTGGTATGACAGATCCCATCGACGACGAAGAAAACTATCCGCCCAGACCGCGCTGGATTGGCTGGCTGATCGGGCTGGTCATGCTGGCGTCGGCCCTGGGTGTGGCCAATATCGGCTGGCGCATCATGCGGGTCAGCACGGCTGAGAAGGCGGCGGATGCGCTGGTGGCAGCCAAGCCCGAGCTGGCGGCGGCCCGAAAGCTGGTGGAGGGCGCAGACTGCATGCGCTGCCATGGTCTGGACCGCAAATTTGTGGGCCCTGGCTTTACGGAGATCGCACAGAAGTACGGCTCGCAAGCCGATGCCCAGAGCTATCTGGCAGACAAGATTCGCAGCGGCAGCGTGGGTGTCTGGGGCAATGTGATCATGCCGCGCCACCCGCAAATCAGCGAGGCCGATTCTCTGCAGATGGCCCGTTGGGTACTGTCGGCTCAGGCACCATCGGCTGCGGCTCAATAAGCCGGGTTTCCGAGATCCTGCGTGAATTCAAAGGCTGCCAGCGCTTTGTGCTGCCAGCCTTTTTTGCTTTGTAGCCTGCGCAGGGCGGCCGGCCTTGCTTTCATAATTCGCACATGAGAAAACCGCCCGCGCCCGCTCCTGCGCTGAGCCAAGCCGATCAAGCCCTGCACGGGCCTGTGCATGCCCCGGCGCGCCAGCGCGGCTTTGTCTTCTGGGCCATCTGGGTGAATATCGCCACCTACGCGATCTATCCTACGGCCAACTGGCTGGCCAGCCTGCGCGATCATCGCTATGACTTCATCACGCGCTGGGACGCGATGATTCCGCTGGTGCCGGAATTCATCTTTGTCTATTTCTCGTTTTTCCCGTTTCTGGCCCTGCCGTTCTGGCTGGTGGGCCAGCCCGATACGGCGGCGCTGGGCAAGCGCCAGGTGCTGGCCACGCTGATCTGCGGCCTGGTCTTTGTGCTGTTTCCGGCGAATCTGGCCTTCGACCGCGTGATCCCCGAGGTGGAGCCCTATCGCAGCATTTTCTCGACCATGTTCTTTGTGGACCAGCCGCACAATCTGCTGCCCTCGCTGCACATCGTCTACACGGCGCTGACCTGTCTGGCCATCTGCCAGGCGCAATGGCCGCACGGCCGCCGTGTGCTGTGCGTGCTCATGGTGCTGTGGAGTGTGGCCATCTGCGCCTCCACCATGCTGGTGCACCAGCACCATGTGCTGGATGTGGTCACGGCGTTGCTGTTGACAGCCGTTCTCTGTGTGCTGATTCGCCCGGCCGATGTGCCGCCGCAGCCGCCGCGCATCTGAATTTTCGGGGCTGGCCCGGTCCATTGCGAATCCTGCGTCAGTGATCGCTTGCATGCAGGACTGCGGCGCTGTGCATGCGCCCTGTGCAGGCTTCGTGAAGCACGCGGCTGGCTAGCCGGTTTTACGAAGGCTGTGTAGCCGGGTCCGCACAAAACATGCAAACAGACTGGTGATGCTGCAGGGAAGCTGCGCATTATTGGTGAAATCCCTAGGATGCGGTTTTGAACAAAAGGACCGGGCCGAAGACGCCGCACGACAAGTGCGGCCAAGAGCCTGGAGATATGCATGCAGTGGCTGAAAACCAAAACCATTGAACAGGCGCTGGCCGATTCGGACGAGCCGGGCCGTCAACTTCAACGCAGCCTGGGCGCGTTCGACCTGATGATTCTCGGCGTGGCCGTGGCCGTCGGTGCCGGCATTTTCTCGGTCGGCGCGCGCGCGGCGGGCAGCTTTGCCGGGCCGGCCGTGATCTTTTCCTTCATCCTGGCGGCTGCCACCTGCGCGCTGGCCACCATGTGCTATGCGGAGTTCGCCTCCAGCGTCCCGGTCACGGGCAGCGCCTATACCTACACCTATCTGACGCTGGGTGAGGGCGTGGCCTGGATCATCGGCTGGAATCTGCTGCTGGAGATGATTGCCGCCGGCGCGGTGATCGCCAAGTACTGGGGCATCTACCTGTCCACGGTGTTTGCCACGGCAGGCGTGGATATTCCCAGCACCCTGCATCTGGGAGCCATCAGCCTGGAGTGGGGGCCGTTCTTCATCGTGACGGTATTCACCGGGCTGCTGATCCTGGGCACGCAGGAGTCGGCCCGGGTCAACAATGTGTTCACCCTGATCAAGATCGCCATCACCCTGTTCGTGATCGTGGTGGGCTTCACCTATATGGACCTGAAGAACTTCACGCCCTTTGTGCCGCCGGCCCAGCCGCCCATGGCAGGGCATGGCGTGACCGCCGATGTCTGGGGCCAGCCCATGCTGGCTTGGCTGTTCGGCGCCCGCCCCAGTCAGTACGGCTGGCTGGGCGTGATCTCGGGCGCATCGCTGGTGTTCTTTGCCTTCATCGGCTTCGACGTGGTCGCCACCTCGGCCGAGGAAGTCAGGGATCCGCAGAAAACGCTGCCGCGCGGCATCTTCGGCGGCCTGGCGCTGGTGACCCTGCTCTACATCCTGGTCACGCTGGCGCTGACCGGCATGGTGCCCTATACCGAGCTGGCCAAGGCCGAGAATCCCTCGCTGGCCACGGCCTTCATCAGCGTGGGCGCCAACTGGGCCGCCCAGGTGATCGCCGTGGGCGTGCTGCTGGGTCTGACCACCGTGGTCATGGTGCTGCTCATGGGCTCGGCCCGGATCCTGATGGCGCTGTCGCGCGACGGCCTGCTGCCGCGCAGCTGGAGCGTGACCTCGGCCAGGCGCAAGACGCCGGTACGCCTGCAACTGATGGTGGGTGCCGTCGTCGCAGTCCTGGCGGGCTTCACCAAGGTAGAGTTGCTGGAGGAGATGATCAACATCGGCACGCTGTCGGCCTTTGTGCTGGTCAGCATCGGCGTGCTGCTGCTGCGCAAGAAGCGCCCCGACGCCGGCACCGGCTACCGCGTGCCCTGGGTGCCGGTGCTGCCTGTGCTCTCGGCCCTGCTGTGCTTTTATCTGATGCTGAATCTGACCACGCTGACCTGGCTGCGCTTTCTGGGCTGGATGGCGCTGGGTGCGGTGATCTATATGGCCTATGGCATGCGCCATTCACGCCTGGCCCAGGCGGATAAAAAGTGAGCTTATAGCGATTGATATTTATAGATTTCAATATGTTTTGTATCTGAAATCGTTTGATATCAATCGTGAGAAGCTATCAAAACAAAAGCCCTGCACGGAACGCCCTGCAGGGCTTTTGCATTGGTTAGAGTGCTGGGCATGAGTACCGAACCCACCCAGACCACGCCGACCCGCTCCCCCACCCAGCCCGCCGAAGACGGCCAGCAGCGCTGCCGCTGGTGTCTGGCCACGCCGGGCTACGTGCACTATCACGACCGCGAATGGGGATTCCCGGTGGACAGCGATCAGCGCCTGTTCGAGAAGCTCTGCCTGGAAGGCTTCCAGTCCGGCCTGAGCTGGCTGACCATTCTCAACAAGCGCGAGAACTTCCGGGCCGCCTTTGCAGGTTTCGATTTCCGGCGCGTCGCGCAGTTCGGCGAGGCCGATGTGCAGCGCCTTCTGCAGGACGCGGGCATTGTGCGCCACCGTGGCAAGATCGAGGCCGCGATCAACAACGCCCAGAGGGCCATCGAAATGGTCCAGGCCGAAGGCTCGCTGGCCGCGTTCTTCTGGCGCTATCAGCCGGCTGTGCCCTCGACGGGCACGACCATTCAGGCCCAGACGCCGGAGTCGCAAACCCTGTCCAAGGAGCTCAAGAAGCGCGGCTGGAAGTTTGTCGGGCCGACCACCATGTATGCGCTGATGCAGGCCATGGGCATGGTCAATGACCATGCGCCGGGCTGCATCACCAGAGCCGAAGTGGAGCGCGCCAGAGCCGCTTTCCAGCGGCCCTGAGGAAAGGTTGGTGCGCTGCCCGGGTGCGGCCACTGTCTGCCGCAAAAACAAAAAGCCCTGCAGACATGGGCTGCAGGGCCTGGCGGGCGTGCGGGGATTTACAGTGTCTTGAAGACTTCGCGTGCCGCTTCAATGGTGCGGTCGATGTCTTCGTCGCTGTGTGCCGCGCTGACAAAGCCTGCCTCGTACAGCGCCGGAGCAAAGTAATGGCCGCGCTCCAGCATGCCATGATAGAACTTGTTGAAGACCTTGCCGTCGGTCTTCATGACCTGGGCGTAGTGCGTGGGCAGCTCGGGCAGGAAATAGAAGCCGAACAGCCCGCCTTGCCAGTCCACGCTGAAGGGAATGCCAGCGGCATTGGCTTCGGCCTTCAGGCCTTGCATCAGGTGGCCGGTCTTGAGGTGCAGCTCAGCGTGGAAGCCGGGGCGGCTGATCAGCTCCAGCGTCTTCAGGCCGCAGGCCGTGGCAATCGGGTTGCCCGACAGCGTGCCGGCCTGGTAGACGGGGCCCAGTGGCGAGAGCTTTTCCATGATCTCGCGGCGTGCTCCGAAGGCCGCCATCGGCATGCCGCCGCCGATGACCTTGCCCATCACGGTGATGTCGGGCGCAAAGCCTTCGATCTCCTTGGCATACAGGCTTTGTGCGCTGCCCAGAGCCACACGGAAACCGGTCATGACTTCGTCATAGATCAGCAGCGCGCCATGTTCGCGGGTCAGCTCGGAGATGCGGCGGGTGAAGGCCACCGAGGCGCGCACAAAGTTCATATTGCCGGCAATCGGCTCCATGATGACGCAGGCGATGTCGCCGCCCATCTTGGCAAAGGCCTCTTCGAGCTGGGCGATGTCGTTGTACTCCAGCACGATGGTGTCCTTGGCCACATCGGCAGGCACACCGGCCGAGGACGAGGCGCCGAAGGTGGCCAGACCCGAGCCGGCCTTGACCAGCAGCGAATCCGCATGGCCGTGGTAGCAGCCGTTGAACTTGATGATCTTGTTGCGGCCGGTGTAGCCGCGCGCCAGGCGCAGCGCACTCATGCCGGCTTCGGTGCCGGAGCTGACCAGACGCACCATGTCCATGCTGGGCACGAGGGCGCGAATCTTCTCGGCCAGCACCACTTCGCGCTCGGTGGGGGCGCCGAAGCTGAAGCCTTCGAGGACTGCGGCCTGCACGGCCTCAACCACTTCGGGGTGGCCGTGGCCCAGGATCATGGGGCCCCAGCTGCCGATGTAGTCGGTGAACTGCTGATCGTTCTGGTCCCAGAAATAAGCGCCTTGTGCACGCTTCACGAAACGGGGAGTGCCGCCCACGGCGGCAAACGCGCGCACGGGCGAGTTCACGCCGCCGGGGATCACGCCCTTGGCGCGCTCGAACAGTGCAGTATTCAGATCAGTGTTTTGTGTCATGGGAAGGAATCACAAAGCCTTCAATCGGCTTGGAGTCGGGTTCGTCATCGGTGGAGTCTTCGGCCTGCTCGTCTTTAGACTCCTCGTCCTCGGTGGGCTGTGCCCAGAAAAGACGATCCGGCAGATAGTGGCCCATGCCGGGGCGAAAGCCTGCATCCAGGCTGTGGTCCAGGTATTCCAGCGCCTCCAGGGTCGCAGCGCCCAGGTCGTTGCCGGTGGCCAGCAGGGCCGTGATCGCTGCGGACAGCGTATCACCGGCGCCTGTGAACGTGGCATCAAACATCTCGTACTTGCTGTTGCCCAGTACGGACTGGGCCGTAGTCAGCACGTTGTCCACGAACTGGTCGGGCAGAGGGATGCCGGTGACCAGCACATAAGGCACTTCCAGTGCCTCGGCGGCCATGGCAATGTCGCGCGCCGTGGGCGCACGGCTGTTTTCCCAGTCCGGCAGCAGCCAGCGCCACAGCGTGTTGTGGTTTCCAACCAACACCGAGGTTTGAGGCAGGACAAGCTCCTTGAACGCGTCGAGGTACTGATCCTGCTTGTCGTCCTCCCACCAGGAGAGGTCCGGCATGTAGCTGATGATGGGAATGTCGGGGTAGTCCGATGAGATCGTGGCGATGGCCGCCAGATTGGCTGGGCTGCCCACGAAGCCGACCTTGATGGCGGTGACGGCAATGTCCTCCAGCACCGTGCGCGCCTGCTCGGTCACCGCGTCATCGTCGAGTGCAAAGTGCTCGTAGATGCGCGCCGTGTCTCTGGCGTAGGCACCGCAGGCCACCGGCAGCGCATGACCGCCGATGGAGGAGATGGTGGCGATGTCGGCCGAGAGTCCGCTGGCTCCGCTGGGGTCACTGCTGTTGAAGGAAAGCACGCAGACAGGAGCGGATTCTGTCGCTTCTTCCTGGCGGGTGCGGCGAGGGGGGGAGGAGGAGATGGGGTTCAATGCCATGGCGCACCCCAGTTTGCACCCGGGAATGCAAGGGTGGGAGCCGGGGTTGTGACTAGATACAATCGTTGCATTCTATGTGAAGCCCCTTTAAGCTGTGACTGACCCTAAAACCTGGATGTGTTTGACCTGTGGCTGGCTTTATGACGAAGCCCAAGGCTGCCCCGAACATGGAATTGCTCCGAACACCCGCTGGGAAGATGTGCCCATGAACTGGACATGCCCGGAATGCGGTGCGCGCAAGGAAGACTTTGAAATGGTGGAAATCTGAGTGCCAGAGACACTCGATTCCATGGACGACCGAATTGGGAGGGATTTCACCGTGACAGCACCTGCTGCGCCTTTGCGCGTTCTGGTCGTGGATGACAGCAATACCATCCGCCGCAGCGCTGAAATTTTCCTCAAGCAAGGTGGTTACGAGGTTCTCCTGGCCGATGACGGCTTCGATGCCTTGTCCAAGGTCAACGACTACCAGCCGCAACTCATCTTCTGCGACATTCTGATGCCCAAGCTCGACGGCTATCAGACCTGCGCCATCATCAAGCGCAATGCGCGTTTTGCCAATACGCCCGTCGTGATGCTGTCATCCAAGGACGGTGTATTCGACAAGGCCCGTGGCCGCATGGTGGGCTGTCAGGACTATCTGACCAAACCATTCACCAAAGATCAATTGCTGCAAGCCGTACAACAGTTCGCGCTGCAAGCTGCAGATGTGGGAGCTGCATGATGACAATTCAAAAAGTTCTGGTCGTTGACGATTCCAAGACGGAGCTGATGGCTCTGAGCGATATCCTGCAAAAGCAGGGCCTGCAGGTGCGCACTGCGGAAAACGGCGAGGAAGCCATGAAGCGTCTGGCCGAGGACAAGCCCGACCTGATCCTGATGGACGTGGTCATGCCCGGACAGAACGGCTTTCAGCTGACGCGCGCCATCTCGCGCGATCCCCTGTATGCCGATGTGCCCATCATCATGTGCACCAGCAAGAATCAGGAAACCGACCGGGTCTGGGGCATGCGTCAGGGCGCACGTGGCTATATCACCAAGCCCGTGGATGCAGCCGAGCTGCAAGCCAAGATCGCCGCTCTATAACGAGCTGCGCTGCTTATGGCGAACCGTGAAGCCCTCCGAGATCTTCAATCCCGTCTGGCCGGGCGCCTGCAGGCAGCACGCAGCGAAGGCGTCAGCGTGGCTGCCTGGCTGGCAGTGCAGGCTGGCGGACGGGACTATTTGCTGCCGCTGAACCAGGCGGGAGAGATCTTCCCCTGGACCGGCGTTCAGCCCGTCCCTTACACACAGGCCTGGTTTCTGGGCATCGCCAATCTGCGCGGTTCCCTGATGGGCGTTGTGGACCTGGCTCAGCTGCTCGGTCATGGCAACGCCCGCAATGAGCAGGAACTGATGGATTGCAGCCTCCTGGCCTTCAATCCAGCTCTGGAGGTCAATGCTGCCCTGCTGGCCGATCGTCTGCTGGGCTTGCGTGCCGCAGACGCGTTTTCCAGGTCCGAGCCCACGCCTGAGCATTCCCCGAGTTTCTTTGGAGCCGTCCATATCGATGCGAGCGGCCGCCGCTGGCAGGAGCTGAAATTGCAGCCCCTGTCTCAAACCGCCAAATTTTTGAGCATTCGTGCTTGAGGTTCCTGGATACAGCGCTATGTCCTTTGCACAGAAAATAAATCAGTTGTTCCGACGCAAGCCCATCGCGGCAGCCGCCAGTGGTGATAGCAGCATGATGGGAGACACGGTCGTACAGGATCTGTATGACGGCTCGCTCAACAGCGTGCAGGGGGCACCTTCCGTCTTTGGCGTCGAGGAGACGGCCCGTGCGGATGAGCTGGTGAGCCTGCCCATTCTCGGCACGGCCACGACCGCCAAGCACCAGCGCACCCTGTTCACCCTGCTGGGTGGCTCGGTGCTGGTGCTGGTGGTGCTGTCGGCCTGGATGCTGCGCGAAGCCAACAACTCCAACCAGCAGCTGGCGGCTACCGGTCAGGCGCTGATGCAGTCGCAGCGCCTGGCCAAGTCGGTCTCCATCGCCATGACGGGGGCCGCTCCCGCGTTTGCCGACGTCAAGGACAGCGCCGGCGTTCTGGCGCGCAATGTGCGAGCGCTGGCTGCCGGCGATTCCGACCTGGGCGTGAATGCTCTGGGCGGCGGCTTGCAGGACGAGCTCAGCTCCATCAGCACCCTGATGGAGCGCGCGGAAAAGAGTGCGGGGCTGATTCTCGGGCAGCAAAAGACGCTGACCCAGGTGGGCGACGCGCTGCGCACCATCAACCGTCAGTCCTCCGATCTGCTGGAAACCGCTGAAACCATTTCCTCGCTGAAGCTGCAGCAAGGCGCTGGCTCGGCCGAGATCTCTGCTGCCGGCCAGCTGGTGATGCTGACCCAGCGGATCGCCAAGTCTGCCAATGAATTCCAGACCCTGGAGGGCGTGAGCCCCGAGGCTGTGTTCCTGCTCGGCAAGGACTTGAACTCCTTCAAGGAAATCTCCGAAGGCCTGCTCAACGGCAGCGCCGAAATGCGGCTGTCGGCGGCACGCGATCCCCAGGTGCGTGAACAGCTCGAGACGCTGATCAAGCAGTACGACGATACGCGCACTCAGGCCAGCGCCATTCTGGGCAATCTGCAAGGTCTGGTGTCGGCCCGTGAAGCGCAGGGCAGCATCAACAACGACAGCGAACCGCTGCGTCAGCAGCTGGAGCAGCTGCAGACGGCTCTGCAGGGACTGGGTGGAGCCAGCATGCTGCAGCTGGCGCTGCTGGCCGTGGCCATTCTGGCCGCGGTTCTGAGTGGTATCGGCATCTCGCGCGTGCAGCTGCTGGACAGCCGTGCGCGTCAGCAGGAAGCCGAGCGCCATCAGGTCGATGCCCGTTTGCAGGAGCAGGAAGCCAAGCGCATCAACGACGCCAACCAGGCGGCGATTCTGCGTTTGATGAACGAGTTGCAATCGGTGGCCGAAGGCGACCTGACGCAGGAAGCCACCGTGACCGAGGACATTACCGGCGCGATCGCCGACTCGGTGAACTACACGGTGGAAGAGCTGCGCGCTCTGGTGGGTTCGGTGCAGAACACCGTGACCCGAGTGGCACAGACCACCGAGCAGGTGGACGTCACCTCGACCGAGCTGCTGGCAGCATCGAACGAGCAGCTGCATGAAATTCGCGAAACCGGCAAGTCGATTCTGGACATGGCCGGCCGTATCAACAACGTCTCTGCCCAGGCGCAGGAATCAGCCCAGGTGGCCCGGCAGTCGCTGCAGGCTGCGGATTCGGGTCTCAAGGCCGTGCAGAACGCCATCGGCGGCATGAACTCCATCCGCGATCAGATTCAGGACACTTCCAAGCGAATCAAGCGCCTTGGCGAATCGTCCCAGGAGATCGGTGAAATTACCGAACTGATTTCGGACATTACCGAGCAGACCAACGTGCTGGCGCTGAACGCCGCCATTCAGGCTGCGTCCGCCGGTGAAGCCGGTCGAGGCTTCTCGGTGGTGGCCGAAGAAGTGCAGCGTCTGGCGGAGCGCTCTGCTGACGCCACCCGACAGATTGCCGCGCTGGTGAAGGCGATTCAGACCGATACCCAGGATGCCGTGGCCGCCATGGAGCGTTCTACCCAGGGTGTGGTCGAAGGAGCCCGTCTGTCCGACTCTGCGGGTACCGCACTGTCTGAAATCGACAGCGTGTCGCGCCGACTGGCCGAGCTGATCGAGCAGATTTCCAACTCCACTTCGCGTGAAGCCAATATGGCCAACGGCGTGGCGGAAAACATTCAGCACATTTTTGCCGTGACCGAGCAAACCGGCGAGGGCACCCGCACCACTGCGCAGCAGGTGCGCGAGCTCTCCCATATGGCTGAAGAGCTGCGTCAGTCCGTTTCCCGATTCAAGATTGCCTGATTTGACTGGCTCTTTCTCTCATAAAAATGCACGACCCTTGAGGGTTAAGGAACTAGAGCATGTCAGTGGTTGACGACTCGCCAATACGTGCAGCCATGTCTGCAACTGCAGAGCAGGATCTGGGCCCGCTGGCCTGGGTGCTCGATGAAGTGCGCAAGTCGCTGGAGGCAGCGTCCAAGGCGGTGAACCGTTTCATGCGCGATGCGGATGCAGCCCGTTTGTCTGATCTTGAAGAGTTGGATACATCGGCGCTGCGCATTGCGCGCCAGCAGCTGCACCAGGCCTGCGGCGCCCTGGAGATGGTGGGCGTCACCGCTCCGGCGCAGGTGATGCGCAGCATGGAAGCAGCGGTCAACCGCTTCGTACAGCGCCCCGAATACTGCACGCAGGAAGCGGCGACCACGCTGGAGCGTACGCACTTTGCGCTGATGGAATTCCTGGAGGCCGTGCTGGCCGGTCAGCAGGTCTCAGCCGTAGCCTTGTTCCCCCAGTACCGCGAGACCCAGGTGCTGGCCGGCAACGACAAGGCACACCCGGCAGACCTGTGGCCCGCGGAGCGCCGTGCGCGCGAGCCCCGCTGGACCGGAACCATGCCCGAGCCGCTGGCCTATGGCCCGCATGCACGTGCCATGCTGGACGGCGTGGTGCTGCGTATGGTCAAGAGCGACGACCGGGAGGCGGCTGCGCAGATGTGCGAGCTCTGCCGGCGCTTTGCGGCCGCTCAGCCCGAAGATGTGGCGGCGCGCAGTTTCTGGAAGATTGCAGCGGCCTTCTTTGACGGCCAGGCACGCGGACTCATTACCGCCGACATCTACGTCAAGCGCATGGCTTCGCGCGTGCTCATGCAGTACGCCAGCATGGCCAAGGGCGACAGTCTGCCGCCCGCCCGCCTGCTGCAGGATCTGATGTTCTTCTGCGCGCAGGCCAAGCCCCGCGAGCAGGCCGGCGAAAGCCTGAAGGCCGTGCTTGAGGCCTATGCCATGGAGCACATGCCGGTGGTGGACTACCACGTGGCGCGCTATGGGCGTTTCGATCCCTCGGTGCTGGTGCAGGCGCGCAAGCGCATTGCGGCCGCCGCCGAAACCTGGTCAGCGGTCGCCGGCGGCGACCGCAGCAAGATCCGGTCCATGGCCGAGCAGTTCGGGCTGGTGTCCGAGTCGCTGGTCAAGTTGCAGCCTGTCAGTCACGGTCTGGCGCGCGCGCTGATTCGTGTCGCCGAGACGGTGGAGCGCATCGGCGAGCCGCCACCGGCCGAGCTGGCCATGGAGGTGGCGACCGCAGTGCTGTATCTGCAGGCCAGCTTCATGACCGCCGGGCATGACGACGAAATACAGGCCGCCCAGTCCAGCGTGCTGGTCCAGCGTCTGGATGCGGCGTTGCATGGCGCGCAGTCCGAGCCGCTGGAAATCTGGATGGAGGAGCTCTACCGTCAGGCCAGTGACCAGCAGACCATGGGATCGGTGGTTGGCGAGCTGCGCATCACCCTGGGCGAGGCAGAGAAGCAGCTGGATCTGTTCTTTCGCAACCCCTCCGATACCTCGGTGCTGGCTTCGGTGCCGGGCCAGATGGCGCAGATGCGCGGCGTGCTGTCGGTGCTGGGCTTCGAGCAGGCCGCGACCGCCATGCAGCGCATGCGTGACACCGTCGAGCATCTGATGCTCGGCGAGGTGGCGGTCGAGAATCAGCCCCAGATCTTCGAGAAGCTGGGCAGCAGTCTGGGTGCCATGGGCTTTCTCATCGACATGCTCAGCTACCAGCGCAATATGGCGCGCAAGCTGTTTGTCTATGACGAGGAAAAGGACGAGCTTCGCATCGTCATGGGTCACAGCCGCAGTCGCGGCCCCGAAGCCTTCCGTCCTACCGTGGATATTCCCATGGATGGCGTCTCGTCCGCGCAGCCTCCGGCTGCTGCGGCGGCGCTGACGCCAGCCCTGGCCCCGGCAGTCGAGCCCTCGGTCGCGGCCCCTCCGCCGCCTGACGAAGCGTGGCCGGTTTTTGGTACGGTGGCCCAGACACAGCCCTTGCAGGCCAAGCCCGGCGATTGCCCGGTTTTTGGTACTGTGGCGGAGACAAAGCCGTTGCAAGCCAGCGAGGGGTATTGGCAGGTTTCTGATGCCGAGGGGCAGGCACAGCCGTTGCATGCTAGGCACGGCGATGACGAAGATACCCCGCCATGGGCCGCAACCGAGCCAGGTGCCTTGCCTGACTTCGAGGCAGGGCCTGCACCTGTTGCTGCCGAGCCGGCGGTTGCAGGCTCCGATGCCCTGGCCGATGCCATGGCTCAGGTATTCGCGGACATGCAATCGGGCAGGCCGGCAGCGGATGACGCCGCCATCGCCTCCCAAGCAGGCCAGGCTCCGGCCATCCCGAGCAGCGCGGCAGTTGCTGCGACGCAGCCCCTGTCTGCTGCTGCCGAACTGAGCGCCGAAGAGCTGGATGGTGATGATGAGTTGCTGTCCATCTTCCTGGAGGAAGCCCGTGAAGTCGTGGATAACGGCTTGCAAGCCCTGCAGGCTCTGGCCGATGAGCCCGGCAACCTGAGCGAGCAGACCACACTGCGCCGCGCGTTTCACACGCTCAAGGGCAGCTCGCGCATGGTGGGGCTGGATGAGTTTGGCGAAGCCGGCTGGGCCATGGAGCAGATGCTTAATGCCTGGTTGGCAGAGCAGCGGCCCATGCCGCAGGCCATGCAGCAGTTGGCTCAGGATGCCCTGAAAGCCTTTGCCGCCTGGGCCCAGGATATCGAGAACCAGCAGGCGCAGAACTGGTCGGCAACGGCCTTCCGAGCGGCCGCCGACGCTATGCGTCTGGAGGGCGAGCGTGCCGACGTGGCCCTGGTTCCACGTCGCTCCGAGCGCGCGCAGCACATGGAGCCGGTATGGGATGTGCCCGAGGCGCAAGCCGCTGCAGCGCACGAGCCAGTGCCGGAGCTGCCCCCTGCGCTGGCCGCCGAGCTGGAATGGCCGCAGGAGTTCGAGGCTGTGGCTGCAGAGCCCGGCTCCGATGCCCGGATTGCCCAGAGCGAGCCCGCATTTGCCATGCCGGAACTGGACTTCTCCCTGGAGGAGCTGTCTTCCGTACCAGGGCAGGAGCCTGTTCCTGAACCTGAGGTGGCAACGGCAGACTTCGCCTTGCCGCAGCTGGATATTCCCGACGATCTGCTGCAGCAGTTGGCGGCACCGGAGCTGCTCGAAGCATCCGCGCTGCCCACACTGGAGTCGGAAGCCGAGCCTGCGCCAGAGCAGACCGAAGACACGGCTGCCGATGCTGTGGCGGAGGCTCAGTCCTTGCCAGAGCAAGGCAGCAGTGCGGACGAGCTGGAGGAGCTGGACTTCGCCGCCTTCGAAGCGGCCATGCGCGAAAGCGAACAGGCCGCCATTGCCGTGCAGACCGCTATGGAGGCGGATACGGCCACCGTGGAAACAGCGTCTGTTGAGATGGGCCCCACTGAGACGGCCTCCGCAGATGTGGCTTCCGTGGAGACGGCCGCCGAGGACGCGGTGGCCGAGTTGCCGTCCGCAGAGGCAGTGCTGGAGCTGGAGGCGATTGAGGCCTTGCTGGATGGCGTGCCCGAGCCAGTCATGGCCGAAGAGCCGGTTCGGGCAGCAGAGCCCGAAGTCCCTGTGACGGAGCCGCTGCCTGAGCAGACAGCCGAGCTGGATGACGGCTATCGCAATATTGACGGCCTGCGTATCAGCGCAGCGCTGTACAACGTCTATCTCAATGAAGCGGACGACTGGTCCGAGCGTCTGGGCGAGGTGTTGCAGCAGTGGCTGCAGGAGCCCGGCGAAGCCGTTCCCGACGATGCGATCGCGCTGGCGCATTCGCTGGCAGGCAGCTCCGGCACCGTGGGCTTCAAGGCCTTGTCGGAGCTGGCGCGTTTGCTCGAGCATGCACTGCTGCATCTGCAGCCTCAGGGCTACGCCAGCGCGCTGCAGATTCAGCAATGCCTGAGCGCGTCCGATGAGGTACGCCGTCTGCTGCATCAGTTTGCGGCGGGCTTTCTCAAGGACGCCTTGCCCGCCGTCGAAGAGGCACTGCGCGAAATTCTGGACACCCCCATCGATGCCAGCGCCCTGGGCGAGCCGGTCGATCTCGAGTCGGTCGATCTGGCCGGACTGGACGAGGCCGGGTGGCCCGAGGTGCAGGCGCTGCAGCAGCCCGCCGACCCCAAGGATTTGCCACTGGACTTTGCTGCCGAGCTGTCTGAGGAAGCGGCTTTGCCCCCGCTTTCCGATGCTTCTGATGTGGAGCCCGTCGAGGAAGCCGTGGATGCAGCGGCTGCCGACACCTTGCTGGATGTGCCGCCGCTTCCAGCGCAGCAGCCGCCATATTCGATGGTGCCTGCCGGAGGCAGCGTGGAGCATGAGGCCGAGCTGCAGCGCCGCATCGATGAAGCCATCGCGCTGGCGGTGCATGCCGGCGATGACGAAGACGACATCGATGTGCTCGATCAGGTCGATCCCGACCTGTTCCCCATCTTCGAAGAAGAAGCCATTGACCTGTTGCCCAAGCTCGGCGCTTCACTGCGCCGCTGGCATGGTCGCCCGGCGCTGGATGAAGCCCGCAACGAAGTCCTGCGTGCCCTGCACACCATCAAGGGCAGCGCCCGCCTGGCGGGTGCCATGCGCATGGGCGAAATGGCCCACCGCCTGGAATCGGCGGTGGAACGCATTGACCAGGAGCGTCCCGCTGCCGACGCGATAGAGCCGCTGCTGAGCAGTTTCGACGCTTTGCAGGCCAGCTTTGATGTGCTGCGCATGGCCGGCGAGCAGGAGCCCGAGCAGCCGTTGGCGCAGCTGGACGACCATCTGGCACAGGCAGCGCTGCATCTGGGTGCGGCAGAGACCGAGGCGACGCCGACTGCGACGGCTGCCGAGGCCGGCGAGAAGAGCGCCGCAGAGATCGTGCAGGCG
Organism: Comamonas sp. Tr-654; assembly: GCF_011752915.1. Taxonomy (NCBI): domain Bacteria; kingdom Pseudomonadati; phylum Pseudomonadota; class Betaproteobacteria; order Burkholderiales; family Comamonadaceae; genus Comamonas; species Comamonas sp. Tr-654. The sequence goes on from NZ_VWWQ01000002.1 coordinate 583,668, forward strand.
ATTCAGCTGCCGGCGCCGGTGGTGCCGCGCGCCGCCTCGCAGCAGACCGTGCGCGTGCGTGCACAGCTGCTGGACCGCCTGATTTCCCAGACCGGCGAAGTGTTGATTGCGCGCTCGCGTGTCGATGCGCGCCTGTCGCAGGCCCGCTCGGCGCTTCATGATCTGACGGGCAACCTGGAGCGTCTGCGCACGCAGCTGCGCGACATCGAGGTGCAGGCCGAAAGCCAGATGCAGTCGCGTCTGGCCCTGTCCAAGGACACGGCTGCCGGCTTTGATCCGCTGGAGTTCGACCGCTTCACGCGCGTGCAGGAGCTCACGCGCATGATGGCTGAGTCGGTCAACGACGTGGCCACGGTGCAGCGCAATCTGCAGCGGGATCTGGCGGCAGCCGAAGACGATCTGGTGGCCCAGGGCCGGCAGGCGCGCGATCTGCAGCGCGATCTGCTGCGCACGCGCATGGTGGAGTTCGACTCCTTTGCCGAGCGACTGTATGCCGTGGTGCGCCAGACCTCCAAGGAGATGGGCAAGCAGGTGCGCCTGAACATTCTGGGCGGCACCATCGAAATGGACCGCGGCATGCTGGAGCGCATGATGCCGGCCTTCGAGCATCTGCTGCGCAACTGCGTGGCCCACGGCATTGAATTGCCCGAGCAGCGCGAGGCGCTGGGCAAGCCGGCTGTCGGCACCATCGAGATCGTGCTGAGCCAGGAGCGCAACGACGTGGCGCTGTCGGTGGAAGATGACGGTGCCGGCCTGGACCTGGAGCGGATTCGCAGCAAGGCCATCAGCCTCAAGCTGTGGACTGAAGAGCGCCCCATGACGCTGGAAGATGCGGCGCGCCTGATCTTCGAGCCGGGCTTCACCACGGCCACCGAGGTGACGGGTGTTGCCGGTCGCGGCATCGGCATGGATGTGGTGCGCTCCGAGGTCAACGCCCTGGGCGGTCGTATCGAGACCCATACCGAACCCGGCAGGGGCAGCGCCTTCCGTCTGGTGCTGCCGCTGACCACGGCAGTGACCCAGGTGGTGATGCTGCGCATGGGTGCCGTGTCCATGGGCGTGCCCGCCAATCTGGTGGAAATCGTGCGCCGCGTGCCCGTCGATGTGCTGGAGGAAAGCTACCGCCGGCAGGAGTTCCAGGACGGCAGCGAAGTCATGTCTTTCTACTGGGCCGGTGCGCTGTGGCAGACCTCGCTGCGCAGCGAGGAAAACCTCGGCCGCACGCGCCCCGTGGTGATCGTGCGCAGTGCCTCGCAGCGCGTGGCGCTGCATGTGGACGAAGTGCTGGGCAACCAGGAAGTGGTGATCAAGAACCTGGGCCCGCAGCTGTCGCGCCTTCCGGGCCTGACCGGCATGTCCGTGCTGCCCTCGGGTGCTGTCGTGCAGATCTACAACCCGGTGGCGCTGGCCAACGTCCATGGCGAGCATGTGCGCGCCATGCTGGCCAGGGCCGAGCAGGCGGCAGCCGAGGGCGGCCAGCAGGCCGAGGCCGGCGGCTTCGATCTGCTGGGCGCCGATGCCGCGCAGACCACGGTGCCGCTGGTGCTGGTGGTGGATGACTCCATCACCGTGCGCCGCGTCACCCAGCGTCTGCTGCAGCGCGAAGGCTACCGCGTCACGCTGGCAGCCGACGGCCTGCAAGCCATGGAGCGTCTGCAGGACGAGCGCCCGACCCTGGTGCTGTCGGACATCGAAATGCCGCGCATGGACGGCTTCGATCTGCTGCGCAATATCCGCGCCGATCAGACGCTGGAAGGCCTGCCCGTGGTCATGATCACTTCACGCATTGCCCAGAAGCACCGTGAAATGGCCCGTGATCTGGGCGCCAACCACTATCTGGGCAAGCCCTATTCCGATGAGGAACTGTTGGGCCTGATCCGGCATTACGCGCTGCAGCGCAGCGGCCCTGCACCCGAGCGCAGCCCGCTTGGCGGGCCTGCCGAGGAGCCAGGAGTGGTGGTCGAATAAGCGTTGCTCCTGATAGGGAAGAGGCTTGCGCCAGTCAGTATTGCATTTCAGGTTGATATCAATCTGAAATGTAGGAGGGACATGCGCAGGCCGCTTCTTTTTTTTGAAAGGGCGCCGGCAGAGCACCTGACAGTCTCGTAAAAGCAGCATGCACTGTGCCTTTGGGCAGGACCGTCACAGGGCCTGAAGGCAGGAGGCAGATCAGGACTCCTTCTTGAGGATTCCGTAGCGCGCCAGGGTTTTCTCCCTCGCCGCCGCATGATCCACGACGGGCAAGGGATAGCCGCGGCCCAGTGTGATGCCTGCTTCAGCCATTTCCAGCGGCTTGGCCAGCCATGGAGCATGTCGCAGCTTGGCCGGCAAGGGCGTCAGCTCGGGGACGTAGCGCACGATGAACTTTCCGTCCGGATCGAACTTCTCGCTCTGGGTCACCGGGTTGAAGATGCGGAACCAGGGCTGGGCATCGCAGCCCGTGGAGGCCGCCCATTGCCAGCCGCCGTTATTGGCCGCCAGATCGAAGTCATTGAGCTTTTCGGCGAAATAGGCTTCGCCCCGGCGCCAGTCCAGACCCAGGTCCTTGACCAGAAAGCTGGCCGTGACCATGCGCAGCCGGTTGTGCATATAGCCGCTGGTATTGAGCTGGCGCATGGCGGCATCGACCAGCGGGTAGCCGGTGCGGCCCTCGCACCAGGCGGTAAAGAGGGCGTCGGCTTCGGCTCCCGTCTCCCATTCGATAGCGTCATAGGCTGGCTTGAAGCTGCGTTCCACGACATAGGGCTGGTGGGCTAGGATCTGGAAGTAGAAGTCGCGCCAGATCAGCTCACTGAGCCAGGTGGCCGCTCCTTCGCGCGCTGCGGCAGACCAGTCCTCGTTGTGTGCCGCCTCATGGGCGAGTCGAGCCAGCTCGCGTATCGACACGGTGCCGAAGCGCAGATGGACGCTGAGATAGCTGGGCCCCTTGAGGGCCGGAAAGTCGCGCGCCGCCTTGTACTGCGGCAGGCGCGGCAGAAAATCGGCCAGCAACTGGCGTGCACCGCTGACGCCGGTGGGTAGGCGCAGGCCGGCCAGCGTGTCCGGGGCAAAGCCCAGATCCGCAGCCGAGGGGAGCGGGCGGTGCTCGGTGTCCGGCAGGTCGGCCAGCTTGCTCGCCAGATTGCGCTCGCTGGGGTAGGCCGAGAGGTAGAACGGCGTGATTTTCCGCAGCCAGGCATTCTTGTAGGGTGTGAAGACCGAAAACGGCGACAGGCTCTGGGTCAGCACCTCGTCGCGCGCAAAAATGCGGTGGTCCTTGAAGCGCAGCAGCAACTGGCCCTGGGTCTTGAGGCTGCGCGCCACCTGGGCGTCGCGGGCAAGAGCCGCCGGCTCGTCGTCGTCGTTGCAGAAGACCGCACCCGCGCCCAGTTGCCGGGCCAGGGCCGGGATGATGTCCTGGGGCAGGCCGCGCCGCGTGATCAACCCTGCCTGCGGACGCCCCGTGGTCTCGCGCAGGGCCGCATCCAGCTCGGCCAGACTCTGGCAGATGAATTCCACGCGGCGGTCGGCGCGGGGCAGGGCGGCAAGAATGCTGTCGTCGAAGACAAAGACGCAATACAGCTTTTCACATTGCTGCAATGCGTGATAAAGGGCTGCGTTATCAGCCAGACGCAGGTCGCGCCGCAGCCAGATCAAGCCCACAGGGTAAGAAGGAGTCATGGATCGCCATTAAAATCTCTGCATGTCTGCAGAATCTGCGCCTATCAACTTGACGCACCACTTCCTGATTGCCATGCCCGGCCTGGAAGATGAGTCGTTTTCGCGCAGCGTTGTTTACCTGTGCGAGCATAGCGAGCGTGGCGCGCTCGGTCTGATTATCAACAAGCCCTCCAAGCTCAGCCTGCAAGGCCTGCTGCAAAAAGTGGATTTGGGTCTCAAACGCGATGATTTGCGCGACCAGCAGGTCTTTACCGGTGGCCCGGTACAGACCGATCGCGGCTTTGTGCTGCATGAGCCCATGGTCATCGAAGGCGCACCCGAGAACGAATCGGCCTATGCCTCGACCATGACCATTCCAGGCGGCCTGGAGATGACCACGTCCAAGGATGTGCTCGAAGCCCTGTCTGACGGTGCCGGCCCCAAACGCGTGCTGGTCACGCTGGGTTACTCCTCCTGGGATGAAGGCCAGCTCGAATCCGAAATCGGCGAAAACGCCTGGCTGACCGTGGAGGCCGACCCCGAGGTGATCTTCAGCACCCCGGTGGACGAGCGCTATGACCGCGCGCTGGGCCTGCTGGGTCTGCAGCGCTGGATGTTGTCCCCAGAGTCGGGTCGCGCATGAACGATATTTCCTCTTCCAACAAGGCCGCCGATGCGGCCTTTTCCTCGACTTTTTCCTCGGCCGAAAATGCGGCTGCCAAGCCTGCATCGGCGCCTGCACCCGCACCGCAAAAGCCCGAGGTGCCGGCCCATTTCCAGCAGTTCCTGGGCTTTGACTTTGGCATCAAGCGCACGGGCTGCGCCTCGGGCAACCGCGTGCTCGGCGGCGCCAACCCGCTGCCCACCATCAAGGCCGAAGGGGCGGATGCACGCCTGGCCGCGGTGGAGAAGCTGATCCGCGAGTGGCAGCCCAATGCCCTGGTGATAGGCGTGCCCTACCACCCCGATGGCGCGGCGCACGAGAACACCGCCCGGGCCCTGAAATTCGGCCGTCAGCTCAGAAGCCGCTTCAAGCTGCCGGTGTACGAGGTGGACGAACGCTACAGCACGACCGAAGCCCTGGCGGGTGGCGCACGCGACGCCGACGCGGCTTCGGCCTGCATCATTCTTGAACAGTTTTTGAGGAGTCTCCCATGAGTGAAACCATTGCCGGTCAGGGCAGCCTGATCCTGGACGCCGAAGCCCTGTATAGCGAGCTGCTGCGCGGCGTGCAGCGCATCATGGGGCCGAACACCCGTCTGGCGGGCATCACCTCGGGCGGTGCCTGGCTGGTCGAGCGTCTGCACAAGGATCTGAATCTCAAGGGCAAGCCCAGCGTGCTGTCTTCCTCGCTGCACCGCGACGATTTTGCCCAGCGCGGCATGGCTTCCAGCGCCCAGACACAGATCGCCTTCGATGTGAACGGCGCCGATGTGCTGGTGCTCGACGATGTGCTCTACACCGGCCGCACCGTGCGTGCCGTGCTCAACGAACTCTATGACTACGGCCGTCCCGCCAGCGTGCGACTGGCCGTCCTGGTGGACCGGGGAGGGCGCGAGCTGCCCATCCAGGCCGACTTTGCCGCAGCGCGCGTGGCGCTGCCGGCCGACCGTTCCCTGGCGCTGGCGCGCGACGAGGGCGGTGTTTTCCACTTCCGCATTCAAGAGGCCTGATCGTGCTGTACAAGCGCAACCCCCAACTCAACAAGAACGGCGAGCTGATCCACCTGCTCTCCACCGAAGGCCTGTCCAAGGACATCCTGACCCAGATTCTCGACACGGCCAGCAACTTCGTCAGCGTCAACGACCGTGAAGTCAAGAAGGTGCCGCTGCTGCGCGGCAAGAGCGTGTTCAATCTGTTCTTCGAGAACAGCACGCGCACCCGCACCACCTTCGAAATTGCGGCCAAGCGCCTGTCGGCCGACGTGTTCAACCTGGACATCGCGCGCAGCTCGGCCAGCAAGGGTGAGACCCTGCTGGACACGATCGACAACCTCTCGGCCATGGCGGCCGACATCTTTGTCGTGCGCCATAGCGAGTCGGGTGCTCCCTATCTGATCGCCAAGCATGTGGCTCCCCATGTGCATGTGGTCAATGCCGGTGACGGCCGCCATGCCCACCCCACCCAGGGGCTGCTGGACATGTACACCATCCGCCACTACAAGCAGGACTTCTCCAATCTGCGCGTGGCCATCGTGGGCGACGTGCTGCACTCGCGCGTGGCGCGCTCGGACATCCACGCCCTGACCACGCTCGGTGCTGCCGAGGTGCGCGTGGTCGGCCCGCGCACCCTGGTGCCCTCGGACATGGCCAGCATGGGCGTGCGCGTCTTCCACAATCTGGAGGAGGGCATCAAGGACTGCGACGTCATCATCATGCTGCGGCTGCAGAACGAGCGCATGAGCGGGGCGCTGCTGCCTTCGAGCCAGGAATACTTCAAGAGCTTCGGCCTGACCGAAAAGCGCCTGGAGCTGGCCAAGCCCGATGCCATCGTCATGCACCCCGGTCCCATCAACCGCGGCGTGGAGATCGACTCCGCCGTGGTGGACGGCCCGCAGGCCGTGATCCTGTCGCAGGTGACCTTCGGTATCGCCGTGCGCATGGCTGTCATGTCGATCGTCGCTGGTAACGAAGCCTGATGAAACATCAGGCCATCCCCCTGAGCGGCTGCGCCGCTTCCCCCTTCTCTCGCAGCGCTGCTGCGGGAAAGGGGACGACGCCCTCGCCGCGAGGCGGCTCTTGCTCGGCGTCTCATTCGACAGCTGGCCGGCACACAGGGCAGGGTGGCATTGGGTTCAATATGTTTTTTGTAGCTGCTAGCGCTTGTGTGACAAGGGCTGGAAGCCAATTTGGTGCCAAACCATGAAGATTTTGATTCGCAATGGCCGGGTGATGGACCCGGCACGAGGCTTCGACCAGCAGGCCGATATCGCCATCGATGGCAGCGTGATCGCCGGCATCGGCACGGTGCCCGATGGCTTTGTGGCCGAGCGTGAAATCGACGCCTCGGGTCAGTGGGTGCTGCCCGGTCTGGTGGACCTGGCCGTGCGCCTGCGCGAGCCCGGCCATGAGCATGAAGGCATGCTGCAGTCCGAGATGGCGGCTGCCGTGGCCGGTGGCGTGACCAGCCTGGTCTGCCCGCCCGATACCGAGCCTGTGCTCGACGAGCAGGGCCTGGTGGAAATGCTCAAGTTCCGTGCCGAGAAGCAGCACAAGTCGCGTTTGTTCCCCATGGGGGCGCTGACCGTAGGCCTCAAGGGCGAAACGCTGACCGAGATGGCCGAGCTGACCGAGTCCGGCTGCGTGGCCTTCGGTCAGGCCGATGTGCCGCTGTCCAGCATCACCACGCTGAGCCGTGCGCTGAGCTATGCCAACACCTTCGGCTATGCCGTGTGGCTGCGTCCCCAGGACAAGGATCTGGGCAAGGGCGTGGCCGCCAGTGGCGCGCTGGCCACCCGCATGGGTCTGGCCGGAGTGTCCGTGGCGGCAGAGACGATTGCGCTGCATACCATCTTCGAGCTGATCCGTGGCTCGCAGACCCGGATTCACCTGTGCCGCATCTCCAGCGCAGCAGGCGTGGAGCTGGTGCGCCGAGCCAAGGCCGAAGGCCTGAACGTGACCGCCGACGTGTCCATCAACTCGCTGCTGCTGACCGAGAACGATATCGGCTACTTCGACAGCAGCGCCCGTGTGGTGCCCGTGCTGCGCCAGCAGCGCGACCGCGATGCGCTGTCTGCCGCACTGGCGGACGGCACCATCGATGCGCTGGTGTCCGATCACTGCCCGGTGGATGAAGACGCCAAGGTGCTGCCTTTTGCCGAAGCCGAACCCGGTGCGACCGGCGTGGAGCTGCTGCTGTCCATCGCCGTGAAGTGGAGCCGCGACTACAAGGTGCCGCTGAACCGCGCACTGGCTGTCGTTACTTCGGCGCCCGTAGCCGTGCTGGGTAGTGCCCTGGGCGAGCAGCAGTCCCTGCTGGGCCAGCTCAAGGTGGGAGGAGTCGCTGATTTGTGCATCATCGACCCCGAGGCTGAGTGGACGGTCGATCCCAAGGCGCTGCAGAGCCAGGGCAAGAGCACACCCTTCAATGGCTACGAGCTGCCTGCGCGCGTGGTAACGACTATCGTTGACGGCGCTGTCGCTTATCAACGATAGGCTCCCCCTGAGCGGCTTTGCCGCTTCCCCCTCTCTCGATGCGTTGCTTCGGGAGGGGGACGACACCCTCGGTGCCTCTGACTTTGCATTGCGCCAGTTTTAGGCGCTTGCCGGTTTCAAGTTGGTGCAACTTGTGCGAGGCGAGTCGCTACACTCATCGGAAATCATGGCAAACGGCTTGCACAAAATCAGAACCGGCTTGCGCGCAGTCTGGCGCGGACTGCGTCTGCTGGCCCATGTGGCCAAGGGCGCCTGGATCGTGGCGTTTCGCTTTCCGCAGCTGCACTACCAGCAACAGCACGAGCATGTGCAGGCCTGGGCCGCAGCGCTGCTGCTGCGCGCCGGGGTGCAGTTGGAGGTCAGAGGCCTGCCGCCAGCCAAAGGGCCGGTGCTGATGGTCAGCAACCATATCTCCTGGCTCGATATTCCCCTGCTGCATGCGGCACGCCATTGCCGCTTTATCTCCAAGTCCGACGTCAAGGGCTGGCCCATCATCGGCACGCTGGCGACGGCAGCGGGCACGCTCTACATCCAGCGCAGCTCGCGCCGCGATGCAGTGCGTATGGTGGGTGCCATGGAAGAGGCCTTCAAACGCGGCGAAATCCTGGCCGTCTTTCCCGAGGGGACGACGGGCGACGGGCGCAGCCTGCTTTCGTTTCACTCCAATCTGCTCGAAGCCGCCGTGCAATGCGATGCGCCGGTGCAGCCCGTGGGGCTGCGCTTTGTCGACGGCAAAACCGGCGGCACCAGCTATGCCGCTACCTATGTGGGCGACGAGACCCTGCTGGGCTCCATCTGGCGCGTGCTTTGCTCGGACCAGCTGATTGCCGTGGTGCATTACGGCGAGGCTGAGACTGCCCAGGGACGTGACCGCCGCGCCTGGGCCAAGGACCTGCACACCGAAGTGGACAGGCTGCGCCAGAACTAGGTGCTCTGCCGGCGCTTTCCGCGGCCGGTCAAACCCGTGTAGGCTGCGCGCATGCACGCCAGAGTTTTGCGCTATCTCGATGAAGTGGTCCGCCGCGGCTCCATCCGCAAGGCGGCCGAGTATCTGCATGTGGCTCCCACGGCCGTGAACCGGCAGATCCTCGATCTGGAGGCCGAGCTGGGTGCGCCGCTGTTCGACCGCATCCACAATCGCTTGCGTCTGACGCCTCTGGGTGAGATGGTACTGACTCATGTGCGCAGCACCTTGCGCGAACATGCGGCGCTGCGCGAACGCATTGCCGACTTCAAGGGCATGAGACGCGGCGAGATCACTGTGGCGGCGACGTCCGGCCTGGCGGGCTCCTTGCTGCCATCGCTGGTGCATGACTTTCGCAGCAGCCATCCGGGGATGGTCGTGCGTGTCATCGACCTGCCCACCCAGGCCATCGTGTCTGCCGTGGAAGCCGGAGAGGTGGACCTGGGTCTTGCCTACGATCTGGCGCCGAGACCCGGTTTGCGCATGCTGGCAGCCAGCGAATGGCAGATCGGAGCCATCCTGCCGGTCGAGCACCCGCTGGCCCATCAGTCCTCGCTGCTGCTCAGCGAATGCGTGGGGCATCCGCTGATTCTGCCGGCACCGGCCCTGACCATACGCAGTCTGCTCAACGAAGCCTTTGCGCGCAGTGCCATCGAGGTGACGCCGGTGGCCGAGTCCACCTCCATGGCCTTGATACAGCGCCTGGTCATGCTGGGCGAAGGCATTGCCCTGCTCAACGCGCTGGATGTGCTGGAGGAGCTGGATCGCGGCTCGCTCAGTTTCGTGCCTCTGCGCGACGCACATCTGCAGCGCCAGACCCTGATGCTGTTCGTGCGCAAGGGCGCGGAGCTGAGTGCTGCTGCAGCACTCATGGCGGCAAGCATCGAATCCGCGCTGGCGCGGCTCTACGCCAGAAAACACTGATTCTTTGTCCACATTTTGTGGACATGGTTGGCGAAATTCAGCGCTATCGCGCACTTGGGTGGCTCTCTAGACTTGCGCTTCTTGTTTGGAGAGAAAAAACCATGACCCTGATAGCCCTGAATGCCGACGTATTGGTCACCATGGATGCGCAGCGCCGCGAGATCAAAGATGGCGCTCTGGTGGCGGACGGCCCGGCCCTGCTGTGGGTGGGCGCAACGGCCGAACTGCCGGCGCAGTATCGCCGCATGGCAGAAGAGGGCCTGGCGCGCGTGCTGGACATGCGCGGCAAGGTCGTGACACCGGGCCTGGTCAACACCCACCACCACATGTACCAGAGCCTGACGCGTGCCGTGCCGGCGGCCCAGGATGCCGAGCTGTTCTCGTGGCTGCAGAACCTCTACATGCTGTGGTCTCACCTGACGCCCGAGATGATCCATGTCTCCACCCAGACCGCCATGGCCGAGCTCATGCTGTCGGGCTGTACCACGACCAGCGACCATCTCTACCTGTTCCCCAATGGCTCGCGCCTGGACGACTCCATCGCGGCTGCTCAGCAGATGGGCATGCGCTTTCACGCCGCGCGCGGCTCAATGAGCCTGGGCCGCAGCAAAGGCGGCCTGCCGCCCGATGTGGTGGTGGAGGAGGAAGAGGCCATTTTGCGCGACAGCCTGCGCCTGATCCAGCAGTACCACGACGGCTCGCGCCACTCCATGCTGTGCGTGGTGCTGGCGCCTTGCTCGCCGTTCTCGGTGACCCGCGATCTGATGCGCGAATCGGCGGTGCTGGCGCGTGCGCATGGCGTCTCGCTGCACACCCATCTGGCCGAGAACGACAACGACGTGGCTTTCTCGCGCGAAAAATTCGGCCTTACTCCGGCGCAATACGCCGAGGACCTGGGCTGGGTAGGGCGCGACGTCTGGCATGCGCATTGCGTCAAGCTCGATCCCGAAGGAATTGCGCTGTTTGCGCGCACCGGCACCGGTGTGGCGCACTGCCCATGCTCCAACATGCGCCTGGCCTCTGGCATCGCGCCCATTCGCAGCATGCGCGATGCGGGCGTGCCCGTGGCCCTGGGTGTGGACGGCAGCGCATCGAACGACGGAGCCCACATGCTGGGCGAGGCGCGCCAGGCCATGCTGCTGCAGCGCGTGGGCTACGGCCCGGCGGCCATGAGTGCCCGCGAGGCGCTGGAAATTGCCACGCTGGGCGGTGCACGCGTGCTCAACCGCGACGACATCGGCGCGCTGGCCCCCGGCATGTCGGCCGACTTCGTGGCCTTCGACATGGAGGCTGTCGGCTATGCGGGCGCAGGCCATGACCCCGTGGCGGCGCTGGTGTTCTGCACACCGGCCAATGTATCCAGCAGCGTCATCAACGGCCGCGTGGTGGTCGAGGATGGATGTCTGCTGACCGCCGACCTGCCCGTGGTGCTGGGCCAGCACCGCAATCTTGCGCGCAGCCTGTTCGAGCGAGCAGCAGCAGGGCATTGAGACTTTTCGGTGACGGCCATCGTGGGTCCATTGCGATGGCTGGACATCGGTGTGAGAGAGATTCCAAGCCTTTGTGGCGCTGGAAGAAAAGTGGGCTCGGGACTGGTGTCAGGTGACTTGGAGTGCCAGAAGTTCTTTCTCGATGCCGGCCAAGCTATACGGCGCCGCGCATGGGCTGTATCGGCAACGGCATATGAGAACTCCCGGTTGCGTGCTTAGTCTTGTGGCCTTCGCGGGGAAGCCTATTCCCCGGCGATTGCATACCTAAAAAACAGGAGACAAGACCATGGAAAAACTGCTTTACGGGGTGGAAGACCGTCCGCCCAGCCTCATCACCACCACGCTGCTTTCGCTGCAGCATCTGCTCGCCGCGCTGGGCGGCATCATCGCCGTGCCGCTGGTGTTCGGCGGCGCGCTCAAGCTGCCGGCCGACCAGATCGTGGCCCTGGTCAATGCGGCTTTGCTGGGCTCGGGCGTCGTCACCATCATCCAGTGCCGCGGCGTGGGACCTGTCGGCATACGCCTGCCTTGCGTGATGGGTACGAGCTTTGCCTTTGTCGGCGCGGGCATCAGCGTGGGGCTGGAGCATGGCGTGCCGGGCATCCTGGGCTCCTCATTGGTGGGTTCGCTGGTGATGATCATCGGCAGCTTTTTCATGCCGGTGATCCGTCGATTCTTTCCGCATACCGTGACCAGCGTGGTTGTGACCATGATCGGGTTGTCGCTCACGCCCGTCGCCGTGGACTGGGCCGCAGGCGGCGTGGGCAGCGGCAGCTACGGCGCCGTGGGCAATCTGGCGATTGCCGGCTTTGTGCTGGCGCTGGTGATCGGCTTTGTGCAATGGGGCAAGGGCGTGATCTCGGCATCGGCCGTGGTGCTGGGCATTGCCTGCGGCTATCTGCTGTGCCTGGCCCTGGGCCTGATCGACTTCACCCAGGTGCGCGAGGCGCCGATCTTCGCGATTCCGCAGCCGCTGCATTTCGGCATGAGCTTTCCGGTGTCGGGCATCGTTGCCATGTCCATCGCCTTTCTCGTGACCATTGTCGAGACCACCGGAACATTCATGGCCCTGGGAGCGGCAACGCAGACGCCGATCCGCGGCAAGCGCCTGGCCAGCGGCATGTTGTGCGACGGCGTGGGATCGGCCTTTGCCGCCGTGATGTCGAGCCCGCCGGTTTCCACCTTTGCGCAGAACGTGGGCGTGGTTTCACTCACCGGCGTGGCCAGCCGCCATGTGGTGATGCTGACCGGCGTGATGCTGTTGCTGGCCGGCCTGTTCCCGGTGCTGGGCGCGCTGGTGGTGACGATTCCCCAGCCCGTGCTCGGCGGCGCGGGTCTGATGATGTTTGCCATGATCATCCTGGCGGGCGTCCGCATGCTCAGCAGCGCCGAGCAAACACGCCGCAGCGGTCTGATCATTGCGGTCTCGCTGGGCTGTGGTCTGGCCGTGACGGTGCGTCCCGATCTGCTCTCCAAGATGCCGGCCTTTGTGCGTGAGGTCTTTGGTTCGGGCATCACCGTGGGTGCGCTGGTGGCCGTGGGCCTGAATCTGCTGCTGCCTGGGCGCGAGTTCGATGCGCACGAGGAAGAGCTGGAACCGGCGACGGCTGCTGTGGCCGCCGCTTCCGCTGCTGCCTGAAGCCTCAATGCTGTCCGTTCACAGCGTCATCTTGCTGTCGATGATGACCTTGCGCCAGCGCGCAAGGTCTTTGACGATCAGATCGCCAAAGACCTTGGGTGTGCTGGGCATGGGCTGGGCACCTTCGCTTTGCAGGCGTTCCAGAATGGCCGGGCTTTTGAGCGAAGCATTGATCTGCTGATTGATCCTGGCGACCACATCGGCAGGCATGTTGGCCGGGCCGACCACGCCATACCATTGGTCGGCCTCGAAGCCGGGCAGGCCTGCTTCGGCCACGGTGGGCACATGGGACAGCGCAGGGATGCGCTGCGGTGACGACACGGCAATCGCCTTGATCTGGCCTGCGCGGATCTGCGCAAGCACGGCGGGAATGCCGGTGAACAGGGCCTGAACCTGACCTGCCACCAGATCATTGACGGCGGGCGCCGTGCCCTTGTAGGGCACATGCTGCATCTTCAGCCCTGCTTGCAGGCTCAGATAGGCCATGGTCATATGCGCGGCGCTGCCGTTGCCGCCCGAGCTGAAGTTCACCGCTCCGGGATTGGCCTTGGCGTAGCTGATGAACGATGCCAGATCATGGACCGGCAGCGAAGGATGCACGACCAGCACATTGGGCACACGCGCCACCCAGGCCAGGGGAGTAAAGCTCTTGATGGGGTCGTAAGGCAGTTTGGGGTAGAGCGTGGGGGTGACGGCCAGCGTGCCCACATGGCCCATGAGCAGGGTGTAGCCATCGGCACCGGCCTTTGCCACGCGGTCCGCGCCAATGCTGCCGCCCGCGCCGGCAACGTTTTCCGGCACCACGCTCTGGCCCCAGGCGAGGGTCAGCTCGTGACCGATGGCACGTCCGAGAATGTCGGCAGAGCCGCCTGGAGTGAACGGAATGACCAGGCGTATGGGCTTGGCGGGGTATTTGGCATCTTGCGCCAGGGCCGTGCCGGCCAGCCCGCCCAGGGCGGCTGCTGCAGCCCATTGGCTCCATTGGCGACGGGTCAGCGCCAGGGGCTCGCGCTCGGTGAAAGCGGTCATTGATGTCTCCTCTCGATGTTTTGCAGACAGTCTATGAGATGGCGCGCGGCCCGGCTCTGGCGCTGCCGGCATAGCTGCTATGCAGCGACTGCGGGCAAAGCCGGGCTCGCTACACTGCAGCCATGAATACAAGTACAGACACCCCCGTGAATCGTCCCGATATCACCATCTTCCACAACAACCGCTGCAGCAATTCGCGTGGCGCACTGGCATTGCTGCGCGAGCGTGGCATCGAGCCCAATATCGTGGATTACCTCGCCACGCCACTGACTGCGCCCGAGCTGGCCGAGCTGGTGGCGCACTTGGGCGTGCCTGTGCGTGACTTGCTGCGCAGCAAGGAGGCCCAGTTCAAGGAGCTGGGTCTGGACAACGCCGCTGTCGGCGATGTGCAGCTGATTCAGGCCGTGGCTGCGCATCCGGTGCTGCTCAATCGCCCCATCGTGGTCACGCCCAAGGGCGCCAAGCTGTGCCGTCCGCCGGAGCTGGTGCTGGAGCTGATCTGAGTGAGGCGAGTCTCGGGCGCAAGAGGCCTGAGGTCACGGGGCGGCAAGTGTGGGCGGATTCCGATTCAGGAGCCTTGCTGAAAGCCGCGAACGCCTAAGTCTCGCCTAAGTGTGGATGGTCAAACTTCCCTTCAATGACACCGATCCGGTGCTTTTCTTTGAAAGGATGACCATGAACACAATTCTGTCCACGCCTCGCCGACTGGTGATGGCCCTGGTGGCTGCTGGTGCGATTGGCGCATTGGGCGCCACCGGTGCCGGTCTGGTGGGAACCCGCAGCGCAGCCCAGGCCACCGAGTCTGCAGTGGTTGCGCAGCCCGCAGCGCTTAACCTGCCTGCGGTGAATGCTCCCAATTTTGCGGATATCACGGCGCGTAATGGCGCGGCCGTGGTCAATATCAGCGTGGTGGGTTCCTCTCGTGCCATGAGCGACGATGAAGGCGACCAGGCCAGCGAACGTCAGCAACAGGGCCCAGGCATCAGCCCTGACGATCCCTTCTTTGAATTCTTCCGCCAGTTCGGCATTCCGGGCATGCCCGGTGGTCAAGGCATGGGGCCGCGTGCGCAGCAGCCCGATACACCCATGCGCGGACAGGGCTCGGGCTTTATCGTGTCCAGCGATGGCGTGATTCTGACCAACGCCCATGTGGTGCGCGGAGCCAAGGAAGTGACGGTCAAGCTCAACGACCGTCGTGAGTTCCGGGCCAAGGTGTTGGGAGCCGATCCCAAGACCGATGTGGCGGTACTCAAGATTGAGGCCAGCGGCCTGCCAACGGTCAAGCTGGGCCAGACCAGCCAGTTGCGTGTGGGGGACTGGGTGCTGGCGATAGGCTCGCCCTTCGGTTTTGAAAACAGCGTGACGGCCGGTGTGGTGAGTGCCAAGGGGCGTTCTCTGCCTGATGACTCCTTTGTGCCTTTTCTACAGACGGACGTGGCCATCAACCCCGGCAACTCCGGTGGCCCGCTGTTCAATGCTCAGGGCGAGGTCGTGGGCATCAACAGCCAGATCTACACCCGCTCGGGGGGCTATCAGGGGGTGTCGTTTGCGATTCCCATCGAACTGGCTACCCGTGTGCAAGAGCAGATTCAGACAACCGGCAAGGCACAGCATGCCAAGCTGGGCGTGAGCGTGCAGGAGGTCAACCAGGCCTTTGCCGACTCCTTCAAGCTGGACAAGCCGGAAGGTGCATTGGTGGCCAGTGTCGAAAAGAACGGCCCCGCCGCCAAGGCCGGACTGGAGCCCGGCGATGTGGTGCGCAAGGTGGATGGCAAGCCTGTGGTCGGCTCCGGCGATCTGCCAGCCTTCATCGGTCAGTCCCTGCCCGGGCAGAAAGTGACGCTGGAAGTCTGGCGCAAGGGTGAATCCAAGACCCTGAGCGCGACCCTCGGAGATGCCAGTGACAAGGCGGTGAAGGTGGCCAAGTCCTCACCCGATGGTGACAAGGGCAAGCTGGGTCTGGCACTGCGCCCCCTGCAGCCCGAGGAGAAGCAGCAGATCGGCGTGGATTCCGGTCTGCTGGTGGCTCAGGCCAGCGGTCCGGCTGCAGCCGCAGGCATCAGCCAGGGCGATGTGCTGCTGTCCATCAACGGCGCCCCCGCCGGAAATATCGACGAGGTGCGGGCCGCAGTCGCCAAGGCGGACAAGACCGTGGCCGTGCTGATCTGGCGCGATGGCAACAAGATCTTTGTGCCGGTGCGACTGGGTTGACTGGCGCCTTGACTACGCAGAAAACCGCAACCGTTCCGGTTGCGGTTTTTCTTTATCTGATTCTATTGATTCAAAACAAAAAACATCTAAATAAATGATTTTTAAGAGGATTTCCCCATGTTGTTGTCATGTTTTCAGGAGTAACAAGTTGCTGGGGATGTAATGCCATAGACTGCCGGCCAAAACATTCATTCGCCTTTTTGGCGCCATGCGGTGGCGATTCGGTGTGACCGCAAACAAATCGTGACGGCCCTCGAAGCAGGCGCTGCGAAGGGGACATTCTTGGATCAGCAACACAGTCTGCAAGTGCAAGGCCTGGGCGCTTCATTCGGTCCACGAGTGGTTCTGGCCGAAGTGGATTTCACACTGCCGCAATCAGGCGTAACCGCTTTGCTGGGTCCTGCGGGCACGGGCAAGTCCACGCTGCTGCGCACGCTGGCTGGACTGAATGGGGGCAATCCGCGCTTTCGCAGCTGGGGGCTGGTGGTCTATGCCGATCAGCCATTGCACATGCCTTTGAGCGCCGATGGCGAGCAGGCCTTGCCTCGCCTGGTGCAGCAGCATGCCAGGCTGATGCGCGCCAACACCCTTGATGCGCTGATCGAGAAGGCGCGCCAGAGCGAGTCACGTGCGCCACTGCAATGGCGCCATTGGGTGAGCGAGCAACTGCAGCACTATGGCCTGGCCGAGCTGGCCCAGGTGCTGGACAAGCCCACCATGCTGTTGAGTGCGGTGCAGCAACGTGCCGTGGCCATTTTGCGCGAGGCCTGGGCCAGGCCGGCGGTTTTGATGATCGACGAGCCCACGGCCGAGTTGGAGGGCTATGAGGCATTTTTGCTGCTGGACGTGATCAAGCAGATCGGTCAGCACCGCAGTGTGCTGCTGGTCACGCACCAGCAGCAGCATGCCCAGGCTGCTGCGCAGCAGATGCTGTTGCTCGCTGGTGGGCGTATCCAGGAAACTGCGGCAATGGCGGAGTTCATCCAGCATCCGCTCAGTGCTGCCGGTCAGCAGTTTGTGCGCAGCGGCAGCTGCGCCGTCCCCATGCCAGGAACGCCTGTGCATGAGCTGGCCGACGACGTGCTGCCGCCGCCTCCCTTGTCTGCACCAGCCCTGGCCGCCATTGCTGAATTTGTCGACCCGCACATATCGTCTTCAGCCGCAAGCGAGGTCGTGGAACATGTGCTACCTACGCCAGAGCCTGTATCGGCGGCGCCTCGGCCGGTCGCGGCCGCAGCGCTTGCGGCATCTGAAACGACCGCTAGAGACCGTTATCAGCCTCGCCCCGTCAATGCGGCCGTGCTGATGGAAATGCAGCCATTGCAGGCTGCTGAAAATGCCGTGCCAGCCAGCCGTGGTCCGAACGGATTTTCCTGGCTGGTGCCAGGGCGGCTGGCAGGTACTCCCTGGCCGGGTGTGGTGCACGACATGGACGCCGATCTCAAGGCCTTGGGCCGCTGCGGCGTCACCATGCTGATCACGCTGACGGAGAGGGATTTTCCGCAGGAAGCGCTGGCCCGCAACGGGCTCAGGAACTTTCACCTGCCGGTCTATGACCACGAGCCGCCGACCGTGGCGCAGATGCAGATGCTGCTGGCGCGCATGTCTGCCGCCCTGCGTCGTGGCGAGGTGCTGGCCGTGCACTGCCTTGCCGGATTGGGGCGCACCGGCACCGTGCTGGCTGCCTGGCTGGTGCGCGAGGGCCTGACTGCCGAAGAGGCTTTGCGTCGCGTGCGATTGATTGACGCGCAGTACGTGCAGTCCGAGGCGCAGGAAGCGCTGCTATATGAATTCGAAGACGCATTGCTGCAAAAGATGGCGTGATGTTTTCAAGACCGCTATCGCATGTTCCCTGCCGGCTGGCAATGGGTGCATGACGCGAAGAATAAGCAATAGGAAAGAGAGAACCCAATGAGTTTGGATGCTGTGTTGACGCAGGCCGTGGCTTCGGTGCCTGAATGTCTGGCCGCCGGTTATGTGGATGCTGCCTCGGGCATGCTGCTATCGATCCGCACCGTGGATTCCCACCCGCGCGAAGTGATTGATCTGGTGGCGGCCGCCACGGCCGATCTGTTCAACGGCCCCAATGTCTCCATGATCGAGACCTTGTTCAAGCGTTCGCGTGGCATTAGCGATGACGGCCATCACTATTTTCAGGAAATCATCATCAATAGCGATAACCTGATTCATGTCTTTCTGCGCAGCAAGGCCGTGCCCGACTATGTGGCCGTCTTTGTCTGCCGCCGTACTGCCAATCTGGGCATGGCATTGACCAAGGCGCGCATGGCGATGCCGGGCATCGAAGCTGCGGTGTAACCGGCAGCCCTTCATGTGAGGTGTCGGCTTGCCCGCCTGGCGTGAGGCTGCATCGCTTGCCACCTTTCGTCTTGCCGGCATGCAGGCTGCTTGCGATGCACCCTTTGTTTCTGGTACTGGGCATTCCCGCTGTAGCGGCGCTATCCTTGCGCCATGCGTTTACTGCTCGTTGAAGATGACACCATGATCGGCCAGGCCGTGCAGGCACTGCTACGTGGCGAAGGCTATGTGGTGGACTGGGTTCAGGACGGAGCCCGGGCCGATACGGCCTTGCGCGGGCATCAGTACGATCTGGTTCTGCTCGATCTGGGGCTGCCGGAAATGGACGGACTGCAGGTGTTGCGCCAGTTGCGTGCGCGCAAGGACGCAACGCCCGTGCTGGTCGCCACAGCGCGTGATGGGGTGCGTGATCGCATTGCCGGGCTGGACGCAGGGGCCGATGACTATGTCATCAAACCCTATGACATGGATGAGCTGCTGGCCCGCATTCGTGCGCTGGCACGCCGCGCGGCCGGGCATCTGGAGGCTGTGTACGAGCATGGCGGCATCATGCTGAACCCCAATACCCGCGAAGCCAGTGTGAATGGTCAGCCGGTCACCCTGTCAGGCCGTGAATGGGCAGTGCTGCAGGCATTGCTGGCAAGGCCCGGGGCCACGCTGTCGCGCCAACAGCTCGAGGACAAGCTCTACGGCTGGGGCGATGAGGTCAGCAGCAATGCCGTGGAGGTCTATATCCACGGGCTGCGTAAAAAGCTCGGTGCCGCAGCGGTGCTCAATGTTCGTGGTCTTGGATATATGGTGCCCAGACCATGAGCAAAAACCAGGCATTGAAGCGGCTGAAACTGCCTGGTTCGCTGGGCGGACGTCTGCTGCTGTTCATCGGCATGGCGATTTTGCTGGTGGCTGTTCTGCAGGGGGTGTTTGCCTATCGCAATGCTCTGGAGCAGACCGATACCTTGTTCGACTACCAGATGCAGCAGACGGCGTTTGCGTTGCGAGCGGGTCTGCCAGTCGATGTCAAAGGCCGGGCGCAGGGGACGCGGCCCGAAGATGAGAACAACGAATTCATCGTGCAGGTCTGGACCAATGAGGGCCTGAGAATCTTCGAGTCGGCCCTGGGCGAGGCCTTGCCACAGATGGCAGTGCTGGGCTTTGCCGATGTGCCGGCGCGTGGCACCACCTATCGTGTGTTCTCGCTGCAGACACGCTCTCAGGTGATTCAGATTGCCCAGGACATGCGCGTGCGTCAACTTCTGGCGCGCGCTGCGGCTTGGCGCAGCCTGCTGCCTGTGGTCTTGCTGCTGCCGCTGCTGGCTTTGGCTGTGTGGTGGGTGATCCGCCGTTCGCTGACGCCGGTGCAGCGGGTGCGCAGGGAGTTGGCCCTGCGTCAGCCTCAGGATCTGGCGCCGGTTGCGGAGCATGATTTGCCTGATGAAATGCGCCCTCTGGTGCAGGAGTTCAACAGCTTGCTGCAGCGCGTGCGCGAGGCTTTTGAGACTCAGCAGAATTTCGTGGCGGACGCCGCACATGAGTTGCGCTCGCCGCTGGCCGCCTTGCAGCTGCAATTGCAGCTGCTGCGCAAGGCAACGGACAGCGCCGAGCGCGAAGCGGCGCAGGCTCGCCTCGCGGAAGGCATCGAGCGCGCCAGGCGACTGGTGGAGCAACTGCTGGCATTGGCCAGGCAGGAAGCCAAGCCGCAGACCGAAGGTGCGCCGCTGGCCGACTTGCGTTTGCTGGTTGAACAGGCTCTGGTGGATGCCGCGCCGGCTGCCCAGGCCAAAGGGCTGGACATGGGTTTGAGTGAGGAGCCGCAGCAGCAGTGCTCATTCAGCGTGCCTGCAGACGCGGAGGCGCTGGCAGTATTGCTGCGCAATCTGCTGGACAACGCGATCAAGTACGTGCCCGCAGGAGGCCGTGTCGATGTGGGCTGGCTGCAGGACGAACAAGGCCGGGCACTGGTGGTGGAGGATTCGGGTGCGGGCATCGCCGCGGCCGAGCGCCAGCGCGTTCTGCAGCGCTTTGTGCGTGGCCAGGGTGCTGGTGGTATGGCCGGCGGCAGTGGACTGGGGCTGGCAATTGTGCAGAGCATTGCGAAAAGCAGTGGGGCTGAGCTTGTGCTTGACGAGTCACCGCAACTGGGCGGCCTGCGTGTCCGGGTCCTGTGGCCTCAGGCCTAGTCTGACAATCGATTGCTTGAAAATACAGGCGTTGAAATCCGGCTTTCATTGCATGATTGGCGAATCGTCTGAGCCACATGCAAGCGATGATGTCGAGACCTCAGACCTTGTTTGAGCCGCCTCACTTGTCGTGTGTTCCTTCCCCCAAATTGCACCATGCCATCAATTATTCAGCGCCTTTCCCAGACCGTATCCAATTCTCAGAATCTGCCCAGCTTCACGCGGCCTCTGCTGGAAATCATGGTGGAAGTGACGGATCTGGAGTCGGCCTATCTCACCACGGTGGATGAGGCAAACGGTATTCAGAATGTCCTGTACTCGCTCAACACGGGAGGGATGACGATTCCCGAAGGACTGGAGGTGCCATGGAACGATACCTTGTGCAAGCGCTCGCTCGATGAGGGGCGCAGCTATACCGACAATGTGGCCGAGTGCTGGGGCGACTCGGATGCAGCGCGCCAATTGGGTATCCAGACCTATGTGAGCACGCCCGTGCGCTTTTCCGATGGTGCATTGTTCGGCACTTTGTGTGCCGCCAGCGATCACTCCGTCGCGCTGGCAGGTGAGGCCGAGGAATTGCTGCGCCTGTTTGCCAAGATCATTGCGGGTTTTGCCGAGCGCGAGCAACTGGTGCGCTCGCTGCAGCATGCCAACGAGGAGCTGGCCTCGCTGGCCATGCTGGATGCCCTGACCGGATTGCCCAATCGCCGCTGCGTGACCGAGGAACTCAACCGGATCATCGCCCATTGCAGACGCACCCGTGAATGGGTACTGGTGGGATTCGTGGATCTTGATCGCTTCAAGCAGATCAATGATCAGTTTGGCCATGAAGCCGGGGATGCATTGCTGCGTGCCATGGCTGAGCAATTGCGAGCCGGCCTGCGCAGCAGTGACATGCTGGCTCGCTTTGGCGGCGATGAATTCGTCATGGTCGGCACAGGGCCCTTGCTCGATGAAGACGGTGACAGTGTGATCAGGGAGATGCAGCTTAGGCTGAGCGAGGCCTCTGTTACCAGCTTGCAACTGGCCGACGGGCGCAAGATCGACTATGCCGGAGCCAGCGTGGGCATGGTCTGCTTGATGCCCGATGAAACCGATGTGGACGATGCTCTGCAGAAAGCTGATGCCGCCATGTACAAAGTGAAGGCTGCAAGGCAGAGGCTGCCCGAGGCGATCTGAGCCGAGAGACTCCCGCGGGAGTCTTTTTTATGGTATTAGGCCAGCCCATCGATCCTGCGCAAGAGGGCATGCGCACAGGCCTGCCGTCTCGGTAATAATTGTTGGCGGAGGTATCGTTTGTGAAAAATTCTCTCGCTGAAGGTCTGGATTTCGAGGATATGTTCAACCTCGCCCCGGTATCGCTCTGGATGGAGGATTACAGCGGCCTCAGACAGATTTTCGATCAGTGGCGAGCGCAGGGGGTTAGCGATCTGCTGAGCTTCCTCAGAGAGGATCCGGAGCGGCTCAAGCTGTGCAGTCAGTCCTACAAGGTGCTGCGGGTCAACCAGTACACGCTGGACCTGTTCAAGGCCGCAGACGAGCAAACCCTGAAGAGCCGGCTGAACGAAGTCTTTCGCGGCGACATGCTCGACAGCATCATGAACGAGCTGCTCGCACTTTGGGACGGGGTGCTGAGTTTCGAGACCCGTTCGGTCAACTATGCCCTGGATGGGCGGCGACTCGATGTGCAGGTGAGGGCACGCGTACTGCCGGGCTACGAGCAAAGCTGGAGCCGGGTGCTGGTCTCTCTGGAGGATGTGACGGCCGAAGTGCAGAGCACGACGCGGCTGCAGAGCAGCGAGCAGTACGCCAGGGACCTTTTCGAGTACTCCCCGGTGTCGCTGTGGGTCGAGGACTTCAGCGTGGTCAAGCGCCTGATGGACGATGTTCGGGCGCGCGGGATCACCGACTTCAGGACCTTTCTGAAGGTGCACCCGGAGTTCGTGACGCGCTGCATGCAGGAAATCCAGGTCCTTGATGTCAATCGACAGACGCTGCAAATGTTCGGTGCTGATAGCAAACATCAGCTGCTGCAGAACCTTTCCAGGGTTTTCAGGGGCGAAATGTACGACTCGTTTGCCGAGCAGCTGATAGACCTTTGGGAGGGCAAGCTGGTGCAGCAGAGGGAAGTGGTGAATTACGGCCTGGCCGGTGATGTACTCCATATTCACATGGAGTTCGCCATCATGAGCAGCCACGCGGAAAAATGGGGCTTGGTGCTGCTGTCGCTGGTGGATATCACGGCCCGCAAGAAGGCTGAGGCTTACCTTGAATATCTGGGCAAGCATGATGTACTGACCCAGTTGCGCAACCGTGCTTTTTATACCGAAGAACTGAACCGGCTGTCGCGCAAGGGCCCCTGGCCCTTGTCCATGATCGCCATAGATATGAATGGCCTCAAGGTCGTCAACGACGAACATGGCCATACGGCAGGCGATGCCATGCTGAGGCGTATGGGAGAGGTTCTGACCAAGGCAGTCGATGCGCCGGCCTGCGCAGCCCGCATCGGTGGCGATGAGTTTGTCGTGCTCCTGCCGGGAACCGATGAGCGCGGTGCCGTAGCATTGCAGGAGCGCATCCTGTCCTTGCTGGAGCTGAACAATCAGTTCTATCCGGGGCACAGTATTCAAGTCTCGATGGGTCATGCCTGCGGCCAGGAGGGAACCTCCATAGAGAGCATTGTTCAGGGGGCTGACAAGGCGATGTATGCTGAAAAAGCACGCCTGTATCGGGACCAGGAGCGCGACAGGCGTGTGAGCCCTGCCTGAAATTGGGTTTGGAGGGGGCCGGCTTGGTCCGGATCGCTCTGCAGGCGTTGGAGCTGGCATCGTCCGCACGTATGGCCCAATGACTGCCGTAGTCCTGCTTTGTAACGTCAGGAGAGAAATCTATGAGAGCCACTGGATCCGCCTTGTTCATCGCCATCGCTGTCAGTGCCTGCAGCTCTACGCCGCCTCAAGATGCAGAGCGTGAAGTGGCCTTCAACTGTACCAATGGAGAATCGATATCGGTGCGTTTTTCGCCGGCCAGCAGCACGGCGGTCCTGATACGTGGCGGTCAAAGCGTGGAGTTGTCGCAGCAACCCAGCGGTTCCGGATTTGTTTACAGCAACGGACCCAACACCATTCGAGGCAAAGGGCCGGACCTGACGGTGGAGATCGGCCGCATGGTGCCGATTCAATGCAAGGCCCGTTGATACCGAGCTGCCTGTCATCGCTCCATCCCCCTTCCAGGTGCTCGGTCGTGGGTACAGATCTGCGGCAGCACTGCCTCTGATGCGGCAGGCCGGGTGAGAGACCGGCCTCTTTCGCGAATCTGATCGCCTTATGCTGTCAGCTGCTTCTGCAACTCTTCGATAAAGCATTGCGTGCGCTCCGAAGGGGCGGAATGGCCTGGCAGCGCCAGCACCACTTCTACGGAGCATTCGGGGAGAAAGGGCCTGATGCAGAGGCTCGAGGCAAACGTTGCCGCCACATAGGGATTCACGACTCCCAAGCCCGTACCTTGCGCAGCCAGGCAGCAGATGGTGGAGGAGTAGGTGGTTTCGACGGTCGAGCCGGGACGTACGTCATGCTCGAGCATGGTTCGCTGAAGCTGCAGGTAGATGTTGTCGTCCGAATTCAAGGTCAGCAGCAGCTGGCCCTCCAGATCTTTGACATGCAGGTTGCTGCGCTGCGCCAGCGGATGGTCTGGATGCATGACGCACACTGCCCGGGTCTGGTGCAGTACGCTTGCGTTGAGTTCGGGCGAGCCAATGGCCATGGTGCTGACCACTAGGTCGAACTGGCCGTGCAGCAGCCCTTCCCGAAGGTGCATGGTGCCTAGCGTCTGCAGGCTGATGTGGGTGCCCGGGTAGTAGGGCAGAAAGTTGTGCAGCGCCGCAGGAACAATGGACAAGCCCAGTGCCGGAGTGCAGCCTATGCGCAAGGTTCCGGCACCGAATTGCCGCAGCCCCTGCAGGTCGCGCTCTATGCGGTCCAGACCGACGAAGTGCTGCTGCACGGTCGAGAACAGCTCTCTTGCCTCTGCGGTTGGGCGCAGCCGTCCTTTATGCATATCAAACAGCTTCAGGCCCGCGCCTGTCTGCATCTGAGCCAGCAGGCGGCTGATGGACGGCTGCGTGGTGTGCAGCAACTGGGCCGCAGCGGTCGTTGTGCCGGTTTGCATCACGGCACGAAAGGCTTCGATTTCCTTAAAACTCAAGGGGCGTGGCATGGCGCAGGCGGTTCGATGGTGAGATGCAAGGGTATACCAGCTGCGTATAGGTAGGTTTGAAAAATGAATTTTTCTGAGTAGTGCTGGCTTTCTACACTGACTTCCAACGAAACAATGCATGCGCTTTCAGGCATCGAGAGCGCAGAAATAAATCCAAGGAGTCATTAGATGTTTGGCATTAGCGCTCGTCGCTCTCTGTGTCTGGGTGTGCTGGCTGCCGCAACGCTGGCAGGCATCGGTTCTGCCCGGGCTGAAGGAAGCTCTGCATATCCCAATCCTGCTCGTCAGATTCGCATCATCGTGCCGTTCACTGCAGGTGGCAGCTCGGACGTGCAGGCCCGCATGCTCGCCGACAGGCTGGGTCGTCTCTGGAACCAGCCTGTGGTGGTGGAAAACAAGCCCGGGGCTGGCGGTCATCTGGGCGGGAAATATGTGTCCGACCAGCCTGCGGACGGCTACACGCTGATGGTGGGGTCCATAGGGCTGCATGCTGCCTACGCTGTCTACAAAAAACTGCCTTACGACCCCGCCAAGGAGCTGCGCGTTGTCACCGTGCTGGCAGAGATGCCTCATGTGGTGGTGGCAACCCCCAATCTGCCAGTCAGGAACCTGCAGGAGTTGACCGCGCTTGCCAAGCAGGAGCCAGGCAGCATCAATTTTGGATCTGCAGGCGTGGGCTCGTCAGTTCATATGATGGGGGAGCTATACAAGCTGCAGTCCGGTGCTCCTATTGTTCATGTTCCCTATCGTGGCAGTTCTGCCGCGCTCAACGATTTGCTGGGCGGCCAGATCCAGCTGATGTTCGAGAACCCTCCGACAGTGCTGGCGCACGTCAAGGGCGGCAAGCTCAAGGCGCTGGCGGTGACCGGCAATGAACGCCTGGCGGCATTGCCGGATGTTCCGACGGCCAGCGAGGCCGGAATGAAGGACTATGTGGCCACGTCATGGACCACGGTCGCCGTGTCTTCCAAGGTGCCTCAGGCCGTGGTGCAGAAGCTCAGCGAAGACATCCGCAAGGTGGTCAATACGCCCGAGTTCCGCAAAGGGCTGCAGGAGCAGGGGATGAGTGCCGTGGCCAATACCTTGCCAGAAGCGCAGAGCTTTGTGGCCAGGGAAAAGCAGCGCTGGGATCAGGTGATCGCTGCCGGAAAGATCACGGCGAACTGACCAGAGCCGGGTCTCTGTGCAGGCCTGGAACCGCTTTCGAGTCGCAGCCCGACGCTGCGACGCTACTGCTTGACATCCGATGACTACTTCCTTTGACTCTTCCTTTGTTCCCTGCCGCCGCGTGGGCAGCAGCAGCCTGCATCACTTCTTCGGCTACTACAACAAGTCCAACTGGGACAGAAGCAATAGCCTGCTCGCGGCGCAGCAAACACCCTGGATGGACATCTATCTGACCCCAGAGGCCAGGGCCACGATCGGCTATTTCGACACCCAGGACGGCGACCGCTTTCACGCCGTGGGCGAGACCGGCGCCTGGAACTTTCAGATGGGTAGCCAGCTGCAATGGCTGGACGGTACCTCGGGCCGCAAGCTGATCTATAACGATCGCACGGGCGATATGGGCGCTCCTTACCCCGGCTTTGGCGCCGTGGTGGTGGATGTGGATACGCAAGAGCGCCGCGTTCTGCCCATGCCCGTGTACGTGGTGGCACCCAGCAGTGCCTGGGCACTGTCGGTCAACTACCGGCGTCTTTACATCACGCACGAAACCATTGGCTACAGCGAGCCGGGCCAGCCGTTTGAGTTGCCTCTAGCGCCCGCCGAGGATGGCATCTGGGGTATGGAGCTGGCGACAGGCGATGCCCGGCTGCTGGTCAGCTATGCGCAACTCAAGGCATTCCATCCTGTGGCGTCGATGGACAAGGCCATCCACTGGGTGAGTCATATCGAGGTCAACCCGGCCTCCTCACGCATCCTTTTTCTGCATCGCTGGACAGAGCGCGTGAAGGACGAGACCTGCTTTCTGCACCGCCTGATCACCATGAATCCGGACGGCTCCGACATGCGCTTGCTGGAGTGCTCCGATCATCCGCTGCCGCAACTGGCCGACGACTTCGATCCCGATGCCGTAGGCACGTTTGACTATGAAAAGTCGGAGTACCAGATCTCTCACCCGCTGTGGCAGGACAACGAGCACATCATCGTCTGGGGGCCGCATGCCGGCGAGATCCACTACCACCTCTATCACGATGTAGACGAAGGCGAGGTGCAGGTGATCGGCCGCGATGTGCTGGTGGAAAACGGCCATATGACCTTCTCTCCGGTCAGCACCCGCTGGATGCTCAGTGATACCTATCCAGACGACAGCACGCACGAGCGCTTTCTGTTCCTGTTTGACATGCAGACCGGCCAGCGTCGCAATCTGGGCAGCTTCTATGCCACTCCGGAACTGAGCAAGGAAAACCGCTGTGACCTGCACCCACGCTGGAGTCGGGATGGCAAGCAGGTCTGCATTGACTCTGTGCACGAGGGGCAGCGCCAGATGTATGTGCTGGATGTCTCGTCGATTGTGGATGCAGCCTGAAGATTGAAAGCAGCTCTATCGGTGATGAGGTTTTGGCGATCCGAGCTGCACTGTGCCTCAAGGGAGTGAAAGCTTTGGTGCCTGGTGGCTTCGTCTGCATGAGAGGTCTGCGGCGAAGCAGCCCAGGGCATAGAGGGCTGATATGCTTTTTTGCTGGAACACAGCAAGTGCGGCTGTGTTCCATGTGCTGGCGCTGCTCTCGGGGGCTGCAGACTTTGTTCTCGGCGTGTGGCGTGTACGAGCGCCCGGGTGACTGGGCTAGAATTTCTGCATCGGGAAAGCAGCCTCCCGTCACGCAAGGGTAGACGGTGTCCCGTCCAAGAGCTGGATATTCCCTATGGAGCTTTTATGGACACCGCTTTGCCCAGGCCCACCGATCCGGTTGCGCCGGTCTCTCTTTCTCTTTCAGAAGCGCTGCGTTTCTGGTTGAAGCTGGGCTTCATCAGCTTTGGCGGAGACCCGCAGGTCAAATAGCACTCATGCATGAGGAGCTTGTAGACCGTCGCCGATGGATTTCCGAGAAGCGATTTCTCCACGCCCTGAACTACTGCATGCTGCTGCCGGGGCCCGAGGCTCAGCAGCTTGCCACCTACCTGGGGTGGTTGCTGCATCGGACATGGGCGGCATTCTGGCAGGGGTTCTCTTTGTCCTGCCATCGCTGTTCATCATCATGGCTCTGGCCTGGCTGTATATGGCCCACGGCGACATGCCAGTCATTGCTGGCATTTTCTATGGCATCAAGCCCGCTGTGACGGCGCTTGTGGCACAGGCCGCCTACCGGGTGGGCTCCAGATCGCTCAAGAGCAGCTGGCATTGGAGCATTGCGGCAGCTGCCTTTCTCGCCATATTCACACTCAATATTCCGTTTCCGCTCATCGTCATTGCGGCTGCAGCCATCGGCTTCATAGGGGGAAATTGCGTCCCGAGGTTTTTGGTGGCTTCAGCCATGAAAAAGGCAATGTGCATCAGTCACTCGGGGCTGCATTGATCGACGACGACACACCCACTCCGCCGCATGCACGATTTTCCTGGCGAGGATTCTGGAGAGTGTCTTTCATCTGCCTGACGCTGTGGGCCAGCGTGATGGGCGTGCTCGCCATTGCGTTTGGTCTGGAGTCTGCCTTGGTACAAATGGGGTGGTTCTTCACCAAGGCCGCGCTGATGACCTTTGGAGGCGCCTATGCGGTGCTGCCCTATGTTTACCAGGGTGCGGTGGAGAACTTCCATTGGCTGACTGCGACGCAGATGATCGATGGCCTGGCTTTGGGAGAGACCACTCCAGGCCCTCTCATCATGGTGGTGTCCTTTGTGGCCTTTGTAGGCGGCTGGACCAAAGCGATCTTCGGGGCGGATTCGCTGCTGCTGGCCGGAGTCGTCTCCGCAGTGATCGTGACCTTCTTCACTTTTCTGCCGTCGTTCATTTTCATTTTGCTGGGTGGCCCCTTCATTGAGTCCACCCATGGCAAGCTGAAGTTCAACGCACCTTTGGTCGGCATCACCGCTGCGGTTGTGGGCGTCATCCTGAATCTGGCAGTCTTCTTTGCCTACCACGTCATCTGGCCTCAAGGCTTTGCAGGGCACATGGAGTGGCCATCGATTGCCATCGGGCTGGTAGCAGGCATCGCCTTGATCCGCTTCAAGATCAACGTCATCTACGTCATTATTGCGGCCGGGATGATGGGGCTGCTTATGCAATTTTGGAGATAGGCCAAGGCCTTGCACAAGGGGGAAGCCATGGGCGTTCAGCGATCGCTACAGGCCGGGAGCTCTGGTTAAACTGGACCTCCCGTACCATCCACCAAGCTCCCGTCTCCTTGCCACGAGCCGCGCTGGTACTCATGCCGCTGAGGTCCTGGTGATGCCTTCCGTCAAATCCGTCATCCCGCTCGAATTGGCTCCGATCCTGTTCAAGAGCGCCAAAGCCTTCGAGGCCTGGCTGAAGAAGAACCATGCTGCTTCCGAAGGAATCTGGCTCAAGATCGCCAGGCGAGGTGCCAATGAGCCCAGTGTCACCTATCCCGAGGCGGTGGAGATTGCGCTGTGCTGGGGCTGGATCGATGGACAGAAGAAAAGCCTTGACGACCAGCACTATCTTCAGCGCTTCACGCCCAGGCGCGCGCGTAGCGTCTGGTCAAAGATCAATGTCGAGAAGGTGCAGGGACTCATTGAGGCGGGTCGCATGCAGCCAGCGGGTCAGGCCCAGATAGAGGCAGCCAAGGCTGACGGACGCTGGGAGCGGGCCTATGACGGTGCGCGAACCTCCACCGTACCCGAGGACCTGCAGGACGCGCTGGAGGCCGAGCCTTTGGCCAAGGCTTTTTTTGCCGGCCTTAACGCCTCCAATCGCTACGCGATACTGTGGCGTATCCAGACGGCCGCTAGGGCCGAGACACGTGCCAGGCGCATCGAGCAGTTGGTGGCGATGCTTGCTCGCGGCGAGACCATCCATATCTTCAAACCCCGTCCCAAGCCCTGATGGCGCAACACGCGTGCCCCCTTGTTTTGGGCATTGAGCTGCCCGTGCTCGGACGGCGGTGGCCAAGCCTCTGAGTCACGCGTCAAGGCTGCGGCAGAGCTGACAGGAATGTCATCGCGCTGTCCTGATTTTGATGGGCTCAGATCTCTAGCATCAACACATCTTCTCCTTAGCTTGAAGCAGGCCAAGGAGTTGTGTTCCCTAGACTTTTTCTGGAGCCAACCATGTCTCAACATCGCATTTCACTGTCCCTTGCACTGGCCGGCGTGGCCGCAGCCTTCACACTTGCGCTTCCTGGTATGGCCTCTGCTGCCGCCTATGAGCATCCGGCGAACAACGAGCAAGGCGTGACCGTTCATCCAGATCATTTCGTGAGCCAGAAGACCAGGGCTCAGGTCAAAGCCGAAACCGAAGCAGCGGTCAAGCAGGGAGGTCTGTCGTTTGGCGAAGGCAGTTTTCCGAGAGAGATTCCACACAGCGGGTCCAGCAAAACCCGCGAGCAAGTGATTCAGGAATTGCGTGAAGAATCTCCGTCCGAGCGAGAGGCGCGCCTGCAGTCCATTTCGGGCTAGGCAAACTTGGCGCCAGTGCCAGCAGCAAGTGCGAGTGTCTGGCACCAGCAAACTCACATTGACCGACAGAATGTGCCAGCGGAACGGATGTCTGCACATCGGCTACCTGCAATTGTTGGAGCGTCAGCAGCGCCTGGAAGCTTAAAAAGAGCGCGTGAAAGCGGCCCAGAGCGAGCAATTTGCGTGCGTGGATCCGCTGGTGAAAGTCGTCATTCAATGGGGCTTCAATTCCCCCGAGCACGAGCTGTGAGGTCGAGCATGGAACTGATTCAAAAAATCGACAAGCTGCGCGAGCAGATTGCGCAGATCAAGGAAGAAATCGACTGGCTGGTGCAGGCACCGCTGTCCCGCGAAGACCTCAAGGCCCGTGTGTCTGCGTGGTTCGATCGCATGTCGAGCGATGCCTCAGAGGTCAACAACAAGTTCCTGAGCCTGCGCAATCCGGGGGCATCTATCACCGAGGTGAACCCCTTGAGCGTGACGCAGGGGGTGAATTTGCTGGTAGGGCAAAGCAATGCTTCGGGGATGCTGAATATCTCGATCGCACCGCAGTTGCTCTGGCTGTTTGGCGACACCATCAAAAAGGTATTTCTGGCCAAGGTGGACGCCATGGACTATGTGCCCGGCCTGCCGCTGACCGAACGCACCACGCGCCGCGAACAGCTGACCGCGCAGCTGCGCACGCTGGAGGAAAGAGAAGAAGAGCTGATCTGTGAAGCCGAGTTGGCCCACCTGCCGATCTACCGCCGTGCCGACGCCGACCCCGCCGTGGTGCTGGCCTACGACCCGGACGGACACATGGGGGCACAAGGTGCACGGATGGTGAGCGTCAGCAGCAGCGCCCCCACATCGAACCCAGCCGCGCCCTAGAGCGAAAGCGCTTGCAGGAATGCGGTGACGGGCTTTACTCCTTCGCCCACGAATGGACCACCACGGGCCTGCAAGCGTGAATGGCTGACATGACAGAGCTGCGGCTGTCATTGCCTTTTGACAGAGGCTTCAGGGACTCCTTCGGGAGTCCCTTTTTTGTTGAGCCAATGGCTATAGAGATCGACTAAGTGCGCCGCCTATGCCCTGAAACTGCGACGATCACGAGTGAGTTTGAACTACCTTGGGTGAGAGGATTAACCATCCAATCCAGCAAGCAGCACCAGCGAGGGCATAGAGGGGTAGCGTAGCGAAGTATGCGATCGCTAGCAGAAGCGAGCCAATATTTTGAAACACTGATGCCGCCTCATGGAGGACTTGATTAAGAACCAGCTTGACTCGTCCTTCAGCTTCTGGAACTGCAAATTTGTGGCCGACAAATGCAATAAACGCGAACAGCACAAGGCAAGAAACAAACAGAAGAAGAACCATTTTCTTGTCTACAAACCGAGTGAGCGCAGATATTGCTGCACCATTCATCGGAGCATTGAATGAGAGATTCAACGTGATGTTTCGGTACGTCTGCACGGCCATGCAGAAGATGCACCACATGGCGAAATTGACCACTGCAGCCACCAGCTTGGGATGAAGGTTCTTGGCGTCCTTAGGTGTCGGCGATGCCTCAGCTGCTTGTGCTTTTTGGGATGACGGAGCACTTGAATTAGTCTTGGGATTCTTGCGATTCATTTTGTAACGAATGTGTAAGCCACCAGTCTAGCAATGCATGTTGCACTGCGGGTTTGGTGCCGCAAGAAGATCCGGAAGACCCAACGTCTTCCCGCTGGTGAAGCCGAGGGTCTTGGGTCGTAACGTTAGTCAGGAGTGACGCCGGTGTTATTTCTTTCCACCGCCCCCTGCTGGTGCATTGCTACGGCCACCGCCTGAAACATTGCCTGTGGTGCTTGGCCAGCCACCGGCGTTGCCCTGGCCGCGGCCGCCGCTGGAGCCAGAGCCGCCTCCTTTGCTGCCGCCACCTTGAGACCCGCCCCACCTTGTGAGCCGCCGCTGCGACCGCCACCACCGCTCATGCCACCTTTGCTCATCACTGTCTCCTGGCCGGTTTGAGTAGGCGACGCGTCACTATCCGGCTTTCGTAGCGCGTCGTAGAGAACGATGAACCTTATCAAGCTGCCTTGCTGTTGAAGTTGTTAAGTGAGGTGAATCTGTTCCCACGTTCCCACTGCGAATTTGGCTGTTCCCACAAGGCAGTGGGAATACTTTTATCTAATGAAATCATATGGTTGTAAGAGATTTTTGGGTTTGTTCCCGCGTTCCCACTAAAAAAGAGTCATACCCCGAAGGAAGTGCGGTTGCATGTGTGCTTGAGCTGCAATCTGTTCCCACGTTTCCACTGCGAATTTGGATGTTCCCATAGATCAATGGGAACGGTTTTTGTTAATAAAATCATTGGATTGCGTGTATTTTTCTGCGTGTTCCCACTGTTCCCACTAAAAAAGAGTCATACCCCGAAGCAAGTTGCATGTGTGCAGGCAGTTGCCGCACCTTTTCAACGAGTTCTGACCGAGCGGATGCAGTTTGAGCGGCGGCCCCGGAGGGGGCTGGGCAATGCCTTCTGTGCGCTGCAACGGGTAGTAGTGAGGCAGGCATGGCACCAGAGAAGACAGTGCTCGGGCAGCCTTCTGGTGCTGATACAGGCCTGCATGGCTGTGGTCGCGCCTGCAGGGCATGCCCAAACACATTTCTCTATGACGCGGATGCCCCGAGCCGCATGTGCCCGCTGTTCTACGACCCTCTATAGGGGGTTGTGTGGTGAGGCCGGCCACGGGTCCTTCCCGCATAGCTTGGAAGCGGGTAATTCGAGCCGCGTTGTCGGACTGTTCAGCGGGTTGCTAAGGGGGGTTAAGTGAAGATCTGAACTCTACGAATCAGCAGAGTAGTGCAGACGTAAGTTTTGAGATGGCAACCGCAGGGGGTTAAGTGAACCTGGCCTGTGGGGGTATCTGGCCCGGATCCTTGGGGGTACATCGGCAGGATCTGGGGGCACAAATGAAATGTGCCCCCAATTTTTGAAAGCATGCCCCCAAATGTGCCCCCACATATGCGTGGATGCCATTGGACTCTGATGGACTTCAGTGGAAAGAAAAAGGCCGTTTTCAGAGGAGAAATAAAAAAGTCCGGAAGCCTTTGGAAGCTACCGGACTAGAAAATGGTCCCCCCGACAGAAATCACACTCCGCCCGCTAACCCGCATGGATATTAGGTTTCGCACAAACGAGCCTAAGATGTACCCCCAAATGTACCCCCAGCCATGCGAGGATGCCCATGAAACTGACCGACGCCAAGCTGCGCAACCTGAGCGAGACCGGCAAATACTTCGACGGCGGTGGGCTGTTTCTCGACTACGCCAAGAGCGGCGGCAAGTACTGGCGGCTCAAGTACCGCAGCAATGGCAAAGAGAAGCTGCTGGCTCTGGGCGTCTATCCGGCTGTGGGCCTCAAGGATGCACGGGAACAAGCCGTGCAGGCCCGCATGCTCATTCAGTCCGGTATTGACCCGGCAGAGCAGCGCAAGGTGGGCAAGGCCAAGGCCGAGAAAGAGGCCGTCAACACCCTGCAGGCTGTGACCGCTGAATGGCTGGAGCACCAGGCCGCCCGGTGGGAGCCTGTCACGCTGCAGCGCATACAAGCCTCTCTGGAAAACGACATCCTGCACATCCTGGGCGCAAGGCCGCTGGCCAGCATCACGCCGCTGGAGGTCATGGCCGCCGTCAAGGTGATCGAGGCCCGTGGCGCGGGCGAGCAGGCGGGTCGGGTGCTGCAACGGGTCAAGGCCATCTTTCGCTGGGCCGTCATTCACGGAAGGCTGCAAAGCAACCCCATGGTGGATCTGGTGCCGTCCGAGATCCTGCGGCCCCGTGAAGTCAAACACCGTGCCGCCATCGACGACCGCGAGCTGCCCGAGTTCCTGGCCCGGCTCGATGCCTATGACGGCGAGCTGCACACCGTCAGTGCCCTGCGGTTGCTCATACTCACTGCCACGCGCCCTGGCGAGGCACGCTGTGCCCGCTGGGACGAGATCGACCTGGACGCTGCTGTGTGGACTATTCCTGCCGAGCGCATGAAGATGCGGCAGGAACACCGCGTGCCCCTGTCGCGGCAGGCCGTGGCCGTGCTGCAGCAGATGCGGCCTATCTCAGAGCGGCTGGAGCTGGTCTTTCCCAGCCCGTTCTACAGCACCAAGCCGCTGAGCGAGAACACCTTCAACTCGGCCATGGCCCGCATGGGCTACAAGTACCTGGCTACGGCTCACGGCTTTCGGGCCTTGTTCTCGACCGTGGCCAACGAGGCAGGCTGGCGCCCGGACGTGATCGAGCGGCAACTGGCCCACAAAGAGCGCAACCAGGTGCGGGCCGCCTACCACCGCAGCACCTATATGGCAGAGCGCACCCAGCTCATGCAATGGTGGGCCGACTACCTCGATGCCCGTAGAACGGGGCAGACGCTGGCCATGCCCCAGCAGGCGAGGGTCTAGGCCGAACTAGATAGGAGAGACAAGACCACCAGCCGCCCGCCGAGGCGGCTTTTTTGTGCCTGCTAACCAAGAAGTGTCACTTTGTTACAACGCAATTTGCTTTGGGACTATTTCTGCAAAAACCGTGGGAACGTGGGAACAAGCGAAGCAGAAATGCCGGAAATGCTTATGTAGTAATAGTTAGATGCTATCAAAATATGTGGGAACAGGATGGGAACAAGAAGGGAACATAGTGGGAACACTTAGATATTGAATAGATTTATTTTTATTGAAATAATTTAATATTATTTTTCGTTAAGAATAATCTCTTCAAAAACTAGGAGTAATTGATGTCAATCAAGATTTCTAATCTGCAAATCATAAACTACAAGTCATGCAAAGACATATCTCTTAGATTGGAGAAATATACTCCGCTAGTTGGCTACAATAATTCTGGTAAATCAAATATTATTGCAGCCATTCAGTGGCTTTTAAGAAGGTCCGCACTAGATGAGTCATATTTTGGAGATGTCAACTCTAAAATAGAAGTAATTGCTGAAGTGACAGGGGTAGATGAAGATGCACTCAGTATTCTTCCTGATAATCAAAAGGCTCAAATATCGCCTTTTGTTTTTGACGGAAAGCTGATAATAAAAAGAGTTCAGCTTACTCCTAATGATAGGTCGACTGATATTAAAATTCACGTCTACAATCCTGCCAATGATGAATGGAGAGTGAATCCTACTGGGATAGATGCCGCCATTGGGAAGCTACTACCAGAGCCAATTAGAATCGGCGCGATGGAAGATGCAGCAGAAGATGCAGCTAAGGCTAAAACAACCACGACAATTGGAAAGCTTTTAGCTGAGCTAATTAAACCTTTGCGCACTGCTCACGAGAAGGACATAAATCAGCATCTGGGGCAGATAGAGCAGCAAATTTCTCATAATGGAACAGCTAGATTGGCTGAGCTATCGGAGATGGATAGTTCTATTAATGGGAAAATAAATGATTTGTTTCCTGGGATAGGTATAAAGCTTCACTTTCCTGTTCCATCTATCGATGACTTGATTAAGGCTGGGACCTTAAAGGTGTACGAGGGCGATGATGTGTCCAGAGACTTCTCTTCCTACGGACATGGCACTCAGCGCTCGATACAAATGGCCTTGGTTCGGCATTTGGCTGAAGTGCGGCGTGAGCAGGGAGGCAGTGATGGGACAACATTATTATTGATTGACGAGCCTGAGCTGTATCTGCATCCGTTTGCTATTGAGCACATAAGAAGTGCGCTGAAAATTCTTTCTGATAATGGATATCAGATTGTGTTTTCAACGCACTCGGCTCAGATGATAAAGTCGGATGATGCTCAGAATACTATTCTGATCAGAAAGTCAGGTAAAGGAACTTACTCCAGAACACAACTTGGAACAGCTATTCAAGAGGCTGTCCCAAATTCAGTTCACCAGATGGAGTACCTATTCTCATTAAGTCACTCCAATCAGATACTTTTTGCAGATAAAGTTGTTCTGACTGAAGGGAAGACGGAGCAGAGATTACTGCCGTATATCTTTGAAAGCATTCAAACAAAGTCTCTTGGACAACATAAGACGGCATTGGTGCCGCAGGGCGGCGTGGGAAATACGGGAAAGTGTATGGAAATACTTTCAAGAATGGATTTACCATGCAAGGCTATTGTTGATTTAGACTATGCCTTCAATGATGCAATTTCCGCAGGATTCATTGAATCCACTGATGCCGATATCCAGGCTGTTATGAAAATATTCCAATCAATGGCGGCTAATAATGTCATAACACTTAATGTGCACACGGGCTTGCCAAAAAGTGGAAATGTTTCTGCATCAGATGCATTTGAAATGGTGGCGAAAGATCCTAATGCGGTCACTCATATTCACAATATTCATCAGAAACTTAAAGCAAAGGGGATTTGGGTGTGGACAGTCGGTGCAATAGAAACACCTTTAGGTTTGAAAGGAAAAACCGAGAAGTCTTGGGCTGAATTCAAGCAACGAGCCTCAACTGACGGGTTGGAGTCGGTATGCGCGGACTACGCGAGTATCTCGGCGATGACCGCTTGGATCGCAGCCTAGACCTCATTGAGGTGGTAGCCTGTTGGGCCTGTTGTAAGGCTGAAGTTTGAATCGTTAGTAGTCTCAAAAAACCTCCTTTACGGGAGGTTTTTTTATGGTCTCTTCATCAAAAAGCGTTGTTCACAACCCGCTTCACTGTGTGCTACATTCCACTTCGTCACGCCCGTAAAGCGTGACCGGGATTGGTCTCCCGGTACACTCCCACGACGAAAGCCGTGGTCTCTTTAGCTGAGTCTGCGGCTTTGTCGTCTGTGCCCCTTTATGGCGGCTCGGATGGGGAGGCTCGCGCCTCGCCGGTTCCCGCAGGGAGTGTCCGGTAGACCAACCCGTTCGAGCTGCCGCCCCGATTGGTCTCGGAGCGGTGGTTTTTGAACACCACACTCCCTGGAGGCCGTCATGGCTACCATCTCCCCCGCACACACCGCTGTGCAACCCAATGCATTCAGCAATGCGCCATCGCTGGATGCCAAGTCTTTTCAAGGCTTGACAGTAGAGCAATGCTTTTGCCCTGACTGGATCCGCAAAAACCGCTGGGGCTACCCCATCGCTACCAACGGCAAAGGCGGTAAGTCAGCCGGGCATCGCCTGGCGTATCGGCTGTTTGTCGGCCCAATTCCTAACGGCATCATGGTGCTGCACCGCTGCGGCAATCAAGCCTGCATCAACCCCCATCACCTCTATCTGGGCAACGCCCAGCAAAACGCGCTCGACCGTGATCTGCACGGCAACACTAGGGCGGCAGTACAGCTGCCGCAAACCAAGCTGAGCGACGAAGATGTGCGAGCCATTCGTGCCAGCAGCGAGAGCTGCACGGCCCTGGCCAAGCGCTACGGCATGAGCCGCTCGTACATGTGGTGCGTGCGTACCGGCGCAGCCCGCAACAAGCAAAAAACAGAGGGCTGAGGCATGACAGCCCTCAACACCTCTGCTGCCCGCAACGCAGTGGCAGCGCAGCCGCGCCCGTCTTTTGCGACGCTGCACACAACTCCCATCGACTCGACCTCGGATCCGCAGGCCCGGCTCTCGCACCGCGAAGCGCGGCAGCTCGTGTGCGAGATCCGCACATGGGCACGCCAGTTCAACGCGCCCGATGCAAAGGCGCTGGCCGCAGCCATGGATGACATGGAGCGCCTGCTGCTTTGGCTGTGGACGGAGATGGACGAAAGCCTGCTGCGTTTGACGCTGGCCGAGTCCGCATCGACCCCCGAAAAAGCCGCCGAACTGCGGGCCGTGTCCATGCAGTTTTTGGGCCGCTGGCTGGGCCGAAAAAGCACCGATCAGGGCTGAAAAAACGCTCTGGAACAGGCCGCAGGGGGCTTGTCCCCCTGAATGTCAGTGGGTCATGCGATATCAGAGAGTGATTTTTTCGATTTTTTCAGGTGAGCTTTTGGCGTAGTTGCTAGCACTCCGCAGAGTCGAAAAAAAGGTGCTTCAAGTTGCAACGTAAACATGTGTTTGCTATTGATTTGATTGCATTAAATCAATGCCTGATAAGAGATTGAGTGCAGTTACAAAATATGGCGACATGTTTTACATGGACTTGTCCGCGTATCTCTTGGACGATCGCCCGCGCTGACTTTCTTGGACTTCTTTGCACTTTGTTGGAGAGACAAAAACATGCATCACCGATCACAAGCAACGCGTGCCGTTTTGGCTGCCAGTGCCCATTACTGGCGCATGCACATCAATGCCCGCCAGTCACTGCCGAACCATGCGCCGCGCCGCTTCGCACGCATGGCTGCAGGCCCGTGCAAACAGGCTGCATCCACCGTGCCAGCCAGGTTGCACCAGGGCTGAGGTTTCCACTTTTCTACGGAGAGCAAGACATGAACGTGCATGACATCCACGCCGCGCCGTCCCGCCAAGAAGCCGACGCCTGCAAGAAGCGCCGCCGCTCCGTGCCGGTGGCGGTGTATGCCAAGGGCGGCTTGCAGCCGGGCGACCGACTGCTGCCGCTGGCCGAGGTGGAGCGCATGACTTCGGCCAAGAAGAGCTGGATTTACTACCGCATCGGGCAGGGGCTGTTTCCCCGTCCGATCCGCCTGTGTGCAGGCCGCCGCGTGGCCTGGAGCGAGCGGGCCATTCAAGCCTGGATCGAGGCCCAGTCTGCCGGTGAGGGCGGACTGAGCAATGTGCCTGAAAGCAATATCGAGGGAGAAAAGGTATGAGCCGATTACCCGATCAATGGACGCCCAGCCCCGCTGCCGAGAAAGCCATTCAGGCTGCGCAGTTGCAGGCGCAGAGGCTGCTGAAACTGGCCGCAGAGCATCTGCAGAGCAACAAGGTGCCGGAGGATGAAGTGCTTTATCAGCTGCGGATTCCTGCAGACCCCGGCAACCCGCATGCGGTGCTGCAATTGCAAATTGCTTGGCCCGGCTTGCTGCAGCTGGTGAATGCCCGCGTTGGCTTGCTGCAAAGCGCCAATCTGGCCGATGCGGACTGGGTGATGCGAGCTAGGCTGCCCCAACTGCGTGCCCGCTGCCCGGCTGATCGCGTGCTGCTCAAGGCGACCATGCGCCGCCCCCACACCCTGCCGGTGAAAGTGACCTTCGACGCTTCTGGCGTGTTGCGTGTGATGCATGCCCGCACGCACAAGCTGCTGGCGGTGTCTGCACAGGGCGCACCGTTCAAGCTGTCGCCCGATTTTCAGGCGCTGACCTTTCATGACCTGATGCCGAGGCTGCGATGACTGGAACGCCGATTTCTGTCGCCCTGTTGGGCGAGGCGCTGGGCTTTATCCCGGCAAGCCTGCCGCGTGACGAATGGGCACGCGTGGGCATGGCGATCAAAAGCGAGTTCCCGGACGATGCGGGCTGGGGACTGTTTCGAGACTGGAGCGCCAGCGATGCGGCTAGTTTCGACGAGGCTGCGGCGCTGAGCACATGGCGCAGCATCAAGGCCGGTGGCGGGGTGGGCGTGTCCACCTTGCTGTATCTGGCCAAGCAACACGGCTTCAAGCTGCCGCGGCGAAACAAGGGGCCGCATCTGCCGGGCAAGCCATTGCAGGGCAGGGCGGTGCAAAAGTCTGTCGCCGCCAAGGCCGCCGAAGAGGCGCAGCAAAGGGCCGCCCAGCAAGCCGTGGCACAGCAGGCCGTGCAGCAGTGGGAGGCCGCCAGCACCACGGGCAGCAGTGCCTATTTGCAGCGCAAGGGCGTGATGGGCTACGGCGTGCGATATGCCGCCGATGGTTGCTTGCTGGTGCCGCTGCGTGACGAAAAAGGCGAGCTGTGGAATGTGCAACGCATTGCCCCGGCCAAGCCAGCGAAGGGGCCGGACAAGCTGTTTTTGAAGGGCGGCAGAAAGTCGGGCCTGTGGCACATGCTGGGCAGTGCAGACGCTGCCGAAACCGTGCTGCTGGCCGAAGGCTATGCCACTGCCGCCAGCTTGCGGCAGGCCACGGGATTGCCAGTGGCCATGGCCTTTGATGCGGGCAATCTGCTGCATGTGGCCAAGGCCTTGCATGAGCTGATTCCCGACGCCTTGCTGGTGGTGTGCGGCGATGACGATGCCGACGCCGAGCAGAAGATGGGCCGCAATACCGGGCGTAGCAAGGCCAGTGCAGCCGCTGCGGCGGTGGGCGGTGCGGCGGTCTTCCCCACGGATCTGCCGGACGGCGGCAGCGACTTCAACGACATGTATCTGGCCCGCAGCCTGGAGGCCGTGAAGGCGTGCGTGATGGATGCGATCGAGCAGCACCGAACGAATGCCGCCCAGGCTGCAGAGTCACAGCAAGGGCATGAGTTGGGGGCTGATGCTGCGCCTGTGCAAACGGGTGACGATCCGTTCAGCGTGACGCAATACGGCGTGTGGTTTCATGGCCGCGACAAGGACGGCAACCCGGCCCGCCCGCTGTGGTTGTGCTCGCCCTTGGAGGTAGAGGCGCTGACGCGCAATCAGGAGGGCATGGGCTGGGGCTACCTGCTGAGTTTTGAAGACCCGCTGGGCGTGCCGCGCCAGTGGGCCATGCCTGCCCGCATGTTGAGCAGCGACGGCGGCGAGTACCGGGGCATGCTGCTGAACATGGGGCTGCGCATTGCCACGGCTCCCATGGCCAGAAACCGGCTGACCGAGTACATCCAGACCCGCAAGCCCGGTGCGTTTGCGAGTTGCACCGACCGCATAGGCTGGCACAAGCGGGCCTTTGTGCTGCCGCACGAAGCCATTGGCGACAAGGACGAACGCATTGTTTTTCAGTCGGATGCGGCGATGGAAAACACCTTCCGCATCAAGCGCGGTGTGGATGACTGGATCGAGCACGTTGGCCGCTACTGTGCGGGCAACAGCCGCATGGTGTTTGCGGTGTGCTGCGCGTTTGCCGGGCCGATGTTGCGGCCTGCGGGCATGGAGAGCGGCGGCTTTCACATTCGGGGCGGCAGCTCGTCGGGCAAGACCACGGCGGCGCGTGTGGCGGCCAGCGTGTATGGCGGCCCGGACTATATGCAGCGCTGGCGCACCACGGACAACGCACTGGAGGTGATTGCGGCCCAGCATTGCGACAGTTTGCTGATTCTGGACGAGCTGTCTCAGGTGGACGGCAAGGTGGCGGGCGACTGTGCCTACATGTTGGCCAACGAGCAAAGCAAGGCGCGGTCGACACGCACGGGCGCCGCACGCTCGCGGCTGTCGTGGCGGCTGTTGTTTCTGAGCACGGGCGAGCTGAGTTTGAGCGATCACATGGCCGAGGGCGGCAAGCGATCGAGAACCGGCCAGGACGTACGCATGGCCGATATTCCTGCCGAAGCAGGCAAGGGCTGGGGAGCTTTTGAGTATCTGCACGGCCAACCGGATCCGGCCTCTCTGGCCGCGTTGCTGACCCGTGAAGCCGAGCGGTGTCATGGTGCTGTCGGTCGTGCCTTTTTGCAGTGGGCCACGGCCAATGCCGAGACCTTGCCCAAGCGCTTGCGGGATGCCGTGAGCGTGCTCACCGCCGCTTGGATGCCGCAGGGCGCCAGCGGGCAGGTGGCCCGGGTGGCAGCCCGTTTTGCATTGGTTGCAGTGGCCGGTGCCATGGCGACCGAAGCGGGCCTGACTGGCTGGAACGAAGGCGAGAGCGAGGACGCTGTGAAGGCCTGTTTTGACGCATGGCTGGCAGGCCGCGGCGGATCCGGCAGCGGCGAAGTGACGGCCATGCTGCGGCAGGTACGGGCCTTCTTTGAAGCGCATGGCGAGGGCCGCTTTACGTGGTGGCATCGAGCCGCCGACGATCACAGCGTGAAGACGCTGCAGCGGGCTGGGTATCGGCGTCTGGTCGATGAAGAGGGCAAGCCTGTGAAGGCCGAGCCGAAGCTGAGCGGCCCACGCCTGAATGGCGACGATCAGCGGCTGTATGACGAGCTGGTGCCTGCGGTGGCCACGGAGGATATGCAGGTGGAGTTCTTTGTGTTGCCCGAGGTGTTCCGCAACGAGGTCTGCAATGGCTACGACTACACGGCGGTGTGCAGCGTGCTGCTGCAGCATGGCTGCTTGAAGCCAGGCAAGGGCCGCAGCTACGACGACAAGCAGCGCCTGCCCGGACTGGGGCAAGCACGGTGCTATCGCATCACGTCAGCGATCTATGAACTGGAGCTGTGAGTGATCGAGTGCAAGCGAACGAGGCAGGCCAGCCGCCTGCCGGAGAACCCCATTCGGCGCATGCGCATTGCAGCCCGTTTGCTGCGGGAGCAGCACGGCGAGTTGGCTGCATGGCTGGAGGCGGCGGTGCAGGAACACATCCAGCAGGGCACCGATATGGACAGGGCGCTGGGCTTTGCGGGCACTCTGGGCCGCACGCCCCGTTTCGATGTGCTGCGTGTGTGGCGCAACCGCCTGTTGTCGCGTGCATTGCTGCATCTGCATGGCGATATGCGAGCGCTGCACCGTGAGGTGCTGTTGTACCTGGAGCGGGTTCCCGAGTACCTCAAAGACCGGCAGCAGCCGGACATGAACTGGACTGCCGCACGCCGCTTGATACACCGTGCGCATCGTCAGGGGCTGGGCCTTCCCGCCACGCTCGACGGGCTGCGCAAGGCCTTGCGAAACATGGGCTGCAGCTGAGTTGAAAGCG
Source organism: Comamonas sp. Tr-654 (assembly GCF_011752915.1). Taxonomy (NCBI): domain Bacteria; kingdom Pseudomonadati; phylum Pseudomonadota; class Betaproteobacteria; order Burkholderiales; family Comamonadaceae; genus Comamonas; species Comamonas sp. Tr-654. Next base: position 626,552 of record NZ_VWWQ01000002.1, read on the forward strand.
TGAAATTGCCCCCTGAATACGCGGCCTGTGGCTGTTGATTCTCGGGCTGCACGACGAGCATTGCTCTTGTCACAACGGCACTTGAACGGAGAGCACATGCCAAGCTATGACAAGGCAAAGATGATGCGGCTGCTGGAGGCAAAGCGGGCCATCCATCTGACCTCGAATGATTTCTACCACCGCCTGCGGGAGCTGAGAGAGCACATCGGCGGCAAGCGCACCTTCATGCGCAGCAACGCCAACATGTACGAGAGCCGGGATCAGGTGGAGTCCATGCTTGAGTTGCCGCTGGACAAGGCCCGTGCTTTGACGCGAGAGCAGGTCGAGAAATTCCAGCGCCCCACATACACCGGCTCGGGCACCCAACACGACGAAGCACCAACGGGCATCAGCTACGGCCTGTGGGGCGAGTACCTGCAACTGCTGGAACGTCAGCAGCGCCTGGAAGCTGAAAAAGAGCGCGTGAAAGCGGCCCAGAGCGAGCAATTTGCATGCGTGGATCCGCTGGTGAAAGCCGTCATTCAATGGGGCTTCAATTCCCCCGAGCACGAGCTGTGAGGTTGAGCATGGAACTGATTCAAAAAATCGACAAGCTGCGCGAGCAGATCGCGCAGATCAAGGAAGAGATTGATTGGCTGGTGCAGGCTCCGCTGTCCCGCGAAGACCTCAAGGCCCGCGTGTCCGCGTGGTTCGATCGCATGTCGGGCGATGCCGCAGAGGTCAACAACAAGTTCCTGAGCCTGCGCAATCCGGGGGCATCTATCACCGAGGTGAACCCCTTGAGCGTGACGCAGGGAGTGAATTTGCCAGTGGGGCAAAGCAATGCTTCGGGGATGCTGAATATCTCGATTGCACCGCAGCTGATCTGGCTGTTTGGCGACACCATCAAAAAGGTATTTCTGGCCAAGGTGGATGCCATGGACTATGTGCCCGGCCTGCCATTGACCGAACGCACCACACGCCGCGAACAGTTGACCACGCAGCTGCGCACGCTGGAGGAAAAAGAAGAAGAGCTGATCTGTGAAGCCGAGCTGGCCCACCTGCCGATCTACCGTCGGGCCGACGCCGACCCTGCCGTGGTGCTGGCCTACGACCCGGACGGAGACATGGGGGCACAAGGCGCACGGCTGGTGAGCGTCAGCAGCAGCGCCCCCACATCGAACCCAGCCGCGCCCTAGAGCGAGAGCGCTTGCAGGTTTGTGGTGACGGGCTTTACTCCTTGGCCCACGAAATGACCGCCAAGGGCCTGCAAGCGTGAATGGCTGACATGACAGAGCTGCGGCTGTCATTGCCTTGTGACAGAGGCTTCAAGGACTCCTTCGGGAGTCCTTTTTTTGTTGGCTGGAACCAGAGGTGTGTGGTGCAGGTGAGCAACTTGTTCAGTTCCAAGACTAAAGGCTTTCAGTCTTTAGCCGCTATTCGAGTACAGTTTTCCGCACATCAAATGGAACGGTTAGGAATACAAGAAATGCTGACCCCTGCGAAGTATTGGAGAGTTGCTTGTGAACTTGATGCTAGCGATGAGCAACCACCTTCCGCATTTACATTGCCGGAGGCTCTAGCTAACAAGGCCGCGCCCCCTGCACGCGGTCATGGAATCACTATTGCAGCGTACGATGAAGCTGAACAAACTGGATTGCTGAGGTGGCTAGGTATTGTTGTTGGTGGTTCTGGTGTGCTTCGCAACATTGAATGGAAGCAGACTTCCGCTCAGATTTGGGTTGACAGCGGCTCAGGACGTGGCTTTTGGAAAGCTGGATCCTTCGGTTTCGCCTCAAAAAAAGTCGCGGACTATGGGTTGCATGAGCTCTGGCAGCAGCATTTTGAGGGCTTTGAGCTACGTGACAGTACGGTCATGACAAGCAAGCCTGTAAGGTCAATACGCTCGTATTCGAGCTTCATCTCCCAGGAGCGGCTTACGCCGATTGAGATCGTCGGCGAGGCGGCAGCGGGAGCTAAAGCCGGCGTGGTCTATGTTTTGAGATCTGCCTATGGATACAAGGTAGGTAGAACTCGTAACATCCCTGCCCGCATGAGAGCCTTTGGTGTTCACTTGCCTTTCATCTACACCATTCCATTGTGCGTTTGGTTTGACGATTGCCATGCTGCGGAAAGCCGTTATCACACAATGTTTTCGGATAAGCGCATAAATGGCGAGTGGTTTGACCTTTCCGAAAGTGACATCGACCTAATCAGACTTAGGGCATAGCGAAAGAGATAGCTCTTTTCGCTATGCTCGTTATGTATTAAACCTGCCGTGTGGGTCTTTGGGCGGGTTATAGAAATCCAGAGCTGTAGCTTTAGCTATTTCTTGCCGCCCCCGGCTGGTGCATTGCTACGGCCTCCGCCCGAAACATTTCCTGTGGTGCTTGGCCAGCCGCCGGCATTGCCCTGGCCTCGGCCGCCGCTGGAGCCCGAGCTGCCTCCTTTGCTGCCGCCACCCTGAGATCCGCCTCCGCCTTGTGAGCCGCCGCTGCGACCGCCACCACCGCTCATGCCACCTTTGCTCATCGCTGTCTCCTGGCCGGTTTGAGTAGGCGACGCGTCACTATCCGGCTTTCGTAGCGCGTCGTAGAGAACGATGAACCGTATCAAGCTGCCTTGCTGTCGAAGATGTTAAGCGAGGTGAATCTGTTCCCACGTTCCCACTGCGAATTTGGCTGTTCCCACTGCGAGTGGGAACACTTTTATTGAACGAATTCAAAGGCTTGCAAGCATTTTTCGCGTTTGTTCCCACGTTCCCACTCAAAAAGAGTCATACCCCGAAGGAAGTGCGGTTGCAGGCGGGCTTGAGCTGCAATCTGTTCCCACGTTCCCATTGCGAATTTGGCTGTTCCCACTGCGAGTGGGAACACTTTTATTGAATTAATTCAAAGGCTTGGAAGCGTTTTTCGCATTTGTTCCCGCGTTCCCACAAAAAAAGATTCATATCCCGAAGAAAGTTGCATGAGTGCATGCAGTTGCCGCACCTGTTCAGCGAGTTTTGACCGAGCGAATGTAGTTTTAGTGGCGGCCCCGGAGGGGGCTGGGCAAGGCCTTCTGTGCGCTGCAACGGGTGGCAGTGAGGCAGGCATGGCACCAGAGAAGACAGTGCTCGGGCCGCCTTCCGGAGCCGGTAAAGGCCTGCATGGCTGTGCTCACGGCCTGCAGGGCATGCCCAAAAAACATTTCTCTATGACGCGGATGCCCCGAGCCGCATGTGCCCGCTGTTCTACGACCCTCTATAGGGGGTTGTGTTGTACGACCGGCCACGGGTCCTTCCCGCATAGCTTGGAAGCGGGTAATTCGAGCCGCGTTGTCGGACTGTTCAGCGGGTTGCTAAGGGGGGTTAAGTGAAGATCTGAACTCTACGAATCAGCAGCGTTGTGCAGTCGTAAGTTTTGAGATGGCAACCGCAGGGGGTTAAGTGAACCTGGCCTCTGGGGGTATCTGGCCCGGATCCTTGGGGGTACATCGGCAGGATCTGGGGGTACATCCTGCAGAGCGCCTTGGGGGTACAAATGAAATGTACCCCCAAATTTCGCTGCAGTACCCCCAAAAGTACCCCCACATATGCGTGGATGCTATTGGACTCCGATGGACTCTCGTGGAAAGAAAAAGGCCGTTTTCAGAGGAGAAATAAAAAAGTCCGGAAGCCTTTGGAAGCTACCGGACTAGAAAATGGTCCCCCCGACAGGAATCGAACCTGTATCTGTCGCTTAGGAGGCGACCGTTCTATCCATTGAACTACGGGGAGGGACGCTGGATTCTACCTGCGTTACCAGCCTGCGGATTTCAACCGACGTATTTATGCCGGCTCTGTGCGGTTGACTTCGACGGAGACGTGGGTGAGTTCTTCGTGGACCGACAGCAACTGGCGAATGTAGTCGGGGGTGACGGTGGCAGCGCCCTCGACTGCGATGATGCAGGCATAGTGATTCTTGCCCACGCGCCAGACATGCAGGTCGGTGAGTTTGACGGGCTGCGGTCCTTGCTCGATGGCCTCACGTATCTCTTCCACGACGGGGGCATCCATTTCGGCATCGAGCAGCACGCGGCTGCTATCGCGCAGCAGACCGAAGGCCCAAGCCGCGACCATCACGGAGCCGACCAGGCCCATGACCGAATCCAGCCAGGCCAGGCCCAGCAGCATGCCGCCCAGCAGGGCTGCGATGGCCATGACCGATGTGGCCGCGTCTGCAATCACATGCAGATAGGCCGAGCGCAGGTTCAGGTCGCCATGCGCATGGTCGTGTCCATGGTGATGATCGTGGTGCGGCTCATGGCCGTGGTGATGGTGGTGTCCGCCCTTGAGCAGCCAGGCACAGACCAGGTTGACCAGCAGGCCAAGAGTTGCCACGCCTATGGCTTGCTGATAGTGAATGGCGGCAGGCGAGAGCAGGCGTTGTATGGATTCAAAAGCCATCAGGGCGGCAACCAGCAGCAGGCAGATGGCGCTGGTGTATCCCGCCAGGATTTCTATCTTCCAGGTGCCGAAGCTGAAGCGCCTGTCATTGGCCAGCTTGCGCGCTGCGGCATAGGCACTGACGGACAGGCCCAGTGCCAGAGCGTGTGAACTCATATGCCAGCCATCGGCCAGCAGGGCCATGGAGTTGAAGTAATAGCCGGCCGTGATTTCCAGCACCATCATGGCCAGCGTCAGCAGCATCGCCAGCTTGGCATTTTTTTCGCCCAGCGGATTGCCTTGATCAAAGCTGTGGGTGTGTTGTCGGGTAAGGGTTGAGGCAGTGTTCGAGGTCATGATTGGCTTGTTTTTATATACTCTACCCCAGTATATTTTCCATGCCGGCGTGAAGACTACAATTTCTGCCCATGTCGCATACCGTTTCGAATCAAAAGCCATTGCTCGCGCGCATCCGCCGCATCAAGGGGCAGACCCAGGCACTGGAGAGAGCTCTGGAAGAAGGGCAGGACTGTGCCGTGGTGCTGCAGCAATTGGCAGCCGTGCGCGGGGCCGTCAATGGCTTGATGCTGGAGCTGCTCGAAGGCCATGTGCGCGAGCATCTGGGTGCCGAAGCTGCAACGGCCGAGCAGCGTGAACAGGACCTGGAGCTGGTCGTGAAGGTGCTGCGTTCCTACGTCAAATAAGGCGTGGAAACAGGCCGCGGAGGGCCTGAATAGATGGATCAGGACTGCACCAGTGCCGCCAGATCATTGACGAATGGCTGCACGCCAGGATGGCCGTGCAGCCATTGCCTGCCCAGAAATTCTTCGATCGACTGCTGCTGCAGCCCGAGGCCGGGCTGGCGGGCCGATGCGGCCTGCAGCAGGTCATGAGCGCGGTTCATGACTTGCTCGCTGTCTGCGGCCGCAGGCTCGCCCAGCTCCTGCATCCATTCCTGCTGGATGCGAAGTATGAGCTTGCCAGCGGCTTGCTCCAGCGCAGTGCGGCTACGTGGCATTTCAGAACTGATAGCTGCTATCGCTTGCCAGCAAAGGGCTGAAGGTATATTTCATGCTTAATCCTTGCGAACGGTATAGACGATGTCCATGGCGCTGGTCATGCCGGTCTGAGCGCGCAAGGTGACGCTGCGAGACAGGTCGTAGAAGATGTAGATGATGCCCATGGCTCCCGACAGGCTTTGCTCGTAGGTCAGATAGAGCTTGTCCGAGACGCGCTTGCCCATGGTCAGCGCAGCGCCCGCTGCATCAGTGCCATCCCCGCCGCCCTTGAAGCCGACTTCATCGAGCCCCAGGCTGCCCGCAATCTTGCCGCTGGAGCTGTTGCCGCCAGCCAGCAAGGCCATGGCGGCCTGCTGAAGCAGGGCGCTGCTGGCCCCGCCGGAAGCAGGGTCACGGCCCATGACTACCCAGGAGAGCTTTTCCGCGTCGGGCAGGGCCGGGTCCGAGTACAGCAGCACGCGTGGCGCGCTGGCTGTGCCCAGCACCTGCACGCCGGCCTTGACGGCAATATTCGGACGCAGCGCCAGTATGTCCAGCGAGGGGTTGTTGTAGGGGCCATTGAAGCGTATCAGTCCGGTTTCCACATTCAGCGACTGTCCCCAGGCGCGGTAGCGGCCTTCCTCGGTACGGATTTCTCCGGTCACGCTGGGTGGGCCGCCGATGTAGCTGGCACCTCGTACCTCAAGCTGGCCCAGCAGTCGCGTGGTGATGCCAAAGCCTTGCAGCGCAAAGTCACGTCCCATGTCGAGCTTGACGAGAATGTCGGGCACCTTGCGCGGTGTGGCGCGGGCCTGCTCCTTGCGGGCCTGTTGTTCGCTACGCCGGCGCTCCTCTTCCTCGGCCTTGCGCGATGCTGCAGAGCGCACCACCACATCCTTGTCCAGCGATGGCGCGGATTCTTCGGGCAGGATGATGGAGGCTCTGTCGACCTTCAGGTCGCCACGCAGTGTGAACTGGCCTTGCTCAAGCCGGGCCTGCAGATCGCCGGAGACGCTGACCTGACGGTCGGCGCGCACCAGGACTTGCAGCTTGCTGGCCTTGGCCTGCAGATTCATGCTCAGGCCCGCTTCGGCCCCCGTACCCGGTGGTGTGAACTGGGCATAGCCCGAGCCGGTCAGCTGGCCGCCGTCTTCGGGAGCTCGGGTCAGATTGCCGCTATAGCCCAGAATGCGTGCCTGGCTGCCCTTGCCGCCCTTGAGGCGCAGTTCGGTGATGTCCAGCCTGGTGCCTTGCAGCTTGGCGCGCAGAATGCCGTCGCGCAGGTCCACACCATCGAGTAAAGACACGATGTTGAGCCCATCGGCCTTGATATCGCCCTGCCACTTGGGGTCCTGCAAGGTGCCGCTGATGCTGGCATCCGCCGCCAAGCTGCCCTGAATGCGCCAGCCCGGTGGCGCAAACAAGGACCACAGCCCCATATCGGGCATGTTGGCGTGCAGCTGACCGGACAGAGGCGCTATGGCGGGTAGCGTCCAGCCGTCTTGCTGGTAGCTGAGCTGGGTGCGCAGGTCGGCACTGAGCTTGCCCGCGCGCTCGCTGTCCCAAAGCAGTTTGGCGTTGACCTGGCTGCCCTGGGCCTGCACGTTGAGGCGCATGTCCTTGATGCGCGAGCGCATGCCTGCGCCGCCGATCTGGCGTGTGCGCGTGCCGCCGGCGCGTGTGGCCGTGGGGCCGGTAGTCTGGATGACGGTGGTGCTGGAGCCATCGTCCACCGCCAGCCGCAGATCGCCTGCGGCGCGCTCGACCGTGAGATCGGCCTTGAGATCCTTGCCCAGGGTGTCCAGGTTCCAGCGCGCGTTGAAGCTCAGGTCGCCGGAAATCCCGGCGGCTTCCAGTGGTGGATCGTCATCGCCCAGGCTGAAGGCATCGACCCAGGCCAGTGGAATTCCAAGTGCCTGCCCTGCGCTGCGCACACCCCATTGGCCGCTGCCGGCGCGGGTGACGGAGCTTGCTTCCCATGTCAGCTGGGCAGGAGGCAGTGGCTCGCTGCTGGTACGCCTGAGGCCCAGTTTGGGAGGCGTGATCTGCAGCTTGCCGGCGCTGAGTTGGTAGACGGTGCTGAGCACTGTGCTGCCGCTGGTGCGCTGTTGGATCTGGACGGGGGCACCGGGCTGAAGCTGCACGACCCAGGGGCCGGGCTTGTTCTTGTCGGGGGTGAGCTGGGCTTGCAGCTTTTCCAGGCTGGCCTGCCAGTCCAGCGGTGCCATGCCCTTGCCGCTGGCCAGGCCGGCTTGCAAAGCGGTGTCGAGCTGAATGCTCTTGCCGGCTTGCTGGGCCTGCGCGGTAAGGCCGATCTTGGCATTTTCGGGGCTGCCGTCAATGCTCAATGCCAGCGCAGGCAGGACGGCGCTCTGCTCGGCTGCGGCACCGGCGGGCAGATAGCGAATTTTTTCCGCGCGCAGCTTGGCCTGAATCTGCAAGCCACTGGCGGGAATGACCGCGCCTTGGGGGGGGCTCAGGCGCTTGAGCAGATTCTCCCAACCGCCCTTCAGTGCCAGTTGCAAATCTGCGCTGCCATCGAGCTGCGCACCGCCCAGCGGATCCTTGACGCCCGGCAGCTTGCTCAGCCATTGCGTGAGCGTGCGCATGGATCCGAGCTGCAGCTGGCTTTGGACAGCGCCGCTGGCGGGGCCCATCTGCCCTTCAATGCTCAGCTGCGCACCGGGAGCAGCGGCCTTGAGTCGAGCCTTGGCCTGCTGGGTTTCGGTATTGAACTCCACGGCTCTGGCATCGACGCTGGCCTGCAAGGCTTGCAGCTGCAGCTTTTCCAGCTGCAGCAGCGGGGCCTGCCACTGGCCGCTGGCAGCCAGGGTCTGAATGCGCAGCGCCCGGCTGTCGCGCTTGCCGCCTGCTGCCTGCAGGCTTGCGTCAAACACTATCTTGCTGGCTGCTGGATCGCTGCTGTCGACATCGGCCTGTACGGCCTTGGCACTGATCCGGCCCTGCAGGGGCGAGGCTTCCAGCGTGCTGTAGAGATCGGCCGGGTTGAGCTGTTCCACCGTGGCCAGGCCTTCGAACAACTGGGTGCTCGGAGTGAACTGACCGCCGAGTGCGATATGGCCCTTGCCAATCTGGATACGAGAGTCGTCCACCTGCCATTGCTGGCCATCGAAATCGATTCGGGCTGTCAGCTCGGCCACGGGCAGACGCTGCCTGTCCCAAGGGCCGGGCAGTGCGTTGCTGAAACGGGTGTTGAGCTTCCAGGGCTGAGCCTCCAGGTCTGCCGCTGTTGGCATGGTCTCGTCTGGGCCGGCCTGCAACTGGCCAGTCAACAGGGTGCGTGGCCCTTGAGGCCAGAAAGCCGAGACATCGAGATTCTGGAGCTGGGCCTTGGCGGCCAGTAGCGGCTGGCTGCGCCAGGGCATGATGCTGGCCTCCACATCGGCCTGCATGGGGCCCACCTCTGTCGTTGCTGCTTCTGACTTTGAACGAGATGGTCCTGCGCTCTTCTCCCGCTTCGGGGTGGTTGCTTGCGGGTCTTGAGTTCCCGGGCCAGGGGGCGATGCTTTGGCGCTGGCATTGGCCTTGATCGCCAGCCTGGCCGCTTCGGTGGCCAGCGTGCCTTCGGCCGTCACCCTGGCCTGCACGGCAATGGTGTTGAGGGCGTCATCGCTTTTGTCCAGCGGGTTGGGCACTTGCACATCGCCTGTTGCTTCGGCTCGCAAGGCCATGGGGGCCGCGCCCTGCAGCTTCAGCTGGGCCTGGTAGGCGCCCTGGGCAAAACGCAGGCTGCTGACCTTGAGTTCATGGTCTGTGCCCGTGTATTCATAGCGACCGCGGAGGTCCTGAACCACGGCTTCAGGCGGGCCTTGCCAGATGATCTGATCGATCCTGAAGGGCAGCTCTATCTTCAACGGCAGGGTCAGCGACTGCAGTGGCTCGCTGGCGGGTTTGTCGGGGTCGGGGGTGCTGGCAATGCGCAGCTCGGCGATATGGACTTCGCCCAGCTTGAGCGTACGGGAGAGCAGCAACGGCCTGAACTGCCAGCCAATCTGCGCTTCATTGACCTCGACCTGCATGGTCGGGCTTTGCCATTTCAGCCAGCCGATGCGGCCGCCGTTCTTGACGCTGCCAGTGACCTCCTTGGCCACCAGGGACTGGTCTGCGGGCAGCCAGCCCGCCACGCGCTGCAGTGTCTGGTTGAGCGAGTCGTCCCTGCCAATCCACCACAGCAGGCTGCCAAGTGCCAGCACCAGGGCGAGCAGGGCCGCCGCAATAGTCCAGCCCAGTGCGCGCAGCCAGCGGCGGCGTTTGGGGAGTGAGGAGGATGCCTTGGCGGTAGGGGGTGTGTCTTGTTCTGCCATGCTTAAAACGTGAAGCCCAGGCGCAGGTGCAGGCGCAGTTGTTGTTCCTGAGCGCCCCAGGCGAGATCTGCTTGAATCGGACCGACCGGGCTTTTCCAGCGTATGCCGGTGCCAAAGCCGACGCGGGTGTAGAGGCGGTTGATATCGTCGCCGACCGTACCTGCATCGATAAAGACGGCGTGCTCGAAGTCCTGGGTGTTGCCCTTGATGGTGATGGGCCGCTGCCACTCCACGCTGCCCATGGCCAGATAGCGGCCCGCAATCACGCGGCCGTTGTCGGTGCGTGCGCCAATCGATTGATAGCCATAGCCGCGCACCGTGTTGTCACCGCCTGTCAGAAACATGATGGTGGTGGGCAGATCCACATCTTTCTTGGCCATGACGGCGCCGACTCCGGCCTTGATCTGCAGACGGCTGTGGCGCCTGGTTTCCTCGTCACGCTCGCCCAGCGGTATCAGGCTCAGCCAACGGCCCGTGAGGCGCCCGAAAGGCGAGCGCTGCGGCGTCAGCGTGGTGCCTGCGCCAGCTTCCAGGGCCAGCCCGAAGCCCGAGGTAGGCAGCAGATTGTTGTCGAAATAGCGGGCCGTCCAGCCATAGTTGGCCAGCAGCGAGGAGGCACCGGGCGGAGCACCTGCACCCTGGGTCTTGGCATAGTCGTACTGCAGGTACATATTGCGCTCTATACGGTCTTCGGCCTTGGAGCGGCCAAAGCGCATCTGCGCACTGTTGGTATAGAAGTCGCCCGCAGGTGCGCGTTCGAGCTTGCCGCTGGCAAACCAGCGCCAGAGATCCTCGCCGGGAAGACCGACCAGTTGGGTGGAGATCAGCGGGTTCTTTCTGTCGAGTTGCAGCTTGCTGACGGAGCGCCAATTCAGACCGGGCACCTTGTTGTAGGTGTGATCGATGGACAGGCGCGGTCCGGTGTCCGTACTCAGGCCCACACCGAACACCCATTTCTGCAGCTTGGCTTCGCGTACTTTGGCAATCACGGGCGAGGTGATGGCTGCGCCCTGGCCCTTGCGCTGCTCGTCACGTTCAGCCTCGGTGGCGGCCTGTGGTGGGGAGTCGGCCAACGAAAGAAATACCGAGTCGTAATAGCCGCTGCTGACCAGACGCTGCTGCGCATCGAGCATGCTTTGCAGATCGTATTCCTGGCCCTCGGGCAGGCGCGCGATACGGGCCGTACGCACTGGGTCGTAGCGCTCGGCGCCATCAATCTGCAGCGGACCGAAGGTATAGGCAGGGCCGGGGGCATAGCTCACGCTGACCTGCGCCTTGTTGGTATCGGCATCCACGTCGGCCAGACTGGTATCTATGCGTGCCAGTGGGTAGCGGCGCTTTTGCAGCTCCTTGAGACCACCGCTCTTGGCGCTGCTCCAGGCCGATTGCGAGAATTGCTCGCCAGCCTGCAGCGGCCAGGTTTCCTCGATCTGCAGGCGCTGCGAGGTTCCCAGCTCATCGCTGGCATTGACGCCGGTAAAACGCACCTCGGATTTTTCAATGATGGTGGGCGGGCCTGGATCGACCTTGACCACCACTTTGCGCGGTGCCTCTTCCTCGGGGGTATCGGTCAGCTCGACGGTCACCGTGGGGCTGAAATAACCCAGCGTGCCTATCAGCTCGCGCACGTTGGCATCGGTCGCACCCAGCAGACGCGTCAGCTCGCGGCGCTGCAGGTCGGGCTGGTGGCGAAAGCGCTTGAGCTCAAGATGCTGCTCCAGCAGCGCACGGATCTGCTTGGGGGCATCGACTTCCAGCGTGAAGGCCGGCGGGCCGCTGGTATCGATGCCCATGGCTTCGGCTTCTTTGTCTTTGGGGGAAAGCAGGCTGCAGCCGCTGAGGAGCAAGGCGGCTCCCAAAAGCAAAGCCGGCCTCAAGGCCGGCTTTTTCAAGGGCAAGGTCTGGGGCATGGCCCTATTTTGACAGCATGCGCATGGCGTCTTCCAAGCCTTTGAGCGACAAAGGGTACATGCGGTCACCCATCAACTGCTGGATGATGCTGATGCTCTGGCGGTACTGCCATACGCCCTGGGGCTCCGGATTGATCCAGGCAAAGTGCGGGAAGGCATTCGTCAGGCGCTGCAGCCATTCGGCTCCGGGCTCCTCGTTCATGTACTCGACCGAGCCACCGGGCTGCAGGATCTCGTAGGGGCTCATGGTCGCGTCGCCGACAAAGATCAGCTTGTAGTCCTTGTTGTACTTGCGAATGATGTCCCAGGTCGGAAACTTCTCGGCAAATCGGCGGCGGTTGTTCTTCCACATGAAATCGTAGACACAGTTGTGGAAGTAATAGAACTCCAGATGCTTGAGTTCGCTCTTCACGGCCGAGAAAAGCTCCTCCACACGCTGGATATGCTCGTCCATGGTGCCACCCACGTCCATGAGCAGCAGCACTTTCACATTGTTGTGCCGCTCGGGAATCATCTTGATGTCGAGATAGCCCGCATTGGCTGCCGTGGAACGGATGGTGTCCGGCAGATCCAACTCCAGCTCGCTGCCCTGGCGCGCAAACTTGCGCAGACGGCGCAGCGCGACCTTGATGTTGCGCGTGCCCAGTTCCTGGGTGTCGTCATAGTCGCGGTAGGCGCGCTGCTCCCAGACCTTGACGGCACTCTTGTTGCGGCCCGGCCCGCCAATGCGGATGCCTGCCGGGTTGTAGCCGCCGTGGCCGAAGGGGCTGGTGCCGCCTGTCCCGATCCATTTGTTGCCGCCCTCGTGGCGCTCCTTCTGCTCCTCCAGGCGTTTCTTGAGCGTTTCCATCAGCTCGTCCCAGCCCATGGCTTCGATCTTGGCCTTGTCCTCGGGGCTGAGTTCGCGCTCCAGCAGCTTTTGCAACCAGTCCTGCGGAATTTCCTTGGTCAGGTCGGCCAGCATCTCCACGCCCTTGAAATAGGCGGAAAAAGCGCGGTCGTACTTGTCGTAGTGCTTCTCGTCCTTGACCAGAATGGTTCGGCCCAGGTGGTAGAAGTCGTCCAGGCTCCAGCGATCCTCGCTCTTGGGGCCGATCAGGCCTGCGTCCAGCGCTTCCAGCAGTGCCAGAAATTCCTTGACCGACACGGGAAGCTTGGCGGCACGCAGGGTGTAGAAAAAATCGATCAGCATGAAAAATGCCTCCAGCGCTTATGCAGCGGGTGCATGTTGCTCCAGAAGATAGAGCAGTTGTGCACGGGCTTCAGGCCATTCGCCACTGCGCATGCTGTACATCACGGTGTCGCGAATCGTGCCGTCGCGGCGCAGTGCATGGCCGCGGATCACGCCATCTTTCTTGGCACCCAGGCGCTCAATGGCGCGCTGGCTGGCGAAGTTGAAATTGTCCGTGCGCCAGCCCACCACATGGCAGCCCAGCGTACCGAAGGCATGGGCCAGCAGCAGCAGCTTGGCTGAGGTGTTCACATGGGTACGCTGCACGCTTTTGGCATACCAGGTGTAGCCAATCTCCACGCGCCGAATGGCAGGAACAATGTCGTGATAGCTGGTCGTTCCCAGCACCTTGCCGCTGGCATCGTCGAGAACGGCGAATGCAAAGCGGTGGCCTTGGTCACGGCCCAGCAGCGCGGTCTCGATATAGCTGCGCACCTCGCCAGGCTCGGGCACGGAAGTCACGCGAATCTTCCACAGCTCTCCATCGGCCGCGGCTGCGGCCAGACCTGCCTCATGGCTCAGGGCCAGCGGCTCCAGCCGCACGCCGCGGTCGCGCAGGGTCACGGTGTCTACAAAAGTCATGGCTTGCTCACTCAAAGTGGATTGCGCTTGCTGCGCCAGAATCGTGCCAACTTGAGACCGAGGCCGCCGCCCAGGCCCACCATGGCGATGGCGGCAATGCTGCCGGCGCCATAACCCTGGGCGAACAGATCCAGGCCCAGAACATGGGACAGGCCCCAGCCCAGCAGGGCGCCGCCCACAAAGCCGATGGCGTCGGAGCCGCCTTCCAGCAGCAGTTGTTGTGCGGTGCTCATGGGCTGTGTCTCCTCGGCTTTTGATGTCGGCTCAGCGATTGCGCTGGTTCATGAAGACCAGCTTTTCAAACAGGCTCATATCCTGCTCGTTCTTGAGCAAGGCGCCAACCAGGGGCGGCACGCTGACCTTGCCTTCCTCGGATTGCAGGGCCGATGCAGGGATCTCCTCGGCGACCAGCAGCTTGAGCCAGTCGATCAGCTCGCTGGTCGAAGGCTTTTTCTTGAGGCCGGGCAGATTGCGCACATCGTAGAAGACCTTCATCGCGGCGCTCAGCAGCTCGCCCTGCAGCTTGGGGAAATGCACGGCCACGATCTGGCGCATGGTGTCGGCATCGGGGAACTTGATGTAGTGGAAAAAGCAGCGGCGCAAGAAGGCGTCGGGCAGTTCCTTTTCGTTGTTCGAGGTGATGAAGACCAGGGGCCGGTGCTTGGCGCGGATCATCTCGTGGGTCTCGTAGCAATAGAACTCCATGCGATCGATTTCGCGCAGCAAGTCGTTGGGGAACTCAATGTCGGCCTTGTCGATTTCGTCGATCAGCAGGGCCACGGGACGCTCCGCCGTGAAAGCCTGCCAGAGCACGCCCTTGACGATGTAGTTGTGAATGTCCTTGACGCGCTCGTCGCCCAGTTGCGAATCGCGCAGGCGGCTCACGGCGTCGTATTCATACAGGCCTTGCTGGGCCTTGGTGGTGGACTTGATGTGCCACTGCAGCAGCGGCATGTCCAGCGCCTGAGCGACCTCCTCGGCCAGCATGGTTTTGCCCGTGCCGGGCTCGCCCTTGATGAGTAGAGGGCGCTGCAGGGTAGCGGCAGCGTTGACGGCCAGCATCAGATCTTGCGTGGCCACGTATTTGTCGGAACCTTGAAACTTCATGGGCGGTATCAGCGTAAGTATTGATAAGCGTGCGAAATTCTCACTGCCATAATCGTTTGCACTGCAGCAAGGCATTTGAGCACCCGTCTGAACTCTTGAAGGATTGTGCGCGCAAAATGATAAAAACTTGGACCACGGTATTGGCAGTAGTTGTCGCATCAGTGACCGGCGCGGCAAACGCCCAGGCTGTCAAGGGCGATGCAAAGGCTGGCGCAGGCAAGATTGCCATGTGCATAGGCTGTCATGGCATCACCGGTTATCAGGCCAGCTTCCCTGAGGTATACAAGGTACCCATGATCGGTGGTCAGAACGAGGCCTATATCGTCTCGGCCCTGAACGCCTACAAGAAAGGCGAACGCAAACACCCCACCATGCGCGGCATTGCCGACTCGCTGAGCGAGCAGGACATGGCCGATGTGGCTGCCTACTATGCGGGGCATGCCAAGGCCAAGGACGGCAAGCCCAAGGAAGCGAACCCAGCAGTCACGGCGCTGCTGCAAAAAGGTGCCTGCTTCTCCTGCCATGGCGAAGGCTTTTCCAAGCCCATCGATCCGTCCTATCCCAAGGTGGCAGGGCAGTATTCTGACTATGTGTTCCGGGCCTTGCAGGCCTACAGGACCGAGGGCAATCCCATCATCGGGCGCAGCAATGGCGTGATGGCTGGCATTGCCAAACAGTTCAAGAACGACGAGCTGCAGCAGCTGGCCCGATACATCGGCAGTCTGGACAGTGAGATGCAGGTGGTGGCGCAGCCACATTTCCGCTTTGGCCAGAAGTAGCTTCGGCTGCGTCAAAGAAAAAGCCCGTGAAGACGGGCTTTTTCTTTGACTCATGAAGTGTCGCTCGGCGGCGCATCGCCTCAGAGGCTGCTTTTGAAACTGCCGTCGGTAGTGGCCAGACGCTGCACTCCGGCGACATAGGCCTCGCCATCGGGCGGGCGTCCCGAGCGCTGGCTTTCCCAGAGCATCTGGCCCAGGCATTCCATGGCGGCGTGATGGGCGTCATGCAGGTCACGCTTTCTGGTCAGCAGTTCCACGGCCTGACGTATGCCGCGTGGCGAGTCCACGCTGCACTGCTCGCTGATGGACAGATGCATGGACAGGTGCAGAAACGGGTTGGTGCGCTCGGTCTCCGCGTCGTAGTTGCGCGCCACGGCGGCATCCACGTCGGAGAGCTCGTCGAAGTACTCGGGGTGCTCGTCTATCCACAGGCTGGCCAGCGTCTCGATGGCCTCCATGGGCGCGCCGCTGATCATCTTGGCGCGCACACCGCAAAAAAATCGCCGTACGTCGGCTTGACTGGGGTTGAACATGATGGCGCGCAGCGTATCACGGCTGCCGGGCGTCGGCCGGACTGTGGTCTTGCTCGCTGTCCAGGGGCGCATCGGGTGCATCGGCGCTGTCGGCCAGCAGGTCGGCACGCTCCTTGGCCATCTGCTCCACCAGTTGCTGGCGGCCCTGCTTGGCCACTGCAATCAGCTGGTTCTTGTCCTTGTAGTGCGGGTACATGCGCTCGGCCAGCGCCAGATTGTGCTCCCTGAAGCGTGCCGTGATGCGTTTGGCTTCGGCCGGACTCTGACCTAGCAGTTCCAACACCGACTGGGCCGAGATCAGGCTGGACTCGAAGACTTCGCGCTGGGCATGCTCGACCCCGAGATCGCGCAGGCGGAACCAGTGATCCAGGTCACGGGTACGGGCCACGATCTCGAGGTTGGGGAAATGCTTGCGCACCTGACTGGCTATCTTCAGGGACTGCTCGGTGGTGTCGACGGCAATCACCAGCACATGGGCCTGCGCCGCGCCTGCGATGCGCAGCAGGTCCATGCGTGTGGCATCGCCGTAGAACACCCGGTGGCCGTAGATCTGGGCGGCCTCCAGCATTTCCACGCTGTGGTCCAGGATGGTCGGGCGTATGCCCTGGGCCAGCAACACGCGGGCCACGATCTGGCCGTAGCGGCCGAAGCCGGCAATGATGATGGGTGAGTCTTGAGGCTCGGAGATCTCTTTGGCTTTGTCGGAGCCGCATTCCTCATCCTTGATGGTGGAAAAGCGGCGCAGCAGCAGTTTGTCCAGCAGCACCAGCAGCAGCGGGCCCAGCAGCATCGACAGAGCCACGGCCGCGACCAGCATGGAAGAGACACTGTGGCGGAACACCTTGTACTGCGCGGCTGTCTGGAACACCACAAAGGCGAATTCGCCGCCTTGCGCCAGCATCAGCGTGAACACCGGGCGCTCGCGCCAGGGGATCTGCATGAATCTGGCCAGACCGAAGATCATCACGGCCTTCAGCGCAATAAAGCCCGTCACCATGGCCGCCATGGTCCAGGGGGACTGGAGGATGACGCCAAAGTCGATGCTCATGCCCACGGCCATGAAAAACAGGCCCAGCAGCAGGCCTTTGAATGGCTCGATATTGGTTTCCAGCTCGCTGCGGTATTCGCTGTCGGCCAGCAGCACGCCGGCGAGGAAGGCGCCCAGCGCCATGGACAGGCCCACCTGCGTCATCAGCATGGCAATGCCCACGACCAGCAGCAGCGAGGTGGCGGTGAAAATCTCGGGGGTCTTGCTGCGCGCAATCCAACGGAGCAGCGGTTGCAGCAGCAATCGGCCGCCGATGATGACGGCGCCAATCGTGCCCACGGTCTTGAGAATGGCCAGCCAGACATGGCTGTCGCCGTGGCTGGCATGGGCGGCCTTGTAAGCGCCCAGAATCGGAATCAGCGCCAGGATGGGGATGGCCGCCACGTCCTGGAACAGTAGGATAGAGAAGGCCGCCTGTCCGCTGGGAGTGCGCATCAGATTGCGCTCGGCCATGATCTGCAGGCAGACGGCGGTGGACGACAATGCCAGGCCCATGCCCGCGATCAGGCTGACGCGCCAGGACAGTCCAAAGGCCCAGGCAGCCAGGAACAGAATGCCGGTGCAGACCACCATCTGGGCCATGCCCCAGCCAAAGATGGGGCGCCGCAGCTCCCAGAGGCGCTTGGGCTGCAGCTCAAGTCCGATCACGAACAGCATAAGCACCACGCCAAACTCGGCAAAGTGCAGGATGTCGTCCACATTGCGGACCAGGCCAAAGCCCCAGGGGCCCATGGCAATGCCGGCGCCCAGGTAGCCAATGATGGCTCCCAGGCCCAGGGCTCTGGCGATGGGGACGGCCAGGACCGCCGCCGTAAGATAAATGAAGCCGTAAGTCAGCCAGATGGGAGAGCCGTGTTCCATGGGAATGTTATGTGGTGTTAACCCTAGAAAGATTCCATTTTGGCACCCGCAGTCAAGCGTCAGATTTTTGACAGAAAGAAAAAAAGGGGGCGAATGTCTACCTGATGCTTATAGCGCCTGGTCAACCATGCGTCTGCAAGTTGACAGCGCAACTTTTAAGATAGGCGCTTTGTGACTGGCGCTTTAGATCGGCGTTTGGAGTGAGTATGGATCTGCACACTTGGTTTGCTTTTTTTGTGGCCTCCTGGATCATCGCGGTCTCGCCGGGGTCGGGGGCTGTGCTGTCCATGAGTCATGGCCTGTCGTATGGCGTGCGCAAGACCAGCGCCACCATCATGGGTCTGCAGCTCGGGCTGCTGCTCATCTTGTTGATAGCAGGTGCGGGCGTGGGCTCGCTGCTCATGGCGTCCGAGTGGGCCTTCAATGCCGTCAAGATCGTGGGCGCCGGCTATCTCATCTATCTGGGCATCAGCCAGTGGCGTTCGGGTGGCTCGCCGCTGGCAGCGCAAGAGGCTGCGCCCGAGGCCAGTCTCAGAAAGCGCGTGCTGACGGGCTTTCTGACCAATGCCACCAATCCCAAAGGCATCATCTTCATGGTCGCCGTGCTGCCCCAGTTCATGACCACCAGCCGTCCCCTGGCTCCGCAGTTGGCGATTCTGGCCGTGACCATGCTGGCCGTGGACACCACGGTGATGCACAGCTATGCAGCAGGTGCCAGCGCCTTGCGCGGCCTGATGCGCAGCGCACGCGCCATGCGTAATCAGAACCGCGTGTTCGGCGGCCTGCTGATGGCCGTGGGCACAGGCCTGTTCTTTGTTCAGCGCTCCAGTGAAGCCTGAGCTACTCAAAAAGAATAGCTTTCAACGCTTGAATGTATTGGGCTTCCGGCATATTTGATCAGATAATCTAGGGTAAGCCCCTTGTCCCGCGTCAGACATGACATAGGGCAGGGGGCTTCTACATTGGGGGCATGAAAACCTTTCGCTCCTACTCCGAAGTGCTGGCCTCGATTGGGCAGGAAGTCGCCGTCAGCGACTGGATCACCATCACCCAGGCCCAGATTCAAATGTTTGCCGACGCCACGGGCGATCAGCAGTGGATCCATACCGATCCCGAGCGCGCAGCCCAGGGGCCGTTCGGTGCGCCGATTGCCCATGGCTTTCTCACGCTGTCCCTGCTGCCCAAGTTCTTCGAAGGCACTTTCAAGATCGAAGGCGCCAAGATGGGGGTGAACTACGGGCTCAACCGTGTGCGCTTCATGGCTCCCGTACCTGTCAACAGCCGTTTGCGGGCTCGCATGACCTTGCAGGCGGCAGAACGCATCGAGCCCGAAGGCATTCAGATGACCTGGCTGGTGACGGTGGAGCGCGAAGGCAGCGAAAAGCCTGTATGCGTGGCCGAGTCGTTGGCGCGCAGCTTTGGTGCCGCGGCCTGATTCGCGGCGTGATTTTCAAACCATGAAAAAAGCCCCTTGGCTTGCGCCTTGGGGCTTTGTTATTGGGCCGCACCTTGCACAGCAGGGTGCTGCGCAGAGTCCGTTATTCGCCATAGTTGTCCAGCAAACCGGCCTTGCCTGCGGCAATGGTTTCCTGGCGCACTTGCTCACGGCTGAGGTTGCTGGATTGCTGTTGCTGGGACAGGGGCAGATAGGCGTCGCCAACGAGCTGCAGCTGGCCCTTGGCCATTGCGTCCTGCACCTGGGCATTGACCTGAGCACGGGTCAGGGTGGATTGACCTGCAACTTCGGGAGGGTAGTGATCGCCGGTGAAGTCAAAGCTTGCGGCCTGTGCAGCGGCGGCAGACATGGCCAGGGCGGCAACGATGGCAAAGCGGTTGGCGTATTTCATGATTCGTCCTTTGGTACGTCGGGCCTGCAGTCCTGGCGGATATCGTCGGTCGGCTGCAAGTCCATGAGTCGTACTTTAGGACGATCTAATCAGGAGAAAAACCCCCTGTTGCGCAACTTATTGTTCCGAAATTGGAGACAATAAGCGGGAACTTACAGCGCAGTCTTGGGCTCTGCAAGGGCAGCACCTGCGAAACCCTGCTGGCGCCAAGCTTCGAACACCGTCACGGCCACGGCATTGGACAGGTTCAGGCTGCGTTGAGAGGCCAGCATGGGCAGGCGCAGTCGCTGCTCGTTGGGGAACTGGGCGCGCACCTCGGGTGGCAGGCCCTTGCTTTCAGAGCCGAAGACCAGCCAGTCGCCGGCCTTGAATTCCATGGCATGGGCCGGACTGCTGCTGTGCGTGGTCATGGCAAACATGCGCTCGCGCCGGGGCTTGCAGCTGTCGATGAAGGCTTCCCAGCTGGCGTGGCGGGCCACATTGGCGTACTCGTGATAGTCCAGTCCGGCGCGGCGCATATGCCGGTCTTCCATGGAAAAACCCAGTGGCTCGATCAGATGCAGGCTGCAACCCGTGTTGGCGGCCAGACGGATGACATTGCCCGTGTTGGGGGGAATCTCGGGCGCCACAAGAACGATATGAAACATGGGGCGCTATTGTGCCGCTCGGCTTTTACCTGCGCTGCCGGCCCCGCAGTTCCAGACTGGCAGATATGGGTCAAGGCGTGCGCGCCAGCACGACGGCACTGACCGAGGCAGCACCCGCCGAAAGCAGGCAGCGGGCCAGTGCATCCAGCGTGGCGCCGGTCGTCATCACGTCGTCCAGCAGCAAAATCGCCTGCCCTTCGATGAGGGCCTTTCGGGCGGGGTCCAGGCTGAAGACATTGCGCAGCTGGCGCAGTCGCTGCTCACGGCTGGAGGCATGCTGGGGGAGCTCCAGATGTCTGCGCTGCACGACCCCGCGCAGCAAGGGCAAGCAGGTGTCGTACTGCTCGCCGAGTGCGCGAGCCAGCAGCAGGCCGTGGTCAAAGCCGCGCTCGCGCACGCGCTCATCGGAGGCTGGCATGGGCAGCAAGGCAGCGCAGGCTCGCAACTGCTCTCTGACTTCGGGGTGGCCGGCCATCAGCCTGCCTAGACTGCGTGCCAACCCCAGGTCGGCCTGGAATTTGTAGCGTGTGATGAGGTCCTGCCAGGGATAGGCATAGTCCAGCACGGAGGTACAGCGTTTGAGCCGGGGCGGTTGCTTGAGGCAGCTGCCGCAGAGGCTGACCAGGGAGGGCAGCGGCAGGGCGCAGCTATGGCAGCGGTGCTTTTGCCGAGCCCAGCGCGCCTGGCAGTCGTGGCAGATGCGTGGCCCAGGCCAGCGTCCGCAGACGGCGCACTGGCTGGGCAGGGCATCCAGCCAGCGCTGCTGCTGGCGCTGCAGGCGCGAAAGCCATGTCGCATGAAGGTCGGGCATGGAATCAATATACTCGCGCCGCATTGATCTTCTTTCCGGCAGCTGGTGAGCTGAACGCTTATTCGGCCATCTGCCCGCTCCTGTCTACCCATGTCCCACGCCCTGCCACCCACCATTGATTCCATCGCTGCAAACCATTGGCAAATGGCCGCTCCGGCCGAATCCCCCTGGTTGCACGAGGAGGTGGCCAGCCGCATGCAGCAGCGCCTGGACTGGATCGTGAAGCCGCCCGAGGCCTGGTGCCACTGGGAGCCGGTGCGAGGCGGCATGCAGGCACACCAGTTGCTGCGCGAGCGCTACCCGCAGGCCGAATGCACGATCCATGAACCCGTGGCCCGCCGCGAGGCCGTGGCGCAGGACAAGCTCGGCAGCCGCTGGTGGCAGCTATCGCGCTGGAAAGGGGCGGCTGTATACATGGCCGAGCCCGCGGACGGCAGCATGGACATGCTCTGGGCCAATATGCTGCTGCATACCGCAGTCGACCCGCAGACCCTGATCGAGCGCTGGCACAAGGCGCTCAAGGTCGATGGCTATGTCATGTTTTCCTGCCTCGGGCCGGATACCGTGCAGCAGCTGCACAGGCTCTACGCCGAACTCGGCTGGGGGCCGGCAGGTCATACGTTTACCGATATGCATGACTGGGGCGACATGCTGGTGCACTCCGGCTTTGCCGAACCCGTGATGGACATGGAGCGCATCACCCTGACCTTTGCCACGCCGCAGCGTCTGCTGCAGGAGCTGCGCGAACTGGGCCGCAATTTCCACCCTGGGCGTTTTGCCGGCCTGCGCGGCCGTGGCTGGAAGGCCGGGCTGCTGCAAAAAATCGAGGAGCGCTGGGCCGACAAGCAGCCCGATGGCCAGCTCTCGCTGACCTTCGAGATCGTCTATGGCCACGCCTACAAACCGCACCCCAAGCTGCGTCTGGAAGCCAATAGCGCCGTGTCGCTGGAAGACATGAAGGCCATGCTCAAGCAGCCGCGCAACACGGGTTTGCGATAGCACATCTGTCGTTTTCCGGTCATTGATTCGACACAAAGCTGCCTACAATTTCCCCTAGTCACTTCATGGATAGCAGCAATCCTTCGGGCTTCTCTCCTGCCTGAAGGAAAACAGACAGTGCGGCCCAAGCCGCCAGGGGAGATATCGGGTGTTTCGCTTTGCCAAGGGGACTGGCCAGCGGGTTCGACAGCGGCCGGTTTTCGCATTTCATCATCAGCTCAAGCCAGCCTCCTGCTGCGCTGACGCATCCCTGTGCCCGGCGGTGGCCGAAGTGCAGCAGCGTCCCATCTCCCCGTTTTCAGTTATGGCTGCCAGGCCAGTTTCAGCCATGTCCGGCGTTGGCCGTGAGATGCGCTTGCCAGTACGAGTTTCGAGTCCGGTCGGCCTTGCCTGCGCAAGGCCGATTGGCATGGGTTTCCGGTACATGCATTAGTGAATGCGCGCAGACAGTGCTATCAAATTCTGGGGCATGCTGCGTTGAAGTTCGCGAGGTAGTGTGAGTGTCACAGCCTTCTGGCCCGCAGCGGCGGAAGCGGTGTGAGCGAGTGGACAACTGAGGCTTTGAGGTAAGTGAAAACGATGAAAAACATTTCCACCAAGCTGGTTCCCTGGAGTTTGGCCTTGGCGGCGTGGGGCAGTTCCATGGCCTATGCGGCGCAGGATCTGCCGGGAGGTCCTGCCGTCAACCAACTCAATCTGCATCCGCCTGTGACACGCATTGCCGTGGAGCAGCACTGGCTGCACTGGATGATGCTCATCATCTGCACGGTGATCTTCATCGCGGTGTTCGGGGTGATGTTCTATTCCATCTGGAAGCACCGCAAATCCCAGGGAGCCAAGGCCGCGAACTTCCATGAATCGGTCAAGGTGGAAGTGGCCTGGACGGTGGCTCCCTTCATCATCGTGATTCTGATGGCGCTGCCTGCCACCAAGGTGCTGGTGGCTCAGAAAGACACGACCAACGCCGACCTCACGATCAAGGCCACCGGTTACCAGTGGAAATGGGGCTATGACTATCTGAGCGGCGAGGGCGAAGGCCTGGGCTTTGTGTCCACGCTGGATAACGCCCAGCGCCAGATGTCCAACAGCGGCGATGTGAGCAACGCGCCCAGCGACTATCTGCTGAGAGTCGACAACCCGCTGGTCGTGCCCGTGGGCAAGAAGGTGCGCATCATCACCACGGCTAACGATGTGATCCACTCCTTCATGGTGCCGGCCTTCGGCATCAAGCAGGACGCGATTCCCGGCTTTGTGCGCGACACCTGGTTCAAGGCCGAGAAGACCGGCGACTACTACGGTCAGTGTGCCGAGCTGTGTGGCAAGGAACATGCCTACATGCCCATCCATGTGAAGGTGCTGTCTGCCGAGGCTTACAGCGCCTGGGTGGCCGAGGAAAAGAAGAAGCTGGCCGCCAAGGCCGATGATCCGAACAAGGTCTGGGTGCTGGCCGATCTGGTGGCACGTGGCGAAAAAGTCTATGCCGCCAACTGCGCTGCCTGCCACCAGGCCAATGGCAAGGGAGCCGGTCCCATCAAGCCGCTGGACGGCAGTCCCGTAGTGCTGGGTCCCACGGCAGACATGATGCATGCCGTGCTCGAAGGCCGCGCCAACGGTGCCATGCCGGCCTGGAAGCAGCTGAGCGACACCGAGTTGGCAGCGGTGGTGACCTTTGCCAAGAACCACTGGAGCAACCAGACCGGCCAGCTGGTGCAGCCCGCCCAGTTTGTGGCTGCGCGCGGCGGCAAGTTTCCTGAAGGCGGAGGCAGTGCGGCACCCGCAGTTCCGGCTGCCGACTCAGCCGCTCCTGCGCAAGGTGCAGCCGCTGCCGCCAGCGACGCCGGCCCTTATCAGGTCTTTTTCGAGACCGGCAAGAGCGCTCTCGACGATCAGGCTCAGGCTGCGGTGAAGAAGGCGGCCGAGTACTGGAAGGTCCACAAGGACGGCAAGATTGCCCTGTCGGGCTTTGTGGACTCCACCGGCAACGCCGACAAGAACGCGGAGCTGGCCAAGGAGCGAGCCAAGGCCGTGGCCAAGCTGCTGGAGGACAGCGGTATTGCGGGAGACCGCATCGAGCTGCGCAAGCCCGAGACCATCACGGCTGCGGCAGGCGCGGACCAGCAGGCACGCCGTGTTGACATCACGGCCGCGAAGTAAGCCCCGGGTATAGAGACCGATTGGAGAAAAGAATATGAGCGCCGTAGTTCCTCCCGTCCACACCCATGAGGGCCATGGTCACGACCATGGGCACGACGACCATCACCACGCCATGCCCTCGGGCTGGCGCCGCTGGCTGTTTGCCACCAATCACAAGGACATCGGCACGATGTACCTGCTGTTCTCCTTCACCATGCTGATGGTGGGAGGCATCCTGGCCATGCTGATCCGTGCCGAGCTGTTCGAGCCCGGCCTGCAGATCGTCAACCCCGAGCTGTTCAACCAGCTGACCACCATGCATGGCCTCATCATGGTGTTCGGCGCCATCATGCCTGCCTTCGTGGGCTTCGCGAACTGGATGCTGCCGCTGCAGATCGGTGCTTCCGACATGGCGTTTGCGCGCATGAACAACTTCAGCTTCTGGCTGCTGATTCCCGCCGGCATCATGCTGGTGGGCTCGTTCTTCATGCCCGGCGGTGCGCCGGCGGCCGGCTGGACGCTGTATGCGCCGCTGACGCTGCAGATGGGTCCGTCCATGGACACCAGCATCTTTGCCATGCACATCATGGGCGCCAGCTCCATCATGGGCGCGATCAACATCATCGTCACCATCCTGAACATGCGCGCGCCCGGCATGACGCTGATGAAGATGCCGCTGTTTGCCTGGACCTGGCTGATCACTGCCTATCTGCTGATCGCCGTGATGCCGGTGCTGGCCGGCGCCATCACCATGACGCTGACCGACCGCCACTTCGGCACCAGCTTCTTCAACCCTGCGGGCGGCGGCGATCCGGTGATGTACCAGCACATCTTCTGGTTCTTCGGCCACCCCGAGGTCTACATCATGATCTTGCCGGCCTTCGGCATCGTCAGCCAGATCGTGCCTGCCTTCAGCCGCAAGAGACTGTTCGGCTACACCTCCATGGTCTATGCCGTGGCGGCGATTGCCATCCTGTCCTTCATCGTCTGGGCGCACCACATGTTCACCACCGGCATGCCGGTCACGGGTCAGCTGTTCTTCATGTACGCGACCATGCTGATCTCCGTGCCAACGGCCGTGAAGGTGTTCAACTGGACGGCCACCATGTGGCGCGGCTCCATGAGCTTTGAAACCCCGATGTTGTTCGCCGTGGGCTTCATCTTCGTGTTCACCATGGGCGGCTTCACGGGACTGATCCTGTCCATGGCGCCCATCGACATCCAGTTGCAGGACACCTATTACGTGGTGGCCCACTTCCACTATGTGCTGGTGGCCGGTTCGCTGTTCTCCATGTTCGCCGGCTATTACTACTGGTCGCCCAAGTGGACGGGCGTGAT
The DNA here is from genome assembly GCF_011752915.1 of Comamonas sp. Tr-654. Lineage (NCBI taxonomy): Bacteria > Pseudomonadati > Pseudomonadota > Betaproteobacteria > Burkholderiales > Comamonadaceae > Comamonas > Comamonas sp. Tr-654. Next base: position 652,085 of record NZ_VWWQ01000002.1, read on the forward strand.
GTATTCCGAGACGCGCGGCCGCATCCACTTCTGGGGCTCGCTGATCTTTTTCAACATCACTTTCTTCCCCATGCACTTCCTGGGTCTGGCCGGCATGCCGCGTCGCTATGCCGACTACCCCATGCAGTTCGCCGACTTCAACATGATTGCCTCCCTGGGCGGCTTTGGCTTCGGTCTGATGCAGGTGTATTTCTTCCTGTTCGTCGTCTGGCCCGCGATGCGCGGACATGGAGAAAAGGCGCCGCAAAAGCCCTGGGAAGCGGCCGAAGGCCTGGAATGGGAAGTGCCTTCTCCGGCTCCGTTCCACACCTTCGAGACGCCTCCCAAGCTCGATGAAACCGCCACCAAGGTGATCGGTTGAGGAGGCGCGTATGACGACACAGGAGCAACGCAAGGCGAACCGGAGGCTGGGTCTGATCCTGGCCTCCACGGCCGCCGTGTTCTTTATCGGCTTTGTGGTGAAAATGGCCTGGCTGCATTGAGGCAGGCCGATGGCAACCGAGTGAAGGAGCTTGAGGTGAGCATAGCCAAGGAAAACGCGAAGATGGTGGGCAAGCTGGCGATCGTTGCCCTGGGCATGTTTGCGTTCGGCTATGTGCTCATTCCCATCTACAAGCATATCTGCGAGTTGACGGGCATCAACATCCTGTCGCTGTCCGAAAAGCAGGTACCCGGTGCCGGCGTGGCGGGCCGCGACGTGAAGCTTCCGCCCAACAGCCAGATCGACACCAGCCGCACCATCACCGTGGAGTTCGATGCCAATGCACGCGGGCCCTGGGACTTCAAGCCGGCCAAGCGTTCGGTGCAGGTCCACCCCGGCGAGCTGGCCACGGTGATGTATGAATTCCAGAACGTGCAGAACCGGCGCATGGCCGCTCAGGCCATCCCCAGCTATGCGCCGCGCCAGGCCACGGCCTTCTTCAACAAGATGGAGTGTTTCTGCTTTTCGCAGTACACGCTGGAGCCCGGCGAGAAGCGTGAATGGCCGGTGGCCTTTGTCATCGATCCGCGCATCTCCAAGGATGTGAAGACCATCACGCTGTCCTATACCTTCTTCGAGGTGGGCGGCAAGACCCCCGCAGCGCCCGAAGGCAGCACGGCTGCAGTCGTCACGCCCGGAGGCAGCTCATGACGCAGGACGCCAAGAAGACCGGCTTCTGGCGCAGCATTGTGGCCGTTGCCTGGGCCATGCTGGGCGTGCGCAAGGGCAAGGAGTACGAGAAGGATTTCGCCAGCATCACGCCGCTGCATGTGATTGCCGTGGGGCTGGTGGCGATTTTTGCCTTGGTATTAGCGTTGATATGGATCGTCAACCTGGTCGTTTAGCCTCTGGCTGAGGGCAGGTGTGGCGAATGCAGTGCCAGTGATAGTGGAGCGTCGGTCAAAACAACGATCAACAGAGTCAGGAGCCGAGTGATGAGTGCAATCCCGCAGGGCGCAACCCCTTACTACTATGTGCCAGCCGAATCCAGCCACCCCGTGATGGCGGCCATCGGCCTGTTCTTTGTGATTCTGGGTGCCGGCACCTGGATCAACGGCCACGAATGGGGAATGTATTCCCTGTTCTTCGGCCTGGTCTGGTGGCTGGCCGTGCTGTTTGTCTGGTTCCGCGATGCGGCGCGCGAGAGCGAGGCCGGGCTCAACAGCCGCAAGATCGACCTGTCCTACCGCTGGAGCATGAGCTGGTTCATCTTCTCGGAGGTGATGTTCTTCGGCGCCTTCTTCACCGCGCTGTGGTGGGCACGCGCGCACTCGGTGCCGGCACTGGGCAGTCTGGCCAACGAGCTGCTGTGGCCCAACTTCCAGGCCGTGTGGCCCAGTGTGGCTCCCGGAGCCACGGCGTCGCCCGCGAATATCGTCGAGCCGTTCAAGACCGTGGGGCCGTTCTGGCTGCCCACCATCAACACGGCGCTGCTGCTGACCTCGGGCGTGACGCTGACCATCGCCCACCATGCGCTGCAGGTCAACAACCGCGCGCGCTGCATCAGCTTCATGTGGATGACGGTGATTCTGGGCTTCGTCTTCCTCTGCGTGCAGGGCTACGAATACCACCATCTCTACAACGACTACAACCTCAAGCTCAACTCTGGCGTTTTCGGCTCCACCTTCTACATGCTGACGGGCTTTCACGGTTTCCACGTGCTGGTCGGCATGCTGATGCTGTTCTTCATCACCATCCGCCTGATGAAGGGCGACTTTACCGACAAGCACCATTTCGGCTTTGAAGGTGCGGCCTGGTACTGGCACTTTGTGGACGTGGTCTGGGTCTTCCTCTACATCCTGGTGTACTGGATGTAAGGCACTCAAAAATAGAAGCGCCTTGCGCAAGTCCAACGTTGATTTCAGTATCAAATAGCACTGAAATCAATGAATGGAAAGCGCAAGGCGCTTTTATTTTAGTAGTGCCAAAAGGCGCTGCGTGCAACCGGCTATTGCCCGGGCTGCCAGCCCGTGGGCTGTATCCAGCCCAGCTTGGCTGCCATCAGAACGCAGAGAAACAGTGCAACCGACAACGCCACACGCAGGGCCAGGGCGCGAAACATCTTGCGGCTGCGCTCGGCATCGTCGGCCTCCGAGCTTTCGCCGCCGTCGCCCCTGCGCATCATGAAGAACAGCGCACTGCCGAGGCTCGCCAGGATGGCGAGAAAAGCGAGAATGATCACGAATTTCATGAACGGATTATCTGGTGCGCATTTCCCGATTTCCAGACCTCTGGCGGTTTCTCCTGATCTCCCTGGCGGCCCTGGCCTGCGTGGCCGTCACTGCATCGCTGGGCTTTTGGCAACTGGGCCGGGCAGCGCAGAAGCAGGCTGTTTTCGATGCCATCGAGCGCCAGCAGGCGCTGCAGCCCTGGCACAACGCAGAGCTGGCCGCCGAGGTGGCTCTGGCAACCGAATCCACCAGCGAGGCACAGAAGGCGACGCTGCTGCATAGACCCGTGCAACTGCAGGGCCAGTGGCTGGCCGAGCAGATCCTTTTTCTGGACAACCGGCAGATGCAGGGCCGGGCCGGCTTCTATGTGCTCACACCGTTCAGGCTGAGTGCACCTCACGCGAACAGGGTTGTCGTCGTGCAGCGCGGCTGGGCGCCGCGCAACTTCATGGACCGCTCGGTCCTGCCGGAGGTGCAGACGCCTGCAGGCACGGTCAGCATCGAGGGCCGGCTGGAGGCGCCACCGTCCAGGCTGATGGAGCTGGAAACGGCCCATGGCGGGGCAGACCCTGATGAGCAAAAGTCGCGCATCCGACAGAATGCAGACATTGCCCTGTGGGCCCAGCAAGGCGGCTTGCCGCTGCTGGCCCTGAGCGTGGTGCAAAGCGGCAGCGCCAGCGAAGGCTTGCTGCGCGACTGGCCGCAGATCAATGCCGGTGTGCAAAAGCACTATGGCTATGCTTTTCAGTGGTTCGGACTCAGTGTCTTGGTGGTGTTGCTCTATGTCTGGTTTCAACTCGTCCGACGCTTTTACCCCCGCCGCCGCGCAGCGCAGCCCGAGGGATGAACCGCTGAGCTTTGCGGTCCACAGCCTGCCCGATCCCGCGCAGAGCCAGGCACGGCAGATGCAGGCGCGCAGCGGTCGCTGGAAGATGCTGGCCGTGCTGCTGGTCTGTGCAGCGCCGGTGCTGGCCTCCTACTTCACCTACTACGTGTTGCGTCCCTCGCAGCAGCGCAGCTATGGCGAGCTGATTGCCGAGCAGCCCGGCCTGCCTGATGTGCAGGCTCAGACGCTGGACGGGCGCAGCGTGAATCTGAGCAGCCTCAGGGGCCAGTGGCTGCTGATCAGCACCAGTGCAGGGGACTGTGGGCAGCGCTGCCAGGATCACCTCTATCTGCAGCGCCAGCTGCGCGAAACCCTGGGCCGTGAAAAAGACCGGCTGGACTGGGTCTGGCTCATCGATGACCAGCAGCCCGTGCCCGAGGCCATCCTGCCCGCTGCCGAGCAGGCGACAACGCTGCGCGTGCCGGCTGCGGTCATCGGCAACTGGCTCAAGCCCGAGGCCGGCCATGCGCTGGATGAGCATCTGTATGTGGTCGATCCGCAAGGCCACTGGATGATGCGCTTTCCTGCCGATATGGGCAAAGCCACGGCCGGCAAGGCCAAGCGCGATCTGGAGCGGCTGCTGCGCGCCTCTGCCTCCTGGGACGAGGCCGGGCGAGCCACGGCCGACACGGCGCAGAAATAGCTGTTGAAACCCGCGATAGCCGGCTTGCGCAAAGCACTATCAGCGATCTGAATCATGGTCAGCGAGGAGGGACGCATGCAGGCAGACATCTCGGAGTTGAAAGCGCTTGTTCCAGACGCCATGGCGGCTTCCTCGCGCTGGGCGCAGTACCACGCGCTGACCAAGCCCAAGGTGGTGCAGCTCATCGTCTTCTGCGCCTTCATCGGCATGGTGCTGGCTGTGCCTGGCGTTCCCGGCTGGCAGGACTGGGGCCGCATGCTGGCGGCCTGCGCAGGCATCTGGCTGGTGGCAGCGGCGGCAGCGGCGTTCAACTGCCTGGTCGAGCGCAGCATCGATGCGCGCATGAAGCGCACGGCCTGGCGCCCCACGGCGCGCGGCGAGCTCTCGCATTCCCAGGCCCTGCTGTTTTCGGCCTTGCTGTGCGCCGCAGGAGCGGCCATCTTGCTGCTGGCTGTGAATGCGCTCACGCTGTGGCTGACGCTGGCCACCTTTATCGGCTACGCCGTGATCTACACCCTGGTGCTCAAGCCTCTGACGCCGCAGAACATCGTCATCGGCGGGGCATCGGGCGCCATGCCCCCCGTGCTGGGCTGGGCGGCGATGACCGGACAGGTCGGCCATGAGGCCTTGCTGCTGTTTCTCATCATCTTCCTCTGGACGCCGCCGCATTTCTGGGCGCTGGCGCTGTACCGTGTGGAGGACTACCGCCGCGCCGGCCTGCCCATGCTGCCGGTCACGCATGGCAATGCCTTCACACGGCTGCAGGTGTTTCTCTACACCCTGGTGCTGTTTGCCGGCTGTCTGCTGCCTTTTGTGGTGGGCATGAGCGGCTATCTCTACCTTTTTGCCGCAGTGATTCTGGGGTTGGGCTTTTGCGGTTATGGTTGGGCACTGCTGCGCAACTATTCGGATGCGCTGGCACGCAAGACCTTCCGCTTTTCACTGATCCACCTGAGCCTGCTGTTTGCCGCGCTGCTGGCGGATCACTACCTAGCCTGATCGACCATGGATAAACGAGCTGCGCTGCGCGTACTCGGCGCTTTAGGCGCCGCAACACTGGCTGGTGCGGCCACATTGACATTGACTGGCTGCAAGGACGATAGCAAGCCCAAATTTCAGGGTGTGGATGTGACGGGCGCAGACTACGCCAAGGACATTCCGCTGACCGATGTCGACGGAAAAAAGCGTAGCCTCAAGGACTTCTCGGGCAAGGTGGTGGCCGTGTTCTTTGGCTACACCCAGTGCCCCGATGTCTGCCCCACCACGCTGCAGGAGCTGCTTGAGGTCAAGCAGGCGCTGGGCGCCGATGGCGACAAGCTGCAGGCCGTGTTTGTCTCGCTGGACCCCGAGCGCGACACCCCGGAGGTGCTCAAGGCCTATCTGGCCAACTTCGACGAGAGCTTTGTGGGGCTGAGCGGTACGGCCGACGAAATTGCAGCCGTGGCCAAGGACTTCAAGATCTTCTTCAAGAAGGTGCCAGGCAAGGTCGAAGGCACCTACACCCTGGACCATTCGGCCGGCACCTATCTTTTCGATCCCCAGGGCCGCTTGCGCGTTTATGAGCGCTATGGCGCGGGACCGCAGCTGCTGACCCAGGACGTCAAGGCTCTGCTGGGCTGAAGCAAAGCACCTATGGCCGCATGGGCCGCGGGTGTCGAAGTTTCTTGAAATCTGTTGTTACATGTTGGTGTTTGATATAGCGCAATGGGAGCCCTTGATGCCGCGCGCATAGTGGGCGCCTTCAAACACTTGGCAAGGCTCGATCCGGCTTCCGGAAGCCGGGCATGCAGGCCGTGGATGCGGCATGGGGAGTGGCTGCACGCAGGAACGCCAGAGTGGATGTCTGGAGCTTGCGTATGGCCGAGTGCCCTTTTTCCTCGATGCTCAAACCCGTGTCCGAACTGGCTCTGGCGGATTGCCAGCGCCGTCTGGGACTAGCCATGTCGGCCCGGCAGGAGGGGGTGAGCCTTTCCCTCATGTTGAGCCGGCGCGAGCGCCAGGCGCTGGACGCCGCGCCCGACGGCATTTTGCTGGTGGACCGTGACGGGAAGATGGTGACGGCCAACGCCGCCATGCTGGCCATTTCCGGCTATGAGCGCGACGAGCTCGAAGGCCGGATGCTGGACATGCTGCTGCCGCCCGAGTTTCAGGCAGGACATGGCCAGTATCTGAGCAGCTATTTTGCCCGGCCATCGCGCCGCCCCATGGGGCTGGGCGGTGTGCTGTGGCTGCAGCGCAAGCAGGGTAATGCCGTACCGGTGGACATTGCACTGGGCTATTTCGGGGATGACGACAAAGGCCTGGCCATTGCCTTTGTGCGCGATGTGACGGAGCTGCATCAGATGCAGCAGCGCCTGAAGTTCCAGGCCACCAAGGACACCTTGACCGGACTCAACAATCGCTGGCAGTTCGGTCAGGAACTGCAGGAGCAGCTCAAGCTGGCGCAGGCCGGCGGAGAGGCTCTGGCGCTGCTGCAGCTGGATCTCGACAATTTCAAGGCCATCAACGACGGCTACGGACATGCCGCCGGTGATCAACTGCTGAGAGAGGTCGCCAGGCGGCTGAAATCCCAGCTGCGCAGCGAAGGCACTCTGGCGCGCCTGGGGGGCGACGAATTCATGGTGCTGCTGGTGGGCGAGAACGCGACCCGAGCCCGGTTCTGGAGCGAGCAGATACTGGCGGCGCTCTCCATTCCTTTCAAGCACGACGGGCTGGCGCTGGATTTCGGGGCCAGCGTGGGCATTGCCCTCTATCCCGACAATGCGCAGACCGGCGACGACCTGATGCGTTTCGCCGATATGGCCATGTACAGCGCCAAGGCCCAGGGACGCGGCCACGCGGTGTTTTTCGAACCCGGCATGGGCAAGGAAATGGCCGAGCGTGTGCAACTGGCCGAGCGCTTGCGCATGGCGCTCAGCTATGGCGGCCTGCAGTTGCATTACCAGCCCCAGGTCAAGGTCGAGGGCGCCACCGTGGTGGCGGTGGAGGCCTTGCTGCGCTGGCATGATCCCTTGCTGGGCAATGTCAGTCCGGCACGCTTTATTCCTGTGGCCGAGGCTTCGGGCCAGATCGTGGCTTTGGGCAACTATGTGCTGGATGCCGCCTGCAAGCAGATCGCCTTGTGGCTCAAGGCCGGTACGCCGCTGCGGGTGGCAGTCAATCTCTCTGCCTATCAGCTGCGCCAGGTGAATCTGGTCGAGCAGGTCAGAAGCTGTCTGCAGCGCTATCAGGTGCCGCCGCAATGGCTGGAACTGGAGGTTACCGAGTCCCAGGCCATGATCAATCCCGATCAGGGGTGTGAAGTGCTGCAGGGGCTGGCGCGGCTGGGGGTGACGATTGCACTGGATGATTTCGGCACCGGCCATTCTTCACTGGCCTATCTGCAGTATCTGCCGCTGCAGCGCGTCAAGCTGGGGCGGGAGTTCCTGTTTCCCTCGCCCAGCCGTGACAGGTTGATGGGCGGCATTGTGCACATGGCCCATGCGCTGGACCTGGAGGTGGTGGCCGAAGGCGTCGAAGAGGCCGATCAGCTGCAGTTGCTGCGCGATATCGGCTGCGAGTTTTTCCAGGGTTGGCTGCATTCGCGCGCCATGCCTGCCGAGCAGGTGCGGGACTGGCTGGCAGCCTGACGCAAAGAGTGTGGCTACTGCTTCCAGTCAGGCTCGGGAAAATGCTCGTTGGATGCGGTGACGATCAGGTCCAGCACCGGCTTGCCCTCCTTGTCGAGGCGCACACCGGGACCCCAGCGTGCCTGCTGCCGCTGGCCCGAAAACCAGAACAGCTTGCGCTCCCAGCTGCCGGGTTTGGGCGGCTTGCGGTTGGCCTGAATCAGATGCTCCTGTATGCGTTGCAGCCCCGCTGTGAGACGCCATGGTGCCAGTTGCAGAAGCGCCTCTTGCAGCTCTTGCACCCAAGGCTCTGGTACGGGCGAGAAGCGCTGGATTGACTGGCCTGCAGCCAATCTTCGCACGCGTTCGTGCAGCTCGACGCCGTACAGTGCGCAGGCCTCGCTGATCCTGCCCTGCGCCATCAGCTGGCGTGCCTTGCGCTCCAGCGCGGAGTCCTTGGGGGCGTCTGCTGACGACCACAGCCAGCGGGCATCGCTCCATTGATGGCGGCAGTTGTAGAGAAATTCGGAGGACAGCAGCAATTGCCAGCCGGGCATTTTTGACTGCATCACCGATCGAACCAGCAGGCAGGGCTGGCGCTTGCGGCTGGCAGGGCCATAGGCCGCGAGCACGGCGGTGGTGCGCGCTGCAGGTCGCCCGCGATCATCGAGCGGCCAGGATTGAAGCAGGCGCATGAGGTCGACAGCGGATACATCGGCCTTGAGCCGTTCAAGCGCCTGCTGAGAATCCGCGAGCTGGTCCAGCAGGGCGAGGTTCAGGTCCTGGTCCATTGACGGGGCACGGGCTTCAGTCTCCGCGGGAGATGGCGTGCAGGCCGTGGGCTGGATGGTGACCTGTGCTGGCGCTGCATCAGGCGCTGTACGCCATTCATGCAGCAGCTGTGCAAAGCGCCCGGGGTTGCAGCTGACCTCATGGTGTATGACTTCACCGGCCGCATCGCGCAGCGTGATCCAGGCGTGAAGCCGATGCTCCGCGCCCAACTGCATGGCCTCCTCATACCTGGTGGCCGAGAAACCGCCGTTGCCACCGTGGTGCACAAAGAATTCGACATCCATGGAGCCGGCTGCTGCGCTGCTGCTGATGCGTGTTCTGGCAGCGTCCTTGTGTTCGGCCCGGCAATCCGGCAGCTGCAGCCATTGCTGCGAAATCTGGGCAATCAAGTCTTGCATGAAGAAGATGAAAGAGCGTCGAAACTGCGTCAGTCGTCAAAAAGACCGATGTAGCTCAGTCCGTTGTAGAGCTTGTCCGGATCGGCGATTGGCTCGGTGGGGTCGGCATAGACAAACATGGCGTTGGCCGTATGAATGCCCTGGGCCTCGCAGGCCTGCACGATGAGTGCGAGTGATACGTCGGAGTCCAGAGTGCTGTGGCGCACCAAGGCGGCGACAGGAACAGGCTCGGGAAGCCAGATCATCAGCAGCAGGTCCTCGTCGAACAGAAACTGTCTTCCCAGGTCCTGACAGAAGCCGCAGCCCGTGACATCTTCGCTGCTGCTTTCGATATCTTCGACTTCCAGCTCCCAGTAGCTGTCTGCACAGTCGAAATAGCGGCCAAACTCCGCCTCGCTCAGCGGCGTATTGCCGATCCAGAAATGCAATGCGGAAAAAGGCGCGGGCGGCGGTGTCGGACCTAGCTCCTCGACCCAGTCGAACAGGGTTCCGGGCTTGAGGCGGTGGCGCTTTTCCAGTTCCGGAAAGCCGCCGCCGGGTGTGCGGTTCAGCGCTTTGTCCACCAGAGCCTTGCGAAACGCCAGCGAATAGGTCTTGCCGGATTTGTTTTCAGACTTCATTGGGCGGGTCCGTAGTGCATGACCACCAGCTTGTTCAGGGACTCCGGGTAGTCCCAGAAGGCTTCTTCCAGCTCCTGCAACTGCTCATGTTCGGCATCCGTCAGCAGTGCCGGCAGATCGGAGTAGTCCACATCTTCGGCACTCTCCTCGAAGCGCTTGAGCACCGCAAACATGTCCTGCAGACACTGGTGCGTAAGGGGGGCGCCTATGGCCTGCAGAGCCTGCAGGGTGAGCTGATGGTTCGCGAGCCCCCAGTTGCCCAGAAATTGCAGAAAGCCGCCGTTGTTGATATCGGCTTCCATGCGCCATAGAGCCACCAGCTCATGCTGGACTGGGGATATCCGGGTGACGTCCCATTGGGCGGCGTGCAGCGCGCCCATAGCCTGGTTATAGAGGCTGTCCTGATCCAGGTCCCAGACGCTGACCATGCCCCCAGCAGAGGGCTGCCACAGTGCCGGCCAGTTCAGGCCGTGATCCTCATCGGTCAGCACCCATGCCAGGCGTTGCTCGGGTGTGGCTTTTTCGAGTCGGATATGCCGTTTGATGGGCTCGGCCAGTTCACGTCCATCGGCGAGCGCAAGCCAGATGGTCTGCTCGTCGATGCGAACGCCTGTGATGCGGTTGCTTTGTGGGTCCATGGTTCAGCTTTGTGCGGCAGTCTGATCCATCACCGTCTCGGCGGCCCGGTGCATCTTGGCCAGCTCGCGCGCGGGAATGGGGTGTTCGCCGTTGGCCATGCGTGTTAGCAGCGAGTGCAGCATCTCGGTGGAGAGGCCGTGCAGCACCAAACGGTAGGCGGCATACAGGGTGGACAGCGGCACCATGGGATGCTTGTTGTTGAGCAGCACCAGATGCTCGGGCGAGGCCAGGATCTTGGCGCAGTAGATGGCAACGGTTTCGTCGAGCTGCAGCGAGTTGCTGGCGCGCCAGAAGTCGTTGTCGGTCAGCAGCAACTGGTAGATGGGCGTGTACAGCTCGATGGCGCTTTGCAGATCGATGACGTTGAAGCGCCCGCGTGGCATGTCTTCGAGCTTGAGATCGGGCTCGCGGATCATAGAGAAGTCGGGCTCGGCCACGGGCACCAGTTCCTGCCCGTTCTCGCGTAGTGCCTTGTTCAGGCGGATCACGAAGTTGAAGAGGTTGAGGTCGTGCTTGAGAAACAGCTCGTCCTTCACATCGTCGATTTCCATGGGCATCAAGGGCGCGGTGCTGACCTTGGTCGGGGCATTGGCGGCGACGAAGGCCAGTACCTGGGAGCCCAGGTGAAAGTGGCGCATGATGAGCCAGTTGGCCTCTGGCGAGAGAAATTTCTTCATGCCGAAGGCCAGTAGCCTGTGCAGCAGCATTGAGTGCGACCAGCGCTTGGGTAGAAAGATCTTCAGTGCCTGAATGATGATCATGGATAGCCGCGCCAGCGGCCGCATGGCGGGCAGAAAGAACTGGCGCGAGCTGCTGCTGCAGTCGCGCAGCCAGGCGGCCTTGACGTCATCGGGCAGAGGCGTGCTCTGGTCGAGGTAGAGCGCCAGCCAGGGACTGGGGTCGCGCTCGTCCCAGACATGGTCGTTGAATTCGTTCTTCATGGCTCCTCGCGGTGCTTTCTGCTGTTTCTGGTTATCGCTCGGTCAGCACATGCTGAAACTGCATCAGGTACATGGCTGCGGTGTTGCGTGCGGTCTGCAGTATGGCCTGCTGGGCCGTGCCTTCGCTGTCCAGCTCCAGTGCCATCTGCACGGCCAGCAGCCAGCGCTCCAGATGGTTCTCGTCGTTGGCGCCGTGGTACTCGAGAAAGCGGAAGGCATCGGGCGGCAGCGGCAGGCTCTGGCGCAGCAGGGGCAGCAGGCTCGGAACGATACGCTGACCCGTGCCTTCGATGATGTAGATGGCGCCCAGCAGGCCGATCGGGTTGGGCGTGGCAGCCAGGCTGTGCAGATAAGCATTGAGTGCTTCGCCGCCGGGGTTGCGATGCAGACGGTTGATGTCGGTCTCGGTGCCGCCGGCTTTCAGATAGTCGCTGTGCAGAATCTTGAAGTCGTTCTGCTCCTCACCTGCATGCAGGTCGATCAGCGAGGCCAGCGTGGCGTAGTCTCCGGTCAGCGAGGCCGCGCCTTCTCGCATCCACAGACTGCCTTCGCGCACCTGGGGAATCCAGTGGCTCATCCAGCGCAGATAGTCGGTGATCTGCAATTGGCGCGTGCGCATGCGCTGGAGCAGGGGAGTGCGCCAGACATTGCTGCGGTAGTCCTGCCAGATGCTGGCCAGCTCGGTCAGCAAGGGAGCCAGCTGCGCTGGAGCGGTGGCCGGGTCATGCGGTGCGGAGATGCTCGAAACATCGGGAAGCGCGTCATTCGCTTGCGTCGCAGTCTGCACGGATTTTTGAGGGAAATTGGCCTCAATCGCTTTCTGCGTATGCGTATCCAGCTCTACTTCCCATAGCATATAGCCTGCGGTGAAGCGGCCCGACTCGGGGATGAAGCAGAGCACGGTGTCGCCGGCTTTCAGGCGCTCGCCCTGTTTTTGCAGAAACTCCGACATCATGATGAAGATGGAGGCGGCACCCGTGTTGCCGCGCCAAGCCAGGTTGCTCCACCAGCGCTCGCGTGGAATGTTGAGCTGGGCCTTGCCCAGCAGCTCGTCGACCACGGGGATGAAGCGCTCGGACGAGTAGTGGCAGAGAAAGTGGTCGATGCCGCGTTCGGGCACCCAGCCCTGGTGGGCCAGGGCTGCATATTCGTGAATGCAGACATCGAACAGATGCGGCAGCAAGCGAATGTCCTGGCGCAGTGCCAGAGCGCCTGCGGCCTCGGCATCGCTCCAGGCGGGGAAGTCCAGATGGCTTTTGCCGCGATCGGCCGTCATGCCCAGCTGCATGCACACGGGGTAGTCGCCGGCAAAGCTGCGCTGGTGCGTCCACTTGAGCTTGAGGCGCAGTCCGTTGGCCTGAGGCAGGGCCTTGGGGCCGCCCAGCAACACGGCGCCTGCGCCGTCGGAGAGCATCCAGCGCAGAAAGTGGGCGTCAAAGTCGGTGTCATAGCCCTGGGCCGCAAAGCGTGAACGCTTGAACAGACGCGAGGGCATTTCGCTGGCCACCGACAGGGCCAGCGCGTGGGCGCCGCTTTCCACGGCCATGGCTGCGGCCTGCATGGCGCCCACACTGGCGGCGCAGACGCCATGCACGGACAGCGTTTCCATGGGCGGGGCGGCCATCTCGCCCTGAATCATGCTGGCAAAGCCGGGCATCAGCGCATCGCCTCCCGAGGAGCCACTGGACAGAAAGCCGATGTCAGAGAGCTTTTTGCCAGCCAGGGCCAGGGTCTCCTCGATAGCGCCGGCGGCCATGCGGGCGTTGCTGAATACTGTCTGGCCCTCACCATCAATGGCGTAGTGACGAGTCTGGATGCCGTTCTCGGCCAGGATGCGGCGCTTGATCCGCTCGGAGATGCGGTTCAGCGGTGCGACAAACGCATCCATGCCAGCGTTGTCCACCGGGGCGCCAGGCAGAAACATGCCGGCAGATTGCAGATAGACCTTGGAATAGGCGACAGGCATAGATCCTCAACAGGTTTTTACTTCACAGCGTCGGGCGGCATCTGCGGCTCGGTTCTTGCCGCAGGCCAGACCAGACCCAATACAAACACGCGTCCCATATAGGGCAGCAGGCCACCTTCATTCAATGCAGGAGTGACCCGTTGGCGGTAAATGCGCTCATGCAGTCCGCTGAGTTCGGACCAGTGGGCATGCGGGCATTCATGGTGCGCGGTGTGCAGGCCAATATTAAAAAGCAGGGGGTTGACCAGGCCTTCAAAGTTGCGTGCGTAGTTCAGTTCGATACCCGGGGTATTGCGCTGTGCTCTGGTCGTCGGCCTTCCATCGGCGTGGGCATGCTGCAGATAGTTGGTGGCCAGCAGCCAGTGCAGGCCGTGCAGCTGCGGAACGATGATGAAAATCAGGGCCTTCTGCCAGTCCAGCCAGAGAAAAAAGCCCCAGCTGCCCAGCCAGAGCAGGTATTGCCCCATGCAGTAGCGAAACGTTCCGGGCCAGCGAAGACGTAGATTGTTCAGCCAGCGAAAGAACAGCGGATACAGCACGAAAGCCGCCTGCACCGGGTGAATCAGGTAGCCCCACAGATGATTGGTATCGCCGCCCCACTCAGGCCGGTAGGTGCGTGCCAGATCACGCGGTCCGTGGCGAAAGCGGTGGTGGTTGGCCACATGGGCGGGCCAGAACACAAAGGTCGGATGGCCTTGCAGCAGGGTCAGCCAGTAATCGGTGAGGCGGTTGGTCCAGCGCCCCCGCCACATGCGCGCATGGGTGTGGTTGTGGTGGATCACTCCCACACCCAGGGTCAGAAACAGCTCGATGCCGTAGAGAATGAAGCTGAAGCCCTGCGTCCATTGCCACCATACCAGCAGCGGCAGCAGCAGCATGTAGAAGACGGATTGCCAGTCGCGCCAATGACGCAGGGCGGGATAGCGGCGCCTGCTCATTCAGCGACGAGGGCTTTGGGGAACGCTGTCCGTGACCCGCGTTCGCATGATCTGGTCCATGAAGGCCAGTGCAAAGCCATAGTTGCCGGCAGGGCGTGCGTGATGCAGATGGTGACGGCGGCTGGCAGCCAGTGGGTGCGTGTCGGAGACCTTGGGGAAAAAATCGTAGTTGGAATGGCCGATCAGATTGAGGATCAGGCTCAGTACCGGTACCGAGGCCAGCGACCAGAAGTAGAAGTCATGCACCAGCATGGGCAGCAAGATGATGTTGCCCAGCATCAGCGCCTCGATGGGGTGGAAGCTGTAGGTGGACCAGGGCGTGGTCACCACGGAGCGATGATGGTCACCGTGATAGCGCACCAGGCGGCGCGTGTGCAGCAGGCGATGGTTGATCCAGAAGTGCACATCGTTCCAGATCAGCAGCGCAAAGATCTCCATAGCAATGCGTCCGGCGCTGGCCGTAGGTGAGAGCTGCGCCCAGCCCAGCTGCAGCAAGCCCCAGGGGACGATCATGCCTATGCCGAAGATCAGAATGGAATGAAAGGACTGGCGCCATTCGCGCTGCAATTGATCGGGCTTGAGCTGGCGCGTATCCAGTGGTCTGCCGATGCCCGCTCGGGTGAGAAATGCTGTCAGAGCGCCCATGAGCAGGCCGCCCAGCAGATAAATACCCCCGAAAAAAACCAGACCCAAAGCCATGACTTGCCAGGCATTGAGCTGTGTGAACCAGGTACCAGCGTCCATGAAGGCTCCAAAAGCGGTGGCGCTGTCCCAGAAACAATAATGCGCCCGACGGCATAGCGTAAACCCATGCCTGTCGGGCGCATGATAAAGGACGCCGCAGTAGCTTCAGCCGATACCCAAAGGTGCATCAGCATGCAGCATCAACGGGAGGGCGAGCAAAGGCCGCCTCCGCAGCAGCGCGGTCGGAAGCCGCGCAGCGGCTCAGAGAGACGTCACTGCGCCGTGATGCCCTGCTCGCGAATGATGGTGCCCAGCGCCTTCACATCCTGCTGGATGCGGTTGCTCAGGCCTTCGGGCGAACTGCCCACGGCTTGCCAGCCTTGCATGGACAGCTTCTGGCGCATTTCTGGCGTGCGCACGATGTCGCTGACGGCTGCCGCCAGCTTGTCCACATGGGCCTTGGGCATGGACTTGGGTGCTGCCACGGCGTTCCAGATCTCCAGGTCGAAGTTGTTGACGCCGAGTTCCTTGAGGCTGGGCAGGCCGGGAGCCAGCGGACTGCGTGCGGCAGAGGTCACGCCAATGCCATGCAGCTTGCCGGCCTGAATCTGCGCCATGGCCAGTGCCGGAGGCAGCATGGACAGCTTCAGGTCGCCGCCCTGAATGCCGTTGAACACCTGTGGGTAGCCGGTATAGGGCACATGCACGGCCTTGATGGCCGAGCGGCTCTTGAGCAATTCCATGCCCAGATGGCCCACGGTGCCGACGCCGGGAGAGCCATAGCTCCATTTGTCGCCCGCCTTGGCGGCCGCTTCCATGAAGGCCTTGCCTTGCGGGGCCGATGACGGCGCCACCAGTACCAGCGGCGCCACGCCGATCAGGCTCACGGGCTGCAGATCCTTGATGGGGTCGTAGCGCACAGCGGGGTTGAGCATCTTGGCAATGGTCATATTGCCGTTGATCATCACGCTGAAGGTGTAGCCGTCGGCCTTGGCCACATATTCACCGGCGATATTGCCGCCAGCGCCCACACGGTTTTCCACGATGATGGTCTGGCCCAGCTTTTTTTCCAGCGGCTCGGCCAGTGCGCGCGCGCTCAGATCGGGTGAGGAGCCGGCGGGAAAGCCCACGATCAGGTGCAGGGGCTTGTCGGGCCAGTTGTCAGCCGCCACGGCGGCCGGAGCCATGGCAGTCACCATCATGGCGACGCCTGCAGCAATCAGGCTGCGGCGGGACAGATTCTTCAGAATTTGCGAAGTGCGAATAGGCATGGCAGGTCTCTTTTGAATTTTTGATGGGTGATCGCTGTGCATGAGAACATGCATCGATTCCGAAAAATAAAAAACCCGGAAATTATCCGGGTTTGAGGTTCAGCATTTCAGCCTTTTAAGGCCCTGGTGCGCAAGTTGGCGTTTACGCAAACTCGGCCAGCGCTTTTTTCATCTTTTTCATGGCAGCTACTTCAATCTGGCGAATGCGCTCGGCGCTCACGCCATATTCGGCAGCCAGCTCATGCAGCGTCATGCCGCCGGAGCCGTCGTCATTGACCTTGAGCCAGCGTTCTTCAACGATGCGGCGGCTGCGGTCATCCAGGCCCTCCAGGGCCATGACCAGACCATCGGTCGCCAGATGATCGCGCTGGCGCGATTCGAGCATGGCGGTAGGCTCGTGGCTGGCATCGGCCAGGTAGCCGATGGGACCGAAAGCCTGCTCTCCGTCGTCGCTGGGAGAGGGATCCAGCAGCACATCACCGCCGGCCAGACGG
This sequence comes from Comamonas sp. Tr-654, assembly GCF_011752915.1. Lineage (NCBI taxonomy): Bacteria > Pseudomonadati > Pseudomonadota > Betaproteobacteria > Burkholderiales > Comamonadaceae > Comamonas > Comamonas sp. Tr-654. Next base: position 668,617 of record NZ_VWWQ01000002.1, read on the forward strand.
GTTTCCATCTCGATGACTTCCTCGCGCTTGACGTTGAGCTTGGCAGCGACAGCGTCAATTTCGTTCGAGGTCAGGGTCTCGCGCAGGGCCAGCTCATCGTCGGCCATGGCGGCATCGGACTTCAGCTCATGCTTCATCGAGCGCAGATTGAAGAACAGCTTGCGCTGTGCCTTGGTCGTGGCGACCTTGACCATGCGCCAGTTCTTCAGAATGTATTCGTGGATTTCCGCCTTGATCCAGTGCATGGCGTAGCTGACCAGACGCACGCCCTGATCAGGGTCGAAGCGTTTCACAGCCTTCATCAGGCCCACATTGCCTTCCTGAATCAGGTCGCCATGAGGCAGGCCATAGCCCAGGTACTGGCGCGAGATTGAGACGACCAGACGCAGGTGAGACATCACCAGGCGCCCGGCGGCGTCCAGATCATTGTGTTCTTTGAGCTTGCGAGCGTAGTCCTGCTCTTCCTCAAGGGTGAGCATTGGCATACGATTGACCGCCGAGATATAGGCATCCAGGTTGCCCAGCGGAGGTACCAGCGCCCAGGGGTTCGCGGGCGCCAAGGCAGTAGCAATGGAGCCGGAGGCAGTTTTCATTGCAGGTTTCCTTTCTTCCATGATCTTCATATTAGCACTCCGTTAGAGAGAGTGCTAAAGACAAAGTTCCCACAGCTTTTGTTGGTTTTCTGATGGCGCAGGCAGCTTGTGTCGATTCGTGGAGGATTTTTTACATTCCATTCGACCCCCTGCCTTTTCCGGCATCCGTAGCAGTGCTCTAGCTGGAATGAGAGGCCAGGTTGTGCAGGCTCGCTCTGATTAATGTCTCTAATTTCCTAGCCGCCGAGCTTCGAGGTGCGTGGCGGCGCATCACTATGCCCAAAGGACGTTGAATTCCAGGGGCCGACAAAGGAATCTGCGCAAGGCGGTCGGCCTGTAGCAGGGATATGGCTGTTTCGGGGAGTGCGCTGATGCCCAGGCCCGCACTGACCAGGGCACCGATGGTTGCAATATGGTCAACTTCAAAGACAGGAGCAAAGTAAAGCCCTTTTGAGAGCAGATCCGCATCAATGTACTGACGCACGCTAGCAGAGCTGGGCATGGAGACATGCGGGTAGTCCAGAGTGCTCTCGATAGGGACGGGACCTGCCTGCTTGGATAGAGGATGGTCATCGGGACAGATCAGAAAGAACTGGTCCTCCATCAGTTGCTCATAGGCGAGGTCTTCCTGTTTGGGATCGGCTGCAGTGAGTGCAAAGTCGACCTTGCCATCACGAACGAGATCAAACGCTGGGCCCGACAATGTATCAAGCAAGGCAAGGCGCACCCCGGGGTGAATCCGCGTGAATTCGGCAAAGACCTTTGGCAGCAGCGAGGCAGCCAGAGAGGGAAGTGCGGCAACCGTCACCGAACCAGTTCTGAGCTGTACGGTGTCCGTCACGGCGCGCAAGGCACGTTGCGTATCGCGCAAGATCTCCTGGGCATGGGCGATAAAGACATGGCCCGCATCGGTCAGCTCGACGGCGCGAGTGGTGCGCTCAAACAGTCTGGCTCCGATCTGGGCTTCTACACGCGCAATCAGGGCCGACAGTGCGGACTGCGAGAGGTGAACCTGGAGGGCGGCTTGGCCAAAGCTCTTGGTCTGGCTCAGAGCGACCACCGCCCTCAGGTCTTTGGTTGATAGATTGGCTTCCACCACGGCAGTATAGGTAGCGGAGCGGCAGCTTTTTGCAGCTCCGCCATCCGCGCTTATTCAGCCTTGATGTCGCTGTCTTTGATCAATTTGGCCCACTTGGCGTACTCGGCGTTGATGATCTTGGTCGACTCTTCAGGCGTGTTGTAGGTGGCAATGGCTCCCTGGGCGAGCATGGAGTCCTTGACATCCTGCTTGGACAGAACCACTTTCAGCGCTGAATTGATCTTCTGAATGACTGCAACTGGCGTTCCTGCAGGAGCCGAGAGCGCAAACATGGAGCTGACCTGCATGTCTGGAAATCCGGCTTCCACCACCGTAGCAATGTCCGGAACCGAGGCGACGCGTTCTTTGGTCGTAGTGGCCAGGGCCCGGAGCTTGCCTGCCTTGATCTGGCTTTGTGCGGCAGGAACAGTGTCAATCATGGCATTGATCTGACCACCGAGCAGATCGGAAAGAGCGGGGCCGCTGCCTTTGTAGGGCACATGCACGACTTCCACCTGCGTCTGGCGCTTGAACATCTCGATCGAGAGATGCTGGGGCGAGCCATTGCCTGCGGAAGCGAAGGTGACGCTGCCAGGGCTGGCCTTGGCAAGGGCGACCAGTTCCCTGACGGATTTCGCCTGAACATTGGGATTGACTACAAATACTAGCGGAACGCTGCCAACCACCGAGATGTGCGCGAAGCTCTTGTGGATGTCAAAAGGAGTCACCGCAGGCGTCAGTGCTGCATTGATGGTGTGGCTTGTGAAAGCGCCCATCAGCAAGGTGTAGCCATCGGCAGGTGATTTGGCGACTTGACCCGCTCCCAGACTGCCGCCAGCTCCGGCACGGTTATCGACGACGAACTGCTGCCCGAGCTGGTCTGAAAGCTGCTTGGCGAGAACGCGGCCAATGACATCGGTCGCTCCGCCCGGCGCATAGGGAACCACCAGCCTCACGGGTTTGTTGGGGTAATCGGTCTGCGCACTGGCTGCACCCGATGCGCCGGCTGCAACGAGGGCGGTTGCAACCAGGTTAAAGAGCTTGCGGCAGCGCATGCCTGGGTTAACGGGTTCTGTGGGTTTCATGAAGTCTCCTTTAGGGTTTTCAGGGATGCGCTTTCTTGCTTGAGCGCTCGATTTTTCTTTTAATCAATAATATTATTAATAATCAGTGCATCAACAATGGTTAACCCTTCCATGACGAACAAGCCAGACCAGCAAGCCACGATTCATCCAGAAGCCGCTTCGAGCGGCATCTCCAAAGGACTCACCAACTACGGTGATCGCGGCTTCTCTCTTTTTTTGCGCAAGGCCTTCATCAAAGGAGCGGGCTATACCGACAAGGCGCTGGACAGGCCTGTGATCGGTATCACGAACACCGGCAGCTCCTACAACCCTTGTCACGGAAACATGCCGCAACTGATTGAGGCGGTGAAGCGCGGCATCCTGATGGCCGGTGGGCTGCCCATGGACTTCCCGACTATCTCCTTGCACGAGAGCTTTTCCCAGCCGACCAGCATGTATCTGCGCAACCTCATGTCCATGGACACAGAGGAGATGCTGCGAGCGCAGCCCATGGATGCGGTCGTATTGATCGGGGGCTGTGACAAAACGGTGCCGGCTCAGCTGATGGGCGCGGCTTCGGTCGGACTGCCGGCGGTTCAATTGGTGACCGGCTCCATGCTTACCGGATCGCATCGAAGCGAAAGAGTGGGAGCCTGCACCGATTGCCGACGCTACTGGGGAAAATTCCGTGCCGAAGAAATTGATGCGGAGGAAATTTCCGACGTCAACAATCAGCTCGTTGCCAGTGTGGGCACCTGCTCGGTGGCGGGCACTGCCAGCACGATGGCCTGCATCGCCGAGGCTCTGGGAATTGGCCTTCCAGGCAGCGCGACCCCTCCAGCGGTCACTGCCGACCGAATCCGGATTGCGGAACGATCCGGTGAGGTGGCCGTGCGCATGGCACGTGCAGGACTGAGCATTGACAAGATTCTCACGCCTGCAGCCTTCGAAAACGCCATGCGCGTGTTGCTGGCCATGGGGGGCTCCACCAATGCCATCGTGCATATGGCCGCGATCGCAGGTCGTTTGGGATACGAGCTGGATCTCAAGGCCTTGGATGTCATGAGCCGCAATACTCCGGTGTTGCTCGACCTCAAGCCATCTGGCGACCACTACATGGAGGACTTTCATGCCGCAGGCGGCATGCATACCCTGCTTCGAGAACTCAAGCCCCTGCTGCACCTCGATGCACTGACCGTGACGGGGCGCACCCTGGGCGAGGAGCTGGAGGCGGCAGGTCCCGTCTTCAAGCAGCATGTGGTGAAGACTCTGGATGCCCCCTTGTATCCACAGGGTGGCATTGCCGTGCTGCACGGCAATCTGGCTCCAGGAGGAGCCATCATCAAGCAGTCCGCAGCCAACCCCGAGTTGATGGAGCATGAGGGCCGTGCCGTTGTCTTCGAGAATGCGGAGGATTTGGCCGCGCGTATCGACTCGCCCGAGCTGGATGTCCGGGCCGAGGATGTGCTGGTGCTCAAGAACATCGGCCCCAAAGGAGCGGCGATGCCGGAAGCGGGTTACCTGCCCATTCCCAAGAAACTCGCAGCCCAAGGCGTGAAAGACATGGTGCGCGTCTCCGATGGCCGTATGAGTGGCACTGCTTTCGGCACCATCGTTTTGCATGTGACGCCCGAGGCGGCAATTGGCGGGCCTTTGGCCTGGGTGCAAACCGGAGACAGAATTCGTCTGTCGGTGCGCGAGCGCTGTATTGAATGGCTGGTCAGTGAGGAAGAGCTGGCTATGCGTCAGAATGCCAAGCCTGTTCAAGTTCCTGCGGCAGAGCGTGGTTACGCGCATCTGTTCAAGAAAACTGTTTTGCAGGCTGATCGTGGAGCAGACTTTGATTTCCTGACTGCGACGCAGCGCAAGGGTTCGATTCCAAGGAGTTAAGTTCATATGCCGACGGGCGCTTTTGCCAAGGAGCGCCGTCCATCCGAGGACGGTGCATCCGTGATTGCCGCGACATTGGAGGAAGACATCGTTCTGGGCCTCTTGGCTCCCAGAGTGCGTCTTGTTGAAGACGAGCTGATGGAAAGGTTCGCAGCCAAACGCCATGTGGTGCGAGACGCATTGGCTCGGCTCGAAAGCGCTGGTCTGCTTGAGCGCAGGCGCAATATTGGCTCCATGGTGAAGGCTTTCAGCAGAGATGAAGTCGTTCATCTCTACGAAATGAGAGAGCTGCTCGAGCTGGAGGCGATGCGCAGAATTGCGCTGCCTCTGGACCGTGATGCCCTGGAGCAGCTCAGGCGCATTCAGGCCGAGCACGATGCAGCGATCCAGCACCAGGAGCCGCGCGGCATTTTTCGGACCAACCAGGAGTTTCATCGGCTTTTGTTTGCTCAATGCGGCAATGTTTTCTTGTCGCAATCCATCGAAGACTTCGCCCGCCAAACGCATGCGATTCGATTTGGAACGCTGATGTCCAGAGAGCGTCAGTTGCAATCCCAACAGGAGCATCACGAGCTGCTGGCGGTACTGGCGCAGGGGGAGGGGTCGAGGGAGCGCCTGATCCGTCTGACGGCAGAGCATCTTGTGCCTCCAAGAGACCATTACCTGAAGACACAAGAGGTGCTGCGGCCTTGAAGTGCTGATCAGTTCAGGAACAGGCTTCGAATATCGTGAGCTGTGGCCAGCGGACGGCCCAGTGCTGCGGCCCCCTGGCAGACCTGGGCGACCAGGGCGGCATTGCTTGCCGCCGGCTCACCACTCTTCAGGAACAGGTTGTTCTCGAAGCCGACGCGTGCATGCCCTCCCAGGCTTGCTGCAGCTATCGCGCACGCATTTTCCTGAGGGCCGAAGGCGCACATCGCCCATGGATAGATATCGTCATGGACATTCAGGAACGGCAGCAGATCAATGGGCGAAGAGGTCTGACCGGCAGAGTAGCGGCCCAGTACAAAAAGTAGAAACCATTTGTTTTCCGGAATGATTCCACTTGCACGCAGGCGTTGCCAGGCCTGCACGTCCGCCACGTCATACAGGATGATCTGGGTCATCACATTGCTCTGCTTGAGCCATGTGAAGAAGGAGCGGATATCCGCTTCGGGAACTTCAGGCTTGAGTATCTCGCGCAAGCCGACAGAGATCGCTTCCGGCGCCGTTTCTCGTGCAACCCGCATCTGCTCGTGTGGCTGGTAGACCTGAGCCGCTTCAGTGGTGACCTGAATCACCAGTTCCTGGCTCACCGCTTTGCGCACTGCGGCAGTGGCTTCAAGATAGGCGTGGGCATCGAGCAAATGCTTGCCGTCAGGCTTGCGCACATGCATATGAATCATGGACGCACCGGAGTCCAGGCATTCCTTGGCGGTCTGTGCCAGATCGGCGGCAGTCAATGGAACCTCAGGGTGCTGCTCCCTGGTCTTGTAGGCTCCGTTGGGAGCAACGGTGATGATCAGCGGTGTATTCATCATGCGCTCTCTTCTTGCTCGGCGGCATCGCCCACGGCAGGCAGCTCGCTTTTGAGAAGTTCGAGACCTGCCAGCAGTGTTCTCTGGTAGCGCTGTTTCTCTTGGGCAATGCTCTCCGGAGTCCACTTGAAAAAACCTTCTCCGGATTTCATGCCGAACTTGCCTTCAGCCACTCTTTGCGACAGGCATGGGCTAGGCTCCTTGTTGGCCGCCAGAGACGGATACATCGTCGCTCCAGCGGCGCAGTGGACTTCAAGACCCGCATGGTCGCGCTGAAGCACGGGACCTGCTGCGAGAAAGCGGAATCCGAAGCCAAAGCGCACGGCTGCGTCCACATCCTCGGGCGATGCAATGCCCGCTTCAATCAGTGCAAAAGCCTCGCGAGCCAGTGCGTGCTGAAGGCGATTCGCCAAAAAGCCCGGCAAATCCTTCTTGACCAGCACCGGAACCATGCCGCACTGGCGCATGAAGGCATGAAGGTTCTCTGCGCATTCCATCCGAGACGCCTCGCCGCACACCACCTCAACAAGAGGCGTCAGGTGCGCAGGCATGAAGAAATGCAGACCCAGCATGCGTTCCTGTGTTTGCAGGCCTTGTGCAATTGCGGTGATGGGAAAGCTCGAGCTGTTGCTGGCCAGCAATGCATCCTTGCGGGCGCGCTGCTCGAGTTGCTCGAAAAGCGCTTGCTTGATGTCCAAACGCTCCGGGATGCATTCGATCACCAGGTCCACAGAGTCCCAGTCAAGATCGTCCAAGGACGATACGACTGACAGCCGAGCAAGGTGCTGAGCCGCGCCCAGCTGGATCAATCCCTCACGGACTCGCTCAGGGACTTTGGCGGCCCGGTCGGCGTCGGGTTCGATCACCGTCGTTCTGCAAGCTCCGCGGCAAAGAACGACCGCGACATCGGCTCCCATTGTTCCGCCGCCAATAACCACAGCGTGTGAACGCGAGGGGCGGAAAAAATGCCCAGGCGCGCTGAAAATCGTTTGCTTCAACGGGTGTCTCCAAGTTCCAAGAATCCTGGAGGTAGTCTGGATGCTGGCAATAAATTTGTTAAGCAAATTTATTGGGATGACTATCTTGTTTCATAAATAAATGAATGTGACCCTGCAGAGCGCAAATCAGCAATGGAGAGCGGGGCAGGACGCAGGCGCGGTGGCTTCGCGTCAACCTATCAAGAGCGCTGCCGGTAGATCCGGTTTGCCGGCCGGAATATGTTTGCCAGAACCTGCCTGCCCCGATCTTCGAGAGTTGCATCGCAGCGTTGGCCGCTCTGCGGAAAACGGATTGATTCAGTTGCCAAGGGATCATGAAGGCGTATATTTCATGTGTAATGAATGAGATTCATTCGCAATGATGGCTACAATCCACGCCTTCATCATGCCCAGCGATCCTCAAAGCACTTTCATTGCCCACCGCCGGGAATTGCTGGCCTGGCTCCACCACCGCGTGCACGACATGCATGTGGCTCAGGACATGCTGCAGGAGATCTTCCTGCGCTTCATCGAGGTCACGGCGGCAGCACCTGTGCAGGATGCCCGGGCCTATCTGTTCCAGATGGCGCGCAACATGCTTGTCGACATGGCGCGTCAGCAGGAGGCGCGCAAGACGGCAGCGGTTGCGCCAGAGGAGCTTGTGCACATTGAGGACACTGCTCCAGGACCGGATCAGTCACTGGCTGGCCGTCAGCGTCTGCTGCAATTGGCCGAGGCCCTGCAGGAGTTGCCGCCACTCACGCAAGACATCTTCATGCGCGTGCGGGTGCATGAACAAAGCTATCAGCAGGTGGCTGATGCGCTGGATATTTCCACCAGTTCGGTACAGAAGCATCTGGCGCGAGCCCTGGCCCATGCCATGGCGCGCTTGCCGCTCCACTGAAGTTCTGCAGTATTTCAGAGCGCCGGATATACACCCTGGATGAAAATTACTGGTTTGCCAATGCTTGAACGTCTTCCCATCATGCTCTCCCATCGTTTGTATTCAGACGGCAGCTTTTTGTGAATCCTCCATCTCAACCCACACCCCTGTCCGATGCCGATGACGACATCCGCCTGCAGGCAGCTGCCTGGCTGGTGCGCCGTGCGGACGAAGACTGGCTGCCGGAAGATGAACAGTCCTTGCAGCGTTGGCTGAATGCGGATGCTGCCAATCGGCAGGCTTATGCCCATGCCCAGCGCATCTGGGCCGAACTGGGAACGCTGGGACAGTCTGGGCTGCTGCCAGAGCAGGGCGCAGAAATGGTTTCGGAGACAAAACCTTTGTTGCAAGGAACCGTGCGGCGACGCATGTTGTGGAAAGGTGCAGGGGCAGCAGTATTTGCTGCAGGTGCTATGTGGATGGGGGCCGGCAGCCAGATCATGCTGGCCTTTGAGGCGGACTACCGCACCGGGGTGGGGGAGCGGCGCGAAGTGGCGCTGCCCGATGGCAGCCGCGTACATCTGGGTGGCGACAGCGCCGTGGCCGTGCGTTACGACACAAGGCATAGACAGGTGACTCTGCTGCGAGGCGAAGCCTTGTTTGACGCAAAGCCCGTGAATGCGTCCGGTGGGCCTGATGCGGAGCGTCGGCCCTTTGTGGTTGCTGCAGCCGACGGGCGCACCCGTGCGCTGGGCACCCGCTTTATCGTCGAGCGACTGGACGCAAGAACGCAGGTGACCGGTGTGTTCCACCAGGTGGAGGTGTCGCTGGACCATTTGCCGCAGGATGTGGTGGTGGTATCGCCGGGTCAACGCGTCAGCTACGACAGGCTGGGCATGACTGCCTTGCAGGTCCTGGGCGAGGATGCCGGCCAGTCCTGGCAGCGCGGGCTGCTGGTCTTCGAGCGCGCGATGCTCGCCGATGTGGTGGGGCGCCTCAACCGCTATCACACCAGCCGTATCGTGGTGCGAGACCACGCGCTGGCGCAGCGGCGCGTCAGCGGTGTCTTTCTGCAGTCCGATGCTCAGGGTGCCATGCAGGCCATAGCCCAGGAACTGGGCGCGCGCCTGCTGCAGCTGCCAGGGCTGGTGATGCTGCTCTGAGTAATTAAAAATAACTTTGATTCGTATTTACTGAATCTCGCGAGTCAACCGTCTCCTTTGAAGAGAGGCATCGCGGAGCGCACCCAGGAATCGGGTGTTGCGTCTGCCTTGCGGTCACAGAACTTCAGAGGACGTCATGAACCGATGGGCAACAGGAGCCGACAGTGCTCTGCCGCAGACATACAGTCGCCAAGTCAACGAGCTCGCCAAGGGAAGTCGCACAGCCATCGCCATAGCGATAGGCATGGCCTTGCTGGGGCAGGCCTGGGCTGCCGGGAATCCGGCCCGGCCTGCTGCAGCGGCACAGGCCAATGCCGCTCAGGAGCGTGTCGAGTTCGATCTGCCCAGAGGAGATCTAGGCCAGGCGTTGGTGGCTCTCGGTGCGGCGGCCGGACTGCGCCTGGTCTTCGATCCGCAGAAGCTGCAGGGCCTGTCCGCTCCTGCTGTGCGGGGCGCGATGACGCCGGGCGAGGCATTGACCCGGCTTTTGCACGGCAGCGGCTTCGCGCATGTATTCACGGGCAATGGAGTGGTGCGTCTGAAGCCCGTGTCCGGCCCCTCGGCAGAGGCCGCTTCAGCCGCAGAGACACAGGAGGATGAGCCGCCAAGCCGCGTCATGTCTACCGTGCTGGTCCTGGCCGATGCCGAGCGGGATGAAAAAGACCGGCAGTACCGCACCGCAGGTTCCAGCAATGTGCTCAAGCGCGAAGACATCGAACGGTTTCGCGGCACCTCGGTGGGAGATATCTTTCAGGGCACGCCCGGCGTGCTGATCGGCGAGAACCGCAACAGCGGCGGGCTGGATGTGAACATCCGCGGCATGCAGGGCCAGGGGCGCGTGCCTGTGCTGGTCGATGGCGCACGCCAGGAAACCACGGTCTACCGCGGCTATGCGGGCGTCGCTTCGCGTTCCTATATCGACCCCGATCTGATCGGTGGAATACAGATCGAAAAAGGCCCGGTCATGGGGGCGCAGGGAACCGGTGCGGTGGGGGGGCTGGTCAGCGCCCGCACCCTGAATGCCGATGACATCGTACGCCCGGGCCAGACCTTTGGCATTCGTCTGCGCGGCAGCCTGATCGGTAACAACAGCGGCTCGGTACCTGCGCCGGGGACTAAGGCAGGTTTCAATACCGGAGGCAGTTCCAGCAACGGAACGGGAGGCGTCTATCGCACCAACTGCGTGATTGCCAGCCTGTGTGAGGGGCCCTTCGACATCGCCAATGTGGTGCCGTCTTCGGAGAGCATGAACCGGCCCGGTCTGATGCAGCCCAAGAGCTGGGCGGGAAGCATTGCGCTGGCCAAGCGTTTCGAGAAGGCCGATATCGTCGCGGCCTACGCACGCCGCAGCCAGGGCAACTATTACGCGGGTACCAAGGGGCCGGTGCCCTCGCTGGATCTTTCGGAAACCTATAACCGCGGCTTCTATACCGAGGTCGTTCCCAAGGTGGTGGGGGCCACGCGTTTCCGCGGTGGCGAGCGCATTGTCAACACCAATCACGAGAACGAGTCGGTCCTGCTCAAGACGCGCCTGTACCTGCCCAACGATCAGGAGCTGGAAGTCGGCTATATGCGCTACACCAGTACCTATGGCGAGCTGATGCCGTCCCAGCTGCTGTGGCTGGGTCAGGTGGCCCAGACCTCCAACAGCAAGGTGACCGCAGACACCTATACCCTGCGTCACCGCTGGAACCCCGAGAACAATGACTGGCTGAACCTGACCAGCAATCTCTGGCACACCAACACGGACAGCCTGAATCAGAACTACTCGGAAGAGACCGTCAACGAGATGTTCGGCGCCGGCTCCGAAAACTACAAGCGCTGGGGCTTCGACGTCAGCAACAGCATGCGCTTTGCCAGCGCTGGCGGCATCAAGCTGGACTACGGACTTGCCGCGCAGCTGGAAAAGGTCAACGGCGTTGCCACCGGCAATATGCTTAGCTCCGGGGGACGTCTGGGGCGGCGCACCGAATGGAGCCTGTTCACCGATCTTCAGTGGAAGCCACTTCCCAGCCTGACCCTGGGGGCCGGGCTGCGCCATACCCGCTTCGAGTCGCGCGATGACAAGCCCATGCTGGTCAGCCCCGACAGCGCCTACTGCGTGGACAGCAAGGGCACGGGCAGCTGTGATCCGCTGATGATGAACAGCCGCAACAACGGCACATCGCCCATGTTCAGCGCCCTATGGGATGTCACGCCCAGCGTGCAGCTGTATGCACGCCATGCACGTGCCATGCGCATGCCCAGCCTGTTCGAGACCACGGCGGGCTACTCCGTCTCTCCCTCGCAGGACATTCACCTCAAGCCGGAGCGCACGCTCAACCGCGAGATCGGCATCAACTTCCTCAAGGACGGGGTCTGGCGCAGCAGCGACAAGCTGCGCGCCAAGTTGGCCTACTTCAGCAACACCACCAAGGACTATCTCACCCGTACCTTCCCCAACACCTGGGAAGAAGGCTCCGGCCGCCAGTTCTTCACCCTGCGCAATATCGAAAGCGTGAGCTTCGACGGTTTCGAGGTCTCGGGCTCCTACGACATGGGGCCGGTCTTCATGGAGGCCAGCGGCACGCGCTATACCTTCATCGAGACCTGCCACTTTGGCAGTTTCCGGCGCTACACCTGCACCGACTACGGCATCGCCAACAGCTATGTCAACAACATGATTCCGCCCAAATGGCACGCCAGTGCCCTGCTGGGAGCGCGTCTGCTCGAGCGCAAGCTCACCGTCGGAGTGCGCGGCACCTTCATGGGCAAGCGTAATCCGACACCGGAGTTCAACAACGAAACCGCCCAGGGCTTCAACCAGGTCGTGCCGTGGCACTCGTATGTGCTCTGGGATGTCTTTGCCAGCTACAAGTTCAGCGACCGCGTGAACGTGGACTTCAACGTGGACAACGTGACGGATCGCTATTACCTGGACGCCCTGAGCCTGGGCATGGTCCCGGCGCCCGGGCGCACGGCACGCCTGAGCGTGACCCTGCAGTTCTGAGCGCGCATGGCACGCCTGTCTGCGTGCCTGCCTTCGATTCTTTCGCAGCATCAGTCTGCTTTATTGCAAAGGAAATTTCAGCCATGAAATTCTTGTCTCGCCATGTCCTTTGGGGCCTTGGCCTTTCCATGTTCCTGGCCGCCTGTGGCGGCGGAGGAGGCGGAGGTGATGACGGCGGCGGCACGGGCAGCCTCAACCGCCCCACGGCCCGTATTACGGCATCCGCTGCCACGGCAAGCGCAGGCGACACCGTCACTTTCGACGGCTCTGCGAGCACGCCGGCCAATGGCAGCACACTGACCTATCAATGGAAAGTCACGGAGCGCCCCGCTGGCAGCACGGCTGCGCTGGCGACACCGACCGCCGCTAGCTCCAGCTTCACGCCAGACCTGCCCGGCAACTACAGCATCAGCCTCGGTGTGAGCGACGCCGTGACCTCGAGCAACGAGGTCAGCGTCAAGCTGGAAGTGCGTAACCCCAACCCGGTGGCCGTGACGCTGCCAGAGCTGGCGCAACTGGTCAACACCACGGTGCAGCTGGACGGCACGGCCAGCCAGCCGCCCGCAGGAGGAAGTGCCGCGGACTTGCGCTTCAACTGGACGCTGGTGGAGAAGCCGGATGGCAGCAAGGCCGAGCTGGACAACCCTCATCTGTCCCAGCCGCGCTTTTTGCCCGATGTGGTGGGCCTTTATCGCGCCACGCTGGTGGTCACGCATGGCAGCAAGAGCAGCCAGCCGGTGACGGTCAGGATCAACGCCAACCAGATGCACACGGCTCCGGTGGCCAAGGCCGGCTCCAATATCGACAATGCGGTGCGCGGTCAGCGCGTGCAGCTCGACGGCTCGGGCAGCACCCATGCGGAGGGCAGCAGCCTGCAATACCGCTGGTTCTTCGCGCCGGCCGGTCGGCCCTGGGGTTCTCAGGCCGTGATCGAGGGCAGCAATACGGCCAGGCCGACCCTGGTTCCGGACTTTGCCGGCACCTATCGCTTGACGCTGGTGGTGTACGACGGCACGACCACGGCTTTCAGCGGGATTCAGATCAAGGTCAAGAAGCCGGACGGCGCGCCCAACACCAAGCCGGTGGCCGTCATTTCCCGTCCTTTCGGCAAGTCTTTCGAAGCGGAACTGGGCACCTCCATCATCCCTACCGGGGCCTATTCGCAGGACAAGGACGAGGACACGCTGACGCGTGAATGGACGCTGGTGTCTGCGCCTGCCGGCTTTGATGCCGCCAGCAAATTCAACCCTACCTGGGGCAATTTCACGGGCACGCATTACGGCAACTACGTGGTGCAGCTGCGCGTGAATGATGGCAAGGAGTGGAGCGAGCCGGTGACGCAGAGCTTTACCGTGCTCAATGGTGCCAATCGTCCGCCGGTGGCCAAGGCCGCAGTCATGGGAGGTGCGAGCGCCATTGGCGTGGGCACCACGGTCACGTTGACGGGCGAGGCCAGCACCGACCCCGACAACAACCGCATGAGCTATGCCTGGACCCTGCTGGACAAGCCCGATGGCAGCGCGGCCAAGCTCAGCAATGCGGCAGCCATGAACCCCAGCTTCGTCGCCGACAAACCAGGTCCGTACTCCTTTTCGCTGGTCGTGACCGATGAGCATGGGACGCCCAGCTCTGATGGCGTGTCCACCCTGGACACGCAGCTCAGCGTGCTCGTCAAGACCAAGAACAACACGCCCATCGCGCGTCTTGCAGCGGATGTGCTCTACACCCAGGAGCAACCCCTGGTCATCGGAAAAACCGGCAGGGAGCTGCGCTTTGGCGATTCGCCGGATGCTGCGGAGATCTGGAACAGCTTCCTGTTCAATGGCAACGGCTACGACCCGGATGGCGACACGCTGACCTATCTGTGGACCCTGTCGCGTGAACCCGCAGGCAGCAAGCTCCAGGTGCCTGAAAACAACTATATGTGTGGCAACACCGGCAGCAACCAGTGGCCTGGCGCGACGGTCTCCACGTTTGCGAACTGGATTCAGAAGAGCCTGGCCCTGCGTCAATGGACCTGCCCTGACCGTATCGGCATTGCGCCCACGGTGGCAGGGGCTTACGAGCTACAGCTGGCAATTAGCGACGGCATGGCATTTGCCGGTCCGTTTGCCATGACACTGCACGCCGTGGAGCGGCAGAACTATCCCAGCCTGCTGCTTGAATACCTGGGTTCGTCCACAAGTTCGGGCACGCTGGGCGAACAATCGCATCCCAACCGCCTGCCACAGCAATTGTTCCCCTATGCGTCCGTGCAGAGCGCCTCGTTCCCCATCTGGCAGCATGAGCTGACAGGCGGTGTGCCGATGGCGGTGCAGCGCTATCGCCTGACGGCCTTCGGCGGCGACTACACCATCGCCGATCTGGCAGCGACTTCGGTGCAGAGTGGCTATGCACTGAGCTTCCAGGGCCTGAGCAACGCTCAGGTGATTCGCAAGGGCCAGACGGTGGAATTCAATCTGGTGATGCAGGTGCCGTCTCCAGTGCCTGTTGCGGCCGATCTGAACAAGGCCAGCGAAGGCATGCAATGGTCCTTCCGCATTGCCGAGAAGAGCGGCTGGACCTTCAGCCACAAACCCTTTATTTACCCCTATTGATGAAGGCGCAGGCGGGCACCGGATCTGGAGCAGGCGGTGCTCGCCTTTATGACGGAAAGCGAAATGTCCCATGGATACATCGACGATAGAAACCGAGGGGCTGAGCGCTTTGCTGCGCTCCGCATCCCAGGCCAGCCATGGCGCGCTGGATCAACGCATCATGGCTGCCCAACCATTTGCCAGCCGCGAAAGCTATGCGCAATTTCTGCGGGTGCAATATCGCTTTCACCGCGATGTGGCGGCACTGTTTGACAATCCGGAACTCAATCGACTGCTGCCTGGTCTGGCCGGGCGCCAGCGTTTGAGTGCGGTCACACGCGACCTGAGCGATCTGGGCCAGGCCCTGCCGCAGAATCTGAACGCACCGGTGTTCGCGCTGGGTACTGCCGTGGACCTTGCCACGGCCCTGGGCTGGCTGTACGTGGAGCAGGGCTCCAACCTGGGGGCTGCCTTTCTGCTCAAGGCCGCTGCGGCGCTGGAGCTGAACGCCGAATTCGGCGCGCGTCATCTGGCACCGCATGCGCAGGGACGAGCCCCGAGCTGGAAGGCCTTCAGCGCCCAGCTCGATGCCGTTCCGCTGGACCCCGCGGCCAGGGAGCGCGCGGCTGCAGCCGTGCGAGCTGCGTTTCTGACGGTACATGGCTATGTGCAAACGCATTGCGAGATTCATGTCTAGGCCGACCCGGCTGCCGTCCTGGACCGTGCTGCTGTCTCTGGTGCCGCTGGCGCTGCTGATCAGTGTGGCTGCAAGCCCGCCATTGCTGGCTCAGACTGCGCAGTGGCAGAGCCTTTACGACAAGGCCTTGCGCCAGCAGGACGAACAGGCATATGGGCCAGCCGAGCAGAGCGCGCGTCAGGCCCTGGCGCTGGCCGAGCAGCAGCGCCAGGGCCAGCGGCCCTATGTGGCCAGCAGTCTGAATCTTCTGGGGCTGATTCAGCAGGCCCGAGGCCACAAGGCCGAAGCCGAACAGTCTCTGCTCAAGGCACTGGAGCTGAATCAGGCCAGCCTGGGAACACATGCCAATACCGCATCCGTGGCCTGGAATCTGGGCAATGTGCAAAAGGCCATGCAGCAGCCGCGCGAGGCAGTGCAGAGCTACCGGCGGGCTCTCGAAGTGGCGCAGGCCCTGCCGGCCGATGCGGTCTCGCTGGCACTGCGCGAAAAAGCGCTGCAGGCCCTGGGGGATCTGCACGCAAGTCTTGGCGAGCATGACCAGGCGCAAGCCTATCTGCAGCAACTGTCGACCCTGCCGGTCGATGCTGCGGCCCGGGCCGATGTAGCGACCCGCGTGCAGGCCCTGTTGGCCCTGGCGCAAAGCCAGGAGCAGCAAGGCCGCTTGCAGCCAGCGCAGCAGGCTCTGGAGCAGGCAATGGCGCTGCAGCAGCAGTCCGGTGACGGCAACAGGGATCTGGTGCCGGTTTTGCTGGCCCGGGCCAGGCTGCATCACCGAGAGGGTAATGATGAGCAGGCCGCTGCGCAGTACGAGCGCGCCAGGGAGGTGCTGATGCAGCAGGATCCGCAAGCCCTGGTTCTGGCCCAGGTGCTGAACGAACTGGGCCTGTGGCGGGCACAGAGCAAGGACTATGCGCAAGCCAACGCATTGTTCGAGCAGGCGCAGGCCATTGCCGACCGGCATCCACCCGATGTGCTGTGGCAGGCGCATCTTCTGGCCAGCCGTGCGCGCATGGCCGAAGCCCTTCGGCACGAGGAGCAGGCGCAGACGCTATATGCCCAATCGCTGGCGCTTTACCGGCAGCAGGAAAATCCCGAGGCCCGGGTGGGCGAGGCAGGCGTTCTCAACGGCCTTGCCGGCTTGGCATACCGCAAGCGTCGTTTCCAGGAAGCGCAGCCCATGTTCATCAAGGCCTTGGGTCTGATGGAGCAGGCGCTGGGCGGCAGCGATGCACGCCTGCTGCCGCTGCTGGATAACCTTGCCGCCTTGCACCGCAGTCTGGGCCGGCCAGGCGAGTCGGAGCATGCGCGCCGGGCTGCGACATTGCGCCGGGAGCTGGACCTGGACGGCTAGTGCTGCTTCAGGCTTGTATGCGCAGCCCCGAGGCCCGGTGCCGGCCCTTGTTCAGGCTGCTGCATCGTGACGGTGCAGCAGATCCAGGAACATCTGTGCCGAGCGGCTGATGGGCCTGTCCTTGCGCACCAGGCTGCCGTAGGCCTCCAGACTGTGCTTGGTCCGATACGGCAGGATATGCAGCATGCCATGGGCGGCATGAAGATCCGCCACCGTGCGCGGAATCACGCCCACCATATTCGAGCTTCGCACCAGATTGATGGTGGTGAGTATGGAGCCGGTTTCGATCAGACCGCGCGGCAGCGGCAGACTGTGCTCGCGGAACTCCTGCTCTATCAAGCTGCGCATGGGGCTGCCAGGCGGTTGCATCACCCAGCCATGCCCCTGCAAGGCCTGCAGACCGGGCTGCTGCAGCGACAGCAGAGGGTGCTCCTCCCTCACGATGAAGGCCAGTTGCTCATCGTCAATGGCGCGAAAGCGGCAATCGCTGCCCGCTTCGTTCGTCATGCGCCCGACCACCACCTCCAGCACCCCCTCACGCAGCTGGGCCAGCAGGCGATCACTGGTGTCCACGGCCACTTCCAGCTCCAGCAGCGGGAGCTGCTGTTTCAGCTCCAGCAGGGCCCGGGTCAGCCGACCGGGTGATGCGGCCATGATGCTTCCCACGGCCAGCCGACCGGAGCTTCCCTGGCGCAGCTCGCCCAGTTCGCGATTCAGGGCCTCGATATTGCCGCGCAGCGAACGGAAGTATTCCAGCACCCGCTCTCCTGCCGCATTGCGCTGCAGACGGCGGCCCACGCGCTCGAACAACGGCTGACCCAGGGCGTCTTCGAGCTCCTGCAGCATCTTGGTGGCTGCCGGCTGGGTCAGGCCAAGCTCGGTCGCTGCTGCACGCAAGGTCTGGCGCTCGTCGATGGCCAGTATCAAGGCCACCTGACGCATGCGCAGCCGGTTCAGCAGCTGTGGCGTGTTGTCGCGTTTGTCTATCGATCCCATGGCATGGCTTCTTATTACTTCAGGTTATCGATTAATCAATAACTTTCAGTTTACGCATATCAGCGCCTTCCCTAGCATCGGGCTGCAATCGAATAAAAAAGCCAAGGAGACAAGTGTGCAAAGACGTCATCTACTTTCCATAGCCGCTCTGTGCGGCGCCGCCGCGCTGCCCTGGCCGGTTCAGGCACAGGACTCTGCGAACTGGCCCGTCAAGCCCGTGCGCATGCTGGTGGGTTCTGCTCCCGGAGGCGGCACCGATGCCATGGCTCGCGCCGTGGCCGACAGGCTGGGGCCGCTGCTCAAGCAGCCGGTGATCGTGGAGAACCGGCCCGGCGTCTCCAACACGCTGGCGGTGGACATGACGGCCAAGGCCACGGATGGCCACACCATGGTCATGGGCGTGGTCACGGCCCATGCCATCGCGCCGCATCTGCTCAAGCTTGGCTATGACAACAACCGGGATCTGGTTCCTGTGGCCTTTGTCGGCTCGGTGCCCAATGTGCTGGTGGTGGGCAACTCCGTTGCGGCCAACACGGTGGCGGAGCTGGTGGCCATGGCCAGGAAGAATCCCAATCAGATCAATTTCGCCAGCAGCGGTACGGGCAGCACCCAGCATATTGCCGCCGAAGTGTTCAAGGATGCGGCAGGCATTCAGATCACCCACGTCCCCTACAAGGGCAGCGCCGCTGCCCTGGTCGATCTGGTCAGCGGCCAGGTGCAGATGAGCTTCGACACCATGCCCTCGGTCATAGGCCAGATCAAGGCCGGCAAGCTGCGCGCGCTGGCGGTCACTTCGCCCCAGCGCAACCCGCAGCTGCCCCAGGTGCCGACCATGGCCGAAGCGGGTCTGCGCAATGTGGAAATCAGCGCCTGGTACGGCATCTACATGCCGGCCTCCACACCCAAGGCGGTTCAGCAAAGAGTGCATGACGAGGCCAACAAGGTCATCGCCATGCCCGAGACCAAGACCCGTCTCGAAGCCGTGGGTGCCGAGCTGCGGCCCATGCCCCAGGCCGACTTCGGTAGTTTTCACCTCGCCGAGTACAAGCGCTTCGGCGACATCATTCGCAAGAACAACATCAAGCTGGACTGAGCATGAGCAAGGCTTCTTTTCCCGTTGTCGCCCTGACCCTGGGCGATCCTTCCGGCATCGGCGCCGAGCTGATTGCACGTTTGCTGGCCAGGCCGCAAGCCACCGAGCAGGCGAACCTGGTGTTGATAGGCGATCCCTGGCTCTGGGAGCAAGGCCAGCGCATCGCCGGATTGCAGGTGGCAACCGCGGCGCTGGCCGGACTGTCTGCCGCGCGTGAGCGTGCCGATACGCGGCTGCCGGCCTTTGTGGCCGTGGACACCATCGCCCAGGCCGATGTGGTGCAGGGGCAGGTGGGGGCGGCAGGCGGCCGCTCGGTGCTGCAGGTGCTCGACCAGTGCATGGATGCGGCCCTGGCCGGCGATATCGACGCCATCTGCTTTGCGCCCTTAAACAAGCAGGCCATGAAGCTGGGCGGCCTGCGCCATGAGGACGAGCTGCACCACTTTGCCGAGTACCTGGGCGTGACCGGCTACTTCTGCGAGTTCAACACGCTGGGCGATCTCTGGACCTCGCGCATTTCCTCCCATGTGCCGCTCAAGGATGTGGCCGGCTATCTGAGCCAGGAGCGCATCAGCCAGGCGGCCGAACTGATCTACAACGCCTTGCGCGCCAGTGGCCTGGCTGCTCCCAAGGTGGCGATTGCCGGCTTTAACCCGCACAACGGCGACGGCGGCACCTGCGGCCGCGAGGAAATCGACATCATCGCGCCTGCTGTGCAGGCCCTGCAGGCGCGCGACTGGCCCAGCGATGCGCCGTTCCACGGCCCGTTCCCGGCCGACACCATTTTTCTCAAGGCCCAGGCCGGCGAGTACCAGGCCATTGTGACCATGTACCACGACCAGGGCCAGATCGCTATCAAGCTGCTGGGCTTCTCGCGCGGGGTGACGGTGCAGGGCGGTCTGCCGATTCCCATCACCACGCCGGCCCACGGTACGGCCTACGACATCGCCGGTCAGGGCAAGGCCAATGTGGAAGCCACCTGGCAGGCGCTGCAGATCGCGGCACGCATGGGGGCAGCCCACCGTGATCGCCAGGCGGCCCCAGCCCTCTGAGCCCATTTTCCGGGCGGTTTGGGCCGCCTGTCCTACTCACTCTTTTCTTCCGAGGTCTGTATGAAGATCAAGTCCGTCCGCGCCCGTGTCTATGAATGGAAGGGCAAGACCGTTCCGCCCCAGGGCAACTTCTGCTCCAACGCCATGGATCTGGTGTACTCCAACACCGAGTCCATGAGCACCTTCCGCTTCCATTCGTGGACCGTGGTCGAGATCGAAACCGATGACGGCATCATCGGCCTGGGCAACGTGGCCCTCGCGCCCAAGATCGCCAAGGCCGTCATCGACGAGTACCTGGCGCCCCTGGTCATCGGCCAGGACCCCTGGGACTACGAATACCTGTGGCAGCGCATGTACCGCGCCACCCACGCCTGGGGCCGCAAGGGCGTGACCATGGCCGCCATCTCGGCCGTGGACCTGGCCATCTGGGACATCCTGGGCAAGAGCGTGAACAAGCCCGTGTTCAAGCTGCTGGGCGGCCGCACCAAGGAAAAGATCCCCTGCTACTACAGCAAGCTCTACCGCACAGACCTGAAGGAGATGCAGGACGAGGCCCGGAAATTCCTGGACCAGGGCTTCAAGGCCTTCAAGATGCGCTTCGGCTACGGGCCCGCCCATCTGCAGGAAGGTGTGAAGGAGAACCTCAAGTCCGTCGAAGCCATCCGTGAAGTGATCGGCTACGACACCGACCTGATGCTGGAGTGCTACATGGGCTGGAACCTGGAGTACGCCAAGCGCATGCTGCCCAAGCTGGCCAAATTCGAGCCGCGTTGGCTGGAAGAGCCCGTGATCGCCGACGACATCGACGGCTACGCCGAGCTGAATGCCATGAACATCATGCCCATCTCGGGCGGCGAGCACGAGTTCAGCCTCTACGGTTTCAAGCAGTTGCTGGACAAGAAAGCCGTCTCCGTCGTGCAGTACGACACCAACCGCGTGGGCGGCATCACGGCGGCGCACAAGATCAATGCCCTGTGCGAAGCCTATTCAGTGCCCGTGATCCCGCATGCCGGCCAGATGCACAACTACCACCTGACCATGAGCACTCTGGCCTCACCCATGGCCGAGTACTTCCCCATCTTCGACGTGGAAGTCGGCAACGAGCTGTTCTGGTACATCTTCAACGGCGAACCCATTGCCGACAACGGCTTCCTGCAGCTGCGCGACGACGTGCCGGGCCTGGGCCTCACGCTCAAGACCGAGTACCTCGACCAGTTCCACATCATCGATTGAGGAGACGCAGCATGCCAGCACTCTCCAATCCCCGTTACCGGGGCATCTTCCCCGTCGTGCCCACCACCTTTCACGAGGACGGCACGCTGGACCTGACCAGCCAGAAGCGTTGCCTGGACTTCATGATCGACTCGGGCGTGGACGGCCTGTGCATCCTCGCCAACTTCTCCGAGCAGTTCCTGATCTCGGACGAGGAGCGCGAAATCCTCACACGCACGGCGCTGGAGCATGTGGCAGGCCGGGTGCCCGTGATCGTGACCACCACGCACACCAGTACCAAGGTCTGCGCCGAGCGCAGCCGCCGTGCCCAGGGCATGGGCGCCGCCATGGTCATGGTCATGCCGCCCTACCATGGCGCCACCTTCCGCTTCGGCGAAGCCCAGGTGCAGGCCTTCTACCAGGGTGTGTCCGACGCCATCGACATCCCCATCATGGTCCAGGACGCACCGGCCGCGGGCACGCCGCTGTCGCCCGCCTTTCTGGCCCGCATGGCCAGGGAGATAGCACAGGTCAGCTACTTCAAGATGGAAACCGCAGGCGCGGCGGGCAAGCTGCGCGAGCTGATCGCACTGGGCGGCGAAGCCATCGAAGGCCCCTGGGACGGCGAGGAGGCCATCACGCTGCTGGCCGATCTGGAGGCCGGAGCGACCGGCGCCATGACCGGCGGCGGCTTTGCCGACGGCATTCGCCTCATCATCGAGGCGCACCGCGCAGGCGACAAGGACAAGGCCTTCGAGCAGTACCAGCGCTGGCTGCCGCTGATCAACCACGAAAACCGCCAGGCCGGCTTTCTGGCCGCCAAGGCGCTGATGAAGGAGGGCGGTGTCATCACCTGCGACGCGCCGCGCTCGCCCTGGCCGCCCATGCATCCCGAGGTACGGCGCCAGCTGCTGGACATCGCACGTCGGCTGGACCCGCTGGTGCTGCGCTGGGCCCGTTGAGACCACTATGAATACAGGAGCTGGTTGCGTTTTTTTATTTGAGAACTCAGATACTTTTCATGCTGAACTCTATGAATAACGAGCGCAATAAGCTCCTCTATCAAGAGCATATCCATGACCCAACACGACAACCTCATCAACGGCCAGTGGACGGCTGCCACCACCTACAGCCCCAACACCAACCCCAGCGACCTGTCCGATGTGATCGGCGAGTACGCCCAGGGCGGAGCCGCCGATGTGCAGGCCGCCGTGGCCGCCGCTGCTGCCGCGTTTCCCGCCTGGTCCACCTCGGGCATCCAGGCGCGTTCCGACGCCCTGGACAAGATCGGCACGGAAATCCTGGCCCGCAAGGCCGAGCTGGGCGAGCTGCTGGCCCGCGAAGAAGGCAAGACCCTGCCCGAAGCCATTGGCGAAGTCGGCCGCGCCGGCCAGATCTTCAAGTTCTTTGCCGGTGAATGCCTGCGCTTGACGGGCGAGACCGTGCCTTCGGTGCGTCCCGGCATTGGCGTGGAAATCACGCGCGAACCCATCGGGGTGGTCGGCCTGATCACGCCTTGGAACTTCCCCATCGCCATCCCCGCCTGGAAGATCGCTCCGGCCCTGGCTTTCGGCAACTGCGTGGTCTTGAAGCCCGCCGACCTGGTGCCCGGCAGCGCCTGGGCCCTGGCCGACATCATCCACCGCAGCGGCATCCCCGCCGGTGTGTTCAACCTGGTCATGGGCCGCGGCCGTGTGATCGGTGAAGCCCTGGTCAACCACGCCGACGTGGCAGCCATCAGCTTCACGGGCTCGACGGGCGTGGGCCGCGGCATTGCCGAAGCCTGCGTGAAGAGCGGCAAGAAGGTGCAGTTGGAAATGGGCGGCAAGAATCCCCAGATCGTGCTGGACGACGCCGACCTGAACCAGGCCGTGGAACTGTCGGCCCAGAGCGGCTTCTACTCCACGGGCCAGCGCTGCACGGCATCGAGCCGCCTGATCGTCACCGACAAGATCTACCCCGCCTTCATCGAGGCCCTGCAGGCGCGCATGGCCCAAATCAAGGTTGGTGACGCACGCGCCGCCGGCACCGACATGGGCCCCGTGGTCAGCCAGGCCCAGCTGGAGCAGGATCTGAGCTACGTGGAAATCGCCAAGGCCGAAGGCGCGCGTCTGGCCGCCGGTGGCGCCCGCGTGGCCTGCCACACGGGCAGCGGCAAGGACGGCTTCTACATGGCACCCACGCTGTTCGTGGACACCGAAGCCGGCATGCGCATCAACCGCGAGGAGGTCTTCGGCCCCGTGGCCAGCGTGATCCGCGTCAGGGACTACGACGAAGCCCTGGCCGTTTCCAACGACACGCCGTTTGGCCTGTCGGCCGGCATTGCCACCACCAGCCTCAAATACGCCACGCACTTCAAGCGTCACAGCCAGGCCGGCATGGTCATGGTCAACCTGCCCACGGCGGGGGTGGACTACCACGTGCCGTTTGGCGGTCGCAAGGGCTCAAGCTACGGCCCGCGCGAGCAGGGCCGCTATGCCCAGGAGTTCTACACCACGGTGAAGACGGCCTATACGCTGGCGTGATGTGCTGGCCTGAGCGAGATCGTTGATTGTTGCTTCTCTTTTGCCGGGCCCTGGGCCCGGTTTTTTCATGGCGGTGGGGATCAGCCCAGCAGCGCTGCCCTGATGGTCTTGACACCGTCGGCGTTGTCCCAGACCCCTTCTTCCAGCGCATCGTGAATGGTCTTGTCCAGGGCGGTAGCCAGCTGCTCGCGTGTCTGAGCAGCCTGGGGGCTGGCGTCCAGCACGATACGCAAGGCGGTGGCCAGTGCCCTGATCTGGGCTGTGAGATTGACGACAGTGGTGTTGGAGCTCATGAGTCGGTCCTTGAAATGTCGATGAACAGGGCAGCTGGCATGGCGCGCAGTGCGGAGTGCCCAGCTGTCAACGGCCTTCAGTGTCGCGCGGGTGGATACTGCTGTTAACGTATCAACAATGAGCAGCGGCCGCGAAGATCTCGCCTGGTTTCAAGGGTGCAAGGTCTTCAGATGCTTTACGGTAAAGCACCGGCAGCTACTGTTTTTGAGAGTTCTATAAGACAGGAGAGACAAGAGCATGGGTCTGAAGAGAGTCTGTATCTACGGTGCCGGCGCCATTGGCGGCTGGCTGGGTGTGGCGCTGGCCAGGGCCGGCTGCGAGCTGAGCGCCGTGGCGAGGGGCCAGACGCTGGCTGCGCTGCAGCACAACGGCCTGACGCTGGTGCATGGCGAGGAGCGCGAGACCGTGGCCGTCAATGCGCAGCAAGACCCGGCCGCCCTGCGCGTGCAGGATGTGGTGGTGATTGCCGTCAAGGCACCGTCCATGCCCGATGTGGCCCGCGCCGTCGCACCGCTGATCGGCCCGCAGACGCTGGTGCTGACCGCCATGAACGGCGTTCCCTGGTGGTTTCTGGCCGGTGGCGTGGATGCCAGCCTGCGCGGCCTGCAGCTCAGGGCTGTGGATCCGCAGGGCGAGATCGAGCGCGCCATTCCCACCGGGCAGGTGCTCGGCTCGGTGGTGCATGCCAGCTGCTCGCTTGACGCTCCGGGTGTGGTGCGCCGTCATTTCGGCAACAGCCTCATCGTCGGCGAGCCCACGGCCCTGCCTGGCGATGCGCCCACGCTGCGTCTGCTGGCAATGACCGAGCTGCTGCGCGCGGGCGGCATCGAGGTCAGGCTCAGCGACAACATCCAGCGCGATGCCTGGTACAAGCTCTGGGGAAATATGACCATGAACCCCGTCAGTGCGATCACGGGCGCGACCACGGACAGGATTCTGGGCGATGAGCTGGTGCGCAACTTCATCACGGCCGTGATGCTGGAGGCCCGGGAAATCGGCGCGCGCATCGGCCTGCCGATTGCCGACAGCCCGCAGGATCGCCATCAGGTCACGCTCAAGCTGGGCGGCTTCAAGACCTCCATGCTCCAGGATGTGGAAGCCGGCAAGCCGGTGGAGCTGGACGCCCTGGTGGGCGCCGTGCGCGAGATGGGCGCCATGTGCGGCATGAGCACGCCGTTCACCGATGCGTTGCTGGGACTGACGCGGCTGCGCGCGCAGCAACTGGGTCTGTATCCGGTGTAAGGCGGTGGCGGGCCGGGCGGTCTTGGGCCTAGACTAGGCAGCATGAGCACCACATCTACCCAGACCGCTACACTCAAGTCCGCATCCGCGCAGGACCGCCATTGGGCCACGCTGTGCGTGGTGACGACGACCGTTGGGCATTCGGCCGAGGCCGAGGACATGGCGCGGGCGCTGGTCGCGGCCAAGGTTGCGGCCTGCGTGCAGACCGAGCGCATCACCTCGTATTACGAGTGGGACGGCGTGCTGCAGATCGCTCCTGAATGGCGGCTGGTCTGCAAGACCCTGCCCGAGGCCCTGCCGCGGCTGACCACGTTGCTGCGCAGCCATCACAGCTATGAGGTGCCCCAGATCACCATGCGCACCGAGCGCTGCCTGAACGACTATGCCAAATGGCTCAAGCAGCAGGTGCAGCTCTGAAGCCTGAATAAAAAAGGAGCGCCTTGTGCGCTCCTTCATTGGATTTCAGTGCTTAATCTATCTGAAATATCGATAGATAAAGCGCTGGAAGCTATGGGTCTTGTGCTTCAGGACAGCAGGGCCTGGGCGAATTCGCGTGCGCTGAAGGTTTCCAGATCCTCGATCTTCTCGCCCACGCCGATGAAGTAGACCGGCACTGGGCGCTCCTGCGCAATCGCGGCCAGCACGCCGCCCTTGGCGGTGCCGTCGAGCTTGGTGACGATCAGGCCCGTGAGCTGCAGTGCATCGTCGAAGGCGCGCACCTGGGTCAGAGCGTTCTGGCCGGTGTTGCCGTCAATCACCAGCAGCACCTCATGCGGTGCCGTGCCGTCGGCCTTGTTCACCACGCGCTTGATCTTCTTGAGCTCTTCCATCAGATGCAGCTGCGTGGGCAGGCGTCCGGCCGTATCGACCAGAACCACATCCTTTTTGCGCGCCTTGCCGGCGGAGACGGCATCGAAGCTCACGGCGGCGGGGTCACCACCGTCCTGGCTGATGATCTCCACGGTGTTGCGATTGGCCCAGACGCCCAGCTGCTCACGCGCGGCAGCGCGGAAGGTGTCGGCGGCGGCCAGCAGCACGGATTGCTCGTCGTCGGCCAGATGCTTGGTCAGCTTGCCGATGGAGGTGGTCTTGCCCGCACCGTTGACGCCGGCCACCATGATGACGGTCGGTGTGTGCTCGCCGATGGTCAGCGGCTTTTCCAGGGGCCTCAGCAAATCGGTCAGCGCATCGGCCAGCAGCGCCTTGACGGCGGCGGGCTCGGTGGTCTTGGTTTCCTTGACGCGGCGCTTCAGGTCTTCCAGCAGATGCTGGGTGGCCTTGACGCCGGTGTCGGCCATCAGCAGCGCGTCCTCGAGCTCTTCATAGAGCCGGTCGTCGATCTGCGTGCCGGTAAAGACGGTGGCAATGCTGGATCCGGTCTTGCGTAGACCGGCCTTCAGGCGTTCCATCCAGCTTTGACGGGAATTTGGGGCTTGCGGCTTTGCGGTAGGCTCGGGGGCTGCTACAAAATCCTGAGTAGCAGGCTGATCTTCGCCGGCCTTGGGCGTCGCACCGCCGCCAAAGGGCTTGCGCCACCAGGAGCTGTTGCCATTTTCGGCAGGCGCAGCAGGCGTATCCTGTAGAGCGGGCCTGGTTTGCGCAGCAGGAGCGGGCGCCGTGGCTGCCTCGGCAGCGGGCGTGGTGTTCACCGCATCGGGTGAATTGGGCTTTTTCTTGAAAAAACTGAACATTGGCGGGTTTTTAGAATCGCATCATTCTATGAAACATGTACGCGCACTCCCTGTACTGGGCTTAATGGCCTGTTTGAGCGCTGGGGCAGCCTTGGCTGCGCCGGTCGCATCGTCGCAACCTGTGCCTGCTGCCGCCACGGCGGCCGCGCCGCAAGTGCAGCAGTTCACGCTGAAGAACGGCATGCAGCTGATCGTGCTGCCCGACCGGCGCGCGCCCACGGCCGTGCACATGGTCTGGGTACGTGTGGGCTCCATGGACGAGGTCGACGGCACCACGGGCGTGGCCCATGCGCTGGAGCACATGATGTTCAAGGGCTCCAAAAGCGTCAAGCCCGGAGACTTCTCGCGTCGCGTGGCGGCGCTGGGCGGCCAGGAAAATGCGTTCACCTGGCGTGACTACACCGGTTACTACCAGCAGATACCGTCCAACCGTCTGGAAGACGTGATGAAGCTGGAATCCGACCGCTTTGCCAACAACCAGTGGCCGGACTCCGAATTCAAGAAGGAAATCGAGGTCATCAAGGAAGAGCGCCGCATGCGCACCGACGACCAGCCGCGCGCCATGCTGATGGAGCAGCTGATGGCGGCCACCTTCATGGCCTCGCCCTATCGCCGCCCCGTGGTGGGCTGGATGAGCGATCTGGACTCCATGACACCCGGCGATGTGCGCGACTTCCACAAGCGCTGGTATGTGCCGTCCAATGCCGCCGTGGTCGTGGTGGGAGATGTGAACGTCAACCAGGTGCGTGCCTGGGCCGAGAAGTACTACGGCAGCATTCCCGCGCGCGCCTTGCCGCAGCGCAAGCCGCAGACTGAACCCAGGCAGATCGGCGTGCGCCGTATCGAGGTCAAGCAGCCTGCCGAGCAGGCCTTTATCGCCATGGCCTATCGCACGCCCACCCTGAAGAGCGTGGACAAGCTGCAGGCCGAGGACAAGGATGCGCTGGCGCTGCTGGTGCTGTCCGCGGTACTCGATGGCTATGACGGCGCGCGCCTGGAACGCGCTCTGGTGCAGGGCGAAGGCCAGGCCAACGGCCGCGTGGCCGATAGCGCCGGCAGCTCGGCCAACATCATGGGGCGCGGGCCCAGCCTGTTCATGCTGACCGGCGTGCCGGCCCAGGGCAAGACCGTGGCCGATGTGGAAGCTGCCTTGCGCGCCCAGATCAAGAAGGTGGCCGAGGAGGGCGTGCAGGCTGACGAGCTGGAGCGCGTCAAGACGCAGTGGATGGCCTCCAACGTCTATGAGCGCGATTCCGTCATGGGTCAGGCCCAGAACCTGGGCAATTACTGGATCCAGAACATGCCGCTGGATGCCGAGGACAAGCTGCTGGCCGAGCTGCAGAAAGTCACCTCCGATGATGTGAAGGCCGTTGCCGCCAAGTATTTCGGCGACGACCAGCTCACCGTCGGCACTCTGGTGCCCCAGCCGCTGCCCGCAGGCGCCAAGCCCCAGCGTCCCATGTCCGGCAAGGCCGATGCAGGCGGTTCGGTGCATTGATGAAACACCCCCTGAGCTGCTTGCCTGGGCGGCCCCGCGCCTTCCCCTGGCCGGGCGCCCCTCTCTCTACGCGCTGCGCGCCAGGGGCGGGGGATGCAGCATTCGCTGCGGGGCGGCCCATGCAGGGCTGCTTGCGCATGGGGCATGCCCTCGCTGATACGGCGTCATGGAAAACAGAGGTTGAACACATGAAAACTATGAAGAAGATAGCTGCTGGCGCTTTTGTGGTGGGCGCTGGCATGGGTTTTCTGACCCAGTCCGCCTGGGCCTTGCTGCCCATCGAGCACTGGACCCAGCCCAGCGGTGCCCAGGTCTGGCTGGTGCAAAGCCCCGGCATTCCCATGGTGGATGTGCAGGTGGATTTTGATGCCGGCAGCCGCCGCGATCCCGAGGACAAGCTGGGCCTGGCGGCTGCCGTGGCCATGATGTCCTCCAAGGGTATCAAGGCGGCGGGCGATGCGCCTGCGCTGGATGAGAACGGCCTGGGCCAGGCCTGGGCCGACCTGGGCGCAAGCTTTGGCGCCAGCGCGGGGCGCGACAGCTTCAGCTTCGGCCTGCGCACGCTGACCGTGCCCGATCTGCAGCAAAAAGCCGTGGCCCTGGCGGCGCGCCAGATCGCGTCGCCAAGCTGGCCTGAGGCAGTGTGGCAGCGTGATCGAGAGCGCTGGAGCGCCTCCATCAAGGAAGCCGACACCCGTCCCGGCACCGTGGCCTCCAAGGCCTTCCGCAAGGCCGTGTTCGGCAGCTCTCCCTATGGCTATCAGACCACGGTCGACAGCCTGGGCCGCATCGATGTTTCGGCCATGCAGGAATTTCACCGCAAGCTGATTGCCGCCTGCCGCGCCAAGGTCAGCGTGGTGGGGGCGGTCAATCGGCAGCAGGCCGATGCCATGGTCAAGCAGTTGCTGGGGCCGCTGCAGGCCACCAATGGCAACGACTGCCCGCCGCTGCCTGCCGTGAGCAAGGTGGAGGACCTGAAGCAAGCGAAGGTCGAGAACATTCCGTTCGAGTCGGCCCAGGCCCAGGTGCTCATAGGCCAGCCCGGCATTGCCCGCAACAACCCCGATTTTCTGGCAGTGATGGTGGGCAACCATATTCTGGGCGGCGGCGGCTTCACCTCGCGGCTGATGGAAGAAGTGCGTGAGAAGCGGGGCCTGACCTACGGGGTCTCCAGCGACTTCTCGCCGGGACTGGATCGCGGCGCCTTCATCATCGGCCTGCAGACCCGTCCCGATCAGGCGGCCGAGGCGCTCAAGGTCTCGCAGGACGTGTTGCGCAAATTTATTGCCGAAGGTCCTAGCGATAAGGAGCTAAAGGCGGCTAAGGACAACCTGATCGGCGGCTTCGCCCTGCGCATAGACAGCAATCGCAAGCTGCTGGGCAATGTGGCCAACATCGCCTGGAATGGCCTGCCACTCGATTATCTGGAGCACTGGACCGATCGCGTTCAGGCTCTGACCACCAAGGATGTGAAGGAGGCGATGCAGCGCATGGTTCAGCCCGAGCGCATGGTCACCATCACTCTCGGAGCCAAGCCATGAGCCGCAGTGCCATCAAGCTACACACACCCGCAGGCCGCAAGGCGCTGGACAAGATGATTCACGAGTCCGAGCGCAAGGCGCAGGAGCTGGCGGCCAGCCGCCCGGCCCGTCCCGGGGCCAAGGCCGCCCAGCCTGCCGCCGCCAAGCCGGCGGCCACCGGGGCTGGTGAAATCCGCATCATCGGCGGGCAATGGCGCCGCACGCGTCTGGCCGTGGCCCAAAAGCCCGGTCTGCGGCCCACGCCCGATCGCGTGCGCGAGACCCTGTTCAACTGGCTGGGCCAGGACCTTAGCAACTGGAAATGCATCGATGCTTTCGCGGGCACGGGGGCGCTGGGCTTCGAGGCTGCATCGCGCGGCGCCAGCAGCGTCATCATGAACGAGCAGGATGCCGCCCTGGTGCAGCAGTTGCAGCGTCTTCAGCAAAAGCTCGATGCCAGGATGGTCAAGGTGCAGCGCGGCGATGCGCTGAGCTGCCTGAAGACCGTGGCGAGGCAGGATCTGATCTTGCTGGACCCGCCATTCGGTCAGACCGAGCTGTTCGAGCCCGCGCTCAAGGCCGCCACGGCGGCCTTGAATGATGGCGGCTTCATTTACCTGGAAGCTCCCGAAGCCTGGGCAGAGGACCGCTTGTTGGAAATGGGGCTGGAGCTGCACCGCTATCTGAAGGCCGGCGCCGTCCATGCGCATCTGCTGAAGAAGCAGTAAAGCCATGCTGCCGGACCGGGAGCTGCTGGCGCTTCGAGCAGAGGCGCCAGCAGCTCTTTTTTGCATGGTTCAGTGCTGCGCAGGCCTGAATGCATAATCTCTTTACGCTGCACTGCAGCAGCCCTCACACTCATCAAGACCCGCAGGAGAGAGATAAGCCATGAGCCAGGACCTGATTGCTGTTTACCCCGGAACCTTTGACCCGATCACGCTGGGGCATGAAGATGTGGTGCGCCGGGCTGCACAGCTGTTTGGCAAGGTCATCGTGGCGGTGGCGGCAGGTCATCACAAAAAGACGCTGTTTTCGCTGGAGGAGCGCATTGCCATGGTGCGCGAGGCCTGTGCCAATTATCCGCAGGTGCAGGTGGAGAGCTTTGACGGGCTGCTGGCGCATTTTGTGCTCGCACGCGGCGCCAAGGCCATGGTGCGCGGCCTGCGCGCGGTGACGGACTTCGACTATGAGTTCCAGCTTGCCGGTATGAACCGCACGCTGATGCCCGAAGTGGAAACCGTATTCCTCACGCCCAGCGATCGCTATCAGTTCATCAGCTCCACCTTTGTGCGCGAGATTGCCACGCTCAACGGCGATGTGGACAAGTTTGTCTCCAAGGGCGTGCATGAGCGCCTGATGGTCAAGGTCGGCCGCGAGGCCTGAGCAGTCAGTCTCCCTGGCTGGGCGATCTGTTGCGATAGCTGCTGATGGCCTCGTGGACGAAGCGCAGCTTGTCCCAGGCCGGGCCGGAAATGGCAAACGGATAGGCATCGCCATGGCCCAGGCTGCGATTGAGACTGTTGTGCAGCAGCGTGAGCGGCACCCACTGGGACTGCATCACTGAAAAGTCTGGCGGTACCGGTCCCAGCGGGTTTTGAATGAGCTGCTGGCCGGTGTTGGGGATGTCCGGCACGGTAATGCAGGTGCCGTAGCTGGCTGCAGTCTCCAGCAAGTCCACCATGTGCAGATAGTGAGCCCAGGTTTCGGCCCAGTCTTCCCAGGGGTGAGCCGTGGCATAGGCGCTGATGAACTGGTCGCGCCAGCGGTTGTCCAGCGGGTCCTTGTCGTAGTGGCGCTGCAGGGCCTGGGCATAGTCCTGATTCTCATAGCCGAACAATGCTCTGAAGCGCTCCAGATGCGCGCTGTTGGCGATCAGCTGATCCCAGTAGAAATGGCCCGATTCGTGGCGCAAATGCCCGATCAGCGTGCGATAAGGCTCGTGCAAGGCCTGGCGGCGCTTGGCTCGCTCGTCGTCGTCTGCCTCGACGACATTGAGCGTGATCATGCCGCTGGCATGGCCGGTCATGACGGGGTTCTGACCGGGAAGATCTGCGAGCAGGGAAAAGCGCGGCTCGGCCACGCGGTGCTCATGCGGGTCCAGCAGGCCCAGTCTGGCCAGGGTGTAGAACAGGCGTCGCTTGGCGACTTCGATCTTGGCCCAGCGCAGCTCGTTGGCTGGATCGCTGCCGTCGGGCAGCCACTCGGTCTGGCGGCAGGAGACGCACAGCGGCTGCGGGTCTGAAGCCTCGATCGCAAAATTGCACAGGCTGATGTTGTGGCGGTGGGCGCAGGGGCGGTAGCGGGCGTTGGGAGCTGCGGCAGGCGGCAGAATGCCGACTCGCAACTGGTCGGGCAGAAAGGCCTGGCTGGCGCCGCAATGCACGCATTGCAGGCTTTCAAAATAGATCAGGTGGCCGCAGGCCTCGCAGTTGAAAACTTGCATGCGGACACTTTAATGGCGAACTCGGCTGCCAGGGTGTAGGAAAAAACAAAGCCAGCTCGAAAGCTGGCTTTGGGCTGGAAGCGCAGCCCTCAGACAGGGGCTGGCTTCAGGTGCGCATTGTCAAGGCCTGACCACGATGCTGTTGCGCACTTCGCGCACATGCTTGGTCGTGCGGGCGATTTCGCCGGCACGGGCTTTTTCCGCTTCCGATTTGGCGAAGCCCGAAAGCTGC
This sequence comes from Comamonas sp. Tr-654, assembly GCF_011752915.1. Taxonomy (NCBI): domain Bacteria; kingdom Pseudomonadati; phylum Pseudomonadota; class Betaproteobacteria; order Burkholderiales; family Comamonadaceae; genus Comamonas; species Comamonas sp. Tr-654. The sequence goes on from NZ_VWWQ01000002.1 coordinate 701,193, forward strand.
ACGGTACCGTTCATGGTTTCCACGCTGATGGCGGTTGCCGAGACGCTCTTGTCTTCGGCCATCTTGGCCTTCACCGCAGTGGTGATGCCGGCGTCATCCACATAGGAGCCCACAGTCTGCTGGTCACGAGCCACCGAACAGGCTGTGGTACCCAGCACGGTCGTCGCGGCGACCAGACTGAAAGCCAAAGCACGAGTCAGATTTTTCATATGGTTCTCCCTTGGTTTTGAAAAGGCGCAAAGCACGCCTGCGAAAGCTGGGAACGTCGCACGTTCCAAGAGTTATTTCCTGCGCGAGCGGCCCAGAAAGAAGGCTGTCGCCAGGGCCGCGCCGGTCGCAGCGGCGATCAGCACAGAACGCCCAGGTTGTTCGGACACATACTTGGTGGTCGCATCCGCTGCGGTGTTGAACTGACGGCGTGCGCGGTGCGAGCTGTCGGCCCAGAAGTTGATGCTGCGCTCGGCCAGATCCTGTGCACGGTTGGCAAGGTTGTCGATCAGTGGGTTTTCGCTGTCGTCGATATTGCGCATGTGGCGACCGGTAGAGTCGATGGCCTCGGAAGCCGTGCGGCGCGAGCGGCGCGCGGTGTCCTCGACCTTGTCAGCGATGTCCTCGGCCACATCCCGTGCTTCGTTCACCATTTTCTGGGCAGCCTGCTTGCCGGAGTCCACTGCGTCTTGTGCTGCATCGGCCATCTTGTGTGCGGCATTCTGGGCGGATTGGGCGGCGTGCTTTGCCGTGTCCTTGACGTCTGCAGCCACATCCTTGGCGGCGCCCTTGAGATCTTCAACCGTGTCCTTGGCGTCTTTTACGGCTTGGCTCATTGTTTGGAACTCCCTGAAATCTAGAAATTTTCGTGACAGCGTGCAGTAACGCCAGTCTGCGGAACCCTGCCTCCAGGAGGCAGGAGTTGGGTGTGATCATGGCGAATACTGGTGGTTTGTGCAATGTGAGCGAACAAAGTTCTACACATTCGGTGCCGTTGCTACTTCTTCACCAGACCCATCAGGAAGGTGATGACGGCCATGACCAGGAAGACGAAAAACAGGATTTTGGCAATGCCTACGGCGCTGGCCGCAATACCGCCGAAACCGAAAACTGCAGCGATCAAGGCAATCACCAGAAAGACAATGGCGTAGTGCAACATGGTTTTCTCCTTTCGAATGCAGACCGACAGACATTGCTGTGCGACCATGTATTGACTGTAGAGAACTGAGCAGCCAGTGCCTGACGGTGAGCTTCTGCCACCTGGGTCGGGGTATTTAGAGACAGCCGTGTAGGACGACATCGACTTGCGCGGTCGAGCGCTACCCGGTTTCAGGCATTGGCCATGCTCAGGGGAATGACTGCCGAGATGGTGGTGCCCTTGCCGGGTTGCGAGGCCACGGTGAGCCTGCCGCCAACGGCTTCGACACGGTGCTTCATGCCTGCCAGGCCATGGGAGTTGGGGCGCATGCTGGCGGGCTCGAAGCCCTGGCCATCGTCCTGAATCTGGACGGCCACATAGGTGGGGTAGTTGTGCACCGTGACGATGACATGGCTGGCCCTGGCGTACTTGCCGATATTGGTCAGCGACTCCTGCACGACGCGATAGACCGTCAGCTGCGTGGACTCGGGCAGGTCCACCTGCTCCAGACTGCATTCCACCTCGATGTTGCTGCGATCGCCGAACTCCCGGGTCAGGATTTCGAGCGCGGTGGTCAATCCCAGGTTGGAAAGCGAGGAAGGGCGAAGATCCTCGATGATGCGGCGCTTGAGTGCAATGCCGCTGTTGAGTGTCTCGATCAGGTGGGTGACGCGCTCGGAGACCTCGGGTGCCGAGGTGTCGATCTTGGATTTGAGTCGCGCAACATCGAGTTTGGCCGCGGTCAGCAGCGAGCCCAGCTCATCATGCAGCTCGCGTGCCAGATGCGCCCGCTCGTCTTCGCGTACCTGCTGCAAATGGGTTGCCAGCTCGGTGAGCGCCGCGGTGCGGTCACGCACGACTTCCTCGAGGCGATTGCGTTCGTCGCGCTGGATCTCCTGCTCGCGCTGATGTGAGTGCTGCAGTGCATTGGCCTGTCGCAGATACATGAAGAAGCCCAGAATCCCGAGCGCCGTTACGGTCGCAATGCCCAGGCGCGACAGGCCCAGTGTCTGCTCGATATCCGAGAGATTGGACTTGACGCGCTGGTCGATGCTGTCCATCAGGGTCTTGATGTGGCCCCGTATGGCATCCATGTTTTCCATGCCCACATCCGTGAACATCACAAAGCGCCATGCTTCGTCGTTGCCCTGGCGATACAGGCGCAGGCTCAGCTCCATTTCGCTGGTCTTGCGCTCGACCTGGCGGGCCAGCGGCGTGAAGGTGGCCAGCTCCTTGGGGTCCATGATGAAGATGCTGCGCAGCTCGTCCATGCTGCTGCTGATGGCGGCTGAGGCGGAGTTGTAGGGCTCGAGATAGCGTTCTTCTCCCGTCAGCAGATAGCCGCGCAGACCAGTTTCAGCGTCCAGCATCTGCTGCATCAGCAAGCTGAGCTTGGCTCTGGTGCTTTGTGTCTTGGTGAGCGTGTCCAGAGCCTGCAAGGAGCGCTTATAGCCTGCCTCATTAATGCTTACCATTAAGACTGCCGCAATGACTGCGATCGTCAAACTGACTGCAATTTTGCGGATATTGGTCCAGCGCATCTACATCCTCTCACCGACAAGGCAATTACCTGATATTCTGCATAACCGTAGCGTCAACGACTGACATCATAGTGCGGGTCTTAAAATGTTATGCGCCCTGGAGACGAGCGCGGTTTCATGAAAAGAGGTGTTCATGATAAAAGTAGGCATAGTGGATGACCATGCGATCGTTCGCTCGGGATTACGCCAATTCCTGTCGGAGCATGTGGACCTGAGGGTCGTGGGAGAAGCCGGCAATGGACGGGAAGCCATCGACCTGGTTCGGGAACATGAAATCGATGTGTTGCTGATGGACTTGTCCATGCCCGGGCAAAGCGGCATAGATGCCCTGGCCATGCTCAGGGCCAAGGCACCCGACATGGGCATCCTGATACTAAGTGGATACCCTGAGGAGCATTACGCAATCAACCTGATTCGTCAGGGGGCCAGCGGATATCTCAACAAGGAGTGCGATCCCCAGGATATTGCGGAGGCCATCCGCACCGTGGCTCTGGGAAGGCGCTATCTGACGCCGGCAGTGGCCGACCTCCTGGCCCAGCAGCTCAATCGCAAGGATGATGTGCCGGCGCACGAGCAGTTGTCGGAGCGCGAGTTTCAGGTGTTTCTGAAACTTGCTCGCGGCGAGACTGCCGGAGATATTGCCAAGTCGCTTTCCCTGAGTGTGAAAACAGTGAGTACTTACCGAACCCGGCTCATGGAAAAAATGGGACTTTCCTCGAATAGCGACCTGACCTACTATGCGCTGAAAAACCGCCTTATCGATTAATGAGGCTCCAATAAAAAAGGCTTGAAAGATTCAAGCCTTTTTTACTTTTTGTTATTATCAAGAATTGCTGGTATTCAAATCCATGCAGAAATCGATAAGCGCGTCGATTTCATTGGACTTGTCAAATACAGCATCGGCATTGAGTTCCAGGCAGCGCTGACGGATATCGGCAGTCGCATAATTGCTCAGCACCAGCAGCTTTTTCTGCCGCGGTCGCTGTTGAAAGCTGGTGACAATGCCGAGGCCGCTGCCTTCGCGCAGGAACAGGTCCACGATCACCAGATCCCAGGCGTCCGGGTTATGGCTGAGCCAGCGAACGGCATCGGCTTCGGTCTCTGCCACCCCCACAGCCTCGACATCGGCAAGCTCCGCCATCGTCGCAATCAGGTTGTCGCGAATCGTAGGGTTGTCTTCAACAAAAAAGGTACGCAGTTTCACGACGGTAGCAAGTTGAGGTGGATGCCATGGATCAAGCTTTGAGAGTCGTTCAATTCTCGGTATGGGGAATCAATTACGGCCTATGAAAAATCATTGTATTGATGTTTTTTGTGATTTGTGCTTGACGTTCCACAGATATCACAGGTTTTAACCCTAGCAATTTTCATCCTACTCCACTCCATGGAACGTGCATCAAGCATTTGAAGTTGTCCGACAGAAGATCGGCCAAAACCGACAATCAGCTTCAGTGCCTCCGCTGCCTGCTGGGTTCCGATCAGTCCGACCAGCGGTGCAAAGACGCCCATGGTCGAGCACTGGACCTCTTCGAATTCAGCCTCTGGCGGAAAGACGCAGGCATAGCACGGGCTGTCGGGATCGCGCGGATCAATGACCATCAGCTGGCCATCGACACGGATGGCCGCTCCTTCTATCAGGGGCACGCCATGGCGTACGCAGGCTGCATTGATGGTGTGGCGGGTCTTGTAGTTGTCGGTGCAGTCCAGCACGATGCTGGCCTCGGGCAGCAGCTCGTCGAGCAGGCTCTCGGTCGCACGCTGCAGGATGCAGCGAATCTCGATCCCGGGGTTGATGGCATGCACGGCGGTGCGTATCGACTCCACCTTGGCCATGCCTATGCGCTCGGTCGTGTGGGCAATCTGGCGTTGCAGATTGGTCATGTCCACGACATCGTTGTCGACGATGGTGATCCGGCCCACACCTGCCGAGCCCAGATAGAGTGCGGCGGGCGAGCCCAAGCCGCCGGCTCCGATGATCACTGCATGCGTTGCCAGAATACGTTCCTGGCCTTCGATGCCGATCTCGTCGAGCATGATGTGGCGGGAATAGCGCAGCAATTGATCGTCATTCATCGGTTTGCGTCCATGGTTCCAAGAAAAAAGCCGGGCAAGCCCGGCTGATTTTGAGCGGGTTTGACGACCCGGTGCTTATTTTTTGCTCTTGTCGGAGTCACCCTTTTCGGGGGCTTTCTTTTCAGCGGGCTTTTTGTCTGCAGCCGTCGCATCCCCGGGCTTTTCTTCGGCCTTGCGCTCTGTCAGGGTCTTGCTGACCTTGACGGGCTGGCCCTTGAGCTTGTTCAGCGCCTGTTGCAACTGGAAGTCCTTGTCAGTTCCGAATTCCGGCAGGCGACGTTCGGCGGCCGGCTTCTTCGCTTCCTCTTCCAGGCGTTTGCGGGCTTCCTCGCGCGCCTTTTCCAGGGCGTCGTTCTTGACCTCGGCACCCTGTCCGCTCGACAGATGCTTCTCGAGATCCGCCTCGCGCATGCCCAGTGCGGCAAACAAGTCGCCGTCCGCCGTTTCGTCCACCATCACATCGGGCACGATGCCCTTGGCCTGAATGGACTTTCCGCTAGGTGTGTAGTAGCGCGCCGTCGTCAATTTGAGAGCCGTATCGGGGCCCAGGGGACGCACGGTTTGCACCGATCCCTTGCCGAAGGACTGGCTGCCCATGACGGTGGCGCGCTTGTGATCCTGGAGCGCTCCGGCCACGATTTCGCTGGCCGAGGCCGAGCCTTCGTTGACTAGAACCACCAGAGGCAGCTTTTTCAGGGCTGCAGGCAGGCGCTGCAGGGGATCGCCAAAGCCGCGCTGGGCATAGAACTCGGGCGATGCCTTGTAGACGGCCTTGCTTTCAGCCAGCTGGCCGTTGGTGGAAACCACGGGCACATCGGGAGGCAGGAAGGCGGCCGAAATGGCTACGGCCGCATCCAGCAGTCCGCCGGGATCGTTGCGCAGATCCAGCACCAGGCCCTTGAGATTGGGTTCCTGCTTGTAGATTTCCTCGACCTTGCGCACAAAGTCGTCCACGGTGCGTTCCTGGAACTGGCTCAGGCGAATCCAGGCATAGCCGGGCTCGATTACCTTGCCCTTGACCGACTGGGTCTTGATCTCTTCACGGGTGATGGTGACGGGGAAGCTGCGGCTTTCATCCTTGCGCAGGATGTTCAGGCGCACCTTGGTATTGGGTTCACCGCGCATGCGCTTGACGGCGTCATTGAGCGTCAGCCCCTTGACTGCCGTGTCGTCGATCTTGGTGATCAGGTCGCCGGTCTTGAGGCCGGCGCGGAAAGCGGGCGAGCCTTCGATGGGAGAGACGATCTTGATCAGCCCATCTTCCATGGTGATCTCGATGCCGACGCCAACGAACTTGCCGGAAGTGCCTTCCTTGAATTCTTTGTAGGTCTTCTTGTCGAAGTACTGGGAGTGCGGGTCCAGACTGGAGACCATGCCGGAGATGGCATCGGTGATCAGCTTCTTGTCGCTGACCTGCTCGACGTAATCGGTCTTGATCAGGCCGAAGACGGCCGACAACTGCTGGATTTCTTCAAGTGGCAGAGGTGTCACACCCCCGCGGGCCAGCGTCTGCAGGGATACGGTGGTCAACGCACCGGCGACCACGCCCACAGAGATCCAGCCTGCAATTTTGATTTTTTGACCCATAGCACCCCTTAAACCATTCGCAATATACACCTTCGACGGCAGAAGGCCCACGAGGTTCCATAGGCCTTTTGCAGTGTCAGCCCGGTTCAGACTGCATCAGCGATACGAACCGGGGTGGTGACAGGTCTCAGGCCTTGCCCTGGGCCGCGACTGCCGCTGCTGCCTTGGCGGCGGCTTCGGCATCGCCCAGGTAGTAGTGGCGGATGGGCTTGAGATCGGCGTCGAGCTCATAGACCAGAGGAATGCCATTGGGCACGTTCACGCCCACGATCTTGTCGTCGGCGATATTGTCCAGATACTTGATCAGGGCGCGGATGGAGTTGCCGTGAGCAGCAACCACCACGCGCTTGCCGGCCTTGATGGCGGGGGCGATGGACTCGTTCCAGAACGGCACGACGCGCTCGACCGTGTCCTTGAGGCACTCGGTCAGCGGGATCTGCTCGGGCTGCAGCTTGGTGTAGCGCACATCGCTGCGCTCGCTGCGCGGGTCGGTGGCTTCCAGGGCAGGAGGCGGCACATCGTAGCTGCGGCGCCAGACCAGTACTTGCTTGTCGCCGTACTGCTTGGCCATATCGGCCTTGTTCAGGCCTTGCAGGCCGCCATAGTGGCGTTCGTTGAGGCGCCAGCTATGCACCACGGGCAGCCAGGTGCGGTCCATTTCATCCTGCACATGCCACAGGGTACGGATGGCGCGCTTGAGCACGCTGGTATAGGCCACATCGAAGTCATAGCCTTCTGCCTTGAGCAGTTGGCCGGCCTTCTTGGCCTGTTCGACGCCGGTGGCAGTCAGATCCACATCGGTCCAGCCGGTGAAGCGGTTTTCAAGATTCCAGGTGGATTCACCGTGGCGGATCAGAACGAGCTTGTACATGGATTCTCTCAAAGTAGCAAAGCAGTAATGACACAAAGTCAAAAGCGTGCATTTTAGGGGCTGGGCTTTGTCCGGGCTTGAGGCAAGGAAAGCCGGCTGGGGCGAGCTGCCGGCGGCAGGCTATTCCTGTGGGGCTCTTCGGGGATTGTGCGGAGCACCCACTTGCGATGCGTGGCGCATCGGCAATGGCTATGGGCTTGCGGGCAGCAGGTCTGTGGCCTGCTGCCGCAGCCCGCTGTCAAGCCTGCCTCTAAAATCGTCCGGTTTGCCATCCCAAGGAATGACGTGAAATTCATCATTGATAACTGGTATTTGATCCTGATTGCCGTGGCTTCGGGTGTGATGCTGCTCCTGCCCGCACTGCGCGGCGCGACCGGTGGTTCGCTGTCGGCAGCGGCTGCGGTGCATCTGATTAACCGCGAAAAAGCCGTGGTGCTGGACGTTTGCGAGCCCGAAGAGTTTGCGGCCGGCCATGTCAACGGCGCGAAGAACCTGCCGCTGAGCCAGTTGGAAGAAAAGCTGCCCACCACCGTCAAGAACAAGCAGTTGCCCGTGGTGCTGGTCTGTGCAACGGGCGCCCGCGCCGCGCGTGCCGAAGCCGTAGCCAAGAAGCTGGGTTACGAAAAGGCCCAGGCGCTGGCTGGCGGCATGAAGGCCTGGCGCGATGCCGGCCTGCCGGTTGAAAAAGCCTGATCCGGCCACAACTGTGAACCCTGACGACTGCAGCGTTGCATGCTGCAGTGCAAAAACACCAAGGAAGTTGCCCATGCAAGCCGTGAAGATGTACACCACCGCCGTCTGCCCTTACTGCATTCGTGCCAAGCAGATTCTCCAATCCAAGGGCGTGGAGCAAATCGAGGAGGTGCGCATCGACTTCGATACCGCCGCCCGCGAGCACATGATGCAGACCACCGGCCGCCGCACCGTGCCCCAGATCTTCATCGGCGACACCCATGTGGGCGGCTGCGACGATCTGATGGCACTCGATGCCAAGGGCGGTCTGCTGCCTCTGCTGCAAGGCTGACGTATCTGCGCCGCCCATGTTGTCCCAGGACATGAATTTGCACTTTGTGCCGGCTGCCAGGATGCAGCCATGAGCGGCCACTGCATAATGCCAAATGCTATTTTCTGGGAAATGCCTGCTGTGAGGATAGCTGCGTGCTGATTCTCCGTGCAGGCATTTTCATTTCCCTCTCAAGATTTTTCTGAAAGACCTAGCTCATCATGGCCGAACAAGACAACAGCCCCGTGTTCCAGATCCAGCGCGTGTATCTGAAGGACCTGTCCCTGGAGCAGCCCAACTCTCCCGCCATCCTGCTGGAGCAGGAGCAGCCCAGCGTGGACATCCAGCTGGGCGTGGAAGCCACCCCCGTGGCTGAAGGCGTCTACGAAGTGGCCGTGACCGCCACGGTTCAGACCAAGATTCAGGACAAGACCGTGTTCCTGGTCGAAGCCAAGCAGGCCGGCATCTTCGAAATCCGCAACGTGCCCGAAGACCAGATGGGCGGCGTGATCGGCATTGCCTGCCCCCAGATCATCTACCCCTACCTGCGCGGCAACGTGGCCGACGTGGTGACCCGCGCCGGTTTCCCTCCCGTGCACCTGGCCGAAATCAACTTCCAGGCCATGTACGAGCAGCAGCAAGCCGCTGCCGCCGCTCAGACCGAAGGCCAACTGCCCCAGTAAGCTGACGGCAGCTTCCGGTTCCTGCGATGTGCAAGAATCGGCAGCCAGGCAAAAAAGAGGCCCTAGAGGCCTCTTTTTCTTGTGGGTTGTGCGCAAACTGCTATCAAAATTCAGGTATGAAAATTCTTGTCATCGGCGCTGGCGCCTGGGGTACGGCCATGGCCATCAGCGCGGCCACCCATAAGGACCAGGATCGCGTCAGCCTCTGGGCGCGGGATCCGGCGCAGGCGCAGTTCATGCAGACCGAGCGTGCCAACAGCCGCTACCTGCCCGGCATCCGCTTTCCGGATGCGCTCACGGTGGTCAGCGGCGATGTGATGGCCCATGTGGCGGATGCCGATCTGATCGTGCTGGGCACGCCCATGGCGGCACTGCGCCAGTGGCTGGGCCAGCTCAAGGATTGCCGCCGGCCCGTGGTCTGGCTGTGCAAGGGTTTCGAGGCCGTGGCCGCCGATGCCCCTGCCGGCAGCTACGGGCTGATGGCGCATGAAGTCTGCCAGCAGGTGGCGCCGCAGCTGCAAAGCGGTGCGCTCAGCGGCCCCAGCTTCGCGGCCGAGGTGGCGCGCCAGCAGCCTACGGCTCTGGTGGCAGCCAGCGCCCACGAGGGTGTGAGCGAGCTGCTGGTGTCGGCCTTTCACGGCGAGGCCATGCGCGTCTATGCCAATCAGGACATCGTGGGTGTGGAGGTCGGCGGAGCCGTCAAGAATGTGCTGGCCATTGCCACGGGTCTTTGCGACGGCCTGCAACTGGGGCTGAACGCGCGCGCGGCCCTGGTCACGCGCGGCCTGGCCGAGATGACGCGTCTGGGCGTGGCGCTGGGCGCGCGTGCCGAGACCTTCATGGGCCTGTCCGGCCTCGGCGATCTGGTGCTGACCGCCACCGGCGATCTCTCGCGCAACCGCAAGGTGGGCCTGTTGCTGGCCGAAGGCAAGAGCCTGGAGCAGGCCGTGACATCGCTGGGCCATGTGGCAGAGGGGGTGTACAGCGCCCGCACCGTGCTCGCCCGGGCACGCCAGGTCGGCGTGGAAATGCCCATCACCGAAACCGTGGTGGCCTTGCTGGACGGCCAGCTACCGGTCACCGAAGCCGTGCAGCATCTAATGGTGCGCGATCCGCGTGGCGAGTAAGCTCATAAAACGATAGCTTTCAGCGCCCGATATTCATAGAACTCAGATATTTTTCTATCTGAAAGTCAATGGATGCAGGCGATGGCAGCTATTGTTTTCTATGACGCTGGTCGTTGGATTCAGGCCCGCTACTTCGCCTCTCTGATGCTGAGCCAGGCACTCGCTGCCCCGCACAGCGCAATGACGACCATGCCCAGCACGGCCCATTGGTCGGGGATATGGCCATAGACCAGCCAGCCTGCCAGCAGCGCGCAGGGAATCTGGCTGTAGAGAAACGGCGTGATGGTGGCGGGCTCGGCTTTTTCATAGGCCTTGAGCAGCATCAGATGTCCCACGGCGCTGCCTGCGCCCATGGCAATCGCGGCCAGCCAGAGTGCGGCGCTGTCCGGCAACTGCCAGGCCCAGGGTAGGGTCATGCAGGTCAAGCTCAGGGCCAGCAGGCTGGTGTAGATCTGCGTGGTCAGCGGGCGCTCCTTGCCCGCCATGCGGCTGCTCAGGATCTGATAGGCCGTGTTGGCCAGCAGCTGCAGCGCAGGCCATACCAGCGCCCAGCCGCTGAACTGGCTGCCGCCCGGTCGCAGGATGACCAGCGTGCCCGCAAAGCCCAGCGCCACGAGTACCCAGCGCAAGGGGCTGACCTGCTGACCCAGCCAGAGCGCGGCCAGCAGGGTCAGGGCCAGCGGCGTCAGCGCCACGATGGCCGTGAACTCCGCCAGCGGCAGATAACGCAGGCTGAGCATGGCCAGCGCATTGCTCAGGCAAAACAGAATGGCGCGCAGGAACTGAAAGCCCGGGCGCCGGGTGCGAAAAATCTCCAGCCCGTGTCTTGCCACGCCAAAGCCCACGGTCAGCACCGACTGCAGCGCATAGCGAAGCCATAGCGCCATCAGCAGCGGAAGCAGGGCGCCCGCATATTTGGAGCCCGTATCGAGTATCGAAAAACAGGCGCAGGCCAGCACCGTGAAGCCGATGCCCGTCAGCGTATGGCGGTGGACTGAAGGGGCGGAGTGCTGTGACATGGAAGAACTTACCGGGCACTGGGCGGTGCCGAGAGAAAAGATTTCAGGTGATTTTGGCCTGAAGCCCCTGATACATAAGCGTTAGCTGCTATTGAATTCATGGCGTGAACTCAATCATGGGGCGTGACGCAAGAGAGAGAGACAGCAAGCAAGGGCCTAGCCGGCCGCGCCGCCCCGCAGCGAGGGCTGCCCCAGCGATGCTGTCGTCCCCTCCCCTTAGCGCGCAGCGCGTAGAGAGAGGGGCGCCCGGCCAGGGGAAGGCGCGGGGCCGCCCAGGCAAAGCGCCTCAGGGGAGCTTAATTACAGGCCCAGTTCCAGGGCCAGCAGTTCTTCCACCGTCTGGCGACGGCGAATCAGCTGGCTCTGTGCGCCATCGAGCAGCACTTCGGCGGCCAGCGGGCGGGTGTTGTAGTTGCTGGACATGGAGCTGCCATAGGCGCCCGTGTCGTGAATCACCAGCAGGTCGCCCACGCTGGCGCCGGCCAGCGAGCGGGGCAGCACCACGCCGCCGTCGCCCTGGGTGAAGACGTCGCCCGATTCGCACAGCGGGCCGGCCACCACGCTGTTCTGCGCGGGCAGGCTCTGGCCGTCGCGGCGCAGCACTTCCATGCCGTGGTAGCTGCCGTACATGCTGGGGCGCATCAGTTCGTTGAAGCCGGTGTCGACCAGCACGAAGTGGTTGCTGCCCGCATTCTTGGTGGCGCGCACGGTGCCCAGCAGCACGCCGGATTCGGCCACCAGGAAGCGGCCGGGTTCCAGTTCCAGGCCCAGGCTGTGGCCCACGATGCCTTCTGCCTGCTTGCGCGCGGCATCCCACAGGCCGTGGTAGTGGTTGGTGTCGATGGTGGCATCGCCAGCACGATAGGGAATGGACAGGCCGCCGCCGGCCGAAATCGCATGCAGGTCCACGCCTGCGGCCTTGGTGCGCTCGACCAGCTTGACCATGGCGCCGCAGACTTCCTGCAGATGGCCGTAGTCCACGCCCGAGCCAATATGCATGTGCAGGCCGGCCAGCACCAGGCCGCCGGCCTTGATGGCGTCCAGTGCGGCTTCCAGTTCGCTGTGCCAGATGCCGTGCTTGCTGTGCTCGCCGCCGGTGTTGGTCTTGTTGCTGTGGCCGTGGCCGAAGCCGGGGTTGATGCGCAGCCAGACATGGTGGCCCCTGGAGACGGCGGCCAGCTGGTGCAGCATGTCGATGGAGCCCGCGTTCACGGGCACCTGGTGCTCGACCACAGTGGCCAGGGTGGCCTCGTCCATCACGTCGGCCGTGAAGACGATGTCTGCCGGCTCGCCGAAGCCCGGCGTGAAGCCGGCCGCCAGCGCGCGCAGGACTTCGCCGCGCGAGACCGCATCCACCTTCACGCCCTGCTCGCGCATGAGCTTGAGGATATGGATGTTGGAGCAGGCCTTCTGGGCAAAGCGCACGGTGTCGAAAGCCTTGAGCTGGGCAATGCGCTCGCGGATGGTGGTGGCGTCATATACCCACAGCGGCGTGCCGTACTGGTCGGCCAGGTTCCAGAGCTGTGCGGGAGAGAAGGGGTTTGCCATGGCGGTCTCTTGAAAGGGAATAGTTCCGCGCATCATGCATGCGGCTATCTATTCAGTCCAATAGCTTGATTTATGAAGATTATTCAATATTGATATGCTCTGCACATGACCGATTCAGAAGCTTCGCAGCGCATCACCCACCGTCATATCGAGGTGTTCCGTGCCGTCATGACGGCCGGCAGCGTCACGGGTGCGGCGCAGCTGCTCTATACCTCGCAGCCCACGGTGAGCCGCGAACTGGCGCGCATGGAGCAATTGTTGGGCTATGCACTGTTCGAGCGTGTGCAGGGCCGGCTGCGTGCCAATGCACGTGCCTTGTTGCTCTGGGACGAGGTGCGGCGCAGCTGGCAGGGCCTGGAGCGCGTGATCGACCGCGCCGTGGAGCTGGGGCGCCCGCAAGGCGCGAGCATCAGCGTGCTGTGTCTGCCGGCCCTCAGTCATGCCTTGCTGCCGGGCGCGCTGGCGCGTCTGCATGCCAGTCACGGTGCGGTGGCCGTGAGCGTGAGCACCCAGGAGGCACCGCTGCTGCAGGAGTGGATGGCGGCACAGCGCTTCGATCTGGGCTTGTCCGAGCTGGCCGACGCGCCACCGGGCACGCGCAGCCAGCCCTTGCCGGCCATGGATGAAGTGGCCGTGCTGCCTGCCGGCCATCCGCTGGCGCAGAAGGCGCTGCTGAGCGAGCGGGACTTTGAAGGCCAGTCCTTCATCAGCCTGGCACGGGACGACCCCTACCGGGTCCAGATCGATGCGGTGTTTGCCCGCGCCGGCGTGCAGCGCCGGTTGAGCCTGGAGACCGCCAGTGCCGTCGCCGTCTGCGCAATGGTGCAGCAGGGCCTGGGTCTTGCCATCGTCAACCCGCTGACGGCGCGGGCCTGCGCGGGCCCGCAGTTGGTGGTGCGGCCGCTGGCGTTCTCGATAGCGTTTCAGGTGCATATGCTGCTGCCGCAGCACCGGCCCTCGGATGCGGGCCTGTCCTGGCTGATCGCTGCGCTTGAGCAGGAGGCGCTCAGCCTGCTGGACAGCAGGCCCTGAAGTTGCCGATAGGGCTTTCGAAAGTGAGCTTGCACAAACTTCTATGTTGCAGTGCACAATAAACACCTGCACGCAAGGAGTTACACATGCCTGAATCCGCCATTCCCCATCGCACTGCCAGCGAACTGCTGGACATCAGCATGGCTGCACCTCAGGTCATCAACCACCGGCTCACGCGCATGGCGCTCAGCGGCCCGGTGCTTTCTGCGCGCGATCAGAAGGAGTTCACCCGCATGGTGGTGGAAAAGCAGGTGGCCTTCAGCCAGGCCTGGCTGACCATGGGGGCCGAGATGTTCAAGGTGCAGCAGCAACTGTGTCTGGCCTGGATGCGCAACCCCTGGACCATGGGCCAGAAGCTGCCCGTGGCCGCCGACAGGGTGGCGGCCAGAAGCCTGGCACCGATTCGCCGCAAGGCCGTGGCCAATGCCAAGCGCCTGTCACAGACCAGCCTGAAATAGGCAAGCTAGACCCGGATGCGCTCTATCAGCCGCTGACTGGCGTCATCCAGCCCCTTGAGCTCCACGCGGCAGCCATGCTGGCGCAGACGCTCCATCACCTTGTCAAGCGCGCCCACGGCGGTGATGTCCCAGAAATGTGCACCGCTGACATCGATGTGGGCCTGCTTTCCGGCTGCAGCACGCACGTCGAAGGCCTCAATCAGGGCATCGGCTGAGGCAAAAAACACCTGACCGCTCACCGTCCAGGTATAGAGATCGCCAGCCTCGTTCAGGCTGCCCCGGACCTGCAGCATATTGGCCACCTTGAAGGTGAAGAACACGCCCGAGAGCAGCACGCCGGCCACCACGCCGGCGGCCAGATTGTGGGTGGCGATGGTGATGACCACCGTCACCAGCATCACCGAGCTGGACAGGCGTGGGTGGCGCACCAGATTGCCCAGGGACTTCCAGTCGAAGGTCGAGACCGACACCATGACCATGATGGCGACCAGGGCGATCACCGGCACCCGGGACACCCAGGGCTTGAGGGCGACCATCAGAATCAGCAGAAACACCCCGGCAAACAGGGTGGACAGACGACCGCGGCCGCCGTATTTCACATTGCCCACGGCCTGGCCTATCATTCCGCAGCCCGCGATGCCGCCGAACAGGCTGGCCGAGACATTGGCCAGGCCCAGGCCCGTGCACTCGCGGCTTTTGTTGCTGGGTGTGCCGGTCAGGTCGTCCACCACGGCTGCCGTTAGCACGGACTCCAGCAGGCCCACCATGGCAATCGCCAGGGCCGGCAGGGCGATGATGCGCAGCGTCTCCAGACTCGCAGGGATTTCGGGCAGGGCGAACAGCGGCAGGCTGTCCGGCAGATGGCCCAGATCGGCCACGGCCTTGAGCGGCAGACCCATGAAGCTGCCCAGCAGGGTCAGCACCAGCACGCAGATCAGTGGCGACGGAATGGCGGTCAGCGCCTTGAGCTGCAGCCTCTGTCCCAGCCAGGGCAGACCGTAGATCAGGGCCAGGCCCAGGGCCAGCATGGCCCAGGTGGCGGTGTTGGCGCCCTGCAGATGCGGCAGCTGGGCTGAAAAGATCAGAATGGCCAGCGCATTGACAAAGCCCGTGCGCACCGAGCTGGAGACAAAGCGCACCAGGCTGCCCATCTTGCACAGGCCGAAAGCGATCTGCATGGCGCCGGCCAGCAGGCCCGCGGCCAGCAGATACTGCAGACCATGCGATGCGACCAGCGGAGCCGCCACCAGGGCCACCGAGCCGGCCGCTGCCGAGACCATGGCCGGGCGTGCTCCGAACACGGCAATCACGATGCTGATGATGAAGGAGGCATACAGCCCCACGGCCGGGTCCACGCCCGCGACAAAGGAAAAGGCAATGACCTCGGGAATCAGCGCAAACGTGGCGACGGCGCCAGCCAGCAGCTCACGCGGCACGCTGGGCGCCCATTCGGCGCGCCATCGGCTCAGGGAAAAATGGGGATTCATATCGCAGCAGCAAGTGAGACGCTGCCTGTGCAGAGCAGGCAGCGCTGGTGCGCGATATTAAGCAGTGCCCAGCACTTTTGCTGCCTGAGGGTCAGGCCGGGCGCTTGAAGCACACCATCTTGGGCCTGAATCGCTGCAGCACCTCGCCGCGCTGGTTTTTGGTGTGGGAGAGCACGCGCACCAGGGCCCGGTTGGGTTTGGACTGGGAGGGAATGATCTCCACGATTTCGGACTCCACCTGCAGCACGTCGCCGGGGCGCGTGGGCTGGGGCCAGGCCAGCTCTTCCATACCGCCGCCGATCACGCCGTCGGCCAGGGGAATGCTCTGCGTCACTAGCAGCATGCTGATGGAGGCCGTGTGCCAGCCGCTGGCGGCCAGGCCCTGGAAGAAGGTGTGCTTGGCGGCTTCGGGGTCGAGGTGAAAGACCTGGGGGTCGAATTGCCTGGCATAGGCAATGATTTGCGCCTCATCCAGCGGGTAGCCCTCGCTGACGAACTTCTGGCCTACGTACAGGTCATCCAGATACAGTTTCTCGCTCATTGGCGTCCTCTTTCATGCCGATGTATGGGGTGGCCGACAGTATGCGCGGCAGCGGCCCTGGCCGCTGTTGCCAAGGTGCCATAGCGCTATGCTTGGACGCATGAATTTCGAGTTTGAAGATTCCGAGATCGCGGCAATCGGCCTGCACAACGGCGCGTTGCAGATCCGCTTTTCCGCTGCCCGTGTGCTTGACGGTGACCGAGCCGAGGCCGGGGAGGGCTTGTGGCAGCCGTTGCTATTGATATGCAAGCACATTGCGCAGACTGACAAAGCGCCAGAGGCGGATTTGACTCCAATCCTGGCCGCTGTGGGCCGTGTCCGGCAAGCGCAGCTGCATGTCGCCGGGCAGCGCCTGCGTCGCCTGCCCCTGCCTTTTGCCAGCGATGCGGGTTTTGTGCTGGAGCTGGAAATGGGCGACGGCCTGTTTTGCCGGCTCAAGGGGCAGGGGCTCGTGCTGCAGGCTCTGCCCAGTCAGTCGTCGGTGGACTCCTACCAATGCTGATGGCGCTCCTTGCCTCTGCATTGTTCTTGATGCTGGGCACCGCGCAGCTTGAGTCAGAGGCGCCGGGCAAGGGCCGGCATGCCCTTGCCGCCCAGCGCCTAAGAGGGAGACGGAATCCTAGAACTCCAGGTTGTCTATGAGCCGGGTGCTGCCCAGGCGTGCCGCCCCCAGGGCCACCAGATCACCGCTGCGCGCATCGACAGGTGTCTGCAGATCGTTGCGCTGGCGCACGCTCAGATAGTCGGGCTCCCAGCCCTTGGCGCGCAGCGCGGCCATGGCCTGCGCTTCGAGATCGGCAAGATTGCTGCCCTGGCGCGCGGCATCGGCCAGGGCCTTGAGCGCCTGCGACAGCGCCATGGCCTGCACGCGCTGTTCATCGCTGAGGTAGCCGTTGCGCGAGCTCAGGGCCAGGCCGCTGTCGGCGCGTGCCGTGGCGCAGCCGATGATCTCGATGGGCAGGGCGAACTGCTGCACCATGCGGCGGATCACCATCAGCTGCTGATAGTCCTTCTGTCCGAAAACGGCCGTGCCGCCACCCGTGGTGGCAAACACGGCCTGGAACAGCTTCATGACCACGGTGCAGACGCCAGTGAAGAAACCGGGGCGGAAGTGGCCTTCCAGGATGTCGGCCAGCTGCGCATCGGGCTGGACCTTGAAGGTCTGCGGCTCGGGGTAGAGGTCTTTCTCCCTGGGGGCGAAGACGATGTCGCAGCCTTCGGCTTCCAGCTTGGCGCAGTCGGCATCGAAGGTGCGTGGGTAGCTGTCGAAGTCTTCGTGAGGCAGGAACTGCAGGCGGTTCACGAAGATGCTGGCCACGGTCACATCGCCGTGCTGGCGGGCCTGGCGCACGAGGCTGAGATGGCCTTCGTGCAGATTGCCCATGGTGGGTACGAAAGCAGGGCGACCGCGACCGGCCAGAGCGGCGCGCAGGTCGGCGATGGTGTGAACGATTTGCATGACTCGAACAGTGGGGGAAAACGAAAACAAAGGCCCGGGTTCACCAAGCGTGCAGCGCATTGTCAGGGAAGCTGCCATTCTTGACCGCTTGCACATAGGCTTCCATGGCGCCCTTGACGCTGCCGGCATCGGCCATGAAGTTATGCACGAACTTGGCCATCTTGCCCAGATTCACGCCCAGCATGTCATGCAGCACCAGAACCTGGCCGGCCGTGCCATTGCCCGCGCCAATGCCGATGGTGTGGCACAGCGGCAGCTCCTCGGTCAGCTGGGCGGAGAGGGCTGCGGGCACCATCTCCAGCACCAGCATGGAGGCCCCTGCGTCCTGAAGCTCCAGCGCATGCTGGCGCAGCGTGGCTGCTGCCTGCTCGTCCTTGCCCTGGACGCGGTAGCCGCCCAGTGCATGCACGGTCTGCGGCGTCAGACCCAGGTGGGCACAGACGGGCACGCCGCGGTCGACGAGAAAGCGCACGGTGGGAGCCGTCCAGCCGCCGCCTTCGAGCTTGACCATATGGGCGCCGGCCTGCATCAGCTGGCAGGCGCTGCGCATGGCCTGCTCGGGACTTTCGGCATAGCTGCCATAGGGCATGTCGGCAATCACCCAGGCCGTAGCCTGGGCACGGTGCAGGCCGCGCGTGACGCTGGCCGTGTGATAGGCCATATCCTCAAGTGTCACCCCCACGGTGCTGTGTAGTCCCTGGCAGACCATGCCCAGCGAGTCGCCGACCAGAATGCACTCCACACCGGCCGCATCGGCCACGGCGGCAAACGTGGCGTCGTAGGCGGTCAGCATGGTGATTTTTTCACCGGCAGCGCGCATCTGGGTCAGTCGTGGCAGGCTGACGGGGCGGCGCTGGGGCTGGGGTGAAGAGGGGGGGATGGTGCCGTAAGGCGTACCGGTAGCGGTCATGGGATGTCTCCTGGTCTTGTCTATGGCGGGACCCCGCAGAAAAGCCTGCAGGCAAATTTGCCCGCGAGTCTATGCGATGCTGCGCTGCAGCGCCACGTTAAAACAGGGTATGGCTGCTGTCGTCCGCCTTACTATGCTGTGGGCTCAGCTTTGCATGGCCCTGCGTTTTCCGGCCTTTCATTTCTTTTTGCACAAGGTTGTTCATGTCCATGCTCGAGTCCCTGCAGCCGTCGGTTTCAGCGCCTGTGTCAGCCGTGGCCTGGCAGGGACTGCGCAGCGTGGGCTGGCTGGAGTCGCTGTCCGATGAGAGGCTGTCGGTGCTGGCGGGGAAATGCCTGTGGCACCGGCTGGAGGCGGGGCAGGTGCTGCACGGCGCCTACACCGATCAACGCATGTACATGCTGATCAACGGCCAGCTCAGTGTCGGCAGCTACAGCGCCAGCGGGCGGGCCATGATTCTGGGCTATCTGGAACCCGGTTTCTTTTTTGGTGCGTTCGCGCCGCAGCCCCCGGTTCGCCATGTCTCCGTGCAGGTGCAGGCCACGCATGAGAGCCTGGTTGCATCGCTATCGAATGCCGAGCTTGAAGCACTGATCATGAGCGATGTTCTGGTTATGCGGGCCGTGGTCCAGCGGCTCAGCGAGCTGGCAGGGGTGCTGGCGCGGCGCGTGGTCAGTCTGGGAACCCTCACGGTGCGCGGCCGTCTGCATGCCCAGTTGCTGGAGCGTGCCGAGATGGCGGGCGTCGAGAACGACGAGGCACTGCTGTCGCCGGCTCCGCGCCAGAACGATCTGGCGCTGATGCTGGGCACCAGCCGCGAAGAGGTCGCACGCGAGATGTCGCGGCTCACGCGCCTGGGCCTGCTCAGGCGCGAGGGACGCAATCTGCGCCTTTGCCGTGTAGATGGTCTGCGGCTTCTGCTCGAGGAAGCACATTGATTTTCCGCAATGTGGAATGAATTTTTGCGTGAGAAAACGCACAGACGGCCTGCGGGACCGGGCGCATAGTTCAGCCATACAGCAGCGAGACAGGTCTTCTTTCCGCTGCTGCGCCGTTGAAAGGATTGAAAATGCGCGCCCTTACCCGTTTGTTGACCGCCGCCGTGCTGACTGCCAGCGCCGCTGCGGCCATGGCTCAAGACCTCCCCCAAACTCCCGTAACCTCCAGCAAAAGCCGTGCCGAAGTGATGGCCGACCTCGAGATGTACCAGCGCGCCGGCCTGGGCTATATACCCACGCCAGCGGCTTACGTCGAGACTGAATTCAGCAGCGAGTACCGCAAGGCCTATGCCGAATACCAGCGCCTGCTGGCCAGCCCTGCCTACACGGCTGCCGTGGCCAAGTACCAGTCGCAGCTGGGCGGCAAGTAAAAGAGTTCTCTCTTAGCCATCCGATAGAGGTGGCCCATTGGTGGATGCGCGCTGAGGGATTCCTTCAGCGCGTTTTTTTATGCCGGCAATGCCAAGCGGATGGATATAGCAAGTTTGATAGCATTCCGCGCATGTCGACAGTGCGCTTGCAGGTGATCTGACTTGAAAACCGTTCTTGATTTCACCGCTCCCTGGCAGGCTGGAGCAGCCCGTCTGCATCATGGCTTTGGCGAGCCCGAACAAGTCTTGCAAGCGCATCGCCCCGAGGACGTGCCTGCCGTGCTGGAGGCCGTGCAGCAGGCTGCCGAGCAAGGCCTGTGGTGCGTGGGTTGGCTGGCCTACGAGGCGGCCGCAGCTTTTGACCGTGCCTATGGAGATGCTGTACATGCCTCTCCATCGGGTCAGCCGCTGGCATGGTTCGGCCTGCATCGCGCGCCGCTGGCGATGGATGTGCCGCCCCGGCCGCAACAGACCGCAGCGGTGCATTGGCAGACGGCGCTCAGCCGCGAACAGTTCGATGCCCATGTGGCACGCATCCATGCGGCGATTGCGGCGGGCGACTGCTATCAGATCAATTACACGGCCCCCCTGACTGCCGAGCTTGGGGAGCTGCAGCATGGCGATGCCAGCGCACTGGCCCAGGCGCTGTTCGCAAGGCTGCAGCAGGCCCAGCCCGGCGGCTATGCGGCCCTGGTCGATTGCGGCGACATGCAGGTGCTGTCGCTGTCACCCGAGCTGTTTTTCGACTGGGACGGGGAGCGGATTCTGACCCGCCCCATGAAGGGCACCGCGGCGCGTGGCAAGACCCCGCAAGCCGATGCACGGGCCGCGCAAACCATGCGCGAGTCGGTCAAGGAGCGGGCCGAGAACGTGATGATTGTGGATTTGCTGCGCAACGATCTGTCGCGTATTGCCGTGCCGCACAGCGTGAAAGTGCCGCAGCTGTTTCAGGTCCAGGCGCTGCCGGCCGTCTGGCAGATGACCTCGGATGTGGTGGCACGCACGCGTCCGGATGTGCGGCTGGTGGATGTGTTCGCAGCGCTGTTTCCCTGCGGCTCGATCACCGGGGCGCCCAAGCGTCAGGCCATGCGCCTGATTCGCGAGCTGGAGCCCGAGCCCCGAGGCGTCTACTGCGGCGCGCTGGGCGTGGTCCGGCCGGGGGCCGGGCCGGGGCGTATTCACGCCAGCTTCAATGTTCCCATTCGCACTGTGGTGCTCAAGAATGGGCGTCTGAGCTGCGGCATAGGCAGCGGCATCACGGCCAGCGCCAATGCGGCCGATGAATGGATGGAATGGCAACACAAGCAGGCTTTTCTGAAGGTGCTTGAACAAGGCGTCGGCGCATGAATACGAATCTTGAAATTCTCGAAACCCTGGCACTCAAGGATGGCCGCTGGCAGAACTGGGCTTTGCACTGGGCCCGTTTGCAGATCACGGCGCAGCATTTTCGCTATCCGCTGATGCAGATGCAGCTGGAGTCCGATATGGAGCGCATGGCCAGTCAGACGCATTCCATGGGCGACTGGCGCGTGCGGCTGGCGCTTTCGGCCACGGGCGAGATGCAGATCACGGCCGAGCCTCTGCCGCCGACTGCTCAGCCCGTCGCGCTGCAGCTGGCGCATCGGCCCATCGCCAATGCGGTGGCGTACAGCGATGTGGTGCGTTTCAAAACCTCGGTACGTCAGCATTACGACGCTTTCAGACCCCAGAGCGCCGGCATTTTCGATATCGTACTTTTCAACGAGGACGGCCAGATCACCGAAAGCACGCGCGGCAATATTGCCGTGCAGCTCGATGGGCGCTGGGTCACGCCGCCGCTGCAGTGCGGCTTGCTCCCGGGCGTGGGGCGGGCGCTGGCCCTGTCGCAGGGACGGCTGACAGAGCAGGTGGTGACGCTGGAACAGGCGCGTCATGCCGACGGCTGGGCCTTCATCAATAGCCTGCGCGGCTGGCTGGATGCTCGTTTGATCGCCTAGGGGCGGTTTGTTATTGTGCTGACGTAAGCAACCTGGAGGAGTCTCAGCCATGGATGACGACGACTTTGATGCCCTGTACCTGGACCTGATGAAGGAATTCCTGGCCACTGCGACACCACTGCAATGGCTGGCCGTGGTCACCACCATGAACTACGACAACGGCAGTGCCTTGCCTGACTGGATCAGCAAGCATCCCAAGCTGGAGCCCGCCGTTGCCAAGGCGCTGTATTGGTACCAGCAGCCGGGCTACTTCCAGCACTATGCCTCGCAGGACAAGGTGCCCGGCATCAACCGCCCGGGCTGGGCCCGCATACAGGCGCTGAGCCAGCGCTTCGAGCAGGACAATCTGGCTCCCGCCACCATCGGCTGGGACCCGGCCAATGATCTGGCGTCGCCCACGGGCAATGAAAAGCACCCGGGCTATGACTGGACCAGCGAAGCCGTCAAGGGCGATGAGGCCAAATGGCAGATTCCAGCCATCATGCTGCTGGCCGTGCCCGGCGAGCAACCCGATATCTATGCCTATGTCGACGAGCATGGCTGGGAAGACGGCATGCCGCCCCATGTCCAGGAAGAGCTCAATGCCGCCATGGATGGAGATGAAGTCGAGGACGAGGATTAGCGCCTGCGCGCCCGGTTGCTGCGCCCACGCAAGCCTTTGCTTGGGACACTGTGGACCGATGCCCGTGCACCGGTTGAAGCAGTTGCCACCGAGGGGCGCGGCCTGGCCGGTTCAGGTAATTCAGTGACTGACGAGCAAAACAGCTCTTTGAGTATCATTTAACGATACCTTGTGAAGAAGGGCTTGGCTTGGGCGAGCGGATTTTCTACTATCCGTTCACCACAACTTCCGAGACTCGCTCATGAACCCCCAAGCCATCACCAGCCACAAGCCTTCCGCCGCTTTTGTCGGCGCATCCTGGGCCGCCTTGCTGCTGGGCGTCGTCGCTTTCATGGCCGGGCTGTGGAATGCAGCCATGCAGCTCAACGAGAAAGGCTTTTACTTTGCCGTGCTGGTGCTGGGTCTGTACTCGGCCATCTCGCTGCAGAAAACCGTGCGTGACAAGCTGGAAGGCGTTGCTGTGACCGGCATTTACTTCGGCATCAGCTGGGTGGCGCTGATCATTGCGGTGCTGCTGCTGGGCACAGGTCTCTTCAATGCCACGTTGCAGCTCAGTGAAAAAGGTTTCTATGCCATGGCGTTTGCGCTGGCCCTGTTCGGTGCGATTGCCGTGCAGAAAAATACCCGCGACAGCCTGAGCGCCGATGATGGCACGGCAGAGCACAAGCGCGGCAAGAGTGAGCGTAGCGGGCCTGCTCTGGTGGTGACCGATCCCGCCAAGTCCGCCGATGTGCCCGAGCAGGTGGCTAATAACCGCTGAGCCGGAAAACGGGTTGACCGCTGAATCTCAGGCGCTCCTTTGGGGCGCCTGATTGCATTGGCGCAGCTGCAGCTGCTGCGCCACAAACTGACTGAAGACTTCCTGCAGCGCGGCATGGGCCGCCGCGTCCTCGGGCCGCTTCTGCAGTTGCGCCAGGGCCAGGGTCGCCGCCTCGAAGCTGGAGAGCTGCCCGGGCAGATGGGCCTTGCGGATGGCGTAGCCGGAGTCCTCCACGCCGAGCAGGGGCAGGCGCGGCAGGGCCTGCAGTGCAGGATTGAGATAGAGCATCTTGCGGCTTTTGCGCCAGGTGCCGTCGATGATCACCAGCCGCAGACGCTCTGGCGGCTGCGGCCAGGGCAAAGGCAGGGGACTGGCTGCAGCCAGTCCCAGGGTGGCATCCTGGCTTGCTGTATCGGGGTAGAGCAGAAGGTTGTGGCGGGGCGCACTATCGGTATCGGCGGTATCGGCGGTATTGGCGGTATTGGCCCTGCTGGCCCATCTTCCATGCAGAGCCGCTTCCAGTTCGGCGGCATCGAATTCCTCGCCCACCATGACCCGGCTGCGGGGCAGGCACAGATGCAGCAGATGCCCGGTGCCCTTGGCTTCGTGCACTTCCATGGGATGCATGAGGATCAGCACTTCGACCTGATGTGCGACCGGCCTGGCCAGCGTGCAGACGCAGGTGCGCAGCGCCCGGTGACAGCGGGGGCAGCGGGGGCGAGGCTCGGGTTTGCTCATGATTCAGGAGCTGCTTGCTCTTTTAGGGTAAGTGGTTGAGGCGATTTTTATCTCAAGCCAAGGCCCCCAAAACAAAAACGCCCGCAAGCATGGCTGCGGGCGCTCTGGCTTGTGTGGCCGAGGGTTTACAGGCGGCCCTTGAAGTAGGTGGCCTTGTCCATATCGGACACGTCCACGCTCAGCTGCACCAGCACATCAGCAGGCTGGGGCACCAGACGGCGCAGGACTTCGGCAATGCCGTCCGACATCTGCTTCTTGGCTTCGGTGCTGCGACCGGCCATCAGCTGCAGGTGCACATGTACGAAGCCTCGGTTCTCGGGCTGGGTGCCGATATAGACATGGTCCATGTTCAGGCGGGCAATGCGGGCCTTGACATCGGCTTCATCGAGAACGGTGGGGTGGGAGCAGACCACGGCGTTGATGTCGCGCATCAGTTCGCGTTCGTTCAGGCCGGTCAGGTTGTCGGTGTATTCAATATGCAGATGAGGCATGGAGTTCTCTCGCTCGATTTGGGAGGCAAAAGCCGTTTTTACAGCATCTGGGTGGGCACTTTGTGGCGCAGCTCGACCTGTTTGTTGCTGTCGTCCACAAAGACCAGCTGCGGCTGGTGCTCGGCCACATCGCTTTCATGAACCTGGGCGAAGGCGGCAATGATGAGCAGGTCGCCCACGCTGGCCCGGCGAGCGGCCGAACCGTTGACGGAAATCATGCCCGTGCCGCGCTCGCCCTTGATGGCGTAGGTCACAAAGCGCTCGCCATTGTCGATATTCCAGATATGGACTTGTTCGTTCTCAGCAATGTTGGCGGCATCCAGCAGATCCTCGTCGATGGCGCAGGAGCCTTCGTAGTGCAGCTCGCATTGCGTGGTCTTGACACGGTGGATCTTGGATTTGAGCAGGGTGCGGAACATGTTTGTCTCTCTGGGGCGCTTTGCGCGTTGCTGAAATGGGGCAGGCCTGTGCTTGCGAAAAATCACGCAAGTCTAAATGCGATCGGCAAAACCCATGTAGTTCATTGAGGGCATTGACAGGGAAATGCGGCGCCTTCGCATTACCGGTGTTGAAAGTTCTGCCAGTCACTGATGTAGGACGATGTGACGATTGTCGTTGTGATTGTTGTTTTGTTGCGAATTTAAGGGTTGTAACTAATGTTTCATTTTCACTTTGTTTAATGACTTCAGTCCCAGACGGGGCCCGTCCAAGGCAGGCCGTAGCCGTACTGCATGGGCTTTCTCATTTCTACAAACACAGTGAACAGCATGAAACGAACTCTTCTCGCCCTTGCAGCCCTGACCGTCTCCGCCGGTGCCCTGGCTCAATCCAGCGTTACCGTCTTTGGCGTGGCCGACGTGTCGGTGGCCCACATCTCCACGACCGGCAAAAGCGTGTCCGGTCTGGCCAACGGTGGCAACTCCAGCAGCCGTCTGGGCTTCCGCGGCGTGGAAGATCTGGGCGGCGGCCTGAAGGCCGATTTCTGGCTGGAAGGCAGCCTGAGCGTGGACGACGGCACGGCTTCCGGCTTCAAGTTCGATCGCCGCTCCACCGTCAGCCTGCTGGGCAACTTCGGTGAAGTGCGCCTGGGTCGTGACAAGACCCCCGCCTACCAGAACCTGGAAACCTTCCATGCCTTCGGTGACACCGGCATGGGCGCCATCAACGGCCATAACCTGATCAGCGGTTCGGCTGCAGGCACTTCCGAAGGCTCCAACCCCAAGCGCAACTCCAACGCCATCAGCTATCTGCTGCCCAAGCTGGGCGGCTTCTACGGTCAGGTGACCCACAGCTTTGGCGAGCAGGCCGGCGACCACAGCCTGGCCAGCTCCACCGGCCTGCGTCTGGGCTATGCCAACGGTCCCTTGAACGTTGCCGCAGCCTACGGCATCGCACGTGGCGGCACAGCTGCCGTCGGCGTGGACTACAAGACCATGAATCTGGGTGCTTCCTACAACTTCGGCGTTGTCACTCCCATGCTGCTGATCGCGTCCGACCGCGGCAACGGCAAGCGTGTCGATCTGTACAGCCTGGGCGTGAAGATGCCTCTGGGCGCCGGCGAACTGCGTGCTGCCTACACCTGGTACAAGGACAAGAAGCAAAGCGATGCGGACTCCCAGCGTCTGGCTCTGGGCTATGGCTACAAGCTGTCCAAGCGCACCGAAATCTATGCGGCCGTGGCACGCATGAGCAACGACGACAAGGCTTCCCGCAAGCTGGGTTCGTCGCTGAGCCCTACACCCGCTGTGGGCAAGAGCCTGACGGGTTACGAAATCGGCCTGCGCCACAATTTCTAAGAGCATAGGCAGTCAAGAACTGCGGCGTCTGCCGCACTCTGCTGCCTGATGATCTTGCCGAGTTAGGCCTCCTGGTGGGAAAGCCGTCTGACTCTCAGCAAGCTGGCCCCGCAATAGCGGGGCCTTTTTTTGTTGTACCTGCGCGCCTGTCCTCAGGACAGGTCAAGCACGCAGCCATCGCCGATGCTGTCGCGCCAGACGCGGATGCGGCTGGGCGCAGGCTGAAGGTCGGCCAGGGCGCTGGCGATGAAGAGACAGAGGTTTTCCAGCGTGGGCTTGCCCAGGCCGGGCACTTCATCGAGAAAGTGATGGTCTAGCTGATCGCGCAGCAGCTCCAGGCGCGCGCGCAGGTGGCCGAGGTCGATGACCATGCCGTTGTCCGGATTACGCGGGCCGCTTACGCTGACTTCCGCCCAGTAAGTATGGCCGTGAATACGGCGGCTGCTCTCGGTCTCGATAGCGCGCTCCAGGGTATGGGCGGCATCGAAGAAAAAACGCTGGTGAACGGTGAACTGCATATCAGTGATCGGTGACGCTGAGCATTGCCTTCGGCCTTTGAGCTGGGAACGGACCCCATGGCGGACGGCCAGCAAGGGCCGCCCCGTAGCAAAGGCCGTCGTCCCCCTGGGGGGAAGGCGCAAAGCGACTCAGGGGGGTCATCTAATTCCAGTGAGCTTGTGGGTTTGCAGGCTCAGGCGCCAGCCGGGGCGTTGCATGCATTGCTCGATACAAGCGGCAATATTGCCGCTCTGCTGGGCGTTGTCCATGGGCTGCAGAAAATAGTGCTGGAAATCGGTGCTGGCTTCAATGGCCGCCAGGTCGAATGTGGGCTGAGGCCAGACCAATTTGAGCTCCTGGCCGCTGCGCTGAATCCAGTCAGCACCAGCCTTGGGGCTGATGCACAGCCAGTCTATGCCCTCGGGTGCGGCCACCGTGCCGTTGCTTTCCACCGAAATACGAAAACCGCGCGCATGCAGGGCGGCGATCAGGGCAGCATCGACCTGCAGCAAAGGCTCACCGCCCGTCAGCACCACCATGCGGTGCAGGCTGTCGTCGGCAGGCCACTGGCTCAGAATGCGCTCGGCCAGCGCATCGGCCGTGGCGAACTTGCCGCCCAGCGTGCCGTCGGTGCCGACAAAATCGGTGTCGCAGAACTGGCAGACGGCATTGGGCCTATCCTGCTCGCGGCCGGTCCACAGATTGCAGCCCGCAAAGCGGCAGAACACGGCGGGCGTGCCGGCCTGGCCGCCTTCACCCTGCAAGGTGTAGAAAATTTCTTTGACGCTGTATGTCATGTCGTATGTGTCGCGTCAAGGCGCGGTGGAACAGAAGGCTGGCGTGCTACAGCCCGGGATGCGAATGTAAGCCCTTGCTGAACTTCTGGTGGGCCATAGGGTTACAAGGCGCTTGCCTTGCAGGCGGTCGCAGGCCTCAAACCGGTGTATAGGCCAGGCGCACATAAATCGGTGCGTAGGCTTCGGCCTGGGTGATTTCGATCAGCGTTTCCTTGGCCAGCTCCAGCATGGCGATAAAGGTCACGACCAGCACGGTCGAGCCTTTTTCCGGATTGAAGATGCGCTCGAACTCCACGAAACGCTGGCCCTGCAGCTGCTTGAGGATCTGGCTCATGTATTCGCGCACCGACAGCTCTTCGCGCGTGATCTTGTGGCTTTGCACCAGCTTGGCACGCTTGAGGATGTCGCGCCAGGCCGCTTGCAGCTCGCCGATTTCCACATCCGGAAAGCGCGGTTGCAGGCTTTGCTCGATATAGACCGTAGCCTTGAGAAAGTCGCGTCCGTAGGTGGGCAACTGCCCCAGCTGCTGCGCGGCCAGCTTCATCTGCTCGTATTCGAGCAGGCGGCGCACGAGCTCGGCGCGCGGATCCTCGGCTTCCTCGCCGTCCTCCTGCTTCTTGGGCGGCAGCAGCATGCGCGACTTGATCTCGATGAGCATGGCCGCCATCAGCAGATACTCGGCTGCCAGCTCCAGATTGCGGCTGCGCACCTCGTCCACATAGGTCATGTACTGGCGCGTCACGTCCAGCATGGGGATGTCGAGGATGTTGAAGTTCTGCTTGCGGATCAGATAGAGCAGCAAGTCCAGCGGGCCTTCAAAGGCTTCGAGAAAGACTTCCAGCGCATCGGGCGGGATATAGAGATCCTGGGGCAGCGCAAACAGCGGCTCGCCGTACAGGCGTGCAAGAGCCACCTGATCGACGACCGAAGGCGACGGGTCAGGGGCGTCCGGGTTCTGGCCCGGCAACAGGGTCTGTTCTTCAGCCTCGCTCATGGTCTGCTATGGATTGCAGAGCTGAGCGCGCTTGATGAGTAAGCGCTTGAGGCTGATTTCATCGAAAAGATCAGGAGTGGTTGGTCTGGTACACGTAGGGCTGTTGTTCCACGCGGCCGGCGCGCAGATCTTCCCAGACTTCATAGTTCACGTCCTTGTCCCACAGCAGGGCGCGACCGGCTTGCTGTTGCTTGTCCAGCTCGGGCTTTTGCTGCTTCAGGTCGTTGATGAAGTTGGTGGTGTCGGAACGGTAGTCGGGGCGACGGAAGAAAGACATATGTGTAAAACCTCTCAGAACAGCGGATTTTAGCCCGTCGCGGACGCTAGGCCCACACCGGGCTATTTCAGATCCTTGAGACAGATCTGCGCGAACTCCTTGCAGTCGTCCGAGGCCAGAGGCGAATCGACGATCTTGCGCAGCGCGGCGGCAAATTCGGGGGCTCCGACCGGGTTAGGGTCGCCGCGCTGAAAGTCTTCATCCACGCGCATGGTGCGGTCCAGCCAGCCTATCACCTGCACGCTGGGTTGACGCTCCAGCGACGCCAGCAAGGCCGGGGTGTAGGAGGCCATGGGGTGTTCCTCGATCAGGCTGCCGAACGGGCCGGGGCCGCCGTAGTCGAGCTCGGGATAGGCTTCGATCAGCGTCAGGATATGCGGCAGAACCTGCTCCAGTGCAGCTTCCTGCAGTGTCTCCAGGTGTTCGTAGACGGGATCGATGATCAGCCATTTGTCCTGCTGATCCCGGGCCGCCTGCGCGTCGTTGGTGAATTGGGAAAACAGTTGCTCAAGGGTTGTGTTCACGAGGGATGGCTCCGTTTTGACAAGCGTTTGCAAAAGTGGCGCGCGTGCGCGGGTGGCTTGCTGTCAGAATTCGTATTCTGTCTGGCAAGCATTGTGATTCAAGCCCATGAATATTTTTTCGCGTATGACGGCAGCCCTGGCGGCGGCTGCGATCAGCACCCTGGCGCTGCTGGGCTGCGACGAGCAGAAGATCAAGGAGCTGGAGGAGGGCCTGTCCACCGAGGCCGATGTGCGCGCGAAGTTTGGCGAGCCCGAGCGCATCTGGAACGAGGAAGACGGATCGCGCACCTTTGAGTACAACCGCCAGCCGGCCGGTGCCAAGAACTACATGATCACCATAGGCGCTGACGGCAAGATGAGTGCGTTGCGCCAGGTGCTGGCCCCGCATGTGTTTGCCAAGGTCGTGCCCGGCATGGACCAGAACCAGGTGCGCCGCATGCTGGGCAAGCCCGCCAAGATGATGACTTACAAGCTCAAGCAGGAAACCGACTGGGACTGGAACTACATTGATCCGCCCGCGCGCGAGATGCAGTTCACGGTGACCTTTGGTCCCGATGGCCGAGTGCTGCGCACGCTCAACCGCGAACGCCTGCCCGACGAGCCGCGCGGCTGATCGCCCGCAAAGCGGCCGGATCTGCGCAAAGCCCTGCCTGCGATGGTGCAGTCAGGGCTTTTTTGCATCCGGTCCAGAGTCGCCCGAGTGCCGGGTTGCTGCGCGAAGGCTGTGTATGCCATGCTTCCTTATCGATAGCTTCAAGCGCTCTACCAGCATAGGATTAGGGCCGAAAATACTGAAATTTCAGCAGCGATCGGTACCGAAATGCCCCTCTACAGTTTGTTGCGTTGCAGCAAATAATGCACATATAGCATGAGTCCATCCGTAAAATTAAGGGGTTTCCCGGTGTTACCCACGCCGGCTCGCCCTTGGTCTTTATCGAGACTTCGGGCACCCATATTGCTGTCCTACCCGACATGTCCACACCGCTATCTTCTTCCGCCGGTCCTGCTCTGGTCGGCCGCATGGATGCCCCCGCTGCTGCGGCACCGGCCACTTCGGGCCTGCGCCATGGCCGCTTCGAGGACGCACAGGCCTTGTTCACGGGCTCGCTGTTTGTCTCCATCACCATGATGCTGTTTGCCCAGGCGGGCTTGCTCACGGGCAGCACGGCGGGCATTGCCTTTTTGCTGCACTATGTGACGGGACTGCCTTTCGGCGCCATCTTCTTTGTCATCAATCTGCCGTTCTATTGGTTCGCCTGGAAGCGCATGGGCGCGGAGTTCACGATCAAGACCTTTGTCTCGGTTGCCATGCTGGCGCTGATGGCCGATGTGGGCCCGCGCTTCATTCATATCGACTACCTGAATCCGCTCTATGCGGCCGTGGCGGGCGGTTTGCTCATGGGATCGGGTTGCCTGTTCCTGGCACGGCATCGCTCCAGTCTGGGAGGAGCCACCATCGTCTCGCTCTATCTGCAGGACCGCTACGGCATTCGCGCCGGCAAGGTGCAAATGATGATCGATTGCAGCGTGGTACTGCTGGCGCTGGCCATCGTGCCGCTGGAGCGGGTGGCGTATTCGGTGCTGGCGGCGGTGATCATGAGCATGTTTCTGTGGATCAGCCATCGCCCCGGCCGCTACCAAGGTAATTGAAGTGCTTGGCCCCAACAAAAAGCCCCGTTTCGGCGGGGCTTTTTGTTGGGGCTTTCGAAGTCAGGCGACGCTGATTGTCTTCTGTGCACTCAGTGTCTGGCCCTGCTCATCCTTCCACTGCATCTGCAGTTCGCCGCTTTCCCGGGCCACGAAGGTGAACTCGATATAGGGATTCTGGGCAATCGAGATGCCGGGCTCCCAGCTGAACAGCAAGGCGTTGCCCAGCCGGGCTTCGAAACGGCTCACGATATTGCGCGGACGCACCTTGCCTGTGGCCGGGTCGGTGCGCAGACCGCTTTCCATGACATGTTCCATCTGCGCGCGCACGCGCAGCACTTCGCCTTTCTTGGGGTTGGCATTGCTGACCCAGACGCGAGCTGGCTTGTTCATTGAAATTCCTTTTAGTTCATGCAACCAGGGTGAACCTGGAAGCCACTATGTCCGAATTAGCTAGGGGCTTGAGTCCAGCAAGCGCCGCTCAAAGGCCGCCTTGCTGCGCTGGCGCTGTGCCCCTGTGGGGGAAGGCGCGAAGCGACTCAGGGGGATTCCCAGATTCACATACCGCAGCCGCTGGCTGCTACGGTCGTTGCCTGTTTGGCGACCAGGATCTTTCCGCTTTTCATGCGTGCCAGGGCATGCACGGTCTGCGACTGGGACAGGCGTATGCGGGCCGCCGCTTCGGCCGTTCCGGCCGCTGCGGTGAACTGCATGCGGCATGCCAGCGGCGAGGGGTTGAGCTCGGCCAGCACGATGATCTCCTCGCACCAGTCCTGCTCGGTGATGGGCAGCGTCACTTTGACCTTGACGGGAACGGCGCTGGGGTTGTCGGCCAGCACGGGCACATCGAGCTGCAGACCATCGGCCTGAGTGGCCTTGCCGCCGGTGAATTGCTCCATGAGCTTTTTGAACTCGGCCGGGTTCGGCGCCAGTGGCCCGACCAGCGGAGTCTTGGCCGCGCTGCTGGCTTGCGCCAGAGCCGATGCGGGCAGAGCCAGACTGGCCCCGGCTGCCGCCGCGCTCAGCACCATGCTTCTACGGGTGGTGTTCTTGAACATTGCTTCTCTTCAATCCAATTAACAAAACTTCAAAACTCACACCGGCTCCAAGTGAGAGACGCCAAGCAAGAGCCGCCTCGCGGCGGGGGCGCCTAGCAGAGGGCGTCGTCCCCCTCCCGAAGAGAGAGGGGGAAGCGGCAAAGCCGCTCAGGGGGAGATTTAAGTGCCCAGGAAATCTCCGAACTTTCCGTTGATCCAGGCAAAGTCCTCCTTGACCAGATCGGGGGTGCGCACATCCATGTCGATCTGGGTCTGGTTGACCTGGCCGCTGGCGTCCACCTCGTATTCGAACTTCACCGAAATTTCCTCCTGAGGTTCGCCGTTGACCATCATGTAGCAGAGGTTGTCGGGCAGCCGGGCCACGACCTCCTTGCCGGCCACACGCTCGGCAATGTTCTGGGCGACGATCTTGCCGATGTAGTTGGCCACATGGCCGCTCTTGGGGTAGTGGCCGAACTGGGGCGAGATCGCGCCCATCAGATCGCCGACAAAATACACGCGGTCGTCGCTTCTGGCATGGAACAGGCGGTTGTGCATATCGGCCCAGCCCGTGGGCTTGCCGGTAGCCGCATCCTTGCCGATGAGGTCTGCCTTCCAGACCATGTCTGCGGCCTGGTGGGGCGGCATGAGGATGGCATCGTCAAACTTGAAGTCGCCTGCGGCGGTCTTGATCTGCTTGTTGAAGGGGTCCACTTCCTTGACGCCGGCATTGGGCACATGGGTGATGATGTCTGCGTACAACTCCTCGAAAGCCTGCTTGTAGCCCACGCCGATAGGTGCGATCTTGGGCTTGGGGTCGAGGATCAGGATCTTGCCTGGAATCTTGTTCTTCTTGATATGCCAGGCAATCAGGCAGGCGCGCTCATAGGGCGAGGGCGGGCAGCGATGCGGCGGAGGCGGCAGCGTCATCACCAGCGTGCCGCCCTTGAAGTTCTTGACCTTGCTCTTGAGCGAGAGCATTTCCTGGTTGGGGATGTAGGCGTTGGGAAAGTGGGTGCGCGTGTACTCGATGGCGCGCTGGTCGTTGCCGAACCAGGCCTCGTAATCATTGCGAATGCCGCCCGAGAGAATGAGGAAGTCGTACTCGATCAGGCCATGGGCCGTGCGCACCAGCTTTTTGTCGCGCTCGAAGCCCGTGACTTCGGTCTGCAGCAGCGTGTAGCCGTATTTGTTGGCCGGGTGCAGCATGTCGCGGTTCACGAAGTCCGTGCCCACGATGTCCACCAGCCACTTGTTGCTCATGGGGCCGGACCAGAAGGTCGGATTGCGCTCCAGCAGCACGACGTCGGAAGCGGGAATCAGCTCGCGCAGATAGCGCGCCGCCGTGAGGCCGCCCCAGCCGCCGCCGCAGATCACGATGCGCGGACCCTTGCCCTGGCGCGGCAGGATGGGCGACTGGCTGCTGATGATGGCGGGTGCAGCCATTGCCGGGCCGGCAGCGGCGCCCAGAGCGAGTGCAGGCGGAGTCCAGAGGAAATGGCGACGTTGCATGAGCATTGCTCCTGTAATGGGAATGAGGGCCTGATCAAGGGCTCGGATTCGATGGAGGGAAGCAAGCTTGGCGCAGCGCGATGGGATTGCCTCTCAGCCGACACGCGGCACAAGCAGAGCTGGTGGCAGGAGATTCTAGGAGCAGGCCCAGATCCGGAATCGGTGAATACCCAAGCGAAGCCAGCGCTATTGCTGGCGCAGCAGGCGCAGGCTGACAAGCGTTCCGAGCAGGATGCCGGCAACGGCCACAAAGCTGGCCAGCGACAGCGTGGACAGTCCGCTCAGCCCCTGGCCGATGGAGCAGCCTGCGGCCAGCACGCCGCCAACTCCCATCAGCAGGCCGCCACCGGCGCTGGCAGCCAGGCGGCCGGTGCTGTCAAAGCCTTCCCAGCGCGCCGTGCGGCTGCCAAGGGCTGCGAGAAAGGCGCCGGCGAGGACGCCCGCCGTCAGCGCCAGGCCTATGCCGGGCTCGCGTCCCACGGACAGCTGCAGATAGAGCAGGGCCTCGGCAATCGGGCCGATAAAGCTCAGCGAGGTAAGCCGGGCCGGCTCGAACTCATCGACCCCGATATGCGCAGTCAGCCACCAGCCGGCAGCCACCAGCAGGCCTATGAGCAACGCGCTGCCCCACTGCAGGCGGCTCTGGCGCAGGCCGGGACGCAGCAAGGCATAGGCCAGCAGCAGAAGGGCCAGACCAAGCGTCAGCAGCCATGTATTCAAGGAAGACAGATAGGCAGGCAAGGTGGCGTGAGCCAGAGTGAGGGGGGTGAGGGCCTGCAGCCACAGGCGCAGAGGCGTCAGCACACCGGTCATGGCCAGTTGCGCGCCCAGCGCCAGAAACACAATGGTGACCAGAGAGCGCAGATTGCCTCCTGCCAGCAGCACCAGAGAGCGTGCGCCGCAGGCGCGTGCCAGCACCATGCCGACGCCAAACAGCAAACCGCCAATCAGCACGCCAGCGATGGAAAAGCTGGGCCGCGCGATGGCGGCCTGGCTCAGATCGAGCATTCCCAGAGCCTGCAACCCCTGCGAGGCCAGCAAGGCCACGGCCGATGCCAGGGCAAAGGCCTGCAATGCGGGTGCCTGACCCGCAGCGACTTCGGTATCTAGCCCCATTTGCTGGCGCAGCCCGCGCAGCAGACAGAAACGCCCCAGCCGCGCAGCGACGCCGAAGGCCATGCCTAGGAAAAAGATGGTCCACAACAACATATCAATGACTTAAGCAAGGCAAGCGAAAGTACAGCCTTGAAATACGGCTGCTGCAGGCCAAGGGCGCGCAGGGAGCCGCCAAGCAAGGGCCGCCCCGCAGCGATGGTGGCGTCCCCTTCCCGCAGTGCGAAGCACGCAGAGAGAAGGGGAAGGCGCAAAGCGCCTCAGGGGATGAGCCAGTTAACCACCCCAGATATCCGCGCTGATAGCCTTGTACCAGGCTGCGCCGTAGTCGGCCTCGGCCTTGCGGAAGGCCGCATCACCGTTCAAGGGGCTCACGCCGCCGGAGTCGGGCACCTCGATCAGCTTGCCCGCTGCCGTGCGGTAGACGCCGGCCACGGAGATGCCGTAGTCGGTGCCGATCAGGCTGTAGCAGGTGTTGGCAAAGGCCGCTGCAGGCAGGGGCTGGCCGCTCAGTTCGGCGGCAATCGCGGCTGCGGCCACCTTGCCTTGCGTATTGGCGGCAAAGCCGGACTTGGGCATGGGCGCAGCAATCGTGGCGTCACCCAGCACATAGACATGCTGGACCTGGGTGGATTCAAAGGATTCTGGCTTGACCGGCACCCAGCCGCTGGCATTGGTCACGCCGGCGCGGTCGGCGATAAAGCCGGCCTTCTGGGGCGGGATGACGTTGAGCACATCGGCCTTGTGCCTGGTGCCGAACGCGGTTTCCACTTCCAGGTTCTTGGCATCCACGCGCGTGACCTTGCCGTCATCGGCCTGCTTGACCCATTCGATCATGTCGCCGTAAAGCGCCTTCCAGCCCTGAATGAACAGGCCTTGCTTGGAGAAGGCATCCTTGTCGTCCAGTAGCAAAATCTTGGACTTTGGTTTGTGCTGCTTGAGGTAGTGGGCCACCATGGCCGCGCGTTCGTAGGGGCCGGGCGGGCAGCGGAAGGGGTTGGCAGGAATGACCATCACGAACTTGCCGCCATCGGGCATGGCTTCGAGCTGCTTCTTGAGCAGCTGGGTCTGCGCTCCGGCTTTCCAGGCATGTGGGGCAAGCTGGGCGGCTGCCTCGTCATAGCCTTCCAGCGCATTCCAGCGCATATCGATGCCGGGCGAGAGCACCAGCTTGTCATAGCTCAGCGCCTGGCCGTTGGACAGCAGCACGCGCCTGGAGTCGGTCAGAACCTGGTCGGCCCGCGCGTGGACCACGTTCACGCCGGCCTTGCGCAGACCACCGTAGCCGTGGCCTATGCTGTCCCAGCTGCGCAGGCCGGCCAGGTACAGATTGGAGAAAGGGCAGGTATAGAAGCGCTCGGCCGGCTCCACCAGCGTGACCTGGATATGCGGCGCGAACTGGCGCAGATAGCGCGCGGCCGTGGCTCCGCCAAAGCCGCCGCCGATCACGACCACATGGGCCGAGGCTGCCTTGGCCTGCACGATGGCGGGCATGGCGAAGCTGGCTGCACCAGCGGCTGCACCGCCGAGAATTTGACGACGATTGATCTGCATTTACTGGCCCTTCTTGCTGAACCACTGGGCCAGCGCTTTGATTTGCTCATCGTCGTAGCCCTTGGCCAGACGGGTCATGACGGTGGCGTCCTTGGCGGTGCCGGCCTTGAAGGCCTGCAGGCGCTGCAGCAGATGGGCCTCAGGCAGGCCGCGCAGCTGGGGAATGACGCCTGTGGAGCGGCCGTCCGGACCGTGGCAGTTGGCGCAGCTGGCGGCCAGCACGGCCACATCCTGCACACGCAAGGAGGTGGCGGAAGAGTTGGCCAGACCGGGCAGCGGCGCTGCCAGGGCAAAAGCCAGCCATAGCGCAGGGCGCGCTGAAGTGAGCAAGGGTTTCGATCGCATGGGGCCTCCCGTTGTCCCCACGCAAGGCCGCGTGGGGGATTTATGACCTCGATGCCTGAATGTGCGCGGCCTTTGTTATGTGTGGCGAATGTCGAGCATTCTTCTGGGCAGGGGCGGAGCAGGCAGGGCTGATGCAGTCGGATTCTAGGAAGCGGCCCCGTCCTGACAAGCTCAATATCCCGGTGGTGTAACAGGAAGTTATTGGTTATTTAGTTA
The DNA here is from genome assembly GCF_011752915.1 of Comamonas sp. Tr-654. Taxonomy (NCBI): domain Bacteria; kingdom Pseudomonadati; phylum Pseudomonadota; class Betaproteobacteria; order Burkholderiales; family Comamonadaceae; genus Comamonas; species Comamonas sp. Tr-654. The sequence goes on from NZ_VWWQ01000002.1 coordinate 737,924, forward strand.
TGCGCCAAGCTTGTGCTTGCAAGGGCGCGCCAGGGCATGAAAAAACCGCATTGCGCTATCTGATGTGTAGCACGATGCGGTTTCCTGTGAACGGATGCCGGAGTTCTCTCAGTAATGCGGCGGCAGTCCGTCAGAGGGTGCGACAGGTGTGGTGTGGGCAGCCGTTGCCGGCATTTCTGCTGCTGCGGGAGCGGTGGCCGAGGGATCGCGGTAGCGAATATTCACGCCGCTGGTATCGGGCGGGTCGTCATCCATCAAGGCGTCAGCTGCCTTGCCCACGCCCTTGCCCACGATCTTGGCTGTGCCGATGGCGGCATCGGCGGCCAGGCCCACGGCCCCGGCCGTCACGCTGATGGCGGTGCCGGTGACGGCGATCACGGTGCAGCCCGAGAGCGCCAGGCATAAAAAAGCTCCAGCCAGCCAGAAGCCGTAGGAGCCTGATGAGGCACGCCCCCGCGAGGAGACACCGAGCAAGAGCCGCCTCGCGGCGAAGGTGTCGTCCCCCCGGGGGGAAGGCGCCGAAGGCGACTCAGGGGGGATCATAGGTGGGATCAATGAATCCGCATGCCGGGCATGGCGCCGGGGAAGGGTTCCAGCACATAGATGCCGGAATGGGCCTTCTCGTCGGCGTGGCTGGCGGCCAGCACCATACCTTCGGACAGGCCGAACTTCATCTTGCGCGGTGCCAGATTGGCGACCATCACCGTCAGCTTGCCCTGCAGCTGCTCGGGCTGGTACATGCTGCTGATGCCGCTGAACACATTGCGGGTCCTGGGCTGGCCGTTCTCGTCCTTCTCGCCCACATCCAGCGTCAGCTGCAGCAGCTTGGTCGAGCCTTCCACCGCCCTGCATTCCAGAATCCTGGCGATGCGCAGATCGACCTTGGCAAAGTCGTCGATGCTGATGGTCTCGGCCAGCGGTTCGCCGCCGGGGGCGTTGGGGTCGATCACGGGCTCAGCCTTCTTGGCGGCCTTTTTCTCGGCCTTGGCGGGTTCAGCGGCAGGGGCTGCCTGACCGGCGGGTGCTTCAAACAGGGCTTCGAGCTGCTTGGGATCGACGCGCTGCATCAGATGCTGGTAGACGCCGATCTGGTGACCTGTGCCCAGGGGCTTGACCACGTCGGCAAAGCTCTCGGGCGGCGCGATGAGGAAGTTGGCGACTTCTGCGGCCACGCCGGGCAGGATGGGGCTCAGGTAGATGGTCAGGATGCGGAAGGCTTCGATGCAGGTCGTGCACACATCGTGCAGGCGGGCATCCATGCCTTCCTTCTTGGCCAGCTCCCAGGGCTTGTTGGCGTCCACATAGCTGTTGACCTTGTCGCACAGCAGCATGATCTCGCGTGCAGCGCGGGCTGAGTCGCGGCCTTCGTAGGCGGCGACGATGGCGGCTTGCTGCTCGCGCAGCGCGGCAAGCAGGGCCTGGCCGTCTTCGCTGACCACGCCCAGCTTGCCGTCAAAGCGCTTGCTGATGAAGCCTGCGGCGCGCGAAGCAATGTTGACATACTTGCCGATCAGGTCGGAGTTGACGCGCAGCATGAAGTCTTCGGGGTTGAAGTCGATGTCTTCGTTCTTGCCGTTGAGCTTGGCACCCAGGTAGTAGCGCAGCCACTCGGGGTTCATCTTGAGCGACAGATACTTGAGCGGATCGAGGCCGGTGCCGCGGCTCTTGCTCATCTTCTCGCCGTTGTTCACGGTCATGAAGCCATGCACGCAGATCCTGGTCGGCGTCTTGCGGCCGCTGAACTTGAGCATCGCAGGCCAGAACAGCGTGTGGAAGGTGATGATGTCCTTGCCGATGAAGTGGTACTGCTCCAGATCGGGATCGGCCATGTAGGCGTCGTAGTCTTCGCCACGGCGGTTCAGCAGCTCCTTGAGCGATGCCAGATAGCCCACGGGCGCGTCCAGCCAGACATAGAAGTACTTGCCTGGCGCATCGGGAATCTCGATGCCGAAATAGGGCGCGTCGCGGCTGATGTCCCAGTCGTCCAGGCCTTCGCTGGTCGAGCCGTCGGGATTGGTGCGCACGCCGAACCATTCCTTGATCTTGGCCGCCACTTCGGGCTGCACATGCTTGCCGTTCTGCGTCCACTCGGTCAGGAATTCCACGGCGCGTGGGTCGGAGAGCTTGAAGAAGAAATGCTCGGACGACTTCATCACCGGTGTGGCACCCGACAGGGCCGAGAACGGGTTGATGAGGTCGGTGGGCGCGTAGACCGAGCTGCAGACTTCACAGTTGTCGCCGTACTGGTCCTTGGCGTGGCAGCGCGGGCATTCGCCCTTGATGAAGCGGTCGGGCAGGAACATGTTCTTCTCGGGGTCGAAGAACTGCTCGATGGTGCGGGTTTCGATGAAGCCGGCCTTCTTCAGGTCCAGATAGATCTGCTTGGACAGCTCGTGGTTTTCGGCGCTGTCGGTATTGCTCCAGTTGTCGAAGGCGATGTGGAAGCCGTCGAGGTACTGCTTGCGGCCGGCGGCGATGTCGGCCACGAACTGCTGGGGCGTCTTGCCGGCCTTTTCGGCGGCAATCATGATGGGCGCGCCGTGGGCGTCGTCGGCACCCACGAAGTTGACCGCGTTGCCCTGCATTCGCTGCGCACGCACCCAGGTGTCGGCCTGGATGTATTCCATGATGTGGCCGATGTGGAAGTTGCCGTTGGCGTACGGCAGGGCGGTGGTGACGAATAGTTTGCGTGCGGTCATGAGGAAACAGCTTTCACAGAGAACCCGTCATTCTAGAAGGGCTTGGCTCCGAGCTGCGGGCGCGGGTTTTGCGGCGGCGCCCGCCAGGGTTGCTATCGATCAGTGATTGCTTTGTTTTTTATAGCTTCTATCGCATTATTTATAGGTATTTCTATATGAAATGAATATAAATACAATGACAGGTAAGCGCTGAAAGCTTCCTTATTGATAGCGGTGGCCGGAAGGCTAGCCTATCGCAGCGAAGGCCCCTTGTTGCGGTACATGTCCTGATCGGCCACCTTCAGCAGGCTTTGCGGATCCTGGGCATCTCTGGGATACAGGGCCTGACCCACCGATGCGCCCACGGTCACGGCTTCGCCCTCGGGAATGCCCAGCAGCGTGGTCAGCGGCTCTTGCAGCGCATGCTCGATCTTCAGGCGCACGGCCTGTACCTGCTCCTCGTCGCTGACTCCGCGCAGGATGAGGATGAACTCGTCACCGCCCAGGCGCGCCACGACATCGTCGGGGCGCAGAAGGTTGCGCAGGCGCAGGCTGATCTCGGCCAGCGCCAGATCGCCGTTGTCATGGCCCCAGCGGTCATTGAGCGGCTTGAAGCGGTCCAGGTCCACAAACAGCAGGGCAAACGGGGCGGCCATGCTCTGGCCGGGAAGGGGGCGGGTGAGCGTGGCCAGAATATGCTGCAGCGCACTGCGATTGTTGGCGCCAGTCAGCGGATCGGTAAACAGGCTGTGGCGCATGCGGTGGAAGTTGTGGGCCAGCTCGCCAATTTCATCGCGGCGCTGCACCTCGATAGGCGTGTCGATCTCGCCCTGGCCCACGCTGCGCACGGCGCGGGTCAGCGAGCGCATATCGTTGGCCACGGCGCCGAAGATGCGGGTGCCGATGACGACGGCCAAGACCAGTGCCAGCAGACCCAGGCTGCCCACCAGCACCATATGGCGGTAGACGCCGGTCAGCATGTCCTTGTGCGGCACGGCCACCACGGCCATCCAGTCCTGGCCCGAGCCCAGGTTCAGGCGTCGATAGGCGATGCGAATATTGCTGTGCCTGGCATCTTCCAGCAGGGCGGTGCCCGGCGCAGCGCCGGAATTCGAGGCATTGAAAGCGCCCTGGATCTTGTCGTACACCGCCTGAATCAGCGGGTCCTGGCTGTTGGCGGCACTCATGCGCTCCAGCTGGCCGTCCTCACGGCGGTGGATGTTGGGCATGCCGGTGGCGGCGATCAGGGAGCCGTCGGCCTCGATGATGAAGGCCCGGCCATGCTCGCTCAGGTGCAGCTGGTTGACGAATTCATTGAGCGCGCGCAAGGAGATATCGGTGGCCACCACGCCTTCGAGACGGCCTTTGCTGGAAAGAATGCGGCGCGCACGCGTCAGCACCAGATCCTTGGCGCTGAAGTCGATATAGGCAGGCGTCCAGATCACGTCGGCCGACTCCGCTGCGAGCTTGAACCAGGGGCGCTGGCGTGGCTCGAACAGATTGATTTCGGTGGATTCGTAGACCGGCTCGGCATGTATGCTGGCGACCTTGAAGTAGCTGCGATGCTCGCTGGCCCGGGTCTTCAGGCGCAGCTGGCCTAGCTCCGGTGCCAGGCGCTTGAGGGCAATCCCCTGTCCCGCAACATTGGCGTAGTAGACATAGTCGTTGGGCTGGGTGTGCAGCGAGCTGGCCACCCACAGCCGCGAGATCAGGGCCGGGATATGGTCGCGGATATCGGCGGGCACCGATTCGCCGCTGGGAAACGCGGCCTCCAGCACGGCGCTGGACGGGTACAGATGCCGGTCCACGATCAGCGCAATACGCTCGGCCTTCTCTTCCATCACCTGCTCGGACAAGGCGGACACCGCGTTGCTGCCGGTCCAGTACCAGAGCATGCCCAGGGCCGAGGTCAACAGCGCAATCAGGGCGACAAAAGGCAGGATCAGCGAGAGCTTGAGCGATTTGGAGGCGCGGACGGGCTGTGGAAGTGGAGTCACTAGGCTGTGGTATTAAAGATGTTGGAGGTCAAGCAAAGTGTCTCATGCATCATTTGTCCAGCTCCTTTTGCATCATTAACATTTGTTACATCAAAGCGGCCAGCCCATGAAGTGGCAAAGTTCCTCTCTTCGAGCCAGCGTGTCTTTGCGGCCCAGTGCTATCAGTTCGCGGGTGTAGCCTTGCTCAAATAGCAGGTAGCTGGCCAGCGCGCCATCACGCACGGGGTTGCCCGTGCCGGCGCGCACGCCCAGCGTGGCCAGCAGGGTGCGTACCGGCAGCGGCAGCTTGTCTATATGGCGCGTGGCGATATCGTCGATGCGCTCGCTGGGGGTGATGGCCAGTACCTCGATAGGGCGCAGCCGGCTGTGGATGCGCTCGGTCGAAGAGATCAGGCTCAGCGTGTGATTGATGCGCTCGGCGCGCTCTATGTCCACGGCCAGCGTGTCCAGGAAGATGCTGGACAGCGCGTGCCCGGCGACCTGGGCCAGCGTGGGGTAGCTGGCATCGGCCAGTGGCTGGCTGCTCAGGGGTTCATGGCGTCTGCCCGCGCCCACGACCAGCAGCTTGCTGGCGCCCAGATGGATGGCCGGGGCCAGGGGCGCAGTCTGGCGCATGGAGCCGTCGCCGAAATGCTCAAGATGCCCGTCGATGGGCAACGGCATGGCTGGAAAGATGAAGGGCAGGGCCGACGAGGCCAGCAGGTGATCGGCGGTGAGCAGGGTCTGCACGGCCTTGCGCTGGTCGCGTATCCAGGGACTCAGGGCCTCGCGGGTCTGGAAGAAAGTGATGTGCTGGCCGCTGCTGTAGCTGGATGCCGTAATGGCCAGTGCGTGCAGATGCCCGCTGGCAATCAGCTGAGGGATGCGCTCGAACGGCATGAGGTCGCTGTTCATGAGGCTTTTGAGCGGCGTGTTGTCCAGCAGAGAGCGCGGCCGCATGCGGCTCCAGCGGGCCACTGCCCAGCCCAGCGACAACAGCGTCAGCCAGCGTGCACCGCTGCGCAGTACGCTGAGCGAGTCTGCCTTGTAGATCTGCTCGGTATGCATATGGCCCCAGACATGGAGCATGCGTCGCACGGCGCTGTCAAAGGCATCGGCATGGCAAGCCAGGGCGGCGACATTGATAGCGCCCGCCGAGGTGCCCGCCAGTACCGGAAAGGGATTGGGCCCGTGCTGCAGACCCCGTGCGCGGCGCAGCTCGGCAATGGCGGCCAGCACGCCGACCTGGTAGGCGGCCCGGGCGCCGCCCCCGCTGAGCAACAGACCGGTCTGCCCGATGCTGGAGCTCGGGCCTGTGGAGTTTTGCCGGTCTGTCTCGGCAAGACTGGGAGGGAGGGTGGGTGAGAAATGCTCTGCCGCCATGGCTGCAGTGTGCCCGGATTGGGCCGCAGGCGGTAGGTGCGGGGGGCTGCGCGGCCGGTGACGGCCTGCGATGGCCTCAACTCTTTTTCTGGTTCTTGGCGATCAGCGTGGCAATGGACTTGGCATCCAGCACCACCAGCTGATGCTGCGCGGCCCAGCTGGCGGCATTCTCGCCCAGTGGCTGCAGAGCCACGTAAACGCAGATGTCGGCTTTCAGCCGGGCTTGCGCGGCCTGCAGCTCGCGCAGCGGCTCCACGCCGTGGGCTGCGGCTTTCCAGCGGCGCGCGCCGACCACGCTGGTCTGGCCATTGCGCGTCAGCAGCAGATCGGCGCCGGCCTGGTTCAGGCGCTGAACCTCATAGCCTTCGGCTTGCCAGGCCGTCTGCAGCTGGGCACTGAAGTCGGCCCAGGACTGCTCGGCAATCACCTGCTGGATCTGTTCCAGCCTGGCCGGGCTGGGGGCCCGCAGCTGTCTATAGCAGGCGATGCAGCCCACGATGAAGAACGGGAAGGCGCCCAGGGCGGCAAAGGGCGAGATGTCCTTGGGGAACACCGCCAGCGACACCAGCACCACCGCAGCGCAGATCGCAAAGCTGATCCACCAGCGCGAGCGCATCAGGACTGCGAACAGGGAATTTTCGGCCATCTTCAGTTTCACGGCTTGTCTCTCAAATCTTGGGCAAAGGGCTGCATTGTCTCCTGTGCACAGGGGTTGGACAGCTTCGCTAGACTATCCGCCATTGAAGAAACCTCTGGAAAACTAAATCCAATGGCTGTTACAGAACAAGCGCTTCTGAGCGCGCTGGCCACGGTGCTTGATCCGCACACTGGCAAGGACTTTGTGAGCACGCGCGCCCTGCGCAATCTGCAGATTGCCGGTGATGACGTCTCGTTCGATGTGGAGATGGGCTATCCCGCCAGCAGCCTGCATCCTGCGCTGCGCAGCCAGTTCATCGCTGCGGCCAGAACGGTGGCCGGCGTGGGCAATGTCTCGGTCAACATCTTCACCAAGGTGGCCTCGCATGCCGTGCAGCGCGGCGTTCAACTGCTGCCCGGCGTGAAGAACATCATCGCCATCTCGTCCGGCAAGGGCGGCGTGGGCAAGAGCACGACCACGGCCAATCTGGCGCTGGCGCTGGCCGCCGAAGGTGCCCGCGTGGGCATTCTGGACGCCGACATCTACGGCCCCAGCCAGCCCATGATGATGGGCGTTTCGGGCAAGCCCGAAAGCCATGACGGCAAGACCATGGAGCCGCTGGAGAACCATGGCGTGCAGGTCATGTCCATCGGTCTGCTGGTCAACAACGACCAGGCCATGATCTGGCGCGGCCCCATGGCCACCCAGGCGCTGGAGCAGATGCTGCGTCAGACCAACTGGAAGGATCTGGACTATCTGCTGGTCGACATGCCTCCCGGAACCGGAGACATCCAGCTGACCCTGTCCCAGCGCGTGCCCATGACGGGTGCCGTGGTAGTGACCACGCCCCAGGACATTGCCCTGATCGATGCCAAGAAGGGCATTCAGATGTTCGAGAAGGTCGGCGTGCCGATTCTCGGTCTGGTCGAAAACATGGCTGCCCATGTCTGCACCAACTGCGGCCATGTCGAACATATCTTTGGCGCCGACGGCGGCAAGAAGATGGCCGGCGAGCAGAACATCGACTATCTGGGGGCGCTGCCCCTGTCGCTGCAGATCCGCTTGCAGGCCGATAGCGGCAAGCCCACGGTGGTGGCCGAGCCCGAGAGCGAAGCCGCCCAGGTCTACAAAAAGGTGGCGCGCGATCTGGCTGTGAAGGTGGCTCTCAAGGCCAAGGACTTCTCCAGCAAGTTCCCCACGATCACGGTGAGCAGCAATACCTGATGAACCTTCTGACCTCCATGCGTTATCTGGTGGCGCTCAATGAGCACCGCCATTTCGCAAGGGCGGCGCAGGCCTGCCATATCACGCAGCCTGCACTGTCCAATGCGCTCAAGGCGCTGGAGGAGGAGTTCGGTGTCGTCATCGTGCGCAGGGGGCGGTCGTTTGCGGGTTTCACGCCCGAGGGCGAGCAGGTGCTGGCTACGGCCCTGGCCATGCTGCGCGCAGAGGAAAGTTTGCGCCAGGAACTGAGCACCGCTGCAGGAGCACTGCGCGGCCAGTTGCGCATGGCAGCCGTGCCAACGGCCATGCCCATGCTCACGCGCTTCGCAGCCATGCTGCGCCAGCGGCATCCCGGCATCATGCCCGTGGTGCTGTCCATGAGTTCGGCCGAGATAGAAGCCGGGCTCGAGGATCTGTCCCTGGATCTGGCTTTGGGTTACAGCGCCAGACTGCCGCGGCGTGGCCCGCGCCTGCAGTCCTGGCTGCAGTACCAGGAGCACTACTATCTGCTGTGCCGGGATACACAGTGCGACAGCCGTCCCTTTGCCTTTGGGGCCGACATCGCTTGGAGCGAGGTGGCAGCCCTGCCGCTTTGCCTGCTCACGCCCGACATGCACAACCGCACGGTAATCGACGAGGCCTTCGCTGCCGTGCAGCGTGAGGTGCAGCCCGCCATGGAAACAAATTCCGTGCTGAGCCTGGTCATGGCAGTGGCCGAAAGCATCCCCGGGGATGGAGGCACCATGGTCACGGTGCTGCCAGGCGCCATGGTGGCCACGGTGCGTCACATGCCGGGTCTGATCGCACGGCCGCTGCGTTCGCCTGAGCTGGTCACCCCTATAGGCTTCATGACTCAACAGGGTATGGCACCCACGCGGGCTCTGTTGGCAGCGCTGGAGCTGCAGGCTGATGCCGAGTGGCGTTTGCAGTGCCTGCGGCACGCGGGTGCTCTGAAGGAGTAAACGTGATCAGGGGGCCTGTCCTGTCAGCATGGGGGCGCGGCATGCAGCACGGCACGCACCGCATCGGGTGTGAACGGGGCCGCATAGAACCGCCGGCCCGTGGCATCGAACAAGGCATTGGCCAGGGCGGCGGGTCCTGGCACCGAGGCTGATTCGCCGGCGCCCATGGGTGGTTCCTCCTGGCGGGGCATCAGCACCACTTCAATAGGCGGCAGATCGCGGAAGCCGATGATGGGGTAGCCACCCCATTCGCGGCTGGCCACGCCGTGGTCGTTGAAAGCCACCTTTTCCATCAGGCTGCGGCTCAGCGTCTGTATGACGTTGCCGTGGATCTGATGACGTACGCCGTCGGGGTTGACCATCATTCCCGTGTCCTGGCCCACGACCAGGCGTTGCACGGCGATGCGTCCGCTGGCGGGGTCCACGGTGATGTCGATGACCCAGGCGGCCCAGGCTGCACCAAAGCCGGGAAAGCGGCTGTGGATGTAACGCGCATAGGCCACGCCGCGTCCGTGCAGCAGGCCGTCGGCGCCGGGCCGGCCCCGGCTTCCCGTGTGATTTTGCTGCCAGCCTGCGTGGCGGGCCGTGGCCTCGATCAGCTCGACGGCGCGCGTGTCGTCCAGATTGCGAACGCGGTAGTCCACGGGGTCGGCATTGGCTGCATGGGCCAGTTCGTCGATCATGCAGTCGTGGGCAAAGGAGTTGGGCAGGGCCGAGACGCCGCGCAGCCAGGACGAACGCACGATGGGCGCCATGTCATGGCAGGTGATGCGCTGACTGGCGTAGCGGTAGGGCGGCACGGCCGTGCGGTCACCCATCTCCAGCGTGCGTGGCTGGCCCGGGATGCGGCCCGTGAGCAGCAGGGCCAGCAGTGGTGCGTCGTTGGAGGGGTAGCGCACGGCAAAGTCGTAGGCCTGCAGCTCGCCCCGGGCGTTGATGGCCGCGCTCACGTCCATGAGCTGGGCTGTGCCCTTGGGTTCCCACTGGTGTTCCTGCTCGCGTGTGAGCTGCACGCGCACGGGTGCACCCACGGCCATGGACATCAGGGCGGCGTCGGCGCAGACATCGTCGGCGCAGTTGCGGCCATAGCAGCCCGCGGCTTCCAGGCGCACGATCTCGATGCGCTCTTCGCCCAGTTGCAGCAGTCGGTCCAGGTCGGTGCGCAGCATGTGGGGGTTCTGCGTGCCTGCCCAGAGCTTGAGCCTACCCTCGCTGAAATCTGCCACGGCGCAGGATGGGCCAATGGAGGCATGCATCTGGTAGGGCCAGACATAGCTGCGGCGCAACACGGTGGTTGCGCCGGCGAAGGCGTCATCCACCGGGCCCTGATCGACCAGGGCGCGCTGCTGGGCCGGATTGGCGCGGATGGCCGAGGTGAGGTCGGACAGATCTGGCGCGGCCGGCACGGTCTTCCATTGCACGCGCAGCGCGCGCATGGCGGCAATGGCCTGTTCCTCGCGGTCAGCGACCACGCCGACAAAATCGCCTTCGGTGACGACCTGCACATTGCCGGGCAGGTGTGCCACGGATTCACGGTCCACGATCACCAGGCAGCGGCCGATGAAGTCGCCGCCGTCGCGGCCCGGATGCGGTGGGCGGATCACGCGGCCATGGCGCATGCCCGGCACGCGCACATCGTGGACAAAGCTGAGCTCGCCCGTGGCCTTGGCGGGAATGTCCACGCGCGCTGCGCCTCGGCCTACCAGCCGGTAGTCGCTGGCGGGTTTGAGTTTCACTTCCTGCTCGGGCGGGGCCAGGGTGAGTTGCAGCTGCTGGCCGCGCAGCAGCTCGCCATAGTCGAGCTGGCGGGCATCGCTGCCATTGGAAAAGCGCACCAGGCCTTCGCGTGCCTGCAACTGGTCTGCGGCCACATTCCATTGACGTGCAGCAAGCGCGAGCAGTTGCTCGCGCGCCTGGGCGGCCGCGCGGCGCAACGGCACGGCCGAGATCTGGATGCTGGCACTGGCAATGGTCGGTCCCTGGTTGGGGGCGGCAGCCGTATGGCCCAGCACCATGTCCAGGCGGTCCAGCGGCACTTCCAGTTCCTCGGCCACGATCTGCGCCAGCGCCGTGCGTATGCCCGTGCCCAGGTCCACATGGCCGTTGAAGGCCAGGGCGCGCCAGCCCTGCGGTGCATCTTCGTCGGCCAGCACGGCGACGAAGATTTCGGGGGTGGACTGCACGTAGTCGGTGGCCGTGCCGGGCTGGCCGGGCGCAGGGCGTGGCGGCGCCACGGGCTGGCGCACCACGAGCAGGGTGTCGGCGCGCGTGAGCAGCTGCGCGTGCTGGGCTTGGGGCTGGGGCAGGTTCATGGGGCGGTGTTCTTCGCTGGCAGGCCATGCAGGCATGCCGGGTGCATGTTATGCACTCTGGGGTCTGCTGTGCAGGGCAGGCCCCATAGGCACGTTGGTGCGGTGGGATCAGCCTGCGACGAAAGCGTCGGTATCGGCGATGGCTTGACTCAGCGGCATCACCGCTGCGTACTTCTGGGCCATGTCGAACAGGTTGGCTTCGTGCGGGCCCAGGGCGCGGTCGCCGCAGCAGTCGGCCACCACCAGCGGGCGAAAGCCCGACTGCATGGCATCGACCACGCTGGCGCGCACGCAGCCGCTGGTCACGCAGCCGGCCACCACCAGGGTCTGCACGCCGCGCTGGGCCAGCCAGGGCGCAAGCATGGTGCCGAAGAAGGCCGATGGCGTGCTCTTGCGCACCACGTATTCGCCAGCGGCCGGGGCCAGTTCGGGGACGATGGCACTCTCATGGCTGTCTTCCTTGAGCGTCAGCATGCCGGGCACCTTCAGACAGAAGATGTTGTGGTCGGCATCGTCGTCCGAGAACACGATGCGGCTGTGCGCCACCGGCCAGCCGCGCTCGCGCGCATGGGCCAGCAGCTGCTGCGTCTGGGCTATGGCTTCGGGGATGTTGCCGCCGCCGAAGACGGCCGGGTCGGCAAAGCCGTTGACGAAGTCGATGATGAGCAGGCCGAAGGGTGCTTTCAGCGGCAGCGGCGTGCCGAAGCCCTGGCGTGCGTAGGCGGAGATGTCGCCCTGCACGCCCTCGGTGGGAACGCTCTGCTGGCTGGTGGTAGTGGCGGTATTTGTCATGCGATGTCCTTTCGGCGCTGCGCGCGCGCCAGTCCTTCCTCGTCCTGCACCACGCCGTGGATGACCGTGGGCTTGCCGTCCAGCGCTACCGAGCAGTGGCGCATGGGGATGTCGATGTGGCAGGCCGTGGTGCGGCTGCCGCCGGCCTCGTTGTTGGGGCCCATGGACCACAGGAAGTTGCCCTCGAAGGCACGGGCGTCCATGCCGATGTGGGTTTCCTTGTTGTAGTGGGCCAGCATGGACCAGTGGGCACGCGGCTGCAGTCCCCAGCCTATGTGGGAGACGGCGTAAGCCTCGGGGTCCTCGTAGGAGGCCATGTACTCCTTGAGGATGTCGGCCTGCAGGCCGCCGCTGATGCGGGTGACATAGCCTTTTTCGATGACCAGCTCGATGGGTTCGGTCACGTAGTCCTTCATGGGCAGCAGGATGTCGCCCCGGTCCAGGATCACGCGCCCGTTGCTTTCGCCCTCGTCGGGCCAGGTCAGCACGAAGCCGCTGGGCCAGTGGTCCCAGCGGCCGGGCTGGTCCACGAAGCCGTACTCGCTGATGGCCGGAAAGCTGCCCAGTCGGCAGCGCAGATCGGTGCCTGCGGCCGATGTGATGTGCATCTGCCTCGCCGCCTCGATCCGCTTTGCCGCCGCTTGCACGCGCGTGCGGTCGGCTTCGGCGGGCACCAGGCGGCACAGCACCTCGGGCGGCTCCACGGCGAGCAGGATCTTGGTGCCGGTCTGCAGGATCTCGTGCTGCTCGGGCGAGAACAGCAGTGTCATCAGGTCCAGCACCAGATCGCTGGCCTTGAGCGCGGCGATGGCGGCGGGGTTGCCGGTCAGGGGCGTCGTGCCCAGGTAGGCCAGCGAGTCACGGCTCAGGGATTTTTCGGCGTTGACGGGTGGCAGGTCCAGACGGTTGACGCGTGCCCCCATTTCGCTGGAGGCGGCGATGGCGCAGCGCAGCGTCTGCGGGTGCGTGTCGGCGCCCGTGAGCACGGTGACGGTCTGGCCGGCTTCGAGCCGGGACAGCGTGAGCACCTGCTTCCAGGCGTGGATCAGATCGATATCGCTGACGGACATGGTCGGCTCCTTGGTGTCGCGATGAAAGGAAAAAGGCGGCTGGCGGGCATTCAGTTCACCCGCGCTCCGAGGAAATCGCCCAGGGCCTCGTAGAACCCGCCCTCGTTGTCCCAGGGAATCATGTGGCCGGCATCGGGCACGCGTACGTGCTCGGTCTGGGGTGCAAGGCCCTGCCACTCAGCCACGTCCTCACCGCGTACCACGTCGCCGCGCTCGGCCGTGACCAGCAGCAGCGGGTGCTGGATGCGGGGCAGGTCGGCATGGATGTCGTCGCGGCCAAAGTCCTCGAAGCTCTGCACGATGGCTGGCTCATGGCAGGTGTGCAGCCATTGGGCACGCAACTGGCGCTGCTCTTCTGTCCAGGTGGGGCAGAAGGCGCGCATGGCTTCGGCGTCCATGCCCAGCGTGGCCTGGCGGATGGAGTCCACATACCAGGGCAGGGCGGCCGGGTAGGCGCGGCGGCCTGGGCCGGACACCGGCGGATCGACGATGACCAGGCGCGTGAGCCCGGTCGGCTGGCTGCGTGCGGCGCGCACGGCAATGCGTCCGCCCATGGAGTGGCCGACCAATGCCCAGCGCGAAAGGCCCAGTGCCTGGGCGAAGGCGGTCACGTCGGCGGCCTGGGCATTGAGTCCATAGTCCAGGCCCGGGCCGGACGAGGACAAACCACGGCCGCGCACGTCCAGCACATAGGTGTCGAACTGCAGGCCCAGGTGCTCGGCTACGAAGCCCCATGTCACGGCCGGGCTGGTGATGCCGGGGATCAGGATGATGGCGTCGCGCTGAGCGCGCTCGCCATCGGCGCCGCCGTAGCGCAGATAGTGCTGGCGTATGCCGTTGGCATGGACGTTGCCGCCGTAGAGAAATGTGCTGGTCATGCGGTTTCTCCTCAGGCCTTGGCCGCCGTGTCGTAGGGGTAGGCGCCCGACAGCAGCGCACCTGCGCCCGGCACCACGGGGTCGAGGCCCAGTTCCTTGAGGATGGCGTAGGTGGTGGCGATGGAGGCGGTCAGCACGGGTTTGCCGGTTTCGGCCTCGACCTGGGCCACTGCCGGCAGCGAGGGCATCTGCACGCAGGCCGACAGCACGATCACGTCGGCGTCGGCGTAGTTCATGCCCGCCACGATGCCGGGTAGTTTGGATGGGTCGTGGCGGCCCACGTCGAGGTTGTCGGGGATTTCCAGTGCACGCCAGTCCACCACCTCGAAGCCTTCGGCGGCGATGTAGTTCTTGACCAGCTCGGTCAGGGGGACCATGTAGGGGGCGACCAGGGCAATCTTCTTGGCGCCCATGACCTTCAGCGCCTCCACCAGCGCACCCGCGCTGGTTATCACGGGCGCGGTGGCGCCGTTGCTGGCCGTGCGCTCGGTCAGTCGGGCCTGCGAGACGCGGTGGTAGCCGTGGCCCATGGCCATGATGGCCACGAGGCAGGCATAACCCAGCACATCCACGCGCGCATCGCTGAGTTCCAGCGCGCAGCGGTCGCTCTCGGCATCCATGGCGGCCAGCTCTTCCTTCACCACTTTCTTCATGCGCATGCGGCTGGAGTGGAAGGTGAAGCGGTCCTGGGGGCGCAGCGTGGAATGGGCCTGCAGCATGGCCGGCACTTCGGTCTCCATGGTGGTGTTGGAGCTGGGGACGATCTGGCCGATGCGGAACGTTTGGGTCATGACTTGCCTTTGCAGAGTTTTGAGGGTTTCTGATCAGAATCAATTGAGTGTGTACGCTTTATTCTTGCAAAAGATATGCCGGCTTGCAAATGAGAGTTTTCTCGGTGTTTGTACTTATTTGGTGCGAAATTTGCACCAAAAATGTTGAATTCCAATTTATTCTTCCGCTCCGTGGTGCATGTGTGGTTTTTGGAATTTAAGTGCATACACCTGAATTAAGTGTTTCGCTGCCTGGCACGCTTCCTGCTCTTAAGCATTTATGGACGCGCCGAAGCAACGGTTGCCCCGTCTGGCTTTCAACATTCCTGCAAGGAGAAAAACTGTGTCTCAATCCCCTCGAATCGCCGTTGTCGGTGCTGGTCTTGGCGGGGCCGCTGCTGCCAAGCTGCTGCTCCAGGAAGGCTTCAATGTCCGCGTCTATGAGCAGGCGCCCAGCTTCTCTCGTCTGGGAGCCGGCATCCACGTCGGTCCCAATGTGATGAAGATCCTGCGTCGCATCGGCATTGAGGACGCGCTCAACGAGCAGGGCTCCCACCCAGACTACTGGTACAGCCGCCACTGGGAGACGGGCGACGTGCTGGCCCAGATCCCGCTGGGCGACTACGCCGTCAAGGAATACGGCGCCAGCTACCTCACCGTGCACCGCGGCGACTTTCATGCGCTGCTGATCGAGGCCCTGCCCGACAGCGTGATGGCCTATGGCAAGTTCCTGACCAAGGTTGAGGATCGGGGCAATGTGGTGCTCATGCACTTCGCCGATGGAACTACCGAAGAGGCCGACATCGTCATCGGAGCCGATGGCGTGAACTCCCGCATCCGCGAAGAGCTGCTGGGCCCAGAGCTGCCAAAGTACGCCGGCTACCTGGCCCATCGCGCCGTATTCCCCACGCCCGAAGTCAAGGCCGGCATGCTGCCCTTCGACGCCTGCGTGAAGTGGTGGAGCGATGATCGCCACATGATGACCTACTTCGTCACCGGCAAGGCCGACGAGCTGTACTACGTGACCGGCGTTCCGGTCGAGAAGTGGGACCTCGAAGACCGCTGGCTGCCCAGCAGCAAGGAAGAGATGCGCGAGGCCTTCTCGGGCTGGCACCCTACGGTGCAGGCGCTGATCGACGCCACCGTGGAAGTGACCAAATGGTCGCTGTTGGAGCGCGACCCGCTGCCGTTGTGGAGCCGTGGCCGCCTGGTGCTGCTGGGTGATGCCTGCCATCCCATGAAGCCCCACATGGCCCAGGGCGCGGCCATGGCCATCGAGGACGGTGCCATGCTGGCGCGCTGCCTCAAGGAAGTCGGTGCGCACAACCATGAACTGGCCTTCGCGCTGTACGAGGCCAACCGTGCCGAGCGCGCTAGCAAGGTGCAGCGCATCTCGCACGACAACACCTGGCTGCGCACCAACGAAGATCCGTCCTGGTGCTTCGGCTATGACGTGTTCAACGTGCCCCTGATTGAGCCCAGGGTCAAGGCCGCTGCCTGATACTCGCTGCCCGCTGGACAGGGAGGAATATCCCTCTCCTGTCCGGCTGCAGAACGCCGACATCCTGAACCGCAGTTGCAAGAGCCTCGTCCCATGGGAATCCCAGTTCATTCAAGCAGTCCCTCCCACCTCACCCTCCTGCAGGTCAATGCACGCGCATGCGAGGTGCCGGCCGCGCCAGGGTCGGCGCTGCTGCATGTGCTGCGCAATGACTTGGAGCTGAACGGGCCCAAGTACGGCTGCGGACTGGGAGAGTGCGGTGCCTGCACGGTGCTGATCGATGGCGTGGCCGCGCGTTCCTGCGTGATTCCCGTGAAGGCGGCAGTGGGCCGAGAAGTGACCACGCTGGAAGGCCTGGGTTCGCGCCAGTGCCCGGGTCCCACGCAGCAGGCCTTCATTGACTGCCAGGCAGCCCAGTGCGGCTACTGTCTCAACGGCATGATCATGACAGTGGAGGCCTTGCTGCGCCGCAACCCGAACCCCACCGAGCAGGAACTGCGCAACGAGCTGCACCACAACCTGTGCCGCTGCGGCACGCATGTGGAAATCATGCAGGCGGCCCTGCGCGCCGTGCAGCTGCGTGCGGAACGGGCCACGCTGCAGGCACCCTCCGGCGTTCCATCTTCAAGCGCGGGCGGGGTCCAGTCATGAATATGGCCGACAACACTCTCGCCCTGCCTTCCGACCTGCTGCATGGCCTGGCGCTGCGCCCGCCCGTCGCGGCCTGGGACGGGCTGCGCTACCAAGGCAGCGTGCCCGTCCATGCGCGGCTGGACCAGGCGCAGGCGATGTCCGGCGTGGTGGCCGTCGTGCAGCGCGAGCATTTTCTGGGCGTGGTTGCCGTAGCGCCCGTCCATGCACGGCAGGCGCTTGCCAGCCTGGTGCCTGTATGGAAGGACGGGCAGGCGGCCTTGCTGGCTCGCCCTGTCACTCATTCATCCGGATCGCACGAGTCGATCGATACCGGCCGCTATGTCTGGCGCATGGCTGGTGCGAGCGCCGGTTCCGGCACGGCACGCGTGGCCGCGTGGTGCCTGGACGGTCATATCAGCCTCTGGCTGCCGTCGTGCGAAGCCGACGTACGCCAGATGATCGGCCGTGAATTGGTCGCGCTGCTTCAGTGCCAGGAATCCGCGCTGCGGCTGTTCAGCGTGCCGGCCATGGGCTCTGGCAGCGTGCATCCACTGGACCTCATGGATGCGGCCGCCGATGCGGCACTGCTGTCCCATGCCGTGGGCCGGCCTGTCAGCGTGGCCTGCGAGGCCGGGGCTGCGGGGGCCGGCGACAGCCGCGAGTTGGTGCTGCGTGTGGATGCGCAGACGTCGCAGGCACTTGAAGCCGGCACGATGGTGCAGGTCCATGAAGGCAATGCACCGCCGCAGCCCGAGCTGCTGCTGTCCGACACGCCCTGGGCCGTGCGACCCAGCATGGCGCGCATGCTGAGCCAGCCCGGCTTGACGCGAGCCGCCGCTCTGGCCACCGTGCTCGATGCCGGCGAAGTGCGCGAGCGCAAGGTGGTGGCCAGCCTGCGGCATGCCGGTGTCGACGATCTGAATGCCGCCCAGGTCTTTGCCCGTGAAAGCCATTGGCATGAGCAGGCCTTGGGCCTGGGGCAAGACCCTCTGCAATGGCGCCTGCAGCATCTGCCCGAAGGCCCGGTGCGCAATCTCGCGCAGCAGGTGGCTGAGCGTGCGCAGGTATCACCGCAAGACGACATTCCGCAAGACACCGATGGCCGCCTGCTGGGTCGAGGCTTTGCCACTGCCCAGTTGCAGACTCTGGATGCTCAGGGCGTCGACCTGCATGCCTGGAGCGCCTGGGTGGCCGAGGTGGCCGTGCATCCGCTCACCGGCGAGATTGAGGTGACCCGTGTGGTGGCCGGCCATGACAGTCGCAGTCTGCATGCGGCTCAGGCGGCCAGTACGCGGCCCGAAATCGTGCAGCAGGACCCGCAGTTGCTGGCCGATGCGCGCAGGTTGCTGGGCACGGCTCCCGCTTTCGACGACTGGACTGGTTCCGGCGCTTCCGCTACTGGTTTCGATGTGATCGCCAAGCCAAGTTCCGATCTGGCGCAGCATGCGCGCGGCGATGTCGGACCCATTTGCCAGGGTGGTCTGGCGCTGGACGGGGTGGCCACGCTGCCCGCCGCCGCCGCCATTGCCAACGCCATCCACCATGCAACGGGCGTGCGCCTGCGCGAAGTGCCCTTTCGGCCTGAACAACTGCGCCTGGCGCTGGCCGGCGAGGGCGCGGGCAAATCATCCATTGCAAAGTCCGGTCGTGGCTGGGGCTGGCTGGCGGCAGGTGCCGCGGGCCTTGCCGGCATGGCTGCCATGGCTTGGCCGCTGAAGCCGGCCCTGCCGCTGACGGACGGGCCAGACGTCTCCCTTTATTCGCCCCAGGCCCTGGAGCGCGGCCGCCTGGTGGCTGCCGCGGGTGACTGTGTGGTCTGCCATACGGCGCCGGGTGGTGCCTCCAATGCGGGAGGCTTGGGGCTGGAGACGCCGTTCGGCACCATCTACTCCACCAACATCACGCCCGACAACGAAACTGGCATCGGCCGCTGGTCTTATGCGGCCTTCGAGCGCGCCATGCGCCACGGCATCCACCAGGATGGACGTCAGCTGTATCCGGCATTCCCGTACACGGCCTTCGCCAAGCTCAGCGAGGGTGACCTGCAGGCCCTATATGGCTACCTGATGTCCCAGCCCGCCGTGAAGGCCAAGGCCCCCGAGACGCAACTGGCCTTTCCCTACAACCTGCGCCCGGCCATGGCCGGCTGGAATCTGCTGTTTCACGACGCCACGCCCTTCAAGGCCGACCCCGCGCGCAGCTCCGAATGGAACCGGGGTGCCTATTTGGTCGAAGGCGCGGGCCATTGCGCCGCCTGCCACTCGCCGCGCAATGCGTTGGGGGCCGAAAAGAGCGGCATCCGCTATCTGGGCGGCGGCGAGGCCGAAGGCTGGAGCGCCCCTGCGCTCAACCAGCTGGCCGGCGGCAAGCTGCCCTGGAGTCGCGAAGAGCTGTACCAGTACCTGCGCACGGGCTTCTCGGCCTGCCATGGCGTGGCGGCGGGGCCCATGGCGCCCGTCATTCACGGCTTGGCCCAGTTGCCTGAAGCCGATGTGCGCGCTATGGCCACGTATCTGATGGAACTGCCGGGCCAGACCGCACAGGATGCGCAGACCGCACCGGGCCAGGCCGCGCCCGTCGCTCCTCTGACTACAACGGTGGCCGCCCCCGTGGCCGCGTCGGCCCCGGAGATGGCGCGTCAGGTCAACGGCGAGCGCATCTACCAGAACGCTTGCGCGGTCTGCCATGAGGCGGGCAGCGGGCCCACGCTGTTCGGCGTCAAGCCTCTGCTGGCCCTGAACACCAACCTGCATGCCGCAAGCCCGGACAACCTGCTCCAGGTCATCCTGAACGGCATCCAGACACCCGCCGACGATGCGCTGGGCTATATGCCCGGCTTCAGGGACAGCCTGGACGACAGGCAGATTGCGGACCTGATCGGATATTTGCGTCAACGATTTGCACCGGAGGAAAAAGCTTGGCCAGACGATACGAAGACGATTAAGCGGCTGCGAGCGCAGGTGCAGGCGCATGCGCCCTAGGGGCTGCGGCGGGCGGCGGCATGGGCGGTGCCGCGGATATGGATCTCTTGCCCTGGAATCTCTCCAGGGGCCGGGTCCGGACATCTGATGCTGGGGACAGGGGATGGACAGCCACGGACGGGCTATCGCTATGCCGACCGTACGGAATGTGCCCATCGCCTGGATGCAGATACCGACATCTGGAATCTATTTCATCGGTCCATGGAAATGGCGCCGAGGGAGTGGTTCGCTCTGGATGTGTGATGGGTGGAAAGCAATGCACGAAGAGGCCGAGGCCGAATGGCGGTGCTTGCGAGAAAGACAGATTCAACAATTGCGATGACTAAAAAAGGAGTCCCTGCATGTCATCTACATATATTTCAGTGGAAAAAGGCATCCAGACTGCGGGTGTGGGCAAGTTTCAGTACCGGCTGTTCGTGATCTTCGGCCTGGTCTGGCTGGCGGACGCCATGCAGGTGCTGTCCATTGGTTTCAGTGCGCCATCCATTGCCAAGACTTTCGGCAAGACCGTGCCCGAGGCGCTGCAGACCGGCACCTTCTTCTTCATCGGCATGCTGATCGGTGCCTTCGTCTTCGGCAGACTGGCAGACCGCATAGGCCGCCGTCCGGTGCTGATGATGGCCGTGGTGATCGACGCCTTTGCGGGAGTTGCTTCGGCCTTTGCGCCCGATTTCGCCTGGCTGCTGGTGCTTCGCTTCATCACTGGCATTGGCGTGGGCGGCACGTTGCCCGTGGACTACACCATGATGGCCGAGTTCCTGCCCAGCGACCGCCGTGGCCGCTGGCTGGTGCTGTTGGAGTCGTTCTGGGCTGTGGGTACCATCTTCCTGGCCATCCTGGCGCTGGTAGCCGTATATTGGGGCGAGGATGCCTGGCGCGTGATCTTTTTCGTGACCGGACTGCCGGCGCTGATCGGCGTGGTGCTGCGCTTCTACATCCCCGAATCGCCCATGTACCTGAACCGTAACGGCAAGTCCGAAGAGGCGCGCAAGGTGCTGCAACGGGTGGCCAAGGTCAACGGAAACACGGTCGACATTCCGGCCCTGCAGCCTGAAAAGCAGGAGCGCAAGTCTCTCTTCTCCCTGTTCTCGCAGGATCTGCGCCGTCGCAGCTTCTCGCTGTTCCTGGCCTGGGCGCTGATCTCCATCGCCTACTACGGCGTCTTTGTCTACCTGCCCGTCAAGCTCAGCAGCGAAGGCTTTGCCTTCATGCGTGGCCAGGTCTTCCTGGTGGTGCTGGCACTGGTGCAACTGCCCGGTTTTGCGCTGTCGGCCTACGGTGTGGAGCGCTGGGGCCGCAAGCCCACGCTGATCGGCTTCCTGCTGCTGAGCGCCGTGGGCTGCATGCTCTACAGCCTGGGCTCCTCGCCCTTCGTGGTGATTGGATCGACGCTGCTGATGAGCTTCTCGCTACTGGGTACCTGGGGCGCGTTGTATGCCTTCACGCCCGAGGTCTACCCGACCGACCTGCGTGCCAGCGGCATGGGCATGGCAGGTGCTGTGGCGCGTTTCGGCGGCCTGTTCGCCCCAGCCATCATCGCGCCCCTCATGGCCACTCATTTCACCATGGCCCTGGCCGTGCTGTCGGCGATGCTGGTCGGTGGTGCGCTGTCGATCTGGGCTGTGGACGTGGAGTCGCGCAACCGGGCGCTGGATTGATGACGGTCTGAGCGGCCGGCTCAGCAAAAAGGCCAGAAGGATTGCTCCTTCTGGCCTTTGCTTTTTTGGGGGCTGCAGCAACTCATTCGGAGTCGCTGCCTTCCAGCATTTTTCTGAGCAGGAAATCCAGCGCCAGACGCTCCGCGGGATTGAGCTTTCCGTAGGTGCTTTCGGTGATCTGCTTGGCAAAGGGCTCCATGTCGTGCACCAGATCCTGACCGGCTTCAGTGAGGTTGATGACGACCTTGCGCCGGTCCGTGCGGTCATGCTCCACATGTACCAGTTCGCGCTGCTTGAGCCGGTCCACCACGCCGCGTATGGTGGCCTGATCTATCACCGTGGCCTTGACGATGTCGGCGAGAGAGCTGCCTTTGTTGTCACGCACGGAGCACAGCACCACGAATTGTGCTGCCGTAAGCTGAGAGTCGGGAATGTACTGCTGGAAAAGCGCGGCATGCCTTTGATAAACGCGTCGCAGCAGGTGGCCGATCTGGTCCGAAAAGTGATAGCCATCTTGTGGCGTCAGGGCTGATGGCGGCTGCTGAATCATGGTTCGTGTGAGCTTACCAAAAATCACGCCAATTACCGTGATTTGCGGCAAGCCCGGTGCATGGACGAGACGCTGCGAAACTGCGTCAACGGAGAGCATCGGAGCTTGCAGGTAGATCGGCGCAGGGTGTCGGCTCATTTGCGCATTGAATGGCGCAATCAGGAATATGAATTTGACGGCTTGCCGCTCAGGGCTTGAAATGGCAGACGAGACAAAGCGCCTGCGGAGCATACCGCGCTGCTTCCACAATGAAAGCCAGTTGGGACACCCATGCCAGCCATTCAAGGGAAGATCATTCCCATCGCCTTAGACGGAGCCGCCAGTGCCGGTTCCGCACTCGGTGGCCATGAGCGCGAAGCTCTCGAGCATGCCATTGCCGACCATTCATCGCGCCCTGGCTCTCTGATCGAGCTGCTGCACTCCCTGCAAAATGCGCTGGGCTTTATCCCGCGCGCTGCCGTGCCCGCCATTGCCGAGGCCCTGAATCTTTCGCGTGCAGAGGTCCATGGTGTTGTCAGTTATTACCCGCATTTGCGCGAGCAGCCGCATGGCAGGGCACTGATCCAGATCTGTCGGGCCGAAGCCTGCAAGTCGCGCGGTGCCGATGCATTGTTCGCTCATGCGCAAGCGACACTGGGCTGCCAAGCCCATGGCACGAGCGCCGATGGCAGCGTGACGCTGGAGCCTGTCTACTGCCTGGGGCTGTGCGCCCAGTCGCCGGCCGTGATGGTCGACGAGAGCGAAGTCCATGCACGCATGACTGCGGACCGGTTCGACGCCTTGCTGGCAGAAATACAGAAAAATCAGCTTGAAACCAAGGAGGATAAAGCGCAGGCAGCTCTCGAAAATGAAGCCGTCGATGCTGTACGCATCTATGTGCCGCGCGATGCCGCGGCCCTGGCCATGGGCGCGGATGTGGTGGCCGAAGCGCTGCAGCGCGAGTGCGCGACGCGAGGCCTGACGGTGGAGTTGGTGCGTAATGGCTCGCGCGGCTTGCTGTGGCTGGAGACCCTGGTCGAAGTCGAGACTGCGCTGGGCCGCGTGGCCTACGGCCCGGTTCAGGCGGCTGACGTGCCGGGTCTGCTGGACGCCGGCATGCTGCAGGGCCAGCCCCATGCGCTATGCCATGGGCTGACCGAACAGATGCCTTATCTGGCACGGCAGGAGCGCCTGACTTTTGCGCGCGTGGGCATCATCGATCCGCTGAGTCTGCGGGACTATGAGGCCCAGGGCGGCTGGCAAGGCCTCAGGGCCGCTACGGCCATGGCGCCCGAAGCCATCGTCCAGCAGGTGCTGGATTCTGGCCTGCGCGGTCGTGGCGGGGCGGCATTTCCGGCGGGGGTCAAATGGAAGACCGTGGCGGCTGCAGAAAGTGCGGGAACAAGGCCGCAGAAGTACATTGCCTGCAATGCCGATGAAGGCGATTCGGGCACGTTCGCCGACCGTCTGCTGATGGAGGGCGACCCGTTCTGCCTGATCGAGGGCATGGCGATCGCTGGTCTGGCCGTGGGAGCGACGCAGGGCTATATCTATGTGCGCAGCGAATATCCGCATGCGATTGCGGTGCTGAACGAGGCGATTGAACGTGCCAGTGCAGCGGGTTGGCTGGGTGGCAATGTGGCCGGCAGCGGCAAGGCGTTCCAGCTGCAGGTGCGAAAGGGTGCGGGCAGCTATGTCTGCGGCGAAGAGACCGCCATGCTGGAGAGCATCGAAGGCAGGCGCGGCATTGTGCGTGCCAAACCTCCGTTGCCCGCGATCGAAGGCCTGTTCGGCAAGCCCACGGTCATCAACAATGTGATCACGCTGGCGACTGTGCCCATCATCCTGGCCAGGGGCGCGGCCTTCTATCAGGGCTATGGCATGGGCCGCTCGCGCGGCACGCTGCCGTTCCAGCTGGCGGGCAATATCGCGCATGGCGGCTTGGTGGAAAAGGCTTTCGGCCTGACGTTGCGCGAGCTGGTGCAGGACTTTGGCGGCGGCACGGCCAGCGGCCGGCCCATCAAGGCCATTCAGGTGGGCGGCCCGCTGGGAAGCTATGTGGCACCCGAAGACTGGGATGATCCGCTGGACTACGAAGCCTATGCCGCCAAGGGCAATGTGGTCGGCCATGGCGGTCTGGTCGTGCATGACGATCAGGCGGATATGGCTCAACTGGCGCGCTATGCCATGGAGTTCTGCGCCATCGAGTCCTGCGGCAAATGCACGCCCTGTCGCATCGGCTCCACGCGAGGGGTGGAGGTGATAGACCGCATCACACGTCAAGGCGGCGCCGAGCATGCAGCTGATGTGGCGCTGCTCGAGAGCCTGTGCGACACCATGCAGCATGGCAGCCTGTGCGCCATGGGCGGCATGACCCCCTATCCGGTGCGCTCTGCGCTGCAGCACTATCCGCAGGACTTCGGTATCGAGTCCGTACAGACCGTGACCTCTGTCTGAGGAGAGATCCATGCTGGAACATTTGAAGAACACCGATTGCGGAACACCTGCCAGCCTGTCCGAGGAACTGGTCACGCTGCATATCGACGGCCGTGAGGTCACCGTGCCCAAGGGCACATCGCTGATGCGCGCCGCCGTCGATGGCGGCATCAAGGTGCCCAAGCTCTGTGCCACGGATTCGCTGGAGCCCTTTGGTTCCTGCCGGCTGTGTCTGGTGCAGATCGAGGGGCGCAAGGGCTTTCCTGCATCCTGCACCACGCCTGCCGAAGCAGGCATGAACGTGCGAACCCAGAGCCCGCAGCTGCAGGAGCTGCGCAAGGGCGTGATGGAGCTCTATATCTCCGATCACCCGCTCGACTGCCTGACCTGCTCGTCCAACGGCGACTGCGAGCTGCAGGACATGGCCGGAGTGGTCGGTCTGCGCGAGGTGCGCTATGGCATGGACGGAGCCAACCACTTCAAGGGCGAAGCCAAGGCGGCCGTCGATACCTCCAATCCCTATTTCAACTACGACCCCAGCAAGTGCATTGTCTGTAATCGCTGCGTGCGCGCCTGCGAGGAAACGCAGGGCACGTTTGCGCTGACGATCAGCGGACGCGGTTTCGAGTCGCGCATCACGGCAGGTCAGGGCGACGGCTTCATGGCCAGCGACTGCGTAAGCTGCGGCGCTTGCGTGCAGGCCTGCCCCACGGCCACCTTGCAGGAAAAGACCGTGGTCGAGCTGGGCCAGAGCGAGCACAGCGAGATCACCACCTGCGCATACTGCGGCGTGGGCTGCGGCTTCAAGGCCGAGATGAAGGGCGAGCAGGTGGTGCGCATGGTGCCCTGGAAGGACGGCAAGGCCAACGAAGGCCATGCCTGCGTCAAGGGGCGTTTTGCCTGGGGTTATGCCACGCACAAGGACCGCATCACCCAACCCATGATCCGCGCCAAGATCACCGACCCCTGGCGCGAAGTGAGCTGGGAGGAGGCGATAGGCCATGCGGCCAGCGAATTCCGCCGGATCCAGGCCAGGCATGGCCGGGACTCGATTGGCGGCATCACCTCGTCGCGCTGCACCAACGAGGAAACCTATCTGGTGCAGAAGCTGATCCGCGCCGCCTTCGGCAACAACAATGTCGATACCTGTGCGCGCGTCTGTCACTCGCCCACGGGCTATGGGCTGGGCCAGACCTATGGCACTTCGGCAGGCACGCAGACCTTCAAGTCGGTCGAGCATTCCGATGTGATCATGGTGATCGGAGCCAATCCCACTGCGGCGCATCCGGTGTTCGGCTCGCGCATGAAAAAGCGGCTGCGTGGCGATGCACGGCGTGCCGGCGCTGGCCTGATCGTGATCGACCCGCGCGAGATCGAGCTCGTCAACTCGCCCCATATCAAGGCCGACTATCACCTGCAGCTGAGGCCCGGCACCAACGTGGCCATGATCACGGCGCTGGCCCATGTGATCGTCACCGAAGGCTGGCTGGCCGATGCCTATATCGACGAGCGCTGCGACGCCAAGTCCTTTGCGCAATGGAAGGAGTTCGTTGCCAGGCCGGAGAACTCGCCCGAGGCCACGGCCGACATCACCGGTGTGGCCCCCGAGCTGGTGCGTGGTGCGGCGCGGCTGTATGCATTGGGCAGTGCGGATCATCCGCAGGGAAGGCAGGTCAACTCCGCCATCTATTACGGCCTGGGCGTGACAGAACATGCGCAGGGCTCGACCATGGTCATGGGCATTGCCAATCTGGCTATGGCCACGGGCAATGTGGGGCGCGAAGGCGTGGGCGTGAATCCCTTGCGCGGGCAGAACAATGTCCAGGGCTCCTGCGACATGGGCAGCTTTCCGCATGAGCTGCCGGGCTATCGCCATATCTCGGACAGCATCACGCGCGCCGAGTTTGAAGGCGCCTGGGGCGTGAGGCTCAGTCCCGAGCCGGGCTTGCGCATTCCCAATATGTTCGAGGCCGCGCTGGAAGGCAGCTTTATGGGTCTGTACTGCGAGGGCGAGGACATCGTGCAGTCCGACCCGAACACTCAGCATGTGACGGCAGCGCTTTCGGCCATGGAATGCGTGGTGGTGCAGGACATCTTCCTCAATGAAACGGCCAAGTACGCCCATGTGTTCCTGCCCGGATCGTCCTTCATGGAGAAAGACGGCACGTTCACCAATGCAGAGCGTCGCATCTCGCGCGTGACCCGGCTCATGCAGCCGCTGGCCGGCTATGCCGACTGGGAGGTGACGCAGCTTTTGTCCAATGCGTTGGGCTATCCCATGAACTACGGTCATCCGCGCGAGATCATGGCCGAGATTGCGGCCCTGACCCCCACTTTTGCGGGCGTGAGCTACGAGAAGATCGAGCGCCTGGGCAGTGTGCAGTGGCCCTGCAATGAAGGCACCGAAGAGGCGGGAACGTCCATCATGCACAAGGAAAAATTCGTGCGCGGCAAGGGCCGCTTCATCATCACGCAGTACGTGGCCACCGATGAAAAGGTCACGCAGCGCTTCCCGCTGCTGCTGACCACGGGGCGCATCCTCTCGCAGTACAACGTGGGTGCGCAGACGCGGCGTACGGCCAACAGCCAGTGGCATGGCGAGGACAGGCTCGAGGTTCATCCGCATGACGCACAGGATCGCGGCATCCGCGATGGTGACTGGGTGGGCATTGAAAGCCGCTCCGGCCAGACGGTGTTGCGCGCCACGGTGACCGAGCGCATACAGCCCGGAGTGGTCTACACCACCTTCCATTTCCCCGAGTCGGGCGCGAATGTGATCACCACCGACAGTTCGGACTGGGCCACCAACTGTCCCGAGTACAAGGTGACGGCCGTGCAGGTGTTGCCCGTGGCTCAGCCTTCAAGCTGGCAGCAAGGCTACAGGCGTTTCAACGACCAGCAGCTCGGTCATCTGGCCGCGGCGCAGCTGGAAATGGGAGGTCAGTGATGGACGTGAACAACCTGATCCGCATGGCCAATCGCATAGCCGAGTTCTTCGAAGGCATGCCTGAGCATGACGAGGCGCTGGATGGTGTGGCCCAGCATATCCGGAAGTTCTGGGAGCCGCGCATGCGGCTTCGCATTCTGGCGGCCTTGAACGAGCCTTCCGAGGCCGCTCAGCTGCGGCCTCTGGTGCGCGATGCGTTGCAAAAGCATGCCGCGCTGCTGGAGCCTGTGCAGGCATAGCGCAGTGCGCCAGACAGCTGTGCCATGCATCCATCAGGAATGTGTTGCGGGTATATCGGGTCTTTAGATCCCTGATCTGAGCCGCTGCCCGCGATCGAATGGCTGCGGCTTTTTTTGTTGGCCATCTTCATGACTTCCGAATCCGTCAAAAGCTCTTTGATGAGTGCACATCTGCGTCTTCTGGGCATGGCCCTGATGTGGGGTGCTTCCTGGCCGGCAGGCCGCATTCTGGCGCTCAACATGCCGCCGCTGGCAGCATCGGCACTGCGCTTTTTGCTGGCCGCGACCCTGTTGCTGCCCTGGCTGTATTTCTCAGGCGGGATGGGCGCTCTCAGGCACTGGTCTGCCAAGACCTGGCTGGGCATGTTTGCCGCAGGCGCGACCGGGGTGTTCGGCTACGCCAGCTTTTTCCTCACCGGTCTGCAGCATCTGCCTGCGGGCAAGGCGGCGCTGCTCATCACGCTCAATCCGGTGGTCACGCTGGCCCTTGCCGTGTGGCTGTTCAAGGAACGCATCAATGCCACCATTGCCCTGGGCATGTTGCTGGCGGCCTGCGGCGCCGTGGTGGTCATCTCGCACGGCGATCCCATGCAATTGCTCAACGGAACGGTGGGGGTGGGCGAGATGCTGATTCTGGGCTGCGTGGCCTGCTGGGTTTGCTACACGCTGATCGGCCGCGCCATGCTGGCAGGCGTGGATGCACTGGCTGCAACTACCGTGACTTCCATTTTCGGCGCCTTGCTGCTGCTGGCCGTCAGCCTGGTTCTGGAAGGTCCGCAGGGGCTGGCTTCGGCGTTCCAGGCCAGTGGCACGGCCTGGGCCGCCATGGTCTTCATGGCCTATGGCTCCACGGCCCTGGCCTATGCCTGGTACTTCGCGGGCGTCAAATCGCTGGGTGCGGGCGCCGCCTCGGGCTATATCACGCTGGTGCCGGTGATCGGCGTGCTGCTTTCGGCCTTGCTGCTGGGAGAAAGCGTTGACGGCTCCATGCTGCTGGGTGGCGCCATGGCGGTGCTGGGCACGGCAGTGATGAACTGGGGGCGCCGAACGGGAGCCTGAAGCTGCTTGCGATCTGCTTAAAGCGGATCGTATCGCGCATATTTTGGGTTGAACCAGCGCAGATCCTGTTTACCCAGGGTGTGTAGATGAGCCTTGGCCTGCAGCAGCAGCGGCCGCTGCAAGTCCTTGAACTGCAAGGCGCGTGATTTACCTGCTGCCTCCAGGCGAAGCACACTGGCCTGCGCGCTGGTGTCGCTGTAGCTGCGCACCACCAGGCTCAGGCCGCCCAGCGTGAAGCGGTAGATGTCGTATTCGTAGTAGTACTCGTAAAAGCCCTCGGCATCGGGCTCACTGGCGTCGATATGGTGGCTGCATTCCACCTGCAGGCCATCTGTGCTCATGCTTTAGCTGCAATCGGTGTGCAGCCGGTGCGCGCCGCACTTCACGCAACGAAACAGGTAGCCGCCCACCGGATCACCGGTCTTGCTGATGGCCTGCAGATAGCGCTCTGGCATGTTGGCAATGTCGGCCTGCAACTCCTGCTCCAGCTGCTTGATTTCGATATGGTCGGTGTAGCCCACAAAGGCGCAGGGCTGATCGCAATGCACTAGCCATTGCTCCTGCTGCCAGCTGTGATAGCTGGGCGTGCGTTCGCAGACTTCCAGCAGCAGCATGCGATCGATGACGATGCTGTCAGGTTCGTCGGGATCGGCGCTCACGCCTTCAATGCCCAGGTAGTCGTTGAATTCACCCTCGTAGCGCTGGGCTGCGCTGCCGTCGGCAATGCACCAGGGGCAGAGATAGTCCGGCTCTTCGCGGCTGTAAAACGAGCTGTTGTACTTGAGCTCACGCGCTTGGCCGCAGCAGGAGCAGATACCGCTTTCGGCCACAAACAGATCCAGCGCATAGGCGTTGGGGCTGAGACGAAATTTCGGTAAATCCATGGAGAGCTCCATTCAGGTCTGGCGATTCTGGGCGATGGTCTGCAGCAGGTTCTGGCAGGCGTCCTCGATCAGGTCGAGCACATGTTCAAAGCCTCGCTCGCCGCCATAGTAGGGGTCGGGAACCTCATTGTCGTCAAGGCGCTGACAGTAGTCGGTCAGCCGCTTCATGCGCTGCTGCTGGGCGGGTGTGGCGATGCGGCGCGCAGCGACTTCATTGGCGCTGTCCATCACCAGCACCAGATCGAAAGCGTCGAAATCCTGCTTCGTCAGTTGCCGCGCACGCTGCCCGCTGAGGTCATAGCCCCGGCGGCGGGCATGCTGCTGGCTGCGGGAATCGGGGGCCTCGCCCACGTGATAGCCGTGCGTGCCGGCGGAGTCCACTTGCACCCGATGCTGCAGACCCGCATTCGCGACCATTTTTTCCAGCACGCCATGGGCTGTGGGGCTGCGGCAGATGTTGCCGGTGCAGACCATCAGAACGCGAACGGGTTTGGCGGCACTCATGGCTGATCTTTCGCTGTTGTGGCTTGTACCTCGGCCATCCTGGTTTCCAGTGTGCGGATCTGGGTCTTGAGCTGGCGCATGCTGCTTTGCATGGTCACTCCCAGCAGGCGGCGCATGCCTTCGAAGAACAGCACCATGAAGAGCACCACGGGCAGCACGCCCCAGCGCAGCCAGGGCGAGGCCTGGTTGATCCAGGCTACGGCGCAGACCACCACAGCCATGGCCACGGCAAGATAGTTCCATTTCCTCGAGCTTTGCATCTTGCTCTCGTACTTCTGCGCAGTGGCCTCGAGCTGCTGTTCAGTGACTCTGAGCTTGGCAATGGATGCCTGAATCTCTTCAAGGCTGGCGGGCTTGTCTGACGGCATAGGGCAGATGATCGTTAAGAGAGGAGGCAGGTGTTATACCGGCCTGAGTCGATTTTGATAGCTGAAAGCGCTTGAAGGGCAAGCGCTTTGGCAATATTTGTTTAGAAGTGGTGTGTGCGGCTCAATGCATCGAACTCGGCGCCCCACTGCTGGCGAAGGCTGCGCTTTTCGCTCTCGTCTATCCAGGCCGCATCGATGCCGTTGAGCATGAAGTCCCTGAGGTCGGCCACTGAAAAGCCGAAGTCGCTGACCATCTTGGTCCAGGCTCCCGTGGGGTTCACATGGTGCAGCGTGGGGTCGTCGGTGTTGGGGTGCACGCGAAGGCCCAGGCCGGGCATCTGGCGTATCGGGTGATCCAGCGCCCAGCGTTCGGGGGCCAGTGTGCGCAGATAGTAGGAGTTGGTCGGCACCACGGTGAACACAATGCCCAGATCGGCGCAGCGCTGGGCCAGTTCCGGGTTGTCGATGACGGTGTAGCCATGATCGACACGATCCACCTTGAGCGTCTCGATGGCGGTCTGCAGATTGTTCCAGGGCAGGCCGAACTCGCTGGCATGGGCCGTGGTCTTGAGGCCGTTGCGACGCGCCAGCGCATAGGCTTCGACAAACAACTCGGGCGGGCGCTCGTTTTCGCGGTAGTCGATGCCGATGCCGGGCACATCGTCATGGCGGTTGTCCAGCATCCATTGCACCATCTGCACGGCGGCCTCAGCGGGGGCTTCGCGGTCAATGGACGGCACCAGGCGGCCACGTATGCCGCAATCCTTTTGCGCGGCTGCGGCGCCGGCCAGAATGGCTTGCTGGGCGACGGCATAGCTCATGCCCGAGCATTGCACCGTGCCCGTGGGGTTCCAGAAGAATTCGGCATAGCGCACATGGTGGGCGGCGGCATCCTGCAGGTATTCATAGGTAATGCGCTCCAGATCGGCCGGCGTCTGCAGCAGCCACTCGTCGAGTGCGCGCAGCACGCGCAGCACGCCCACGGGCTTTTCGCCGCGTGTGTAGAAGGCATCGATCTCTTCGGGAGCCAGCGGCGCCTTGGCGCGCTGCACCAGTTCGATGAAAGTATTTTTTCTGACCGTGCCCAGCAGGTGGCAGTGCAACTCCATCTTGGGGATGGCATGGGCAAAGGCGGTCAGTTCAGGTGTGGGGGCAGTAGGCGCGGCATTCATGCCGCAGATGGTAGTGTCTTGCGATCAGCCTTGCCGTAGGCAGTTCTACGTTACGGTGCCAGGAATAGCCGCGGCACGGATGCTGCCAGCATGGCGATGCCCGAGCAGGTCAGCAGGCTCAGCACGATCTGGCGAAAGCGCGCATCGCTCACGCCCTTGTAGACGCGGGTGCCGAAGATCACGGGCACCAGCACGGCCGGCAGCACGATGGCGAACGAGGGCCACATGGCGGGCTTGACCAGGCCGGTGGCCAGATAGCTGACCATGGTGACGGCCAGCACCGAGAGGTTGAAGTTCTGGATCACCGTGCGCTGCACATGGCGCTCAAAGCCGCGCAGCGTGCACCACAGCGTGGGCACGGTGCCGCTGAAGCCGCCCAGTCCGCCCATGGCGCCACCGATCAGGCCCGCAACCGCATCGCTCAGGCGGGCCAGAAGGCCGCCGCCCAGCGTCAGCCGGGGCAGGTGAGCGCTCAGCAGCATGGTGGGGCACCACAGCACCAGCAGGCAGCCCAGGCCGAGCTTGAACCAGTCCATATTGAGATGCGGCATCACGGCCACGCCCATGGGAATGCCGACCAGGCCGCCCGCGATGAAGGGCAGCAGCGACTTCCAGTGGAAATCGCGCCGCACTGTGAACGCCGCGATGATCTGGCCCGTGAGAGAGCCGAAGACCGAAAGCACGGCCGCTAGCTGCGGCTCCAGCACCCAGGCCCAGAAGGACATGGCCACCATGCCGAAGGCAAAGCCCGAAAGCCCCTGCACAAACCCCGCCACAGCGGCCCCCAGGGCCACGATCAACATTGCTTCCACGTTCTGGTCTCCGTCCGATGGCATCGATTATCGTCTTCGGTCGGCAGGGAATTGCCATGCAGTTTTGGCATGACTGCAGGCCGCTGCGCTATCGTGCAGACCATGCAAGCATCATCTGTCTGGATTCTGGGACTGCGCAATCTCTGGCGCGATCTGCGCGCTGGCGAGCTGCGCCTGATCATCGTGGCCGTGCTGCTGGCAGTGGCGGCACTGAGTTCGGTGGGCTTTTTTGCCGATCGCCTGCAGGCCGGCCTGCAGCGCGACGCCCGTCAGCTGCTGGGCGGCGATGTGGTGGTGGTCAGCGACAACCCGGCCCCCGCGGTTTTTGTGCAGCAGGCACAGCAGCAGGGACTGCAGACCGTGGCCACGGCCAGCTTTCCGACCATGGCACGGGCCGCCCAGGAGCAGGGCGGAGCCAGCCGCCTGGTGGCGCTCAAAAGCGTGGACCCCGGCTACCCGTTGCGCGGTGTGCTGCACCTGAATCAGGGGCCGGGCCAGCCAGACCTGGAAGTCCGGGCGATTCCCGAACGCGGCCATGCCTGGGTGGATGCACCGCTGCTGGAGGCGCTGGGCCTGAAGCTCGGCGACCGACTGCTGCTGGGCGATGCGAGCTTTCATATCTCGCACATCATTGCCATCGAGCCCGATCGTGGCGCGGGCTTCATGAGCTTTGCCCCGCGCGTGATGATCAACAGTGCGGACCTGCCCGCAACGCGCCTGGTGCAGCCTGCCAGCCGCATCACCTATCGGCTGGCTGTGGCGGTGCAGACAGATGCCGGGCGCGGCGCGCAGCGGGCCGCACAGGACTATCTGGGCTGGGCACAGGAACTGGCCAAGAGCCTGCATGGCGTGCGTGTGGAATCGCTGGAAAGCGGCCGCCCCGAAATGCGCCAGACCCTGGACAGGGCCGAGAAATTCCTGAGTCTGGTGGCTCTGCTCTCGGCGCTGCTGTCGGCCGTGGCCGTGGCACTGGCCGCGCGTGCCTTTGCCAACAGCCATCTCGATGCGTCGGCCATGCTGCGCGTGCTCGGCCAGAGTCAGCGCCGCATTGCCCTGGCCTATGTGGTGGAGTTCGTGAGCATTGCCCTGGCAGCCAGCGCGGCCGGCGTGCTGCTGGGCTGGGCCGTGCACCATGTGTTTGTCTGGCTGCTGGCCGGACTGGTCGAGTCTGCCCTGCCTGCGGCGAGCCTGTGGCCCGCATTGTTTGGCATGGGCATGGGGCTGACTCTGTTGCTGGCCTTTGGCTTGCCGCCCGTGCTGCAGCTGGCGCAGGTGCCGCCGCTGCGCGTGATGCGGCGCGACCTGGGGGCGCTCAAGCCCGCATCGTGGCTGGTGCTGGGTGTGGGCGTTACGGGTTTTGCGGCTTTGCTGATGGTGGCCAGCCGCGACATCAAGCTGGGTCTGATTGCCGTGGGCGGCTTTGCCGTCGCCGTGCTGCTGTTTGCAGGACTGGCCTGGCTGGCCGTCAAGCTGCTGCGCCAGGTCGTCAACGAGGCCACGGCGCCGCGCTGGCTGGTCATGGCTACGCGCCAGGTCTCGGCCAAGCCCGTGTATGCCGTGGTACAGGTCAGCTCGCTGGCCGTGGGGCTGCTGGCTCTGGTGTTGCTGGTGCTGCTGCGCACCGATCTGATTGCCAGCTGGCGCAAGGCCACGCCGGCCAATGCGCCCGATCGCTTTGTCATCAATGTCCAGCCCGATCAGGCGCAGGACTTTCAGGCCGCGCTGAAGAAGGCCGGCGTGCACAGCTATGACTGGTATCCCATGATTCGCGGCCGGCTGATTGCCGTCAATGGCAAGGCCGTCAGCCCTGAGGACTATGAGGAGGATCGCGCCAAGCGTCTGGTGGATCGGGAGTTCAATATCTCCACCGCCGAAACCATGCCCGATCACAACCAGATCGTGGGCGGCCGCTGGCAGGCGGGCGAGCAGGGTGCGATCAGCATGGAAGAAGGCATCGCCAAGACCCTGGGCCTGAAGCTGGGCGATACGCTGCGCTTCGATATCGGCGGCGAGGAGAACGAGGCCCGCATCACCAGCCTGCGCAAGGTGGACTGGAGTTCCATGCGTGCCAACTTCTTTGTGATCTACCCGGTGCAGCATCTGGACAACGTGGCCGTGACCTATCTGGCGGCCTATCGCGCGCCCGACATCAAGGGCTTTGACAATGCGCTGGTCAATGAATTTCCCAACATCACCAATGTTGACCTGAGCAGCACGCTGGCCCAGGTGCAGCAGGTGATGGACCAGGTCATACGCGCAGTGGAGTTCCTGTTCGGCTTCACGCTGGTGGCGGGGCTGGTCGTGCTGTTTGCCTCCGTCACCGGCACGCGTGAGGAAAGAGCGCGCGAATACGCCATCATGCGTGCCGTGGGAGCCCGGTCGGGCCTGCTGCGGCAGGTGCAGAGCGCGGAGCTGGCCGGCGTGGGTCTGATGGCTGGCTTTCTGGCTAGCTGCGTGGCCCTGGCCGTGGGCTGGGCGCTGGCACGCTGGGTGTTCGATTTCGAATGGAATGTGCTTTGGTGGGTACCGCTGGTGGGTGCGCTGGCGGGCGCATTGCTGGCCTGGCTGGCCGGCTGGTGGGCGTTGCGCGAGGTGGTCAGCCGCCCGGTGATGATCACGCTGCGCCAGGCGGCGGAATAAGAACGTGCTTACGATCTCCTCGCGCCGCGACAGAGGCTTTGCGGGATGGCATGCAAGGCGCGATACCGCAGCAATAGCTCTGCTATTGCGAGGATTCGCAACGCCGCAGACCGCCCGCAAAGCCTCTGTCCCGCAGGGTTGGCGCGAAATCGGGCGATTTCTGCGCGTTGTCTCTTGCTTGCACCCCGGTGCAAGCGGCGAGCCATTGCTTCGAACTCATCCCGATTGCGCTCCAACGCGGCTGCGTAGAGATCGTAAGCACGTTCTAAGGCTAGCCCTTGAACAGCCGCTCGCTCGCAAAGTCCACAAAAGCCCGGACCTTGGGCGAGAGCTGGCGGCTGGAGGGCCAGAGTGCCGAGAACTGCCCGCTATGCGTGAGCTGCTGCGCCAGGACCTGCTGGAGTTCGCCACGCGCCAGTGCGTCGCGGGCCAGGAAGTCGGGCATATAGGCCAGGCCCAGGCCTGAGATGGCTGCGCCCAGCATGGCTTCCATGTTGTTGCAGGCCAGGGCGATGGGCATGGCGGGCAGTCCGGGCAGCGTCCACTCCTCGAGCTTGCCGCTGTTCAGAAAGCGATAGCGCAGGCTGCTGTGTCCGGCAAGGTCGGCCGGCGTTAGCGGCAGACCGCGCTCGGCCAGATAGGTCGGCGAGGCCGCGAGAATGAAGCGAAACGGCCCGAGTCGGCGCGCCACCAGCCGCGAATCGGCCAGCTCGCCGCTACGTATGACTACATCGAGGCCGGCTTCGACGACATCGACCAGATGGTCGTTGAAGTCCAGATCCAGCTCCACCTCGGGATAGCGGGCCTGGAATTCGGGCAGCACGGGCAGCAGAAAACGGTAGCCGATGGTGGGCAGGCTCACGCGCAGCCGGCCGCGCGGCGCTTCGGCGGCGGCCTGCATGGCCGCGCGTGCATCGTGCAACTCGTCGAGAATGCGCCGGCAGCGTTCGTGAAACAGAGTCCCTTCCTGTGTCAGACGCACCTGGCGTGTGGTGCGATGGAAGAGGCGCAGGCCGAGTTGCTGCTCCAGGCGCGCCACGTTCTTGCCCACGGCCGAGGCCGAGATGCCAAGCGCGCGGCCAGCCTCCGCAAAGCTCAGAAGATCGGCGGCACGTACAAAGGACTCAAGTCCGCTGAAGCTGTCCATGATGATTGGCAACCTTAGGTTGGGATTGTTGGGAGTTTTAAAGCTATTTTCGTTTGATTGGAGCGCTTTTATCGTTCATTTCTGATTGATTCACGAAGCCAGTCCTCCATGTCCTGCTCCACTTCTCCATCCCGCCCACAGGCGGATCTTCCGATTTGCGCCCGCCGCGCATCGCCTGCCTGGGTGCTGCTATCAGTCTGCCTGGCTGCTCTGGCCATGCCGCTGAGCTTTACCGGGCCGGCCGTGGCACTGTCGGCGCTGCGCGAGGCGCTGGGCGGCGGCCCTCTGGCGCTGAACTGGGTCATCAATGCCTTCATGCTGAGCTTCGGCGCCACACTGATGGCGGCAGGAGCATTGGCCGATGTCTACGGGCGGCGGCGCGTGTTTCTTGCGGGGCTGGCCGTCGTGGTGGGCAGCGTGCTGCTGCAGGTCTGCCTGCAAGGCAAGGGGGCCATCATTGGCTTCGATCTGCTGCGGGCGCTGCAGGGACTGGGCGCGGCCGCTGCGCTGGCGGCAGGCACGGCCGGCCTGGCCCAGGCCTACGATGGTGCCGGGCGTACCCGGGCCTTCAGTTTCGTGGGCACCTCTTTTGGGGTGGGACTGGCCTTCGGACCCTTGCTGTCGGGTTGGTTGCTGCAAAGTTTGGGTTGGCGCAGCGTGATGCTCAGCGCCGCCGTCGCAGCATTCGCTGCGCTGCTGCTGGGCCTGCGCCATATGCCGGAGTCGCGCAATCCGCAGGCACAGCGGCTGGACCTGCCGGGCGCGCTGTCGTTCACGCTGGCGCTGGCTCTGTTGACCTGGGGCATGCTGCAGGTCCCGGAAACGGGCTGGTCGCATGGCCGCACATGGCTGCCCCTGGCGGCTGCCCTGCTGGCGGCAGCGGCCTTTGTGCAGATCGAGCGCCGTAGCGCCCACCCCATGCTGGACCTGTCGCTATTCCGCTATCCGCGCTTTGTCGGCGTGCAGCTGCTGGCCGCAGCACCTGCCTATGCCTTCGTGGTGCTGCTGGTGCTGCTGCCGCTGCGCTTCATCGGCGTGGAAGGCTTGGCGCCGCTCGCGGCCGGGCAGCGGATGTTCGTGCTGTCGCTGCCCATGCTGTGCGTGCCGCTGCTGGCGGGCTGGCTTGCGCGCTGGCTGTCGGCCGCCCTGCTGTGCGGGGCGGGACTGCTGATCTGTGCCATGGGCTTGCTGTGGCTGGGTCGCTGCGCCCCCGGCTCGGACCTGACGCAGATGGCTGCGCCGCTGCTGCTGATCGGTCTGGGCATAGGCCTGCCCTGGGGGCTGATGGACGGGCTTGCCGTGACCGTGGTGCCGCGCGAGCGTGCCGGTATGGCCACGGGCATCTTCAGCACCGTGCGTGTGGCGGGCGAAGGCATGGCCCTGGCCGTGGTCGGGGCCGCGCTGGCCGCGCTGCTGGCGCGGGAGTTGGCGGCTCTCTCGCCCTCCATGACGCAGGGCTCTGCCGTGGCCCAGATGCTGGTTACCGGCAATATGCAGGGAGCGCTGACGTTGATGCAGGACGCGTCGGCCGCCGATCTGCTCAAGGCCTATGGCCTGGCTTTTTCCAGCTTGCTCGATGTGCTGGCCGGCGTGACGGTGCTGACGGCCGTTGGGGTTTTCGCATTCCTGCGCTCGGGTACGGACATGCCGCATGTCCGACAATCGGGACTGACTCGCAAAGCCGCTACACATGCAGATTGAAGAAAAGCCCCCGTTTGATACCCCCTACGAATGGATAGGTGGCGAAGACAAAGTCCAGCAGCTGGTTGCCCGTTTCTATGACCTCATGGATCTGGAGCCCGGCTACAAGGAGCTGCGCGCCGCCCACGGCAGCACGCTCGACGACGCGCGCCAGAAGCTGTTCTGGTTTCTCTGCGGCTGGCTGGGCGGCCCCGACTATTACCAGGATCGTTTCGGTCATCCGCGTCTGCGCATGCGCCATATGCCGTTTTCCATCGGCATCCAGGAGCGTGACCAGTGGGTGGCCTGCATGGATCAGGCCATGGGCGAGACCGAGGTGCCCGAGGCCTTGCGCACGCGCCTCAAGGCCAGCTTCATGAACACGGCGGACTGGATGCGCAATCGCGGCGCCTGAGTTCCTGGGCCCGGTGGCAAAGCGTCAAATTTCCTTCATGACGCTGTAAAAACCCCTGCCGACACTGCCTGTTTTTCAACAAGCAGGGTCAACCATGCAGGATTTCGATTTGCCGGGCGCAAAGCTGCGTTCGGGCGGTTTCTTCTCGGCATTGCAGCAACGCCGCCATGTGCTGACGGCCGTAGGCTGTGCCGCCTTGCTGGCCGCCTGCGGCGGCAGCGACGACAGCAGCACAACGCCTGTCACCGCACAGCCTGCCACGGCGACGCTGGCCGTTCTGGAGACCACGGACCTGCACTTCAATGTGCGCAGCTATGACTATTTCAAGCTGGCCGAAGACAAGACCTATGGCTTCGAGCGCACGGCCACTCTGATCCGTGCGGCCCGCAAGGAATTTGCCAACACGCTGCTGGTGGACAACGGCGACACCATCCAGGGCACGGCCCTGGCCGACTACGAGGCCGAGATCAAGCCTATCGCCTGCACGCAGCAGCTGTCCATGTACAAGGCCATGGGCGCGCTGAGCTTTGACGCCGGCACGCTGGGCAATCACGAGTTCAATTACGGTCTGCCCTTTCTCAACCAGGTGCTGGGTGGCGGTCTGGATGTGGACGGCGTGGACGCCAGCCAGAAATGTGCGGGCAACGGCTATCCGGCCGTGCTGGCCAATGTCTACAGCAGCAAGACCAAGAAGCCGCTGGTCCAGCCCTATGCCGTGCTGGAGCGCACCATGGTGGCCAAGGGCAGCGACGGCAAGGAAGTCAAGCTGCCCATCAAGATCGGCGTGATCGGCTTCACCACGCCGGGCATCATGAACTGGGACAAGCGTTATCTGGAAGGCAAGGTCTACACCGAGGGCGCGGTCGAGGCGGCCAGCAAATACGTGCCCGAGCTGCGCGCCAAGGGCGCCGATGTGGTGGTGGCGCTGCTGCATGGCGGTCTGGATGGCTCGGCCTATTCGGCGACCATGGAGAACCCCGGCCTGTATCTGTCCAAGGTGGCGGGCATCGATGCCATGGTCATGGGCCATCAGCACAGCGTGTTTCCTGATCTGTCGGCCAAGCCCGCCTACAGCCAGAGCGGCGTGGACAACCAGGCCGGCACCATCAACGGCGTGCCTGCGGTCATGGCCAGCTCCTGGGGCAAGGCGCTGGGCGTGATCCAGCTGCCGCTGCAATGGGACGGCAAGAAGTGGAGCGTGGCCAAGACCGGCAGCAAGAGCGAGCTGCGCAACATCCAGAACAAGGATGCCGCAGGTGCCACGGCGTTTGTGGATGCCGATCCGGCCGTTGCGCCGCTGATCGAGACACAGCATCAGGCGGCCATCAGCTATGTGAAGACGCCCATCGGCAGCACGGACTTCCGCATGAGCACGCTGTTTGCCGATGTGGGCGATCCCGGTGCGATCCAGATCGTCAACCAGGCCCAGCAGGCCTATGTGGCCAGCTACATCAAGGCCAATCTGCCGCAGTACGCCAGCCTGCCCGTGCTCTCGGTGAGCGCGCCGTTCAAGTCCGGCTTCCAGGGCGGCAAGGACTTCACCGATGTGGCGGCCGGCTCGCTGGCCATCTACAACGCGGCCGACCTGTATCTGTACCCCAACACCGTGTATGCGGTGAAGGTCAATGGCGCCGACATCAAGAGCTGGCTGGAAGCTGCCGCCAAGCGCTTCAACCAGATCGACGTGAGCAAGACGGCCGAGCAGCCTTTGATCAGCAGCTTCCCGGGCTACAACTTCGACATGTTCACCACGGCCGATGTGCAGTACGAGATCGATGTCACTCAGCCTCTGGGCAGCCGTATCAAGAACCTGAGCTATCTGGGCAAGCCCATGGATACGGCGCAGGAGTTCGTGATCGCCACCAACAACTACCGTGCCACCAGCGGTGCCAGCTTCATCCCCAAGCTCGACGGCTCGTCGGCCATCTGGGCATCGCCCGATGCGAACCGCGATGTGGTGATCGGGTATGTGCGCCAGAATCCGCAGATCACCAGAGTCGCCAATGGTGCTGCCAAGAGCTGGCGCTTTACCAAGGTGACCACGGCCGGCCCGGTGGTGTTCAGCTCCGGTGCCGACGCCCTGAGCGTGGCCCAGGCCGCCGGCTTGACGGGAGTGTCCGTGCTGGCCGCGGATGATGGCTCCGGCAAGGGCATGAGCAAATATCAGCTCGATCTGTCCAAGTAGGCTGCGTTGTCGAAACAACTGCCGCCGTGGCTGCAAAAGCTACGGCGGCTTTTTTCTGGGACTGGCTATGAT
Source organism: Comamonas sp. Tr-654 (assembly GCF_011752915.1). Classification (NCBI taxonomy): domain Bacteria; kingdom Pseudomonadati; phylum Pseudomonadota; class Betaproteobacteria; order Burkholderiales; family Comamonadaceae; genus Comamonas; species Comamonas sp. Tr-654. The sequence goes on from NZ_VWWQ01000002.1 coordinate 778,468, forward strand.
GCGAGAAATTTTTCAGGGATAGGGGAGAGGGTATGACGGCATATATCGCACTGGCAGTGGTGGTGGTGATCGTGATCTGGGCAATTGCCCTCTACAACCGCTTGCGCACGCACAAGAACCAGGTGGAGAACGCGTTTGCGCAGATCGATGTGCAGCTCAAGCGCCGCCATGACCTGATTCCCAACCTGGTGGAGGTTGCCCGCGGCTATATGCAGCACGAGGCTCAGACGCTGGAGGCCGTGATTCGCGCACGCGGCGAGGCCGTCAGCGCTGCCGACAAGGCGCGCCAGTCGCCGGGTAAGGCGCAAGTCATGGGGGCGCTCATGGCGGCAGAGCAGGTGCTGGGCGGCCAGATGGGCCGTCTGATGGCGCTGGCCGAGGCCTATCCCACCCTCAAGGCCGATGCCCGCATGCAGCAGCTCAGCGAAGAGATCACCAGCACCGAGAACCGCATCGGCTTTGCACGCCAGTCCTATAACGACGAGGTGCTGGACTTCAACAACCAGGCTGGACAGTTCCCGGACCTGATCGTGGCACGGCTGGTGGGGTTTGTGCATCTGGACATGCTGGCTTCGACCCAGAGCGAGCAGGAGCGCGCCGTCCCTCAGGTCAGGTTCTGAGCGCATGCGTTTTTGGGAGCGACAGCGCGAAGCCAGGCGCAGCACGCGCTGGTTGCTGCTGGTGTTCGGCCTGTGCGTGCTGGCCGTGGTGGTATCGGTGCATCTGGGCTTGATGCTGGCCTGGTGGCTGGGCACTCTGGCATTCGGCGGCTGGGACTATCCCACAGGCTTTGCGGCGGTGAATATCGGCGTGACCTTGCTGCTGGTGCTGGGCGGCTGCTGGATAGAGCTGGACCAGCTGCGCCACGGCGGGCGCAAACTGGCACAGCGCGTGGGAGCGCGCGAGGCCAGACCCGGTAGCTCGCTGGCCGAGCAGCAGCTGTGCAATATCGTCCATGAAATGTGCATCGCGGCGCAATGGCCTGCGCCCCAGGTCGCGGTGCTGGCGCGGACCGAGGCCATCAACGCCTTTGCGGCGGGCTGGGACGCGCAGGACTCCGTCATTGCCGTGACCCAGGGGGCGCTGGACCAGCTCAGCCGTGAGGAAATGCAGGGCCTGGTGGCGCATGAACTGTCCCATCTGCGCGAGGGCGACACGCGGCTGAACATGCAGCTGGCCGGCATGGTCTACGGGCTGGAGCTGATTCACAACTTCGGCCAGAGCCTGCGCGAACGCGACAGCATCCTTACGCAATGGTTTGGCCTCTTCATCCAGGCTGCGGGCTTTGTCGGCTGGCTCGGCGGTCAGTTGCTCAAGGCTGCCGTGTCGCGCCAGCGCGAATATCTGGCCGACGCGCGTGCCGTGCAATGGACACGCAGCAAGGACGGCCTGGGCGGCGTGCTGCGCAAGGTGCTCACGCAGCGTGAGCTGGCCGAGGAGCAGTACGGCAGCTGGCAGCAGGACACGCGCAGCCACCAGGGGCTGGACAAGCGCATCGTGCAGCACATGTTGCTGGCCGAAACACCCCATGCCAGCCGCCTCGAAGACTGGCTGGAGTCCCACCCCACGGTGCCCGAGCGCATACGCCGCATTTACGGCCGCGACATGCGACCGTTGCCCTTGCCGCTCAATACCGTGCCACAGGGAAGATAAGCCTTTTGGGCTCAATCCCAATGTAGATAAGCGCGAGCAGCTATCAGATCCGAAGTATGGGGCTCAGAACAGCTTGCGCTTGCCTGGCTGCAGCAGCACCACCAGCGCGCCCGCGCCTCCTTCGGCCGGGCGGGCCTGGACAAAGGCGAGAACCTCTTTCTTCTGGACCAGCCAGCGCTGCACCTTGCCCTTGAGCACGGGGGTGCGGCCCGGCGAGCCCAGGCCCTTGCCGTGCACGATGCGCACGCAACGCACGCCCGTGCGGTGCGACAGCCGGATGAACTGGCCCAGCGCCTCGCGGGCTTCGTCCGAGCGCAAGCCGTGCAGGTCCAGCTGGCGCTGGATGCTCCAGTGGCCGCCACGCAGCTTGCGCGTCACGTCGAGACCGATACCGGGGCGGCGAAAGCTCAGTTGATCGTCCACGTCCAGCAGGGTGCTGACATCGAATTCGTCGCTCATGGCTTCGCGCAGCACATTCTGTTCGTCCAGCACCATCTGCAGCGGCAGCGGCGAGGGCGCCGGCTCCAGAAAGCTGACTTCGTTGCGCGAGCGCAGCGGCGTGACCTTGCCGACGCTGAGCGCAAACAGATTGCGTTCGCGTTCGCGCGCTGCACGCGCCTCGGCCTGGGCGAGGGCCAGGGCTTCGGCCTGTTCGCGCAGCTGCTTGAGGTGGCGGGAGATGCCGGCCAGATCCTGCAGCGAGCGGTGTCCATGGCTCATAGCAAACTCTCCTCGGCCATGGAGCAGGCAGCGCCCGGTCCGACGATGATGTGGTCGAGCACGCGCACATCGATCAAGGCCAGGGCGGCCTTGAGCGTGGCGGTCAGCGCGCAGTCGGCGCTGCTGGGCTGCACGCTGCCGCTGGGGTGGTTGTGCGCGAGGATCACCGCGCCGGCCTGATGGTGCAGGGCGCGAAGCACGACTTCACGAGGGTAGACGGAGGTTTGCGTCAAGGTACCGCGAAACATTTCTTCAAGAGCCAGCAAGCGGTTCTGACTGTCCAGAAACAGCACGGCAAACACCTCGTGCGGCCTGGCTGCCAGGTGCAGCTGCAGATAGTGCTTGACGGCTTCGGGGGAGGAAAAGACTTCCCGCTCGCGCAACTGCTGCGCCGTGGCGCGTCGGGCCAGCTCCAGCACGGCCATCAGCTCGGCGCGCTTGGCCGGGCCCAGGCCTTTGACGGTTGCCAAGGCCTTGTAGTCGGCGGCCAGCAGTCCGGCCAGACCGCCTGTTCCCTGGCGATCACCGGGCAGCTCCTGCGCCATCTGCAGCACCGTCTTGCCGGCCATGCCGGTGCGCAGAATGACGGCCAGCAGCTCGGCATCCGAGAGCGCAGCCGCACCCCGCTGCGCGAGCTTTTCGCGCGGCTGGGCATCCAGGGGCAGGTCTTTGATGGGCATGGGTGTCAGTGCTTGCTCACACAAGGCAGGAAAGTCCAGGGCGGGCCGGGCATCTCAACGCAGGCTCGGAGAGGTTATAGGCTCGCTCTTACAATGCAGCCCAGTTTATCGGGACTTTCATGACCACAAGCGCAACCCCTTCGGATCTGCCCGTCGTGCAGGCAGGCTCTTTTCTCACGCTGCATTACCGCCTGGCGGGCCCTGCGGGCGATGTGATCAATACCTTCAACGAAAAGCCGGCGACACTGTCGCTGGGGGCGGGCGAGCTGTCACCGGCGATGGAAGACAAGCTGATCGGCCTGGCCGAGGGCACGCACACCACTTTCGAGCTGCCCGCAGGCGAAGCCTTTGGCGAGCGCAACCCCGACATGATGCAGTGGGTGGCCCGCAAGCTCATGAACGAGCTCGGCGACCCGCATGAGCAATACACTGCAGGCGATGTGGTGCAGTTCCCCACGCCCGACGGCCTGGGTCAATATGCCGGCGCCGTGGTGCAGGTGCGCGAGGACGGCGCCGTGCTGTTCGACTTCAACCACCCGCTGGCCGGCCAGCCCGTGACGTTTGAAGTGAAGCTGATCGGGGTACTCTGAGGTGGTGGGCGCCAAGGAAGTCCTGCTGGCCGAGCCGCGCGGCTTTTGCGCCGGGGTGGATCGCGCCATCGAGATCGTGGAGCGGGCGCTGGCCAAGTTCGGCGCGCCCATCTACGTGCGCCACGAGATCGTGCACAACACCTTTGTGGTCAACGATCTCAAGGCCAAGGGCGCCATCTTCATCGAGGAGCTCGACGAGGTGCCACCCGGCGCCACGCTGATCTTCTCGGCCCACGGCGTCTCCAAGGCCGTGCAGGAGGAGGCCGAGCGCCGGGGCTTTGCCATCTTCGATGCGACCTGCCCGCTGGTCACCAAGGTGCATGTGGAAGTCGCCAAGCTGGCCAAGGAAGGCTACGAATTCCTCATGATCGGCCACAAGGGCCATCCCGAGGTCGAAGGCACCATGGGCCAGCTCTCCGAAGGCATTCACCTGGTCGAGGACGAGGGCGATGTGGCCAAGGTGGCGCCGCGCCAGACCGAAAAGCTGGCCGTGGTGACGCAGACCACGCTGTCGGTCGATGACGCCGCAGGCATCAAGGCCGCCATCAAGGCGCGTTTTCCGCAGGTGCGCGAGCCCAAGCAGCAGGACATCTGCTATGCCACGCAGAATCGGCAGGACGCCGTGAAGGTGCTGGCACCCCAGGTGGATCTGGTTATCGTCGTCGGCAGCCCGACCAGCTCCAACAGCAATCGCCTGCGTGAGCTGGCCGATCGCCTGGGCACGCCTGCCTACATGGTGGACAACGCGCTTGAGCTCAAGCAGGAATGGTTTGCCGATGCGGCCCGCGTGGGGCTGACGGCCGGTGCCTCGGCGCCCGAAGTGCTGGTCGACGAGGTCATCGCACGCATCCGGCAATTGGGCGCAGTCGCCGTGCGCAAGATGGACGGTATCGAGGAAACCATCAAGTTCCCGCTGCCCAAGGGTCTGAAGATCGACGCGGCCACGGGCCTGGAGATTGCAGTGCGCAAGGCGCCCGAGACCGGACATTGAGTTCTGACAAGCTGATTGCTTGAAACTTCATAGCGCCTTGCGCTGGGTATTCGTTAATTTCAGATAGTTTTATGCTGAAATTCTATGAATAGCCTGCGCAAGGCGCTTTGCTTTTGATAGCTGACTGCTGCCATCCCCCGTGTATCGGCCGGGTGCGGCCAGTCGCTCTAAAATCCCCCTCTATGCTCGACATTCAACTTCTCCGCAAAGACCTGGATTCAGTCGTCGCCCGACTGCAAACCCGCAAGAACCCCCAAGCCTTCCTGAACGTGGAAGCCTTCAAGGCGCTGGAATCCGAACGCAAGTCCATCCAGACGCGCACGGAGGAGCTGCAGTCCAAGCGCAACCAGCTGTCCAAGCAGATCGGCATGTTGATGGGCAAGGGCGAAAAGGACGCCGCCGAAGCCGCCAAGGCCGAAGTGGCCGCCATGAAGACTGAGCTGGAACAATCGGCCACGCGCCTGGACCAGATCCAGACCGAGCTGCAGGCCATGCTGGTGGCCGTGCCCAATCTGCCTCATGAGTCCGTACCCGTGGGCGCCGACGAAGAAGGCAATGTGGAAGTGCGTCGCTTCGGCACGCCGAGGAATTTCGACTTCGAGATCAAGGATCACGTCGATCTGGGCGCCCCCATCGGCCTGGACTTCGAAGCCGGCATCAAGCTCACAGGCTCGCGCTTTACCGTGATGCAGGGCCAGATCGCGCGCCTGCACCGTGCGCTGGCCCAGTTCATGCTGGACCTGCAGACCGAGCAGCATGGCTATACCGAATGCTATGTGCCTTACATCGTCAACAGCGATTCGCTCAAGGGCACGGGCCAGCTGCCCAAGTTCGAAGGCGATCTGTTCGCTGCCAACAAGGGCGGTCAGGACGCCGAACCCGTGCCCGATACTGCGGCTCTGTACCTGATTCCCACGGCCGAAGTGCCTCTGACGAATCTGGTGCGCGATGAAGTGCTGGCCGAAGATCGTCTGCCCATCAAGCTGACCGCACACAGCCCCTGCTTCCGTTCCGAAGCCGGCTCCGGCGGCCGCGACACGCGCGGTCTGATCCGTCAGCACCAGTTCGACAAGGTCGAGATGGTGCAGATCGTGCATCCCGAAAAGAGCTATGAAGCGCTGGAAGAGATGACCGGTCACGCAGAAGCCGTGCTGCAGAAGCTGGGCCTGCCGTACCGCGTGATGAGCCTGTGCACAGGCGACATGGGCTTTGGCGCTGCCAAGACCTATGACCTGGAAGTCTGGGTGCCGGCACAGGGCACCTACCGCGAAATCAGCTCGGTCTCCAACTGCGAAGCCTTCCAGGCGCGCCGCATGCAGGCCCGCTTCAAGAATGCTCAGGGCAAGAACGAACTGGTGCACACGCTCAACGGTTCCGGCCTGGCCGTGGGTCGTACGCTGGTCGCCGTGCTGGAGAACTATCAGAACGCCGACGGCTCGATCACCGTGCCCGAAGCACTGGTTTCGTACATGGGTGGCAAAACTTTGCTGAAGGCCTGAATTTTTAGGCTACAATAGATGCTTCGACACAGGAGAGGTGGCAGAGTGGTCGAATGTACCTGACTCGAAATCAGGCGTACGTGCAAACGTACCGTGGGTTCGAATCCCACCCTCTCCGCCAATGCGGCTGTAGCTCAGCTGGATAGAGTACTTGGCTACGAACCAAGGGGTCGTGGGTTCGATTCCTGCCAGCCGCACCAAACGTTAAGCCTCAGAGTAGAAATACTCTGAGGCTTTTTCGTTTCTGGCGTCTGCGGGAGATAGGCGTTTGACAGAAAGGCCCGGCCACCGCAGTGTTCGGCAGGGCCTTGGCCCCAAGTCTTGCTCTATGCCTGCATCCCTGCACTGGCCAGCACGGCCAGGGCGCAGGAGGCGATGCGGCTGGCCACCGAGTCGGAGCGGCTGGTCAGCACGATGGGCACGCGCATGCCCAGCACCAGGCCGGCGCATTCGGCGTTGGCCATGTAGACCAACTGCTTGTAGATCATGTTTCCAGCTTCGAGGTTGGGCGCCAGCAGCACATCGGGACGGCCTGCGACATCGGAGACGATGCCCTTGTTGTGCGCCGAGTGCAGGGAGATGGCGTTGTCGTAGGCCAGCGGTCCGTCAAAGATGCCGCCCGTGATCTGGCCGCGGTCGGCCATCTTGCACAGGGCTGCCGCATCGATGGTTCCGGGAATGGCCGGGTTGACGGTTTCCACCGCCGACAGCAGGGCCACGCGCGGCTGGACTATGCCGATGGCCTGCGCCAGATCGACCGCGTTCTGGGCGATGTCGCGTTTTTCTATCAGGCTGGGGAAGATGTTGACCACGCAGTCGGTCATCAGCAGCGGGCGGTCGTAGCCGGGGATGTCCATGATGAATACATGGCTGGCCCGGCGGCTGCCGCGCAGACCGGCTTCGCGCGCCACGGCCGCGCCCAGCAGATCGTCGCTGTGCAGGCTGCCCTTCATCAGAGCCCGGGCCTGACCATCGCGGCACAGGGCTGCGGCATGTGCCGCAGCGATGCGGGAGTCGTCCGCCGTGGCATGGATCTCGGCGGCCGACAGATCCAGACCGGCAGAGCGGGCCGTAGCCTCGATGCGCTGGCGCGGGCCTACCAGCAGGGGCTTGATCAGGCCGGCTTCCGCCGCCTGCATGGCTGCCAGCAAAGAGCTGGCATCGCAGGGATAGGCCACGGCCACGGGAATCGGACCGCGGGCCCGGGCCTGGTTGATCAATTGCTGGAGATGGGGACGCGGCGTGGCGGGCACATCGTCGGCGGCCACGGCAAGGGAGAGTGGGGGAGTCATGAAAGCTCCTGCGGGGAAGTACAAGGCCCGGCGTGAGTAACGCAGGGGGTCTGGGAGTCGGCTTTCGAGGGCCTTGCGCTTTACCCAAGGCGCATGAAACCGGCGCGGCCCAACCCAGGGACACCGAGGAAGGGCTGCCCCGCACCGAGGGTGTCGTCCCCCTCCCCCGCGCAGCGGGTAGAGAGGGGGAAGGCGCGTAGCGCCTCAGAGGGTGTCAGACGGCGTCAGACAAAGTCTTTGTACTTGTCCAGCATGCGCACGGGCTTGGACAAGGCGTCGCGGCGGAAGGGGTCGCCGAGCTCGCGGGTACACATGATCTCGATCACGCAGGTCTTGCCTTCCTTCATCTGCATGTCGATGGCTTTTTGCAGTGCCGGGCCCACGTCCTCGATATGGTCCACCACGATGCCTTCGGCTCCCATGGCCTTGGCGATGTCGGAGAAGCTTTCGCTCTCCAGCTCGCCCGCCACGAAACGGCGGTTGTAGAAGTCCACCTGGTTCTTCTTTTCTGCGCCCCACTGGCGGTTGTGGAACACCACGGCGGTCACGGGGATGTCGTGGCGCACGGCGGTCATGATCTCCATCATGCTCATGCCCCAGGCACCGTCACCTGCATAGGCGATGGCCGGGCGATCGGGTGCTGCGCACTTGGCGCCGATGATGGTGGGCAGCGCATAGCCGCAGTTGCCGAAGCTCATGGGAGCGAAGAAGCTGCGCGGCTCGTCGAAGCGCAGATAGCTGTTGGCCACCGAATTGATGTTGCCGATGTCGGTGGATACCATGACGCGCGCCGGCATGGCTTTTTCGAGCTCTCGCAGCACCTGGCGGGGATGCAGATAGCTGCCGCCGGTCGGCGTGCGTTCGCCCTTGGCCTCTTCGATCATGTCCAGGCTGTAGGGGTCGCGCTCGTGGGTCCAGCCGTCGAGCTCCTTCTCCCAGGCGGCCTTTTCCGTGGCGATGGTGTCGGCGCGCGCTGCCTTGGTGGCATCGCAGCCCAGCGTCACATCGGCCAGGCGCCTGCTCAACTCGGCCGCCACGGCCTTGGCATCGCCGTTGATGCCCACGGCGATCTTCTTGACCAGGCCCAGGTTGGTGTGATCGGCCTCGATCTGGATGATCTTGGCGGTCTTGGGCCAATAGTCCATGCCATGCTGGGGCAGGGTGCCGAAGGGGCCCATGCGCGAGCCCAGCGCAATCACCACGTCGGCCTGGGCGATCAGCTTCATGGCGGCCTTGGAGCCCTGGTAGCCCAGAGGGCCGGCCCACAGCGGGTGCTTGGCGGGGAAGGCATCGTTGCGCAGATAGCCCGTGGCCACGGGAGCGCCCAGGCGCTCGGCCAGCTGCCTGGCTTCCTCCACGGCATCGCCCATGACCACGCCACCGCCGGCCAGGATCACCGGGAACTTGGCAGTCTTGAGCAGCTCCACGGCGGCCTGCAGGCTGGCTTCGCCGCCATGGCCGCGGTCCACGCGCATGGGCTTGGGAATCTCGCACTCGATCTCGCCGTAGAAGTAGTCACGTGGAATATTGAGCTGGGTCGGACCCATCTCGGACATGGCGCGGTCGAAGACGCGGCCCGTGAACTCGGCCATGCGCTTGGGGTTGCAGACATGGCCCTGGTACTTGGTGAACTCCTGGAACATGGGCAGCTGATTGGCTTCCTGGAAGCCGCCCAGGCCCATGCCCATGGTGCCGGTCTCGGGAGTCACGATCACCACCGGGCTGTGCGCCCAGTAGGCTGCGGCAATCCCGGTCACGCAGTTGCTGATGCCGGGGCCGTTCTGGCCGATCACCACGCCGTGGCGACCCGAGACGCGGGCATAGCCATCGGCCATATGGGCCGCTCCTTGCTCATGCACCACCGGGATCAGGCGAATGCCTGCGGGGGCGAAGATGTCCATGGCATCCATGAAGGCGGAACCCATGATGCCGAACATCTCGCTGACGCCATTGGCGACGCAGGTTTCCACGAATGCTTCCGAAGGGGTCATCTTGTGAACGCCTTCAACCACTTTACGATTGTCCGTTGCAGCCATCTCTGTCTCCTTAAGAATTTGAAACCTATGGTTCCGAAAAAAGAAATAACGATGTCAGTCTATGGCATTTTTTTGTTTTCGTGCAAGTAAATTTCTTTTTATGGAATAAATTGACTCGAAAAATGGAAATTAATATGATCGACAACGATATGAAGCACAGCGAAGACACCCCCTCGGCTCGCCTGGACGGAGACACGCCCAATCTGCGTTTGTTCGCGCTGCTGGAAGCCGTGGCGCAGAAGAGCCAGCCCTTCACCTTGCAGACCATGGTGGAAGAGACAGGGCTGCCCAAGCCGACCATGCACCGCATGCTTGCGCAGCTGGAAAGCGCCGGAATCCTGCAAAGAGATGGCAACGGTCGCCACTACGGCACGGGCCAGCGGCTGATGCGGCTGGCGGAGAACGTGTTGCTCAACAACACCACGCATGGCGCGCGGCATGCGGTGCTGACCCAGCTGGTGCGCGAGCTTGGCGAGAGCTGCAACATCACGGCTTTCTCGGGCAGCGAGGTCCTGTATCTGGACCGCGTGGAGACACCGGCGCCGCTGCGCTTTTATCTGCACCCGGGCTCGCGCGTGCCCGCGCACTGCTCGGCCACGGGCAAGCTGTTCCTGAGTCAGATGTCGCCAGCCCAGCGCCGTCGGCTGCTGGCCAATGTGCCGTTGGAGGCGTTCACCGGCAATACGTTGGCGACCTTCGAGGCGCTGGACCAGGAGCTCGATCAGGTGCGGGCGCAGGGCTACGCCTTCGACAACGAGGAGTTCCTGCCCGGGCTGCTGTGCCTTGGCGTGCTGGTGCCAGCGCCCCAGGGCAACTCCAATATGGGGCTTGCCGTGCAGGCACCCATCATGCGTTTTTCCAAGGAGAAGGCCTTGTCCTTTCTTCCCAAGCTGCAGGCGGCCGTCGCGGCGATCGCCCGCATTAACGATGACGTTCCACCGGAAGCCGATGATGACTGACCTGAGCCAGCTGCAGCCCACCCGCACCGTAAGCGTGCGCGATGTATTTGGCATCGACACGGACATGAGCGTGCCGGCCTTTGCCGAGCGCAGCGAGCATGTTCCCGCCATTGACAAGGCCTACCGCCTGAATCCGCAGGTGACGCAAGCCATCCTGGCGGGTTTCTCGCACAACCGGCGCGTCGTCATACAGGGACTGCACGGCACGGGCAAATCCACACATATAGAGCAGGTGGCGGCGAGGCTGAACTGGCCCTGCGTGCGCGTGAATCTGGACGGTCATATCAGCCGCCTGGATCTGGTGGGCAAGGACAGCATCGTGTTGCAGGATGGCAAGCAGGTGACCCAGTTCCAGGAAGGCATCCTGCCCTGGGCGCTGCAGCGGCCCGTGGCCATGGTGTTTGACGAGTACGATGCCGGACGTCCCGACGTGATGTTCGTCATTCAGCGGGTTCTGGAGCGAGAGGGCAGCTTTACCCTGCTCGATCAGAAGCGCGTGATCCAGCCGCATCCCTGCTTTCGGCTGTTTGCCACCATGAACACCCTGGGGCAGGGTAATCTCAACGGGCTCTATCACGGCACCCAGCAGCTCAACCATGCCCAGCTCGATCGCTGGAATCTGGTCACCAGCCTGAACTATCTCCCCCCGGCCGAGGAAGCGGCCATCGTGCTGGCACGCGTGCCGGAGCTGGCCACAGCCGACGGGCGCCGCAAGGTGGTCGCCATGGTGGCGCTGGCCGGGCTGACGCGCAAGGGCTTTGCGGTGGGTGATCTGTCCTTGCTGATGTCTCCGCGCACGGTGATTAGCTGGGCCGAGAACATCGCCATCTTCCACGACCTGAAGCTGGCCTTCGAGCTGTCGTTCCTCAACAAATGCGAGCCTGCCGAGCGCGCCATCGTGCGCGAGTATTTCCAGCGCTGCTTCGCCCAGGAGCTGGCGCAGCCCGAAGAAGCAGCACTGGCGTTGCTGGCATGAGCACCGAGACTTCCGGCTCTGCCTCGCTGTCTCGCATGGAGGCCTGGGGCGGCGCCATGCTGCGCGCGGTCACCGGCGACGCCAGCCTGCAATGGAGCGGCCAGACGCTGTACCGCGGCACCACGCCCATACCCCAGGCGGCGGCCCACCATAGCCAGGTGCCGGTGCAGCAGACGGATCAGCGCGGCCTGCTCGACAGCATGGGTCTGCGTCTGCAGTGGAGCGATCAAGCCCTGTTTCAGTCGCATCTGCCCCAGGACCCGGTGGAGCGCATGGTGTTCGAGCTGCTCGAGCAGTTGCGCGTGGAGAGCCTGGTACCCGAGGCCTGGCCCGGAGCGCGCGAGAACATGCGCCAGCGCTTTGTGAACTGGTGCCAGGCGTTCGTGGATTCCGGCCTGACGGAAAGCAGTCTGGGCATCTTGCTGTTCGCGGTGGCCATCACGGCCTGGAGCCGGCTGACCGGGCATGAGATACCGGAGCGCATGGCCGATCTGGTGGAGTCCACGCGGATGTCCATGGCTTCCCCGCTGGGCCGGCACTGGGATCGGCTGAGGCGCTTCAGTGACCGGCAGCAGCAGTTTGTCGAGCCTGCCCTGGCCGTCAGCCGCTGGGTCGGCATGGCGGTGCGTGCGGCGCAGGAGGATGTGCCGCGCGGTGCCGGCGGCCCCAGGCGGCGCAGCAGTTTTGCCCTGCCTCTGCACTTTGAGTCCCAGAGTCAGGACAGCATGCCCGTAGCGCAAACCGGCGACAGCCGGGCCTGGGCCGGCACTGCACAAAGCTACCGGGTTTTCACGCGCGAGTTCGATAGGGAGGTGCAGGCCGCTGAGCTGATCCGGGCGCTGCAGCTGGCCCAGTTCCGGGAGCAGATGGACGAGGAGCTGGCGCGCTCGGGATTGCTGCAGGCCGGGCGGCTGGCGCGCTATCTGCAGCAGCGTCTGGCCAGTACGCAGCGCAATGGCTGGAACTTCGGCCTGGAGGAAGGGCATCTGGACGGCAGCCGCCTGTCCCAGCTGGTGACGGACCCGCAGCAGCGCGCGATTTTCAAGGACGAGATGCAGCGTCCCGTCAACGAGACCGCTGTCACCATTCTCATGGACTGCTCGGGCTCCATGAAAACCTTTGCCAAGCCTTTGTCGCTGTTGCTTGACGTGCTGGGGCGGGCGCTGGAGATGGCTGGGGCGAGCGTGGAGATACTGGGTTTTTCCACCCAGGCCTGGAATGGCGGCAGAACGCGCCGCCGCTGGCAGCGCGCGGGCCAGCCCCAGTTTCCGGGACGTCTCAACGAGCGCCTGCACATTGTCTTCAAGGACGGTGCCAAGCCCTGGCGTCATGCCCGGCACGGCATTGCGGCGCTGCGCAAGCCCGACATCTTTCGTGAAGGCATCGACGGCGAGGCCGTGGAATGGGCGTGCCAGAGGCTGCGTGCAAAGACCGCGCAGCGTCGCATCCTGCTTGTAGTTTCCGATGGCTGTCCCATGGACACGGCGACCCATCAGGCCAATGACGAGCATTATCTGGATCAGCATCTGCGGCAGGTTCTTGCAGTCCAGGAGCGCATGGGCGGCGTGAAGGTCTGCGCCCTGGGTGTCGGACTGGATCTGGGGGTCTTCTACCGTCAAAGGCTTGCCGTCGATCTGCAGCAGGATATCGACGAGGCCTTGCTGTTTTCTGTGGCCGAGATGCTGTGCCGGCGATGACCGAGATGGCGTGCGTCAGGTGTCGCGCAAGGCCGGGCAAGCTCAGGCGACAGGCCGAAACAACGCAAAACAGAAAAGCGGGAAGGCTCAATGCCTGCCCGCTTTCTGCTTGCCGGAGCCGTCCCCGCCGGGGAATCGGCAGCACTTACATGCGTCCCTTCCATGGAACCAGGCGCTTTTCGACCCAGCGCATGAACAGGTCGAAGACATAGGCGATCACACCGATGACGATGATGCCCATGATCACGATGTCGGTGCGCAGGAAGTTCGAGGCGTTGAGCACCATCTGACCCAGACCTACATTCGCCGCGACCATTTCGGCGGCCACCAGAGTCGTCCAGCCAAAGCCGATGGCAATGCGCATGCCCACCAGAATGTCGGGCAGGGCCGCCGGCAAGATCACATGGCGGATCACCTGGAAGTAGCTTGCTCCCATCGAATAGGCGGCATTGATCTGCTCCTGTGCTGCGCTGCGCATGCCCGAGCGGGCCGCCAGGGCCAATGGGGCAAAGCAGCTCAGGAAGATCAGCAGAATCTTCGGCGTTTCATCGATACCGAACCAGATGATGATCAGCGGCAGATAGGCCAGTGGCGGCAGGGGGCGGTAGAACTCGATGGGTGGGTCGAAGACGCCGCGTGCGATGCGTGACATTCCCATCGCAATGCCCAGCGGAACGGCAATCATGAAGGCCAGCCAGAACGCCACGGTCACGCGCAGCAGACTTGCCGAGAAATGCTGCCACAGCGGTTTGTCGTTGGCCTGCCCGGTCAGGTATTCATAGAACTGCTGGAACACCGCCTGCGGGCTGGGCAGGAACAAAGGCTTGACCCAGCCGAGATTGGTGGCGGCGAACCACAGTGCCAGCAGCACGGCCACGGTGACGATGCTGATGCCGAGGCTGGAGCCTTCGCCGGGGGTCTTGAAGCGACTGGTCTTCACCGGTCCCGACGCCTGTGGCGCAGTGGCCTTGGGCTGCACGCGCGCGGTGGTGGCGGGCAGATGGTTGATTTGGACTGCTTCAGACATTGGCAGGCTCCCGGTGGTGGATCAGACTCAGAACTTCTTCGCGCATCCTGATGAAGTCGGGGCGCGACTTGACGGCACGCGCATCGCCGGTGCGCAGAAACTCATGGCAGAACGGCATGTCGTCGTAGACATGGGAGATGCGGCCCGGGCTGGGGCTCATGACGATCAGCCGGCTGGCGAGAAACAGCGCCTCTTCCACCGAATGGGTGATGAAGAACACCATCTTGTGGGTGGCATGCCAGACACGCAGCAGGATTTCCTGGACCTGCTCGCGCGTGAAGGCATCCAGGGCACCCATGGGTTCATCCATCAGCAGCAGTGCAGGATCGTTGGCCAGCGCACGGGCAATGCCGACACGTTGCTGCATGCCGCCAGACAGTTCATAGACGGCACGCCTGGCGTAGTTCTGCAAGCCGACGAGGCCCAGTTTCTCTTCGGCGATTTGCGTGCGCTGCTTCAGGTCCATGCCGCGCATGCGAAGTCCCAGCGCGACGTTGTCGACCACATTGAGCCATGGCATCAGAGCATGCTTTTGAAACACCACACCCTGATTGGCTCCGGGGCCCTGAATGGGTTTCCCGTCCAGCAGTATCTGGCCGCTGGAAGGCGCCAGAAAACCTGCCATGCAGTTGAGCAGGGTGGTCTTGCCGCAGCCGGATGCCCCCAGCGCGACCACGAAGTCGCCTTCATGCATGGTCAGGTTGACGGGCGCCAGGGCCTGCAAGTGTCCGCCCTTGACCTCGTAATTGACGGTCAGGTCGCGTATATCCAGAGTCGGCATGACATTGCCCTCCTATGTGAAAGAAAGCGGGGAGCCACGACGGGGCTGGCCGTCGTGGGCGGGCAGTCAGCGGCCGAGCGCCTGCTTGACATAGCTGCTGGTCACGTACGCGGCGTAGTCGGGCTTGACCTCCTGGATTCGTCCCTGCGACTTCAGAAACGTTGCGGTATTGGTCATTGCCTTGGCCGCACCGCCATCCAGCCATTGCGCGCCGAGTTGCTCTTCAGCGCTGGGAAAGCGGTAAAGCGCCATGGCTGCAGGCACGTCCTTGGGGTCGGCCTTGCTCCATTTGGCAATCGCCTTGATCTCGGGCGAGTCCGGAGTCCACTTGGCCAGGTTGTCGCGCACCTGGGCGCTGGCCCGATTCAGAGCCTTGATGAAAGCCACCATGAACTGGGGATTTTCCTGGGCGAACTTGCTGCTCACGGCAATGCCCTCGAAGGTCGGATAGCCCATCTGCGCAATGGAGCCGGAGGTCGCAATCACCTTGCCCTTTTGCTTGACCTTGGCCAGCACCGGGTCCCAGACAAAGGTTGCATCGATATCGCCGCGTTCCCAGGCCGCGGCAATTTCTGGCGGGCGCATATTCATGATGTTGACCTTGCGCGCGTCAACGCCCTCCTTGCCCAGGGCCGCGACCAGCTGGTAGTGCGCGGTGGAGACGAACGGCACGCCGATGCGCTTGCCTTCCATGCTCTTGAAATTGCTGATGCCGCCGCCGTCGCGTGCCACCAGGGCCTCGGCACCGGCGATGTCCGCAGAGATCCAGAGCAGCTTGATGTCCTGTCCCTGGCTGGCGGCAGCGGTCAGCGGGCTGGAGCCTACCTCTCCCATCTGCACGTCGCCCGAGGCCATTGCCCGTATCACGTCGCCGCCGCCCGAGAACATGCGCCAGTTGATCTTGTAGCCGGTCTCCTTTTCCAACTCGCCCGATTCCATGACCAGGCGCAGCGGCACCAGCATGTCCTGGTTGGCGAAGGTCACGGTTTTCTGCTGCGCCAGCGCGAAGCCGGTCATGGCCAGTGCAGCTGTTGCGACACCCGCTTTCAGCACCCATCGTTTTTGCATTTTCATTGCCAATTTCTCCATGGTTAGAGCGATATCGGTGGAAGACTTCGACCAGAGAACCCTTGCTGTGCTCACTCTTGCTGACTTGCTTTCCCATTCCCGCTTCTGGCTGAACCGGTTGAAAGCCGCATCGCGAGGCTCAAAGAGCTTTCTGAGCGGATCGTAGTGAGCAACCTTGCGCAGCCAGTAGGGCCAGTTGATGTGAATCGTTAGGTCCAGTCGCGCACGGTCCTGGATGGTGCGCGCAGCATGGGTTGGCGTGCACCGCGACCGTGCATGGCAAAGCCTTGCAGGGCGCGGCTTGCGCGGGATATCTCAGCCCTGGTGGAAGGCGCTTTTTCGGTGTCTGCATGGGCTTAGGTGTATTCACTGATCGCAGACAGATGCGGGAGGATTGGGCTGTCCGGAAGGCATGACTGCTTGCGCAATATGCGTGCCAGAGGGGCGGCTTTTTCCTGTGGCGGGGTGCCCGAGGGGGCGCTGCACCGCATTCGTAGATGGCATGAAAAAAAGCACCTTCCTGATGAAAGGTGCTTTTAGTTGCATGCGGCCGGACGGTGGCTGCAAGGGTCAGTTCTTCTCGTCGTTCATGTGATACCAGTGGTAGAGAAAGCGCTGGCCCATGCGGCGAAATGGTGCAAATGCCTCCGAGCGCACCATATTGAACACATTCGGATATTCGAGCGATGAGTTGTAGATTGGCAACTCGAAAGCCTTGTTCTTCTGGCCAGCGATGCGCTGCGCCATGCGCCGGCCTGCATGCGCAGAAAACGACACGCCATTGCCGCCATAGCCGACTGCATAGAAGACGTTCTCCGCGGGATCGGGCTGGGTGATGCGCGGCATCATGTCGTGGCTCACATCGACCCAGCCCCACCAGGAGTAGTCGACCTGGATTCCCCTAAGGGCCGGGAACTTGTGGTGGAGGCCTTCGACCAGCTTGGCCATATGGACCGGATTGGGCGCATCGGCGCCGGTGATTGCGCTGCGGCTGCCGATCTGCACGCGGTTGTCGGGCAGCTTGCGGTAATAAAAGCGCAGGGTACGGGTGTCGGTGATGACTTGCGTGGTCTTGAAGTTGGTGGCTGCCAGCTCTTCTTCAGTCAGGGGCCGGGTGACCAGGGAGTTCGAGAGAATCGGCATGATCTTCGAGCGCAGGCTGGGGTGCAGGCCGTTGCTGGTATAGCCGCCGGTGGCAAAGCCGACGGCGCGTGCCTTGACCGTGCCGCCCGGTGTCCGGAGGTAGTGAACGCCGTTGCGTGTCTCCATGCCCAGCACCGGGCTGGCGGGGTGCACCTTCACTCCCAGCTCGCGGGCCTTGCGCAGATAGCCGAACGCCAGCTTGAGTGGATGCACGCCAATGCCGTCGGGCTCGTGCATCGCGCCACGGCAGTCGGCGTCGTCGACATAGTCGCGGCGCACTGCGTCGATGCTGAGTATGCGGGCGTCGTAGCCGAAGACTTCGCGCATGACGCGGGTTTCGTTGCGCAGAAAATCCATCTTTCTGTCTCGGTGGGCAATATACAGATGCCCTCCCGGCTGCGGCTCGCATTCGGGAAACTCGGCGACCAGGTTCTTGAAGGTGTCGAAGCCTTCACGGATTTCCGCGTCCAGCTTCAGGGCCACATCCTTGCCCCAGCGCTCTATCCATTGGGAGCGATAGAGGCGGCCGCTGGCATTCTGGCCCTGGCCGCCGTTGCGGCTGGTGCAGCCCCAGGCGCTCTGGTTGGCTTCGAGAACCACCGCGCGGATGCCATGCTCGCGGGCGAGAAACAGGGCGGTGGACAGGCCCGTGAAGCCCGAGCCGACGATGACTACATCGGCTTCCATGTCGCCGCAGACCGGGCCATCGTCGTCGGGCGGACGGCCTGCCGTCCCTACCCAGTAGGTCGGAGCGTAGCCAGCGCCATGTCCGGGATTTCGCGCAACCAGAGGGTCGTATTGCGGGTCGTACGGGTTCAGGTGGCTGGGGCGGATGTCCTCGGCTTTCATGGCGATCGTCTCCTGGTGTGGCTGCGTTTGACGCGGCGCTCTATTGCTGTGGAATGGATGGACGCAAAGTCAATGCAGATGCCGTTGCAGGCCACTGCTTGCGGTGTCCAGAGCAGCATAGCCAGCCCCCTGCGCGGCTGGTTAGGGCCACGGCGCAGGTTTTGATGGAGCCAGCGCATCGACGGCTCATGCGAGCCGAGCCCCGGGGACGGGAAGCGGATCTTCGGGCAGTCCGCTTTCGCGCCGCCGACTGCGATACCCCTGCAGCGACTGCCGGTGTTCTCCTATCGTTTTCACCTAACTGAAGCGGGATCAGAAGCGCTTGCCCATGGCTTGGGCCTGCATCCGCAAGCGCAGCGGCAGAGTGCCGCTTCCAGAGGAGAAACGGGTTCTTTCAGGGCAGCTTCCGCGCGCGCTGCCGTCGTTTATCGAGGACCCAGCGCGGTGAAGCACCAAGGCCTTGGACTTAACGATTGCTGGTAACTGGTTCTACGAACCGGAGCCGGTGCTACCTACGATGAGCCATCGGAATTTCAGGCATTTTTCGATCCCGGGGGCCGCTTCTGCAAGGGCCGGAACCCAAGAAATGACAGCAATCTGGAGAACCTATGAGCAAGCAAGAATCCCAACCCGATGTCCAGTTCCTGGCGCGTTTTTCCGAGGCATGGAATCGCCATGACATCGATGCACTGATGGACTTCATGGCCGATGAATGCGAGTTTCATGCCGTAGCCGGTCCCGATCTGATGGGGCGCAGCTTTGTGGGCCGTGAAGCCGTGCGCGAGGGCTTTCAGCTGGCCTGGCAGGCATTTCCCGATGCTGCCTGGGTGGATGGAGAGCATTTTGTCCAGGGAGCGCGCGGCGTTTCTGAAAGCACCTTCAAAGGCACCAAGGCCGACGGCCTGCGGGTAGAGGCGCGCATGGTCGATGTGTTCACCTTCCGCGACGGCAAGATCGCCGTCAAGAACGCCTACCGCAAGGATCGTCCTCCAGTGGCGCTTTCCTGACACACGGCGGGCCTGCGTGCGCACCTTCTTGCCTTACGGTGGGAGGCGTTGCACGCAGGGCTTCTCACGACAATTTTCAAGCAGATAACTGAACGACCACGGCAGCGGCCTGCACGAGCGGCAAGGCACGACCCGATACATAAAGCCGTGGCGACCGGTATTCCGATGCCGGCAAGACAGGAGACAAAAATGATTGGAAATCCGCATTCGTCGCCGGACGGGCTGTCGCACAGTCTCAAACAGCGGCACATGACCATGATTGCTCTGGGCGGCGTCATCGGAGCAGGGCTGTTCGTCGGCAGCGGCGTGGTCATCAAGTCGGCCGGGCCGGCAGCCGTCATCTCTTTTCTGATCACCGGCCTGCTGGTGGTGCTGGTGATGCGCATGCTGGGCGAGATGGCCTGCTCCATGACAGGCGGCTCGTTTTACGAGTACGCCCGTGAAGCCTGGCGCGACCGGCCCGCCGTGGGGCAGCTGGCGGGGTTTCTGACGGGCTGGATGTACTGGTATTTCTGGGTCATCGTCGTGGCCATCGAAGCGGTGGCGGGCGCCGAGCTTGTGCGCTACTGGCTGCCCGACGTGCCGGCCTGGAGCATCAGTCTGGTCCTGCTGGTCATGATGACGCTGACCAATCTGGTCTCGGTCAAATCCTTTGGCGAGTGCGAGTTCTGGCTGGCGTCCGTGAAGGTGGCCGCCATCGTGGTGTTTCTGTTCATCGCCGGCGTCTATGTGCTGGGCCTGACACCGGCAAGCGGCGGCATGCATGTCGCCAATCTGAGCCAAAACGGCGGCTTCATGCCCAACGGCATTGTTCCAGTGCTCACGGGGGCCGTTGCAGCGACCGGCTTCTATTTCGGTGCAGAGATCGTGACGATTGCGGCGGCCGAGACCGCTGAGCCCCAGAAGGCCGTGGCCAAGGCCACGAATTCGGTCATCCTGCGCGTGCTGGTGTTCTATGTGGGATCGGTGCTGCTGGTGGCCTGCCTGGTGCCTTGGAACTCCATCGGCATGTCCACACCCTATGTCAGCGCTCTCGATGCCATGGGCGTGCCGGCGGCCGCCCAGATCATGAATGCCGTGGTGCTGACGGCCGTGCTGTCGGCGCTCAACTCCGGGCTTTATGCCTCTTCGCGCATGCTGTTTGCGCTGACGCGACGCGGCGACGCGCCCAAGGTGCTGGCCCAGGTCAGCCGCAACGGCGTGCCCGTGTATGCCATCCTGGTGGCCACCTTGTTCGGCTACGGCGCCATCGTCATGTCCTATCTGTCGCCCGACAAGGTGTTCGCCTTTCTCGTCAACTCCTACGGCACGGTGGCCATCTTTGTCTACATCCTGATTGCGATCTCCCAGCTGCGCCTGCGCTCGCGTCTGGAGCGCGAAGCGCCGCATCTGCTCAAGGTGCGCATGTGGTGCTTTCCTTACCTGACCTGGCTGGCGATTGTGGGCATGCTGTCCATCGTGGTGGCCATGGGCTTTATCCCCGAGCAGCGCACGCCGCTGGCACTGGGAGTGGCCAGCCTGTGCATCCTGCTGATTGCCTATGGCGTGCGCCAGGTGCTGCGGCGCGGGATGAATCCCGAGAACCTGCTCGACGAGCTGGCGCCGCCCAAACTGCGCAAGAACTGAGGCTTTCGTCAAGCAAAGCCCCGGACCGCAAGGCCGGGGCTTTTTGCATTCCTACATGCGCTGCATGGCTTGCGCCAGGGCCTGGATGCCCTGGGCGATCTGTGCCGCAGGAATGGACTGGTAGCCCAGGCGGATGAAGTTGCCCGTGTTGCGGGGGGAAGTGAAGAACACATCGCCAGGTTCGATCAGCACCCCATGCTCGGCGGCCTGGCGCGCCAGTGCCTGGGCGGGTATGTGGTCCGGCAGCTGGACCCAGCATGAGCCGCCGCCACGCACGGGGGTGATGCGGCATTGCGGCAGGTGGCGGGCCATGGCCGCAGTCAGCTCGGCATGACGCTCCTTCTGGGCCTGGCCGAGGCGGCGCAGCTGGGCCTCGTAATGACCCAGCGAGATGAACATGGCCAATGTGCGCTGAATGAAGGTGGAAGGATGGCGGATCATGAGACGGCGCAGCGCGCGCAGTTCCTTGATCAGCTCGGGCGGAGCCACGATATAGCCCACGCGCAGGCCCGGTGCCAGGCATTTGGAGAGGCTGCCGATATAGATCACGCGGTTGTTGCGGTCCAGGCTCTTGAGTGCCGGGATGGGCTGTTCATCGAAGCTGCTTTCGCTTTCGTAGTCGTCCTCGATGATGATGAGATCGTGCTTTTGTGCGGCCTCCAGCAAGGCTTCGCGCCGCTCCAGAGGCATGGTGACACCGGTGGGGCACTGGTGACTGGGCGTGACGTAGAGGTACTCGAGCTTGCGCATGGCCGGGACGATCGGCAGTCCATCGCCATCCACGCCGATAGCAATGACCTGCGAGGTGCGGCTGCTGAAGATATTACGCGCATCGGGGTAGCAGGGGTCCTCGATGCCGACGCAGGTGCCTTCGCGCATCAGCAGATCGGCCACCATGTACAGCGCATGCTGGGCGCCGACGGTGATGATGATCTCGTCGGGCGAGGCCCAGACGCCGCGGCGCGGCAGGATCTTGGTTTGCACCTGCTGGATGAGGCTGTCGTCGTCGCGCGTGATGTGATCGGGCGCCCACATGCGGATGTCCAGCACGCCCAGGGACTTGAGACAGCACTCGCGCCAGGCGGCCGTGGGAAACAAGTCCTTGTCGAACTGGCCGTAGAGAAACGGATAGGGAAACTGCTGCCAGTCGTCCTCCTTGACGATGCTGCGCTGCAGGCTGGGACGCAGCCACAGGCGGCGCGACCAGTCGGTATGCGCCTCGGCGTCCGTGCTCCTGCCTCCCGGCGTGCGTTCGGCCGTGCGGCCCTGCAGCACATCGGGATGGATGAAATGGCCTTTTCTCTCGCGGCTCAGCAAGAAGGCTTCCTCGGTCAGCTGCTGGTAGGCCATGACCACGGTGATGCGGCCCACGCCCAGCAGCTTGGCCAGCTCGCGACTTGATGGAACGGCGTCGCCAGGCGCGAGAATGCCGGTCAGGATGGCATCGACCAGCATTTCGCGAATCTGACCCTGAAGGCTCAGAGAGGGCCTGGCACTGCGGCGAAACAGCTGCTCCCACATGGCCACGGATGGAGGAATGGAAGGCGAGGCCGGTTGTCTGTCTGTCGTCATTGATGGTTCTGAATGCACTGCCGCAGCGCGCGGCGACCGGCTGCCCCGATGCGCGGGGTCTGGTGCTTCGGGGCCCATGAACGCGGCATCGCGGGGGCCGCCAGCAGCTTGCTGGCACCCGGCTTCAGCGCTCAAGATTAGCGCATATGCATGTGCTTGGAATCAGGCTTTTCATGTGGTTGCAGCCCCGAAGCAGCGCGTGGGATCTGAAATTTCTGGAAGACTTTTGTTCAGGTCTGAAAATAAGTATATAATTCGAGGCTTAGCGGCTGTAGCTCAGCTGGATAGAGTACTTGGCTACGAACCAAGGGGTCGTGGGTTCGATTCCTGCCAGCCGCACCAAACGACAAGCCTCAGAACTGAAAAGTTCTGAGGCTTTTTCGTTTCTGCCTTGCCTGTGGCGGCAGGATTGCCGGTGCTGGATGTCTTTGAAGAAAAATCCGGGTTTTCACCGAGCGGCTCCAAAATCTGTATATAATTCGAGGCTTAGCGGCTGTAGCTCAGCTGGATAGAGTACTTGGCTACGAACCAAGGGGTCGTGGGTTCGATTCCTGCCAGCCGCACCAAACGACAAGCCTCAGAACTGCAAAGTTCTGAGGCTTTTTCGTTTCCGGACTTTGACCGGGGCTGGCCGAGGCAGGCACGGATCTGTGTGAAGATCGGCCTCATGAGCAAGGCTTTCACCAAAGAATCGGACGGCGACGACGATGACGACGTCGGCGCTCTGCCGCCATTGCCCGCCGGCGGCAAAAACTACATCACGCCCCAGGGCTACCAGCGCATCAAGGACGAGCTGCTGGATCTGATCGACAACGAGCGCCCCAAGATCGTGGAGATCGTGCACTGGGCAGCCAGCAACGGCGACCGTTCCGAGAACGGCGACTATCTCTACGGTAAAAAGCGTCTGCGCGAGATCGACCGTCGCATTCGCTTTCTCACCAAGAGACTGGAGATTGCCGAGGTGGTCGATCCTGCCGTGCATGCGGGCAGCGACCAGGTCTTTTTTGGCGCCACGGTCAGCTATGTGGATGACGAGGGCGTGGAGCGCACCATCACCATCATGGGCATTGACGAGGCGGACAGCGCGCAGAACCAGGTCAGCTGGATTGCCCCGGTTTCGCGCACGCTGCTCAAGGCGCGCGTGGGCGACGAGGTGGCCTTGCCCACGCCGGCCGGTGTGCGCATGCTGGAGATTCTCGACGTCAGCTATCCGCAGCCTGCAGCAGGTTCCTGAGTGCACGAGCTGCAAAAAGGCGCGGCTTCCATATCGGAAGCCGCGCTTTTATTTTGTGAGCTGTATCCGCTTGATATTCAATGATTTCAGATAGTTTCAGTACTGAATTTATTGATCATCAAGCGCTAAAAGCTATTATTTTTGAGGCAGATTGCCAGCCTGAAGGCGTTGCAGCAGCTCCAGCGTGGGGTAGCCGTCTGCCACGAGACCCTCGCTTTGCTGGTATTGGCGCAGTCCGGCCCGGGTGGCCGGACCCATCACACCGTCGGCAGCGCCGGTGGCAAAGCCGCGCTGGCTGAGGGCGGTCTGCAGCGCCTTGGTCTGCTCGCGCGTCAGGGCGCCGAGCTCGCGCGGCCACTCGGCGCTGACGCCGCCACCGCCTGCCAGCTGCGAGGCGAGCAGGCTCACGGCCAGTGCATAGTTGGTGGAGTTGTTGTAGCGCAGGATGGCGCGGAAGTTGCTGCCCACCATGAAGGCCGGGCCGCGAGCGCCGGCCGGCGCGATGATGCTGGCGCCGGCCATGGCGGGCAAGGCCTGGCCGTTCACGGCCTGCACGCCTTCTGCGGCCCAGGCCGGGCTGTTCTGGCGCGTGGCGAGTTCGGCGCGCGCGTAGTCGAAATTGGCCGGCAGGCGCACTTCGATCCCCCAGGGCTCGCTGGCGTTCCAGCCCGCGCTGGCCAGATAGTTGGCCGTGGATGCGGCTACGTCGGCCATCGAGCCCCAGATGTCGCGGCGGCCGTCTCCGTCGGCATCCACGGCGTATTGCAGGAATACCGAGGGCAGGAACTGGGTGTTGCCCATGGCGCCCGCCCAGGAGCTGATCATGTGGGCTGCGTCGATATCGCCGTTGTCGATGATGCGCAGCGCGGCAATCAGCTCTTTCTGTGCCCATTCGGCACGGCGGCCATCGAAGGCCAGAGTGGCCAGCGCATCCACGGCCGAGAAGCTGCCGAAGTTGCTGCCGTAATTGCTTTCCATGCCCCAGATGGCGGCAATCACTGGCGCCGGCACGCCATAGCGCTGGCTGGCCGCCTGCAGGCTGGCGCCGTGCTCCTGCATCTTGAGCTTGCCGGTTTTGATGCGCTGTGCCGAGACCGCGCTATCCAGGTATTGCCAGGGCGTGCGTGTGAACTCGGGCTGGGAGCGGTCGAGCCTGACGATGCTGGGCTGCAGCTTGGCGCCGGCCAGGGCGCTGCCAAGCGTGCGCTCCGAAATGCCCGCGGCGCGCGCGCGCGGGGCGAATTCCTGCTTCCAGTGCGCGAAGTTGCGAGCCTGTATGGGGTTTTCCGCTGCTGTTGGCTCGCCCGTGGCTTGCTCTGCCTTGGCGGCGCTCGCCGGCTCGGGTGCGGCCGCCGCAGGAGGTTCAGGCCGGGTGGCGCAGCCTGCGAGCAGGGCTGCCGCGATGGCGGTGGCCAGCAGGTGCTGACGGGCATTCAGGAGCGAGTTGGCGGTTTGGAGCATGGCTGTGATTGTCGCTTGCAGCCGCGGCCGGGGAGTGCTTGCAGGACGCGATAGTGCTTGCAGAATGCAACAAAATCTTTCGCCCGCTTCAAAGCAAAAGGCCGCCAGCGGCGGCCTTGAACGAGCGGGCGGGCAGCGGATCAGGCCATCACGCGGCTGGCGCGGATCACCGAATGCAGGCGGCGCAGGTTGCGCAGCGCATTCTCCAGCTGCACGCTGTTCTGCACGGAGATGACAAAGCGCAGATCGGTGGTGCCGATCGCGGCTTCGTCGGTCATCTCGACGCGCACGATATCGGCTTCGGCATTCGAGAGCTCGGCCGCCACGCGGGCCAGCACGCCCTTGTTGTTCTGCACCGTGACCACGATGCCGGCTTCGAACAGGCGCGTGACGTCGTCGGACCAGTCCACGGTGATGAAACGGTCGGCATCCTTTTCGCGCAGCTTGATGGCATTGTTGCAATGGGCGTGGTGCACGACCAGGCCCTGGCCGCCGAGGTAGCCCAGAATCGGGTCGCCCGGCACGGGGCGGCAGCAGTGCGAGTAGTAGACCGAGCTGCTCTCGTCGCCGTTGAGCGTGACCGCGCCCTGGAAGGGGCGGTTGTGCGTGTTGAAGCGCTCCTGCGTGATGAGCAGCGCATCGGGGCGCACACCTTGCTTGGTCATGAAGCTGGTCATGCGCGCGGCCACCAGGGAAGCGATGCGGCGACCCATGCCGATATCGACCATGAGGTCTGCCGGCGTGCGGTTGCCCGTGATGCGCAGGATCTCGTCCCAGACGCCCTTGTTGGCATCGTCCTGCGACGGTACGCTGTCAATGCCTTCGGCTCGCAGAGCCTGGGCCAGCAGCGTTTCTCCGAGCTGGCCGGCTTCGGTCTGGGCCGCATTCTTGAGGTAGGAGCGAATCTTGGAGCGCGCGCGCCCGGTTTTCACAAAGCTCAGCCAGGCCGGATTGGGCGTGGAGGTTTCGGAAGTGATGATCTGCACCACATCGCCGCTCTTGAGCTCGGTGCGCAGCGGCACTTCCTCGTCATTGATCTTGGCCGCCGTGGTGCGATGCCCGATCTTGCTGTGGATGGCGTAGGCGAAGTCCACCACCGTGGCACCGCGCGGCATGGCCATGATCTCGCTCTTGGGCGTGAACACGTACACGGCATCGGGAAAGAGATCGACCTTGACGTGATCCCAGAACTCTGCCGCGTCGCGGGTCTCGTTCTGGATATCGAGCAGGGACTGCAGCCACTGGGTGGACAGATGCTCGGAGTCATGGCCCTGCTGGGCCTTGTACAGCCAGTGGGCCGCAACGCCGGCCTCGGCCACGATGTTCATCTCTTCCGTGCGAATCTGGAATTCGATGCTGACGCTGGAAGGGCCGACCAGCGTGGTGTGCAGCGACTGGTAGCCATTGCTCTTGGCAATGGCGATGTAGTCCTTGAAGCGGCCCGGCATGGGCTTGTACTTCTGGTGCAGCACACCGAGGGCCGTGTAGCAGTCCAGCGTCTTGGGGACGATGATGCGAAAGCCGTAGATGTCGGTGACCTTGGCAAAGCTCAGCTGGTTCTTCTGCATGCGCTGGTACAGCGAATACAGCGTGCTCTCGCGGCCCAGCAGTCGTACCGCCAGGCTGTGGGAGGCAAAGGCGGTGCTGACTTCGTCCTGCACGCGCTGCACCAGATCGCGGCGGCGCGTGCGCGAGCGGCCTATGGCTTTTTCCAGCGTGGCATAGCGCCAGGGGTGCAGATGCTTGAACGACAGGTCCTGCAACTCGCGATAGGTCTGGTTCAGACCCAGGCGGTGCGCGATGGGCGCATAGATCTCCAGCGTTTCTGACGAGATGCGGCCCCACTTGCTGCGCGGCATGTCGCTCATGGTGCGCATATTGTGGGTGCGGTCGGCCAGCTTGATCAGGATGACGCGCACATCGCGCGCCATGGCCAGCAGCATCTTGCGAAAGGATTCGGCCTGGTTTTCCTCGCGGGTATTGAACTGCAGCTTGTCCAGCTTGGTCAGCCCGTCCACCAGCTCGGCCACATCCTCGCCGAAGCGCTCCTTCAGATCCAGCTTGGTGATGCCGCAATCCTCCATGGAGTCATGCAGCAGGGCCGCCATCAGGGCAGGGGCGTCGAGCTTCCAGTTGGCGCAGATTCCCGTGACCGCGATGGGGTGGGTGATATAGGGGTCTCCACTGCTGCGCCACTGATCGGTATGTGCTTGATCTGCGTAGACATAGGCCTGGCGCACGCGCTCGGCGCTGTCGGCATCCAGATAGCCCAGATGCTCCATCAACCCGTCAAAAGCAGCAGCCGACACACGTGCAGCCTGTTCAGCGGGCATGCGCTGAGGCTTGGCCGGTGCCGTAGAAGAAGGTGCAATCGTCGAGTTCTGGGCCGCTGTCATATTCCTTAAATGTAGCCTGCAAGTACCGAGTGCAAGGTGATAGGTACAAAAAAGCACCGACGAGCGGTGCTTAATTGTCTGTTTTGGTGCTGCGATGCAACAGCTTAACCCGGCACCTTCTTCAGCATTTCCAGGCCTACCTTGCCGTCTGCGATTTCACGCAGGGCGGTAACGCTGGCCTTGTTCTTGGTTTCAATCTTTGGGGTGTGGCCTTGATTGAGCATGCGGGCGCGGTAAGTCGCGGCCAAAACGAGCTGGAAGCGGTTGGGGATTTGCTCCAGGCTATCTTCAACAGTAATGCGTGCCATCAGGAACTCCGGGAACGGTCAGTTGGATTCAGGGATATTGAGCGACTCGAAGGTGTCGGCGCGAAGGCGCCGCTGGGCCGCATATTTGAGGCGTTGCGCGTGAATGATCGCCTTGAGATCAAAGAGCGCACTCTCAAACAGTTCGTTGATTATAACGAAGTCGAATTTTGCGACCTGCGCCATTTCCTCTTCGGCGTTCTTCAGGCGCATCTCGATGACTTCGGGCGCATCCTCGCCGCGATTTTCCAGGCGCGCGCGCAGCTCGTCCCAGCTGGGCGGCAGGATGAAGATCAGCACGGCATTGGGGAAGGCCTTCTTGACCTGCAGGGCACCCTGGTAGTCGATCTCGAGCAGCACATCGGTGCCGCTCTGGATGCGCTCTTCCAGAGACCGCTTGGCCGTGCCATAGCGGCGGCTGTGCACATTGGCCCATTCGACAAAGCCGTTGTTGGCGACCATGGCGTCGAATTCGGCGTCCGAGACGAAGTAATACTCACGGCCATGCTTTTCCTGGCCGCGCGGCGCGCGCGTGGTGTGAGAGACGGAGGGGTAGACGCGTGCGTCGAATTCACGCAGGGCGCGTACCAGGGAGGATTTGCCGGCACCGCTGGGTGCCGACACGACAAATAGATTTCCGGGATGGTCCATGACTTTGGGCATGACTTTGGGCATGAATCGAGCGTACGGTGTGGGTACGCCCAGGGCTTGCTTACTCGATGTTCTGCACTTGTTCGCGCATTTGCTCTATCAGCACCTTCATGTCGACGCTGATGCGGGTCAGCTCCAGCGTGGCTGATTTGGAGCCAAGCGTGTTGGCTTCGCGGTGCAGTTCCTGGATCAGGAAGTCCAGACGCTTGCCGATGTCGCCGCCCTTTTTGAGCAGACGCTCGATTTCGTCGAGGTGAGAGCCCAGACGCGTGACTTCTTCGGCCACATCGATGCGGATGGCAAAGGCCGTGGCTTCGGCCAGGGCGCGATCCTGGGCGGCCTCGGGGGCCACCGAGCCTTCGCTCAGGGCCATCGCTTCCTTCCAGCGCTCCAGAAACTTCTGGCGCTGCTGCTCCACCAGCTGCGGCACCAGAGGCACGGCGGTCTTGGCCAGCGCGCGCAGCTGCTTGATGCGGTCGAGCAGCATGTCGGCCAGGCGTTCGCCCTCGCGGGCGCGAGCTGCAAGCAGGTCGGTGATGGCCTGTTCTGCCAGAGCCGGAGCGATTTCGCTCCAGTCCGTGGTGGCTGCACCGGTGCCGCTGCACAGACGCAGCGCGTCGGCCACGGACAGGTCGCGTGCCTTGGGCAGCCAGGCCTGGACGGCGTCCTGCAGGCTCAGCAGACGTTGCAGCTGAGAGGCAGCAGGAAGGGGAAGGGATTGGTTGCTGGAGACGTCGATGGCGGCACGCACTTCGACCTTGCCGCGCTTCAGGCGAGCGGTGAGCAAGGAGCGCAGGGCCGGCTCAAGGGCGCGCAGTTCGTCGGGAAGGCGGAAGGACAAATCCAGAAAGCGGCTATTGACCGCGCGGATCTCAAGGCCCAGACGGCTGTTGGACTGGGACTCTTGACCACCCTCAGCGGATGCGCTGTGCTGGGCACTGGCGTATCCGGTCATGCTGTAAACTGGCATTGGACTTTTGATGGATGCTTGCAATTTCCCGATTATCCGGGTTTCGAATCATCCTTGAGGTTTACCGGTAAAAAATGTCTACTAAAAACAAGCCAGCGCCCCTACCGCCGGGCAGCACAATAGGCGGATACCGGGTGGTGCGCAGGATTTCCTCGGGGGGGTTCGGGATTGTCTACCTGGCTCTGGATGGCGATGGCCAGCAGGTAGCGATCAAGGAGTATCTGCCTGCTTCGCTTGCCACTCGGGCGCCCGCCGAACTGCAGCCCGTCGTGGCGCCAGAGAAGTTGTCCCTGTATCGCCTCGGGCTCAAGAGCTTTTTCGAGGAAGGGCGCTCGCTGGCGCAGATCTCGCACGCCTCCGTGGTGAGCGTGCTGAATTTCTTTCGCGAGAACGAAACCGTCTACATGGTGATGAACTACCTGGAAGGGGCGACCCTGCAGGAGTTCATCGTCACGGCGCGCGAGCTCAAGGCCGAGAAGGTCTTCAGGGAGTCGACCATCCGCTCCCTGTTCGACGAGGTGCTGCGCGGCCTGCGCATCGTGCATCAGCACAAGATGCTGCACCTGGACATCAAGCCCGCCAATATCTTCATCACCAATGACGACAAGGCCGTGCTGATCGATTTCGGCGCCGCGCGCGAAGTGCTGTCGAAAGAGGGTAACTTCATCCGTCCCATGTACACCCCGGGCTTTGCCGCGCCGGAGATGTACCGGCGCGACTCCCAGCTGGGTCCCTGGACCGATATCTACGCCATTGGCGCCTGCATCTATGCCTGCATGCAGGGCATACCGCCCAACGAAGCACCGCAGCGTCAGGACAAGGACCGCCTGGCCCTGGCCCTGAACAAGTTGCGCGGCGTGTA
The DNA here is from genome assembly GCF_011752915.1 of Comamonas sp. Tr-654. Taxonomy (NCBI): domain Bacteria; kingdom Pseudomonadati; phylum Pseudomonadota; class Betaproteobacteria; order Burkholderiales; family Comamonadaceae; genus Comamonas; species Comamonas sp. Tr-654. The sequence goes on from NZ_VWWQ01000002.1 coordinate 808,513, forward strand.
TTCGGACAATCTGATCGAGGTGGTGGAGTGGTGCATGGCCATGGACCCGCTCTCGCGCCCGCAGTCGGTGTTTGCCCTGCAAAAAGAGCTGAGCCGCGAGGGTGAGCGTCGCTATACCAAGCTCAGCATGCAGGAGCGCATGCGCATGCAGTTTGACAATATGGTGCATGACGCCAGGAAGAATCTTCAGAAACTCGGCGGCTCCGAACGTGGAGCAGTGACCGACAGCAATCGCAAACCATGAAATTTTCCGTCTTCCAGCTCAGCCGCCGCGGAGGCCGTGCCCTCAACGAAGACCGCATGGGCTACTGCTATACGCGAGAGGCGGCGCTGTTCGTGCTGGCGGACGGGATGGGCGGCCATCCGGACGGCGAGGTGGCCGCACAGATTGCACTGCAGGTGGTTTCCACGTTGTTTCAGCAGAAGGCCAAGCCCCTGGTGGAAGATCCGGCCGCGTTCCTGGAAGAGGCGCTGCTGCTGGCCCATCGCCAGATCCTGCGCTATGCCAGCACCAAGGGCATGATGGACACGCCGCGCACCACGCTGGTGGCGGCGGTGCTGCAAGAAGGCAAGGTGACCTGGATTCATTGCGGCGACTCGCGCCTGTACTGGGTGCGCGAGGGTCAGTTGGTGGAGCGCACGCGCGACCACTCGTACACCGAGATGCGCAAGGTCTCGGCCGTGCTCGCGCAGGCCAACCGCAATGTGCTGTTCACCTGCCTGGGCTCGCCCTCCAAGCCCATCTTCGATGTGAGCGAGACCAGGCGGCTGGAGGAGGGCGATCAGCTGATGCTGTGCTCGGACGGACTCTGGGGATCGGTGCCGACGCCGGAAATTCTCCAGATCATGAACGGCAAGGCCGTGGCCCACTTTGTGCCCATGCTGGTCGACACCGCACTCAAGCGCGCTGGTGACGGCAGCGACAATGTCACCGTGCTGGCACTGGTATGGGAAACACCGAATAATTTCGAACCGTCTTCCATCTCCACGCAGGAGATCGACGACCAGGGCTTCGAGTCCACGATACAGGTGGGGCCGCTCGAAGACTGCGAGGATGAGCTTGACGACGAGGCCATCGAGCGATCGATTGCCGAAATCAACGAGGCCATACGCCGTTCGGCGGAGCGCCAGAAAGCCAAGACCTGAATCGGTTTGCAGGCTGCAACAGGCCTGGGCCTGAAACTACTGAATCAATAGCTGATTGCGCAATCGCCACAAGCGTTTGCATGGATTTTTATGATGAAAATTGTGCTGGCATCCAACAACCGCGGCAAGCTCGTCGAGTTGCAGGCCATGTTTGCCCCGCTGGGCGTGGAGCTGATTCGCCAGGGCGATCTGTTCGAAGGCGAAGCTCCCGAGCCCTATGGCACGTTTGTCGAGAATGCGCTGTCCAAGGCGCGCTTCGCGGCCGAGAAGACCGGCTTGCCTGCCATTGCCGATGACGCCGGCATGTGCGTGGATCATTTCGGCGGTCTGCCCGGCGTGGATACGGCCTACTATTGCACCCAGTTCGGCTACGAGAAAAGCGACGACAACAATGTGCGTGCGCTGCTCGAGCAGATGCAGGGCGTGGCCAACCGCCGTGCAGCCATGGTCAGCACCCTGGTGGGCGTGCGCTCGCCCAAGGACCCAGAGCCGCTGATTGCCGTGGGCCGTGTGCAGGCCTTGCTCACGACCGAACGCCGTGGCAGCAATGGCTTCGGCTTTGACCCGGTACTGCTGATCCCCGAGCTGGGCCTGACCTTTGCCGAGATGACGCCAGAGCTCAAGCATGCCCACAGCCATCGCGGTCGTTCTTCGCGCACCATGATCGAGATGGTGAAAGAACGATGGCTGTAACCGGCGGTCTTTGACCGCACTCCCCCTGAGGCGCTCCGCGCCTTTCCCCTAGCCGGGCGCCCCTTTCTCTGCGCGCTATGGAAGGGGGACGACAGCCTCGCTGCGGGGCGGCGGAGCCGCCTAGGCCCTTGCTTGCTGTCCCCTGGTTGGGGTGTGCTAGTTTTAGCGGCGTCGGTTTTGTTTGCGCTAGAAAAGCATATTTCCCATGATCCCCATTCAGCCTCAAACAGAGACTGCCGAAGCTGCGGTGCAGCGCGACATTCAGCACTACATGCGTCCCGGCACGCTGCAGCTGGGCAGCCTGCCACCGCTGTCGCTGTATGTGCATCTGCCCTGGTGTCTCAAGAAATGCCCGTATTGCGACTTCAACTCGCATGCCTGGGCCAAGGGGGCTGCACTGCCCGAGGACCGCTATATCGATGCCCTGATGGCCGATCTGGAGAGTGCACTGCCGCTGATCTGGGGGCGCACGGTGCACAGCGTCTTCATGGGCGGGGGCACGCCCAGCCTGTTCTCGCCCGAGTCCATAGACAAGCTGATTGCCGGTCTGCGTGCGCGTCTGCGCATGGAGCCCGATTGCGAGATCACGATGGAGGCCAACCCCGGCACCTTCGAGAAGGACCGCTTCAAGGCTTTCCGGGCGGCCGGTGTGAACCGCCTGTCCATAGGGGTGCAGAGCTTTGACGACCGCTATCTGCAGGCCGTGGGGCGCGTGCACGATGCGGCGCAGGCCCAGGCGGCGGTGCGCGAGGCGGCCGACAATTTCGAGACCTTCAATATCGACCTGATGTATGCGCTGCCTGGCCAGAGCCTTGCCGATCTGCAGCGCGATGTGGACACCGCGCTGGCGTTTGCGCCGCCGCATCTGTCGATCTATCACCTGACTATCGAGCCCAACACCTATTTCGCCAAATACCCGCCCCTGGTGCCCGAGGACGATACGGCCTATGAGATGCTGGACCTGATCACGGCCAGCACCCAGGGAGCCGGCATGCAGCGCTACGAAGTCTCGGCCTATGCCAAGGAAGGCCATCAGTGCTTTCACAACAGCAACTACTGGCAGTTCGGCGACTATCTGGGCATTGGCGCGGGTGCACACAGCAAGCTGAGCTTTGCCCATCGCATCGTGCGCCAGGTGCGTTTCCGCGATCCGGCCCGCTATATGGACATGGCGCTGGCCGGCACGCCGCTGGCACAGGACAATGAGGTCAAGCGCGCAGAGCTGCCGTTCGAATACATGCTCAACGCGTTGCGCCTGCGCGGCGGTTTTGCGCTGCAGGAGTTCATGGAGCGCACGGGCCTGCCTATGTCAGCCATCGCCAAGGGACTGGATCAGGCGCAGGCCAAGGGCCTGATCACCCGCGATTTGGGTCGTGTGGTGCCGACCGAACGTGGCTTCGACTTTCTCAGCGACCTGCAGGAAATGTTCCTGTAGGTCCGGCAAAGAGATTCAGCCGCAGCGCAGCGCGGTGATCTTGCCCGCGTCATTGGTGATGACGTTCAGGCGCTCCTGGTTGTAGTCCATGGTGGCAGGCTGACCTTCGCGCAGCACGCGCAGCAGGTAAGAGCCGGACTTCTGGCGAATAGTCTCCAGTGTCGACGCCACGGTGTTGTGGCCCAGGTAGATCTGTACCGGCTCGGCATGGCATACCTGCAGCTGGCGTGCAGGCGGCGCGCGCGTGCCATCGGTGGCTGTGCCATTGCTGGCGCAGCCGGCCATCAGCAAGGCCGCAGTGGCACCGGTCAGGCCCAGCAAGGCGCGGGTGGAAATTGGCAAAGTAGTGGTTCTATGCTTCATGCCCCACACCATAGCGTCCCCAGGTGCCCGCGCCTGCCAGACCAGACCCCGATATGCAAGCGGGTGCAACAAGTTGTTTGGCGAAATTGATAGCTTTAAGCGCAATACCATCAAGTGATTGACGGTGTTTTTGCATCAATTCCTGGTGTGCTTGCGTCTGGCCTATGGCTTGTGGGTTCCGTCCGCACTCTGAAAGATGCCGGCCTCGATATTCGCTGCCTGCAGCTTGCGCGCGGCCTTTTCGGCGCGCTTGCGGCTTTCGAAGGGGCCGCTGCGTACCCGGATGACTTCGCCCTTGTTACTGCTCATCTTCTGCGTCAGTGCGGGCAACTTGGACTGGTTCAGCTGGGCCACAATTTTCTCGGCATTGCGGGCCTCCGAGTAGACGCCCAGATTCAGATAGAACTTGCCTGGAACCAGATCCGTGCCGGCTTGCGGCGCCGCTTTTGACGCTGCCTTTGACGACTCTTTTACGGGCTGCTCTTTGGTCTCTCCAGCAGGCTTGGCGGCGGGCTTGTCAGCCGGTGGTGTCGGCGGTTTTCCGCTGGGCTCGGCCTGAGCTGCCGTCTTGTCTGGCACCGGAGCAGGGGCTTGGGGCGGCGCTTTGCCGGCGCTGGCGCCCGTCTCGGCTGTTGCGGCGGGCGCGGGCTCTGGCGGACGGGTCTCGGTTTGGGTGGCAGCGGCGGCGGCAGCTGCCTGGACCGGGCTTGCCATGGGGCGAGGGGCGGTGGTGCTGGCGGCGCTGTCGGCAGCGGGCCTGGTGATGGCTGCAGGTTCCGCGCTTGGCTGCGGCGCCGGATTTTCGGCGGGCAGCAGCGCCAGGCCTGCGCCTGCGGCTGCGGCCACAGGCAGGGCCAGAACCAGCATGGCGGCAGTCCTGTTGCGCGGCGCGGAAGCCTGCTCCTGCAGGTTGGCATGGGCTGCGGCCATGTTGGGCGCGTCCGTGATCGCCTGCAGCGTCTGGGCCTTGATCTTGCGCCAGTACCAGCCATTGCCCAGCAGGCCGGGCACGGCCACGGCGACCAGCCACAGGGCAATGCCCAGGCCCAGAGCCATGGCCTCGGGCAGGGCAGGACGCAGGCCGAACCACCAGATCAGCGCGGCTGCCGTGACGGCTGCGAGGTATTTGGCAGCCTCGCGCCACAGGCCATGCAGGCTGCACCATGCCAGGGTCAGCAAGGCGGCCGCCATATTCCAGCTGGGCAGGCTGCGGTCCAGGGCGTCAAAGCGCTTGAACTGGGCCAGGTAGAAGTCGCGCGAGCGCGGGTTCAGACGGCTGGCATAGAGCTGAGGCAGCAGACCGCTGTCCTCCTCTTCGGGCGCAGCGGTCTGCCCGGCCTCGTGCTGCAGGCTGTGCTGCATGGAATAGGCCGCTGCTGCAAAGGCGCCGGCAATGGAGGCAGGCAGGGGGCTGGCGTCCGAGCGCAGAGGCTGGTCCAGCACAGGTTCCTGGCGCAGGTTGCGACCAGTGGGGGCGAGTGCAGGAGTAGGGGTGTCCGAAGCGGAAGGCATGGCTGCAATTGTGTCATGGCGTTACGAACAGGCCGAGGGCAGATTCACAACAAAAAACCGGCGCCAGGCCGGTTCTTTGCGGGATGGCCAAGGCGCTCAGGCCTGATGCGCGGGCAGCACGGTGGCGCGGCATTCGCCAAAGCCGATGCGCGCAGCACCGGGCTTTTCGCACCAGCCGGTAAAGACCACGGCGTCGCCGTCGAGCAGGAAGGTGCGGGTTTCGCCGTTGCTCAGGCTCAAGGGCTTTTTGCCGCCTTCGGTGATTTCCAGCAGGGCGCCGGCTTGGTCCATGGTGGGGCCGGACAGCGTGCCCGTGCCCAGCAGGTCGCCGGGCTGCAGATCGCAGCCGTTGACGGTGTGGTGGGCAATCAGCTGGGCCATGGTCCAGTAGGCGTGGCGGTAGCTGGTCCGGGTGATCTGCTCGGCGGCCTTGCCGTCGGCGCGCATCTTCTCGGTCTGGATGGCGACCGTGAGCTGCACATCGAGCGCTCCGCGCTGCGAGTTGGCTTCGGAGCTGAGGTAGGGTAGGGGCTGCGGGTCGTCGGACGGGCGCACGAACGCTGTGCGATAGGGCTCCAGTGCTTCCAGCGTCACGATCCAGGGCGAGATGCTGGTGGCGAAGTTCTTGGAGAGAAACGGGCCCAGCGGCTGGTATTCCCAGGCCTGCACATCGCGGGCCGACCAGTCGTTGAGCAGGCACAGGCCGAAGATATGTCGGTCGGCATCCTTGATGTCGACAGCCTCGCCCCAGGCATTGGCCGTGCCTGCGTAAATGCCCATCTCCAGCTCATAGTCGAGGCGGTTGCAGGGCTTGAGCACGGGGTCTGCATCGGGTGCCTTGAGCTGGCCATTGGGGCGCTTGAAATCCACGCCCGAGATGCGGATGCTGGAGGCGCGACCGTGGTAGCCGATGGGCACCCACTTGTAGTTTTCCATCAGCGGGTTGGTGGGGCGAAACAGCTTGCCCACATTGGTGGCGTGATGCACGGAGGTGTAGAAGTCCGTGTAGTCGCCGACCTGGGCGGGTACGCTGTACTCCACATCGGCCTGGGGCACGAGGCAGGCTTTGAGTGCTGCCTCTTCGGCAGCGCCGGCGCGCAGGGCGCGCGACAGGGCCAGGCGCAGGGCCGACCATGCCGCAGGGCCCATGGCCATCAGGCTGTTGAGCTGGCCCTGAGCCGCTGCTTCGACCTGGGCCTGCACATCGGCGCCCAGTGCCTTGGCATCGCGAACAGCTGCCATATCCAGCACTTGATCGCCAATCGCCACGCCGCCGCGGAAGTCTTCGCTGCTGCTCTTGCGGCGAAAGACGGCAAACGGCAGGTTCTGGATGGGAAAGTCGCTGCTGCCGGTGTTGGCGCTGGCGACCCAGCTTTGCAGGCCGGCGTCGTGGGTTTCGTTCAATGCCATGTTCATCTCCTTGGAACGATTTGAATCAAACACGATTTACGCAAAACGGGTTCAGGCAAGACGACTGCCTCAGGAGGCGGGACGATGATGCATTCCTGCTTGCGTAAGTCCTACTAAACAGGCTGTAGCGCTTGTCTGCCCAGCGCCATCAGCCGTGAATGGGTGACCGATAGATGGAGTCTTGCCGGTGCCGCACTCAAGCGGCGGTGAAGCCCCCGTCCATATTCCACTGTGCGCCGCGTACCTGGGCGGCGTTGTCGCTGGCCAGAAAGCCGACCAGGGCCGCTACCTGCTCCACCGTCACAAAGGCCTGCGAGGGTTGCTTGGCGCCCAGCAGCCTGGCACGGGCTGCCGTCTCGTCCAGCTGCTCGCGCTGCGCCAGGGCATCGATCTGGGCCTGGACCAGCGGCGTCAGCACCCAGCCGGGGCAGATGGCGTTGCAGGTCACGGGCGTGGTGGCCAGCTCCAGTGCCACGGATTTGGTCAGGCCCAGCAGGCCGTGCTTGCTGGCCACATAGGCGGGCTTGTGGGCCACGCCGACCAGGCCGCTGACGGAGGCCATATTGATGATGCGCCCCCAGCCGCGCTCCAGCATGGCCGGCGTGCAGGCCTGTATCGTGTGAAACGGTGCGCTCAGGTTGACGGCCAGCATGGTGTTCCATCGGTCTGGCGGAAAGCTGAGCACGGATTCCACATGCTGCATGCCGGCGTTGTTGACCAGAATGTCCACTGCGCCCAGCTCGGCGGCGATACGCCGGGCCAGCGGGGCAATGGCTTGGCCGTCGCTCAGATCCTGCGGGTAATAGCGGGCGGCCACGCCCAGTGCCTGCAGCTCGACCAGCTGGGCATCGGTGCTGGCAGACGCCTGGGCGCTGCCATGCAGGGCAATGGCGGCGCCTTCGCCGGCCAGCTGTCTGGCAACGGCCCAGCCTATGCCGCTGGTGGAGCCGGTGATCCAGGCCACACGACCAGCATGGGGTTTGGACAGAGGCGGGTTCAGGGGCAGGACGGCGGTCATTTGAGCAAGTCCATTTCCATGTGCACGTATTCGCTGATGAAGCGCACCTTGGCCCAGTAGACGACCATGCCCTGGGGGTTGCGGGCCCAGCGCAGTGCCTGCATCAGCGGCGTGCCCAGCGGCACGCCCAGGTGCTCGGCAATCAGTTCGTCGGCCGGCGCCACGCTCAGGTACTGGCGCGCAGCAGCGATCTGCGCGGGGTCGTTGCCCAGCGCCTGCGCCAGTGTGGCGCGCTCCAGCTGCTCCTGCAGCTTGGGATAGAGGTTCTGCTCCAGGTACAGCTCGGACAGGCAAAAGCGGGCCTCGCCATGTCTGTGCACGCGCAGAAAATAGGTGTAGGCCGAGGCCAGTTCGCCAGGGCTGGGAAAGCCGGCCGGAATCGGCGGCACACAGTCATTGGCCTGCTGCAGGGTGGTCTGCTGAATCTGCTCGCCAAAAGCCACAAGTTCCCGCCAGCTGGTGGGCAGCAGAAAGGACGGCGGCTTGCAGGGCTGGCTCACCACCCTGGTGCCGCCGCGCTTGCGGGTCTCCAGCAGGCCTTCGTCAACCAGTGCATGCACGGCCATGCGCACCGTGGTGCGTGAGACGCTGTGCAGCGCCTCCAGCTCTTCGACCGTGGGAATGCTGTGTCCGACCGACCATTCGCCGGTCGCGATCTTGTTGCGGAACAGCCGTGCCAGCTGCAGGTGCAGCTTGTCGCGGGATTGGGAAGCGGTGGACACAGCAGTCATGGGCGCGGATTTGACGGGGCCAGTGTAGCAAATAAAGTATCTAAATAAATACTTTATTAAGAAGGGCAAGCAGGCGCCCGCAATGGACCAATGAGAATGAGACCTGCAGCGCACCTGGCAGTGCGCAGCGCAAGAGTTCACAAATGTCACCATTCTGAGGGTGCAAATGACTTTTAAACTCCAAGCTTTTGATAGCGGACAGTGCAAGCAGCCATTGGTTGCAATGCGCTTTGATTGGGGGAGATCCCCCGACAGGGAGTTGGTAGTTTCATGCACAAGCAGTACGAGTGGCAGTTTTTCCGCGCCGGCGAGGTGGACCAGGTGGTCATTCGCACGGGCCAGGACATTGCCCATATTGGTGAGCTGGATCAAAAGCTGTGGGTGGCCCTGGCCTGTCCCACACGCGGCATCGAGTTCGACAGCGCGACGCTGGATCTGATCGACGAGAGCAAGGACGGCCGCATCCGTCCCCCCGAGCTGGTGGCCGCCTGTGAATGGGCCGTGGCCAGAGTGCGTGACCCGCAGGTGCTGGCCGATGGCGGCGATGTGCTGCAGCTGGGCAGCATCAACGATGCGACGCCAGAAGGCGCGTTGCTGCTGGCCGAAGCCAGGCGCGTGCTGGAACTCGCGGGCCTGCCCGATGCCGCAGCCATCACGCTGGCCCAGGTGCAGGAGCGCATGGCCTCGCTGCAGGCCCTGCGCTTCAATGGCGACGGCATCGTCAGTGCGGCCACGGCCGAAGGCGACGAGGCTCTGGCCGCTCTGATTGCGCGCATTCAGGAGCGTTACGGTGCCGTGGACGGCAGCGATGGCGTTCCCGGCATTGATCGCAGCAAGGCCGAGGCCTTCTGGGAGGACGTGCAAGCCCTGCAGACCTGGTTTGCCCAGGCGGCCGAGCTGGGCTGTCATTTGCAGCCGCGTGCACTGGCACTGGCGGCGGCCGAGGCCGTGAACGCCGTGCAGGCGAAGGTCGACGACTTTTTTGCGCGCACGCGACTGGTGGAGTTCGATGCCAATGCACGGGCACCGCTCAACCCCACGGAAGAAGGCTATGCCGCTCTGGGAGCGCAAGTGCTCAGCAATGCCTCGGAATCTCTGGCGGCGCTGCCGCTGGCCGCCGTCACCGGCGAGCGCAGCCTGCCGCTGGTGCATGGCGTCAACCCGGCCTGGGCAGCGGCTCTGCAGACCCTGCGCGAGCAGGCCGTGCAGCCCGTGTTCGGCGAGGCCCTGAGCGCGCTGACCGAAGACCAGTGGGAGCAGCTCAAGACCATGCTGTCCAACTGCCAGCAATGGCTGGCCGAGTGCCCGGCCACGCCACTGGGCTCGATCGCCGAGGCCGAGGTTCAGCAGCTGCTGGCCAGCGGCCTGAAGGACGCGCTGATGCAGCTGCTGGACCAGGACGATGCCGAGAAGGAGCATGCCCTGCAGGCCATGGCCCTGGAAAAGCTGATCCGGCTGCAGCGCGATCTGCTGCCTTTGCTCAACAACTTTGTCTCCTTCTCCAGCTTCTATCGCCGCGAAGGCGCGGCCTTCCAGGCCGGAACCTTGTTCCTGGACGGCCGCAGCTGCGATCTGACCGTGGAGGTGGCCGATGCTGCTGCCCACTCGGTGCTGGCCGCCATGGCGAAAACCTATCTGGCCTATTGCGAGTGCAAGCGCGAGGGGCAGAAGAAAATCATCGTTGCGGCCTTCACGGCAGGCGATGTGGATTTCCTGTTCGTGGGGCGCAACGGCGTGTTCTACGACCGTGCGGGCCAGGACTGGGATGCGACCATCGTCAAGCTCATCGACAACCCGACCAGCATCGGCCAGGCCTTCTTCTCGCCCTACAAGAAGTTCCTGCGCATGATCGAGGAGCAGGTCGCCAAGCATGCAGCGGCCAAGAACGATGTGGTGAACACCAGCCTCGGCGACAACGCGAGCAAGCTGGTGACGGCGCCCAAGGAGCTGACTGCAGCGCCGGCTGCCGCAGCACCGGCTGCCGCCGCCACGCGCAAGACCGATGTGGGCACGGTGGCTGCCATCGGCGTGGCGCTGGGTTCGCTGAGTGCCGTGATCGTCGGCATCTTCGGCAAGTTCATCGAGCTGGGGCCATGGATTCCCATGGCGATTCTGGGCATCATCCTGGCCATCTCGGGGCCGAGCATGCTGATTGCCTGGCTCAAGCTGCGTCAGCGCAGCCTGGGACCGATTCTGGATGCCAGCGGCTGGGCCATCAATGGCCGCATGAACATCAATCTGGGCCTGGGCCGCAGCCTGTCGCAGACGGCCAAGGTGCCAGCCAACGCCAAGCGCAACTTTGCCGACCCCTATGCCGACAGCCATGGCCTGCGCAACAGCCTGTGCCTGCTGGCGCTGCTGGCCCTTGCCGTGCTGCTGTCCTGGCGCATGCACTGGCTGGACGCCGTGCTGCCCGCCAGCTGGCAGCATGTCCCGGCGGCGGCCAGCGCGCCAGCGGTCACCGCACCGGCAGCGGCCGCAGCAGAGTCCGCTGTCAGGTAAGCCAGAGGCGTGCGCCATCTGCAGAGGCTGGCGGCAGGCCCATCGCTTTGCTGCACCACCCAATACCGCTTGCATGGGGGCGGTATTGGGGGCTGGAGCCGGAATCTGTCCTAGAGTGCTGTTCTGTACTCACCGAAGCATCTTGGATGTGCATGCATTCAAGGTGCTTTTTCATTGCATTTGATGACAGGAGCAAGCCATGGGACGTGCCATCCATTCCGCACATGAACTTCTCGCCACCAATGAGCGTGAGCTCTACGATCTCTCCCAGTCCGATACGGCCCTGGTCAGGCTGAGCCCGGCCCAGCGCCGCCTGCAGCTGCAGCGTGCCCGCGCCATGCGTGATCGGGCGCGTGCGCTGTACCGCCGGCAGGTCGGCCATACGCTGCACCACACGGCCACCAAGCGTGGCTTCACGGGCATGGCCAATGAGCGCACCCGCCAGAAGGCCCAGGTGCTGTCCGAGGTGGTGCGCCGGCTGGCGGGTGAGCCGGCCTGAGTTCCCCGCAATCTCTGTGGAGTTTTGTAGCTATTGAAAAGTGAGCTTATTGCGCTCGTCATTCATGGATTTCAATATCAAATTCCGTTGAAACCATTGAATGACTTGCGTAGTCAGCTCATTTTTTATGCCTGGGGCAGATGCACGGCAGACAGCAGCGGCATGCCGGTGCGGCGCGTGAACTCCTCGTAGCTGATGGGCGGGCCCATGCGGGTGTCGGCGCTGTTGGCCTGCCAGTACACCCAGCTCTTGCCGGTGCTGGCGTCATAGACCAGCTTGAAGAGGTGGTCGGGCACCGCCACCTTGCTATCACCGATGGTGGCGGCGTTCTTGTTGAAGACAGGGCCGGTGAAGACAAAGACATCACCCCGGGCGCGCAGCGCATATTTGCGCGTGGCCTGTTCCACCTGGCTCCAGGCGCCCGCGTTGTGCACCTGGTTCTGCGGCACCATGTTCGCGAGGCTGAAGCTCTGGGCCATGGCCTCGGGCGTGCTCATGTCGGCCGCCGGGGCCATGTGGCCGCGCGAGAAGCCGGAGCGCTTGTAGTCGTCCAGCTCGGAGCGCTCGGCGCGCGGCAGGCGGGCGTCGGCATAGAACTTGTCGCTGCGCTGCAAGCCCTGGGCCTGCTGCAGCACCTGGCGATTCAGGCGCTCGGCGACGAATACCGGGGTCTTGGTGCTGCCGTTGTGCAGCACGGCAAAACCCGAAAAGCACAGCTCGCGTTCGCGGGGGTGAAGCTGCAGGGCCGGAGCCTTGCCGCCGGGGAAGAACTGGGGGCAGCGGGCAAAGTGTGTGGGCAAGGCCGTGGCCGTGACATCGGCCTTGTCCACCTTGCCGCCCACGCTGGGCGTGTGGGCGCCGGAGCCGGAACCGGAACCGGAACCGGAACCGGAACGCAGACCATCCAGATCCGGCCAGCCGTTCTTGCGAAAGGCCTGCAGGGTCTGGCCGAGCGCATCGAGTGCGGGGATATGCAGGGCTGACAGCGCCTGGCCCAGCAGTTTCTCGGCGGAGACGCTGGGGTTGAAGCTGCAGCTGGCAATCTGGAAGCTGGCCAGTGCTGCAGCGCCCGCAGACAGGGCAAAGCGCCTGATGCGTGAAAAGCTGTAGCCGGCAGTCCTGGAAGCGGTGCCGCGCTTGCGCGCAGGCGTTTTCTTTTTCTTGGCGGTCGTCATTGAGGCGGCAATGGTACGCCGCCTGAATGCTGCTTGAGGCGTGATGCGGGCCGCCGGCCGAACTTTGTGTGTCCGGCAATGAAACCGTATGTGAACTGTCGGTCAAGAGGCCTGCGATTCAGGGGCAGCCTGCGTGCTTCAGGCCATGATGCTGCCGGTATTGTCCCGGCGTCAGACCCAGGTGCTTGCGAAACAGCTGGCCCATATGCGACTGGTGGTTGAAGCCGCATTCCAGCGCGATCTGCGTGAGGGGCAGTTCGGCGTCCTGCATCATGGCGCGCGCAGCCTGCAGCCGGGTCTCCGTGATCCAGGCATGCGGCGTCATGCCTATGAGCCGTGTGAACTCACGCAGAAAGCGCAAGGGGCTGGTGCCCACCATGGCGGACAGGTCGGCAATGCTCAGCGGCCGCTCGAACTCGGCGGCAATGCGGTCCAGCACGCGCGCATAGCTGGTGCCGGTGCCGGTGCCGGGGCGGGCGTCGGCCTTGCTGGCGCTACCCTCCTGACAGGCCATGAACCGTAGCGCCGTCTGCTCGATGGCCAGGGCGTCGGGCTGGGGGCTGAGCAGCAGCCGGCGCAGATGCAGTGCCATCTGCAAGGCCGAGCGCTGGCCATGTTGCGAGATGCGTCGCGACGGCCCGGGAGCGTCAGCCTCATGGGCGGCATAGCGCAGCACCAGATATTCGCCGCCGGTGGCCGATTCGGAAAATACCTCCACTCCCGGCGGCGTATAGCTCAGAGTGCCGGGCCAGGTATCGAAGTCCTCGCGCCTGTCGGAGGCAATGGCATGCACGCCTTGCTGTCTTTGCAGCGCAATGCCCAGCGCATGCATGCGCACCGGGTCGCGGCTGCTGTAGGCGGAGCGCCCGAGCAAATGGATCTGCACGGATGGCTTATCGGTTGCCGAAGGCTGAATCAGATGGGTCTTCATGGCGGGCTGAAATTTCATGATAGACGATGGCGGTCGGCCGGCCTCACACTGCTGCTCATGAATCAAGACCTGCAAACAAGCACCGGGCCGCATCGCGTCATAGGCCTGATCGGCGGCATGAGCTGGGAGTCCAGCGCCGAGTACTACCGCCTGATCAACCAGGGTGTCCGGGAGCGTCTGGGTGCGTTGCGCTCGGCCAGGCTGCTGATGTACAGCGTGGACTTCGGCCCTGTCGAACAGGCCCAGCATGAAGGCCGCTGGAACGACGCGGCGGGGCTGTTGGCCGATGCTGCCCGGCGCCTGCAAGCCGGGGGCGCCGACTGCGTGCTGCTTTGCACCAACACCATGCACAAGGTGGCGGATCAGGTGGCGGCAGCCGTGTCGATTCCGTTTGTGCACATAGCCGACCCGGTCGGGGCAGCCGCGCGCGCAGCCGGTGTGCAGGTGCTGGGACTGCTGGGTACGCGCTTCACCATGGAGCAGCCGTTCATGCGCGAGAGGCTGGAGCAGCAGTTCGGCCTGAAGGTGCTGGTGCCAGGCGAGGCCGAGCGCACGCAGGTGCATCGCATCATCTATGAGGAGCTTTGCGCGGGGCAGATCAGCGATGTGTCGCGCAAGCTCTATCAGCGAGCCATCGAGTCATTGGCGGCCCGCGGGGCCCAGGCCGTGGTGCTGGGATGCACGGAGATCGGCTTGCTCATCAAGCCCGCAGACAGCGTGCTGCCGGTGCTGGACACCACGGCCTTGCACGCGGCAGCGGCCGTGGATTTTGCGCTGCAGGCCTGAGCTTACGGAGATCAGTGCGCCGAGCCTGGCTGGAGGATTTCCGGAATGGCGCAATGCGTGCTGGCCTCGTTCATGGCGATGTCATGCTCGTGCTTGGCCACTTCCACCGACATGGCCTGCGGCAGCGGCACGGCGTTCTTCACGGCCAGAATCTCGGCCATCACGCTCACCGCGATTTCTGCCGGAGTCTTGCTGCCGATATAGAGGCCGATGGGGCCGCGCAGCTTGGCCAGCGAAGCTTCGGTCTCGCCGAAGTGCTCCATCATGCGCTCGCGCCTGGAGTGGTTGTTGCGGCGCGAGCCGATGGCGCCGACATAGAAGGCCGGGCTGTGCAGGGCTTCGAGCAGGGCCAGGTCGTCGAGCTTGGGGTCGTGGGTGAGGGCGACGATGCAGCTGCGCGCATCGGGCCTGAAGGCCGTGACCGCATCGTCCGGCATATCGGTGACGGTGTTGACCTGGGGCACCGACCAGCTGCCCATGTATTCCTCGCGCGGGTCGCAGACGGTGACTGTGAAGCCGTTGAACAAGGCCATGGTGGCCAGGTATTCGGCCAGGGCCCCCGCACCAATCAGCAGCATGCGGTAGCCGGGGCCGAGATGGTTGACGAGTTGCTGGCCGTCAAACTCCAGCGCATCGGGGTGCGCGGCTGTCTGCAGGCGGACTTCGCCGCTGCCGCAGTCGACGCTGCGTTTCACCAGTGAGCCGGCTTCCAGCTCGGCCACCAGTTGCTGCAGGCTGGCCGCATCGGGGTTGAATTCCAGCAGCAGCTCCAGCGTGCCGCCGCAGGGCAGGCCGAAGCGGTGGGCCTCGTCGGCGCTCACGCCGTAACGCACCAGTTGCGGCGGGCCGTCCGGAATGCCCAGGTTCTGGTTCAGGGCCTTGGTGTGGCGGGCGATCAAGTCGTCCTCGATGCAGCCGCCGGATACCGAGCCAATGGCACGTCCGTCCTCGCGCAAGGCCATCATGGAGCCCACGGGGCGCGGGGACGAGCCCCAGGTACGCACCACGGTGGCCAGCAAGGCATGCTGGCCGGCCGAGCGCCAGTCACGCAATGCCTTGAGTACCAAGACGTCGATATTGTCCATTGCTTGCTTTCTCTGTTTCTCTCGCTCGCCGCAATTTTGAAGCATCAGGCGGGCACCGGGTAGCGGCGCTACCCGTAAATGATCACCCGCAAAAAGGCCTTCCGAGGCCTGAAGGGCAGGGAAGGCCGGCTTGTGCAGAGCTGTGCAGCGCTTTGGCAGCGCCTGCTGTCAATGCGCCTGGGTCTGCTTGCGCAGCTGGCCTACCTTGGCAGGCAGGTCCTTCCACTCGTCCACGCCGTACTGGGTGCGCATGGTGTTGAGCAGGGTGGCGATCTGTGCATCGCTGAGCGCATGGCGGAAGGCCGGCATGGTGCCCAGGTCGGCATGGGCCGGATGCTGCACGCCTTCGAGCACGGCCATGATGGCATTGTCGGGCGATGCCGAGTGCAGGCTGGTGCTCAGCGCCAGCTGGGGGCGCACGCCGAAGCTGCTGCCCGAGGGGTCCGCCTTGTGGCAGGCCATGCAGGCGCCCTGGTACAGGCGATAGCCTTCGGTGTCTAGTGCCAGCTTGGGCTTGGCGGTCTTCTCTTCGATGAGTGCCTTGGCATCGCCAGGGGCGGCGTCGGCCTTGCGGTAGCTCATCAGATAGGTGGCAATGGCGTCGATGTCGGCATCGCTTTGTTGCGACAGGCCGTGGGCCACGGGAGCCATGGGGCCGGCTGCCACACTGTGGCGAGCCGAGAAGCCGGTCTTCATGTAGTCGACCAGATCCTGCTTGGTCCAGGGCAGGGGCGAGGCCGTCTTGTCCGTCAGAGCGGGGGCATCCCAGCCTTCGGCGCTGCCGCCGGTGAGGTGGAACTCACCCGTCTTCTCGGCGGCCAGGCCGTTGCGCGGTGTGTGGCAGGCGCTGCAGTGACCCAGGCCTTCGACCAGATAGGCACCGCGATTCCACTCGGGAGCCTGCTTTTCATCGTCCTTGACGACGCCGGGCTTGAGGTAGAGCCAGTTCCAGGCAGCAATGCCGCGGCGCACGTTGTAGGGGAAGTTCAGCGCCGTCTTGGGCGGCTGGTTCTCCACGGCGGGCTCGCTCATCAGAAAGGCGTACAAGGCCTTCATGTCCTCATCTGTCACGCGGCTGAAGGCCGTGTAGGGGAAGGCGGGGTAGAGGTACTGGCCTTCGCGGTCCACGCCGTGGCGCATGGCGCGCTCGAAGGCTTCATAGCTCCAGCTGCCGATGCCGGTCTGCAGATCGGGCGTGATGTTGCTGGTGTAGATGGTGCCGAAGGGGCTGGGCATGGCCAGACCGCCTGCATTGGTCTTGCCGTTGGCTGCCGTGTGGCAGACGGCGCAGTCGCCCATGGCGGCCAGCAGCTTGCCCTTGGCAATCTGCTGGGGCGTGAAGTCGGCAGCGGGAATGGCTGACTGGGGCGCAATCTCGCCCTGATGGGTGAGAGCCAGGCCGGCGGCAGCCAGCACGACCACTACAGCCGCACCGCCCGCCAGAATCTTTTGGAACGTTCGCATATCTATGTTCTTTATCGGTGGAGTCACTTGGACGAGGCGGCGCCGCTCTTGGCGGCCTTGAGCGCGGCCAGCACGCGGCTGGGCGTGAACGGCACTTCCAGCAGGCGCACGCCGGTGGCGTCGAAGATGGCGTTGGCCACGGCGGCGGCGCTGGGCACGGACGCCGATTCGCCGGCGCCCATGGGGGCCTCGTTGGGGCGCTCGACCAGCAGCGAGTCGATCTCGGGCAGCTCGTCAAAGCGCAGGATGGGGTAGCCGCCCCATTCCACGGAGGTGACGCCGCTCTTGTCGAAGGTGACGAACTCCTTGAGCACGCGGCTGGTGGACTGCACCACATTGCCGTGCACCTGATGACGCACGCCTGCGGGGTTGACCATGGCGCCGGTGTCCTGGGCGACAAAGACCTTGTCGACCTTGACTGCGCCGGTTTCGCGGTCCACGGTCACGTCGACCACCCAGGTCGCCCAGGCTGCACCGTAGCCGGGGAACTTGCTGTGGAAGTAGCGGGCGTAGGCAAAGCCGCGACCCTTGACCAGACGTTGATCGTCAGCTGCCGCATTGCGACGCGCCGGGCCTTCCTGCCAGTTGCACTGCTTCTTGGCTTCGGCAATCAGCGCCACGGCACGCGGGTCCTTGAGGTAGCGCAGACGGTATTCGATGGGGTCGGCCTTGGCCAGGTAGGCGCATTCGTCGATCCAGGACTCATGGGCGAACACATTGGGCAAGGCGGAGACGCCGCGCATCCAGGAGGCGCGCACGATGGGCACGGCGTCCTGGGAGATCACGCGCATCTTGGGATACTCGTACTGCGGGATGGCCGTGCGGTCGCCCATTTGCTGAGCCTCGATCTTGGCGGACACCTTGCCCGTGAGGATCAGGGCCAGTGCCGTGGCGTTGTTCGAGGGGTAGCAGGTGCGCAGCTCGTAGGCGGCGACATTGTTCTGCTCGTCCAGGCCGCCGCGCACGCGAATCAGCTGGCCCGTGCCCTTGGGCTCCCAGCCGGCTTCCTGCTCGCGCATCAGCTGCACGCGCACGGGCTTGCCCACGGCGGCAGACATCAGCACGGCGTCCGAGCAGACGTCGTCCGCACAGTTGCGGCCGTAGCAGCCGGAGGCTTCGAGGCGGGTGACGTTGATGTTGTCGGCATTCACGTCCATGAGCTTGGCAATGTCCTTGCACACGTCGTGAGGGTTCTGCGAGCCGGTCCAGACCTGGATCTGGCCGTTGCCCACTTCGGCAATCGCGCAGGACGGGCCGATGGAGCCATGAGCGTGATAGGGCCAGACATAGTCGCGGGTCAGCGCAGTCTTGACCTGCTCGACGGCCTGCAGCGCACCTTCGTCTTCCTGCAGCACGCGGTCGGTCTTGGCGTGGTCCACCAGGGTCTGGTGCAGGCCGCTCAGCGACATATCGGGCAGGCCGTTCCATTCCTTCCAGGTGACCTTGAGCTGGCGCATGGCAGCGATGGCCTGCTCTTCACGCTCGGCCACCACGCCCACGAAGTCGCCCTTGACCATGACCTTGACGATGCCGGGCAGATGGGCGATGGACTTCTCGTCCACCGACACCAGGCTGGAACCCAGCGGAGCCGTGGCATCGGCGCCGGTGTAGGGAGGACGGATCACGCGGCCGTGCAGCATGCCGGGCACGCGCAGGTCGTGGATATAGGTCAGCGCGCCCAGCACCTTGTTGGGAATGTCCACGCGCTGCACCGATTTGCCGATGTACTCGAAGCCGGACTTGCGCAGCTCAATCTTGTCGTCGACCTCGATCTGCAGATCCTGGCCCTGAACCAGTTCGCCATAGCCGTAGCGCTTGCCGCCGGCGATGACAAAGCCTTTCTGGGTGGTGATGCGGTCAGCGGGAACACCGGACTTTTCGCTGGCCAGCTTGATCAGCAGCTGGCGCACCTGCGCTGCGGCATGGCGCATGGGCAGGGACGATACCTGGATGGTGTTGCTGGCAATGGTGGGGCCCAGATCCGGGGTGCGGGCGGTGTGGCCCAGCACCATGGTCACGGCGGCAAAGTCCACATACAGCTCGTCGGCCACCAGCTGGCCCAGAGCCGTGCGCACGCCCGTGCCCAGGTCCACGTGGCCGTTGTAGGCCGTGACGGAGCCGTCGGCGCCGATTGCGATGAAGCTGTCCACCAGCTTGGCCGAAGGAATGGGGAAAGCGCCCTTGGCAGCCGCTTCGGGGGCGGTCTGGGCCATCAGCAGATGGCCGCCTGCCACGGAGCCGACCATCAGCATGCCGCCGGCCTTGAGCAGCTGGCGACGGGTCAGTTGAGCGTGATTGTCTTTGGTGAAGAATTTCATGATCAGGCAGCCTTTGCGGTAGTGGATGCGCCGGCGGCGGGGAGGGCCGGGCTGTGGCCCTTGGCAATCAGCTCGCGGGCGCGGGCGGCGGCCTGCATGATTTCCACATGGGTGCCGCAGCGGCACAGATGGCCGGACAGTGCGTGCCTGATTTCTTCGTCGCTGGCCTTGGGCTGCTGGTTGAACAGGGCGACCAGCGCCATGATCATTCCGTTGGTGCAGTAGCCGCACTGCGCAGCCTGTGCATCGACAAAAGCTTGCTGCACCACATGCAGGGTGTAGGTGCGCGGGGTGGCAGGCGCCTTTGTCTCGGTGGCGCTGACATCCAGCACGGCGCGGTCCTGCAGGGCCTGCGTGTTGGCGGCCTTGCTGGCGTCAGGCGACAGGCCTTCCAGCGTGGTGACTTTCTTGCCGTCGACGGCCTTCAGGGGCACGGAGCAGGAGCGCGCAACCTTGCCGTCGATCAGCACGGCGCAGGCACCGCACTCGCCCAGGCCGCAGCCGAACTTGGGGCCGTTGAGCTGCATGTCATTGCGCAGCACATACAAAAGAGGTGTGTCGGCAGTGGCGCTTTGCGCATCCACTTCCTGGCCGTTCAGAGTGAATTTCATGACGTAGGTTTCAAGAGTCAGTCTTATATATGTGTAGTCAATTATATGACTAGACAAAAATAAAGATGCATGGCTTGATATAAAGCAGATTCGATTGCTCTGGTGTGCGCTAGCTAGGGGGTAAGCAGACCGGTGCCGAGCGGCGGCTTCAGTGTTCGGAGCTGCGGCCCCGGGGCCAGGCAGGGCGCGCGTGGTTCCGCATGCGGCCCCGAGTGCACGGGAAACCGTCCGGGCCGCAGCCGTGGCGAGAGCCGGACTGCCAGGCTGTTTGGCAAGGGATGACCCTGCGCCTTCCGATATGGGGATTGAAGCGTTGGGGAAATGCGGCTTCAATGCACAGACGCCGAAAGCCGCCGGTGCATCGACGCATCGACGCATCGACGCATCGGCGCACCGGTGCCTCGATAGAGGGGTCCGCGGTCTGCGAGTCTGCAGACATTCATCAGTCCCTGTTCAGGAGAGCCAAGATGGTCAGCAAAAACACGATTTGTCTCTGGTACGAAAGCGAGGCCCTGGAAGCCGCCAGGTTCTACGCCCAGACTTTTCCCGACAGCGCCGTGGGCGCGGTCCACCATGCACCGGGCGACTATCCGTCCGGCAAGCAGGGCGATGTGTTGACGGTCGAATTCACGGTCATGGGCATCCCCTGCCTGGGCCTGAACGGCGGCCCTGTCTTCAAGCACAACGAGGCGTTTTCGTTTCAGGTCGCGACGGACGATCAGGAGGAAACGGACCGGCTGTGGAATGCCATCGTCGGCAACGGCGGCCAGGAAAGCCAGTGCGGCTGGTGCAAGGACCGCTGGGGGCTGTCTTGGCAGATCACGCCGCGCGTGCTGACCACGGCCATTGCCGACCCGGACCGCGCTGCGGCCAAACGGGCTTTTGAAGCCATGATGGAGATGAGGAAGATCGATATCGCCGCCATCGAGGCTGCCTGGCGCGGCTAGGCAGCCGGTGGCAATAGCAAGGCCGGGCAGGGCGGGACCTTTCATCCTCGCAGCCCAGTTGAGTCGCGCCTGACCGGTGCAAGGGCGCATCGGGGCGCCCGCATACGCTGGCGCACTTTGCCAAGACTCGAACGTCTTAGGGCAAACGCTTTGCAGACAGCTCTCCTACAGTGAAATTGCTTTCAATTTCGACGATTCGGTACCTGCCGGCCGGTGTTGCCCATGTCTTCTGAATGCCCGGCGGCATTGCACAGGGTGGGCAAGCCGCGCCCGTGGCTGTGCGTCGAAGCCTGCATTCACTTGGAGACATGTCATGAACTTTCTCGACGGCCATCTATTCCCTGAAAACCAGCAACCCCTGATCATCACGGCGGCGCCCTATGCCCCGGGCTGGCTGCCTTCGGACTTCCCTGAAGACATCCCCGTCAGCATGGAGGCGCAGATCCAGAAAGCCGTCGACTGCTATAACGCGGGCGCCACGGTGCTGCACCTGCATGTGCGCGAGCTGGACGGCAAGGGCAGCAAGCGCCTGTCCAAGTTCAACGAACTGATTGCCGGCGTGCGCAAGGCCGTGCCCGAGATGATCATCCAGGTCGGTGGCTCCATCAGCTTTGCCCCCGAGGATGAAGGTCAGGCGGCCAAATGGCTCTCCGACGACACCCGCCACATGCTGGCCGATCTGGACCCGGTGCCTGATCAGGTCACCGTGACGGTGAACACCTCGCAGATGAACGTGACCGACCAGGCCGAAGACGCGGACTTCGCGGGCACCTCGCGCGCCAATCCCACGCTGTTCAATGCCTACAAGGAAATGACCGTGCCCGCCCAGCCGGGCTGGGTGGAGGAGCATGTGCGCCGCCTGACCAAGGCCGGCATCCAGAGCGCCTTCCAGTGCTACAACCTGAACAGCTTCGAGTCGGTGGAGCGCCTGATGCGCCGCGGCTTCTACATGGGCCCGCTGGTCATGAACTGGGTGGCGATTGCCGGCGGCATGGACACGCCCAGCCTGTACAGCCTGGCCAACTTTGTGCGTGCCGTGCCCGATGGCGCCGTGCTGACCGTGGAAAGCAATGTGCGCAATGTGCTGCCCGTGAACATGTGGGGCATTGCCGCCGGTCTGCATGTGCGCTGCGGCACCGAGGACTGCCTGTGGAACCAGGCGCGCACCGAGAAGGCCAGCACGGTCTCGCAGATCGAGCAGCTGGTGCGCATCTCGCGCGAATTCGGTCGTCCTGTCGCCACCGCCAGGCTGGCGCGCGAGATCAGCAAGATCGGCGTGTTCTACGACAGCGTGGAGGAAAGCCTGGCCGCCAACGGCTTTGCGCCCAACCGGCCCGGCGCCAACCAGGGTTTCCTCAGGAAGACCTCCTGATCCTCCGGAGTCGGCTTTGCCGAATCTGAACCGACATGCGCAAGAGGCCTCCATCTGGAGGCCTTTTTTATGTCGGGATGATGATGGGCAGGTCCGCAAGAATGGCAGCGGCAAGGTCGGGGCAGAGCCTGATGCCGAAGCACGAACGCGCCTGGGCCGGGTCAGGCCCTGTCAACCGGAAAGGGGGCACGGCAGGCGCCACGGCGCGGCCGACTCGAGACAGATCCGGTCCGGGCCCGGCGAGCCGGGCGTTTAGGCTGTTGGAAATGAGGAAAAAATAATAGCTGCCCGCGCTTGTTTTCAAGGCATTTCAGGCAGCTATTTCTTTGCTTTCTAGGGTAAGCAAACGATACCAGCTATTGTTTTTGTACAGCTGTGCGACGGCGCCGGAGGCTGGCATGGCTGGTCAGAAAGGCGGCTCAGATAGCTCGCTCAAAAAGGCTTGTCACCGATGATGGCTGCGCGCTCCATCTTGCGCGCCGCGGGCCAGTAGTCTTGCACGGCGTAATGCTGGGTGCAGCGGTTGTCCCACATGGCGACGCTGCCAGGCTTCCAGCGAAAGCGCACCTGATACTCGGGGATGGCCGCCTGGCTGATCAGGTAGTTCAGCAGCATGCTGGCACCGGGCGTCTTGTCCTGGCCATAGCGCACGTTCTCGGGCGTGTGGTAGTTGGCAAAGTGGGTGGTGAAGCTGCAGACGTAGAGAACCTTCTCGCCGGTTTCGGGGTGGGTACGCACCACGGGATGCTCGACCGGAGGATGCTGGCGGCCCAGCTCCAGGCGCTTGTCTTCGGGCATTACGGCTCCGAAGCCATGCTCGATGCTGGACTTGGCCTTGAGGCCGGCTATCTTGTGCTTGATGTCTTCGGGCAGGTTGCGGTGGGCCTCGGCCATATTGACCCAGATGGTGTCGCCGCCGACGGCCGGGCCTTCGATGCAGCGCAGCACGCAGCCCATGGTCGGGTTCTCGCGCCACTGGCCGTCGCTGTGATAGGTGTTCTCGTAGTTTTCGCGCTTTTCGCTGCGGTAGATCTGCACCAGGCCGGGGTGCTCGGGGTCGCTGCCGGCCACGGGGTGGTCTTCCAGATCGCCGAAGTGGCGGGCAAAGCCCACATGCTCGGCCCGCGTGATGTCCTGATCGCGGAAGAACAGCACCTTGTGCTGCAGCAGCAGGGCGCGGATTTCCTCGGCCAGGCCCCTGTCGCGGGACGCGTCGCCGAGATGGATGTCGGAAACCTCAGCACCGATGCTGCAGGTCAGTTGTTCGACTTTCATGGTCTTCTCCTAAGTTCCCGGCAAGGCCTTGATGCGGGGCGTCGCCGTCTGATGGAAAAATTCTCGGCGCAGCAACAGCACCGGGGCTTGACCGATCGCGTCAGCTTGTTGCCCTCTTGAGTGGGTCAAAGGAAAACCCTAGGCAGGGGCAGAGAGCGTCTTGAGTTGGGGACATCGGCATGCCGGGCGCTTCCAGCGGTCGTGATCTACTGGTATCCATCGATTGACCAGCTATCCCGATATTGATAAATATCAACGTCCGAAATTGCAGGTTGCCCCAGGTCCTGTTTCCCTCCATGAAATCCGGGCCTGTCGCGCAGGACCCGGGTCAACCGTTTTCCAGGTCACGATGAAGCCCCGTATCCGAAGTGTCAGCCTGTGCAAATACGCCAAGGTGGCGAACGAACTCGGCATCGACCCGTTGCGCATGTTCCGCCAGGTGGGGCTGGATCACAGCTGTCTGAGCTCTCCCGATCTCATGGTTCCCGAAGCTGCGTTTGCGCAGTTGCTCGAGGCGTCGTCCGCCCAGGCCGGCCAGGCGTCGCTGGGCCTGCTCATGGGCTCGCATTGGCGTCTGTCCGACTTCGGGCCGATCAGCCTGCTGCTGCAGCATCAGGCCAGCCTCTCCAGCATGCTCAAGACCTTCAAGGACTACGACCACATGATCAGCACCACCGTGGGCACCGAGGTGGTGACCCAGGGGCGCTATTCCATCATTCAGCTGAACCTGGATACCGAGCGCGAGAACCCGGGGCGCCACCCGGTGGAGCTGGGCATCACGGCGCTGATGAGCCTGTGCCGCTATCAGCTGGGCAAGCACTGGAGCCCGGCCAGCATCCACTTCTCGCACAGCGCACCGGGCAGCACCCTGAACCATCGCCGCGTGCTGGGCAGCGAGATCGTGTTCGGCTCGGACTTCGATGGCATCGTGGTGAGCAACGAGGATCTGGAGGCCGTCGATACCGATCACGACAGCCTCATGGAGAGTCACGCCCGCAGCCTGATGGAGAGCCATGCACCGCGCCCCATGGCCCGGTCGCTGGAGCAGCAGGTGCGCAGCACCTTGCAGTCGCTGCTGCCCCACGGGCGCCACAGCATCGCCCATGTGGCCGGCGCGCTTGGATACACAGCCCGCTCGCTGCAGCGGCACCTCGAAACTCAGAACACCAGCTTTCAGGAAACGCTGGACGCCGTGCGCAGCCAGGCCGCGCTGCGTGCGCTGCAGAATCCGCAACTGTCGGTGAGCGAAGCGGCAGCCCAGGCCGGCTTTGCCGAGAACAGCTCGTTCACGCGCTGGTTCAGCAAGCATTTTCAGCAAAGTCCCAGCAGCTGGCGTCAGCAGAATCTGAGCCGCAGGCTGTCCTGAGAACGCAAACACGTTCCAGGACTTCTTTCCGAATGAAGACGCCAGCCTGCGCGCTGGCGTTTAACGTTGCGGCTCAGGGTTGGGGCGTCACGGCCAGCCGGCTGGCTTCGGGCTGGGCCTTGGCCAGCAGAAAATCGATACAGGTGCGCACGGCCTTGGTCTGGTGCCGGTTGGGCAGGTAGAGCAGATACATATGGGTGCCGAAGATGCTCAGCCGGTACTCGTCCAGCGTGCTCAGCACCTCGCCCGTGGCCAGCTTGTCCTGCACCACATAGTCGGGCACCAGGCCCACACCCAGACCGGCCAGGATGCCGTCGCGCAGAAAGGGGAAATGCTCGGAGATCATGGTGGGCTCCAGCATCACTTCGTGGCGCTCGGCACCCAGATAGGCGGCCAGGCGCAATTGCCGCCCCGTGACACCTGCGGTGATCAGCGGGCTGGCGCGCAAGGCATGCAGGGTTCTGGGCAGGCCGTGGGTCTGGGCGTATTCGCGCGAGGCACAGGCCAGGTAGCGGACCGTGCCCATGCTGCGCGCCACCAGGGACAGGGGCGGCTCCTGGATCACGCGCACGATGATGTCCACATCGTCGCGCAGATTGTCGGCCCGGTTCTCGAACAGCACGTCGAGCACGATGCCCGGGTACAGGCGCTTGAACTCGATCAGCCATTCGCTCATCACGATCTGGCCGTAGCCGCTGGGCACGCTGATGCCCACGCGACCCTGCAGGCTCTGGCCCAGCGCCGTGATGGCCTCGCGTGCGGCCAGCATTTCGTTGTGGATGTTGCGCCCGTGCTCATACAGGCGCATACCGATCTCCGTGGGCTCCACGCGGCGCGTGGTGCGCTTGACCAGTTGCACGCCCGCGGCCTTTTCCAGCTGGGTCAGGTGATAGCTCACATTGGCACGCGTCATCTTGAGCTTGCGTGCGGCCTGGCTGAGATTGCCACTATCAATGATTTCGACCAGCAGGGTCAGCGATTGGGAGTCCATGGCGTTTTTGTCTAATTTTCTTTGACAGTCTGTCAATGATTCATGGGATTGTTAGAAAACATTGTCGTTGTAAAAATAAAGCCCATTCCATAAAGAGATTCAGGAGACTCGCATGACCGCCGAAGCCAGCACTTCTGTCGTTGAACTCAAGCAGGACGGTGACGTCCTGCTCGTCAGCGTCAACAATCCGCCCGTCAATGCGCTGGGCGCTGCCGTGCGCCAGGGTCTGATGGCGGCCATGGAGCAGGCCGATGCCAATGCAGCAGTCAAGGCCGTGGTCATCGTGGGTCAGGGCAAGGCGTTCATCGCCGGTGCCGATATCCGCGAATTCGGCAAGCCTCCGGTCCAGCCTTTCCTGCCCGATGTCTGCAACCGTATCGAGGCCTGCAGCAAGCCCGTGGTAGCCGTGATCCATGGCGCGGCACTGGGCGGCGGTCTGGAGATCGCCATGTCGGCGCATTACCGCCTTGCACTGCCTGGCGCGAAGCTGGGTCTGCCCGAAGTCTCTCTGGGTCTGGTGCCCGGTGCCGGTGGCACGCAGCGTGCACCGCGCCTGATGGGCGTGAAGGCCGCAACCGAGCTGATGCTCAGCGGCCAGCAGATCGGCGCCAAAGCCGGACTGGCAGCCGGTCTGGTGGACAAGCTGGACGATGGCGCGGACCCCGTGGCCGCGGGCCTGGCCTATGCGCGTGAGTTGCTGGCCCAGGGCGCGCCGCTGCGTCCCGTCAGCGCCACGCCGGGCCGTCTGGCCGACAAGGCCGCCGCCCAGGCGGAACTCGATGCGCTGCGTGCCGACACCGCCAAGAAGTCGCGCGGTCTGTTCTCGCCGCTGAAGATCATCGATTGCGTGCAGGCCGCGCTGGATCTGCCTTTTGCCGAAGGCCTGAAGTTCGAGCGTGCCCAGTTTCTGGCCTGTATCGACAGCCCGCAGCGTGCCGGCCTGATCCACGCCTTCTTTGCCGAGCGCGAGACGGCCAAGATTCCCGAAGCCCGTGCCGCCCAGCCGCGCGCCTTCAGCAAGATTGCCATCATCGGCGGCGGCACCATGGGCGCGGGCATCACCGTCTCGGCGCTGGATGCCGGCTTGGTCGTGACCATGATCGAGCGCGATGCCGAATCCATTGCACGCGGCCAGGCCAATGTGGAGAAGGTCTACAACGGCCTGATCGCCAAGGGCCGCATGAGCGAGGAGGCTAAGGCCGCCATCATGGCGCGCTATACGCCCTCGACCCACTATGACGATATTGCCGATGTGGATCTGGTGATCGAGGCGGTCTTTGAAGACCTGGAAGTCAAGAAGGCGGTGTTCAAGGAGCTGGACCGCGTCTGCAAGAGCTGCGCCGTGCTGGCCACCAACACCTCGTATCTGGACATCGACGCGATTGCCGCCGTCACCAGCCGCCCGCAGGATGTGATCGGTCTGCACTTCTTCAGCCCGGCCAACATCATGAAGCTGCTGGAGATCGTCGTGCCCGCCAAGGTGGCGCCCGATGTGGTGACCACGGCCTTCGAGCTGGCCAAGAAGATGAAGAAGGTGCCGGTGCGCGCCGGTGTCTGCGACGGCTTTATCGGCAACCGCATTCTGGCCACCTACAAGCAGGCCGCCGACTACCTGATGGAAGACGGTGCCAGCCCCTACGAGATCGACGAAGCCGTGCGCGGCTTCGGCTTCGCCATGGGGCCCTTCCAGGTCACCGACCTGGCCGGCGGCGATATCGGCTGGGCCACGCGCAAGCGCCGAGCCGCCACGCGCGACCCCAAGGCCCGTTATGTGGAGATTGCCGACCGCATCTGTGAAAACGGCTGGTTCGGTCAGAAGACGGGACGCGGCTTTTATCTCTACCCGCAAGGCGCACGCATCGGTCAGCCCGACCCCGAAGTGCTGGCGATTGTGGATGCCGAGCGCGCCAAGAAGGGCGTGACACCGCGCCCGTTCACGGCCGAGGAAATCATGCGCCGCTACATGGCCGCCATGGTCAATGAAGGCGCCAAGGTGGTGGGCGAGGGCATTGCGCTGCGCCCGCTGGATGTGGACGTGACCTTCATCTCCGGCTACGGCTTTCCGCGCCACCGCGGCGGCCCCATGAAATGGGCCGATATGCAGGGCCTTGACAAGGTGCTGGCCGATATCGAAGCCTTTGCCAAGGAAGACGCGCTGTTCTGGAAGCCTGCGCCGCTGCTGCAGAAGCTGGTGGCCGAGGGCAAGAACTTCGAAAGCCTGAATAAGTAACACCCCCTGAGGCGCTCCGCGCCTTCCCCCTCTCTCGCTTCGCGGGAGGGGGACACTGCCCTCGCTGCGGGGCGGCGGGGCCGCCTAGGCCCTTGCTCGGCAGTTCGCCGATGGGGTGTGCCAGTTTTTGAGCGATTAATCAAAATAAGTAGCTTCTATCGCTTTATTTGTATTAATTTCAGTATGAAAAGTATCTGAAATCAAATAATGACAAGCGCTTGCAGCTATCAAAAATAATTTTCAACATTCACAGAGACAAGCACCATGCGTGAAGCCGTTATCGTTTCCACTGCCCGCACACCGCTGACCAAGTCGCATCGCGGCGAGTTCAACGTTACTCCCGCCGCCCAGCTGGCTGCTTTCTCCGTCAAGGCGGCGGTGGAGCGCTCGGGTGTCGATCCCGAAATGATCGAGGACCTGATTCTGGGCTGCGGCAACCCCGACGGTTTTCAGGGCCGCAATCTGGGTCGCCAGACCGTGTTGCGTGCCGGGCTGCCGCTGTCGATCGCCGGCACCACGATCACGCGTTTTTGCGCCTCGGGTCTGCAATCCATCGCCATCGCGGCGGGTCGCGTCGTGGCCGAGGGCGTGGACGTGATGCTGGCCGGCGGTATCGAAACCATCTCCGGCATACGGGCCGGCAACAACCTGCCCACCGACATGGACCCCTGGCTGGTGGAGCACAAGCCCGAGCTCTACATGGCCATGATCGACACCGCCGATGTGGTGGCCAAGCGCTACGGCATCACGCGTGAAGACCAGGATGCGTTCTCGCTGCAAAGTCAGCAGCGCACGGCAGCGGCCCAGGCCGCCGATCTGTTCAAGGACGAGATCATTGCCTGTTCCACACGCATGATGGAGAAGAACAAGGAAACCGGCGAAGTCACCTACCGCGACGTGGTGGCCAAGCAGGACAACTGCAATCGCGCCAGCACCACGCTGGAGGGGCTGGCCAAGCTCGAGCCTGTGAAGGGCCCTGGCAACTTCATCACGGCCGGCAACGCCTCGCAGCTGTCCGACGGCTCCAGCGCCTGCGTGGTGATGGAAGCCAGGCTGGCAGAGCGTCTGGGCCTCAAGCCCCTGGGCGCTTTCCGCGGCTTTGCCGTGGCTGGCTGCGAGCCTGACGAGATGGGCATTGGCCCCGTGTTTGCCGTGCCCAAGCTGCTCAAGCGCCACGGTCTCACGGTGGATGACATCGACCTCTGGGAGCTGAACGAAGCCTTTGCCTCGCAGGCCCTGTATTGCCAGCGTCAGCTGGGCATTCCCAACGAACGTCTCAATGTCAACGGCGGCGCGATTTCCATCGGCCACCCCTTTGGTATGACGGGGGCACGCCTGACCGGCCACATCCTGCTCGAAGGCCAGCGCCGCAAGGCCCGCAACCCCCAGGTCAAGTATGGCGTGGTGACCATGTGCATCGCCGGTGGCATGGGTGCTGCTGGCCTGTTCGAGATTTATTAAGACCCCCTGAGGCGCTGCGCGCCTTCCCCCAAAGGGGGACGACAGCCTCGCTGCGGGGCGGCGGGGCCGCCCAGGCTCTTGTTCGGCACCTCTGGCTCAGAGCGTGCCGGGGTCAGAGGCTGCAAAGGCGCACGGCGCCATGGATTACCAGGAAATAGCAATGGATTTGCAATTCACCCCCCAGGAAGAGGCGTTTCGCGCCGAGGTGCAGACCTTTCTCAAGGAGAAGCTGCCCAAGCATATTTCGCTCAAGATCAAGGCCGGCCAGCGTCTGAGCAAGGCCGATCAGGACGAGTGGCATGCCATCCTCAACGAGCGCGGCTGGTATGCGAATCACTGGCCCCAGGAGCATGGCGGCCCGGGCTGGGGAGCGGTCGAGAAGTTCATCTTCGACACCGAATGCGCGCTGGCCGGCGGCCCGCGCATCGTGCCCTTCGGCGTGAACATGCTGGGGCCGGTGCTGATCAAGTACGGCAACGAGCAGCAAAAGAAGTACTGGCTGCCGCGCATTCTGAGCGGGCAGGACTGGTGGTGCCAGGGCTATTCCGAGCCCGGTGCGGGCTCCGATTTGGCCTCGGTGAAGACCACGGCTGTGCGCGATGGAGACTTCTACATCGTCAACGGCCAGAAGACCTGGACCACCCAGGGCCAGCACGCCAACATGATCTTCTGCCTGGTGCGCACCAACCGCGAGGCCAAGGCTCAGGCCGGCATCAGCTTTTTGCTGGTGGACATGAACAGTCCCGGCGTGGAACTGCGTCCCATCCGTACGCTGGATGGCGACAAGGAAGTCAACGAAGTCTTCTTCACCGATGTGAAGGTGCCTGTCGAGAATCTGGTGGGCGAGGAAAACAGGGGCTGGACCTATGCCAAGTATCTGCTGACCTACGAGCGCACCGGCATTGCGGGTGTGGGCTTCTGCATCTCGGCCCTGGCCAAGCTCAAGGTCATCGCCGCCAAGGTGCACAAGAACGGCCAGCCGCTGAACCAGGACCCGCTGTTCGCCGCCCGCATGGCGCGCGTCGAGATCGACCTGGAGAACATGAAGACGACTAACCTGCGCGTGATCGCGGCCGTGGCCGGTGGTGGCGTGCCAGGTGCGGAAAGCTCCATGCTGAAAATCCGCGGCACCGAGATCCGCCAGGAGATCCTGTCGCTGATCCGCCGTGCCATGGGCGTGTATGCCGTGCCCTATATCGACGAGGCCCAGTACGAAGGTTATGACCAGGCGCCCGTGGGCGGCATCGACGAAGCCGCCACGGCCTCGGCCAACTACTTCAACTACCGCAAGCTGTCGATCTTCGGTGGCTCCAACGAAATCCAGAAGAACATCATCTCCAAGATGATTCTGGGCTTGTGAACCTGTAACCCCCTGAGTCGCTTCGCGCCTTCCCCCAAGGGGGACGACAACTTCGCGTCGGGGCGGCCCTAGCTCGGTGTCTCCCGCGAAGGGGGCATGCCAAGCGATATGGGTCTCTTGTTGGGTAGAAAGAATTTTCCATGAACTTCGTACACACTGAAGACCGCCGCATGCTGGCGGACAGCCTGAACCGCTTTGTGGCCGAGCAATACGGCATCGAGCAGCGCAACCAGCTGGCCTATGGCGCAGAAGGTCACAGCCCCGCGCTGTATGCGCAATTTGCCGAGCTGGGCGCGATCGGCGCGCTGTTCCCCGAAGCGGAGGGCGGCTTCGGCGGCTCTGGCTTTGACATCAGCGTGGTGTTCGAGGCGCTGGGCCGCGGCCTGGTGGCCGAGCCGGTGCTGGGCGCGCTGGTCGTGGGCCAGGCCCTGATTGCGGCCGGCACCGAAGCGCAGAAGCGCCAGCTGGAGGACATCATCGCCGGCGGCGTGATCGCCGCCCTGGCACACGACGAACCGGGCAGCCACTACGAGCTCAACAAGGTCACGGCCACAGCGGCCCGCAGCGCCACGGGCTGGGTGCTCAACGGCGCCAAGAGCGTGGTGGCCTTTGGCGAAAAAGCCGATCTGCTGCTGGTGTCCGCGCGCACCGCAGGCGGCATGTTCGATACTGCCGGCATCAGCCTGTTCCTGGTCGACGGCAAGGCCGCCGGCATTGCCAAGCGTGGCTATAGCCGCATGGAAGGCGGCCGCGCCGCCGAGCTGACTTTCGAGAATGTGCAGCTGGCCGAGGATGCGCTGCTGGGTGCCGAGGGCCAGGGCCATGGCGTGCTCGAGCATGTTCAGGGCTTTGCCCTGTTGGCGCTGGCTGCCGAGGCGCTGGGCGCCATGGATGTGGCCAAGCAGAGCACGCTGGAGTATCTGCAGACGCGCAAGCAGTTCGGCGTGGCCATCGGCAGCTTCCAGGCGCTGCAGCATCGCATGGCCGATCTGCTGCTGGAGGTGGAGCAGGTGCGTTCCACCGTCATCAATGCGGCCGATGCCATCGACAACGCCCAGGGCACGCAGCGCGAGAAGATGCTGTCTGCGGCCAAGTACACCGTGGGCTCCGTGGGGACCCTGGTGGCCGAGGAAAGCATACAGATGCATGGCGGCATCGGCATGACCTGGGAGCTGCCGCTGGCGCATTACGCCAAGCGACTGATCATGATCGACCACCAGTTTGGCGACGAGGACCATCACCTGGCGCGTTTCATGGCCTTGACGCAGGCCTGAGCTTCGGGGCTGAGTTGCTGCCGTTTCGCTAGACATGGAGAACATCAATGAGTGACGCTTTGCTGATCCGCCGCGAAGGTGCCGTGCTGGTGCTGAGCAATAACAACCCGGCTGCGCGCAATGCGCTGTCGCCCGCGTTCTACGCGGCCGTCACGACCGCGCTGGCGAATGCTGCGGCTGACGCCAGTGTGGGCGCGGTCGTGCTCACGGGCGAGGGCGGGCATTTCTGCGCCGGTGGCGATCTGCGCCAACTGGCCGGACGCCGGGAGCTGCCATTGGAACAGCGCCGTGAAAAGCTTGAAGGCCTGCACGACCTGATTCGCGCCGTGCGCGACTGTCCCAAGCCTGTCATCGCTGCCGTCGAAGGCGCGGCGGCGGGCGCTGGCCTGTCGCTGGCCCTGGCCTGCGATATGCTGGTGGCCGCCCGCAACAGCCTGTTCTCCGTGGCCTATGTGAAGGTGGGGTTGACGCCAGACGGCGGCGCCACGGCCTTTCTGGCCGAGTTCGTCTCGCGTCAGGTGCTGACCGAGCTGTGCCTGACCGGAGAGCGCATCAGCGGCGAACGCCTGCAGGCCCTGGGGCCCGTCAACCGGCTGGCCGAGCCCGGCCATGCCCTTGCCGATGCCGTCGCGCTGGCCGCGCAGATCGCGACCGGCCCGGACCAGGCCATGGCCCTGATCAAGGATCTGTGCCGCCAGGCACCGCGCAACACGCTGGAGCAGCAGCTGGAGCTGGAGGCGCAGCACATGGTGCGCTCCCAGGGCAGCGAGGAATCCCGTGAAGGCATTGCCGCCTTTCTCGAAAAGCGCAGCGCCGATTTCAACAAATTGCGTGCTTGAGCGCTCGACAAAACCAAGATTTTCAAGGAGACAAGGCTCATGGCCGACAGCAATACCGAACAGAATCCGGACATCGACTTCCCGCTGGAAGGAGTGAAGGTACTCGATCTGTCGCGCGTCTTCGCCGGGCCGCTGTGCGGCATGGTGCTGGCCGACTTCGGCGCCGAGGTGGTCAAGGTCGAGCACCCTGGCCGTGGCGACGATACGCGCGACTGGGGCATGCGCATCGGCAAGACCGAGACCACCTACTACAACAGCATGAACCGCAACAAACGGTCCATCACGCTGGATCTGCAGACACCCGAGGGCGTGAAGATCGTTCACGAGCTGCTGTCCCAGTTCGACGTGGTGATCCACAACTTCAAGACCGGCGGCGCCGAGAAGCTGGGCCTGGGCTATGAACAGCTCAAGGCAATCAAGCCCGACCTGATCTATTGCGCCGTGGCCGGCTACGACAGCAGCGGCCCCGAGGCCAAGCGTCCCGGCTACGACCTGGTGATCCAGGGCGAGGCGGGCCTGATGGCACTCAACGGCGATGCCAACATGCCGCCGCTCAAGTTCGGCGTGGCCGTGGTGGATCTCGTCACCGGCATGTATGCCGCCCAGGCCGTGCTGGCAGCGTTGTTCCGCCGCGACCGCACGGGCAAGGGCCGGCTCATCGAGATGGCGCTGTACGACAGCGGCATCACGGTCACCGGCTACTACGGCCTGGATGCCCTGCAGCTGGGCCACGATCCCGAGCGCTACGGCAATGCCCACCCCTCCATCGTGCCCTACGGCATGTACGAGGCCGCTGACGGGCCGTTGATCATCGCCGTGGGCAATAACAGCCAGTTCGACAAATTCTGCCGCCAGGTCGTGCTGCGTCCCGACATCGTCGAGGATCAGCGCTTTTCCACCAACGTCAACCGTGCCAGAAACCGTCTGGAGCTGCTGCCCATGCTCAAGGAGCTGATTGGCAGTTTCCCGCGCGATCTGCTGCTCGAGCGCCTGACGGCCGCCGGCATTCCCTGCGGCCGCGTGGCCGGTCTGCACGAAGCCCTGACCAGCGAGCGCACGCGCCGCAGCGGCCTGCTGCGCGACATGCCCCATCCTGTGGCCGGCACCACGCCCGTGTTCGCGCCGCCCTACCGTCTGGATGGTCAGCGTCTGCCCATCCGCCATGCGCCGCCCACGCTGGGTGAGGGCACACGCGAAGTGCTGCAGCGCCTGCTGACGCTCGATGATGCGCAATTGCAGGACCTGCAAGCCAAGGGCGTTCTCACGCTACCCCCGGAGCCTTCATGAAGCACCCCCTGAGCCGCTGCGCGGCTTCCCCTCTCTCGCTTCGCGGGAGGGGACAACACCTTCGCAGCGGGGCGGCCCTTGCTCGGTGTCGCTGCGTTGGGCCGTGTCAGGCTCACAGGCAGCGGACATCTCATAGAGCCAAAAATAACTGAAAAGCAAGTTTAAAGGCCGCATAAGACGGCAAACAAAGACAGCGACTTCATAGGAGACAAACCATGAGCATCCCAGTCACACGCCGCGATCTTCTGCAAGGATTGGCCGCCATCGGCGGCGGCAGCCTGCTGGCCACGGGCGCCAGCAGCGCCTTCGCACAGGCCGGCAAGCCGGCATGGCCCAGCAAGCCCATCCGCGTGGTCGTTCCCTTCAACGCAGGGGGCGCCACCGACATCATGGCGCGCACCATCGGAGAGGTGCTGGCCAAGCGAGTGGGCCAGCCCGTGGTAGTGGACAACAAGGCCGGTGCGGCCGGCATCCTCGGCACCGAGGCCGTGGCCAAGGCAGCGCCCGACGGCCATACGCTGCTGCTGTCGCTCAGCACCTCCATGCTGATCAACCAGTTCCTCTACAACAAGCTGCCCTACAACCCGCAAAAGGACATCGCGCTGATCACCCAGGTCGCGGCAGCGCCCGTCACGCTGGTCGTCCATCCCTCGGTGCCTGCCAACAACATGAAGGAGCTGCTGGCCTATGTGAAAGCACACAAGGGCAAGCTGTCCTATGGCTCCTGGGGCGTGGGCTCGTATGCCCATCTGGCCGGTGCCTATATGAGCAAGACCATGGATGCCGACATGAACCACGCCGCCTACAAGGGCGAGGCACCCATGATCCAGGAGCTGATCGGAGGCCAGCTGCAGCTGTGCTTTTCCAGCGCGCTCAACACCAAGCCTTTCATCGATTCTGGCCGTCTCAAGGCCATCGGCGTGACCGGCAAGGAGCGCATGGAAATCCTGCCCAAGCTGCCGACCATCTTCGAGCAGGGAGTGACCGACGACGCCTATTCGATCTACGGTTGGGTGGCCATGGGGGCGCCCGCGGGAACGCCCAGGGAGGTTGTGGATCAGCTCTATGGCCATCTGCGCGAGATCATCAAGGACCCCAAGGTGCTGGAGCGCATCACGGGCGCGGGCTTCATCCCCATGATGAACAGCCCTCAGGCCTTCCGCGACAACTACCAGCGCGATATGCCGATCTGGAAGGCGCTGGTCGAGCAAGCCGGCGCCAAGCTGGACTGATGCCACGAACACCACGGATTTTTCAGGCCTGCGGCAGCAGGCCGCTACCGACGACTGCTAAGACAGTCCAGACAGGAGACTTCATGCACAAGCGCAATCCCGCACTCCAGGCCTGCACCAGCCGGCGCAGCGTTCTGGCCCTGGCCGCCGCGCCGTTGCTGGCCGGCCTGGCCGGAGGCGCACTGGCCGAGACCGAATGGCCCGCCAAGATGCTGCGCCTGGTCGTGCCGTTCCCCGCGGGCGGCCCTACCGACACGGCATCGCGCATCGTGGGCCAGAAGCTGGGTGAGCGCCTCAAGCAGACCGTGGTCGTGGAAAACCGTCCCGGTGCCTCGGGCTCCATCGCTGCCGTGCAGGTCGCCAAGAGCCCGGCCGACGGCTACACGTTGATGATGCTGGCCACGCCCACGCTGCTGGCCCCCCATCTGTACAAGAAGTCCGGCTACGACACCGTCAAGGATTTCGCGCCCGTGGCCACGGTCTATGACCTGCCCATCGTCATCGTGGTCAACCCTGCGCTGCTGCCCGATGTCACCGACCTCAAGAGCCTGATCGCCCACGCCAAGGCCCAGAAATCAGCGCTCAACTACACCAGCTCGGGCGCCGGCAGCTTCGGCCACCTGAGCATGGAGCTGCTCAAGCAGATGGCCGGCTTCGACATGCAGCATGTGCCCTACAAGGGCGGCGTGCCCGCCATCACCGACACCATCGGCGGCCAGGTTCCCATCATGTATGCCGACCTTGTGGCCGCGCTGCCTCATATCCAGGCCGGCAAGCTGCGAGCCATCGCCGTGGGCTCGCCCCAGCGCGTGAGCATGCTGCCCGACATCAAGACCATTGCCGAGCAGGGCATCAAGGGCTATGACGCCGTTTCCTGGGGCGGTCTGCTCGCGCCCAAGGGCACGCCCAAGGCTGTGGTCGAGCGCATCGCCTCCGAAGTCCAGCAGATACTGGCCGACAAGGACGTCCAGAGCAAGCTGCTCCACGCGGGCGCCATCGCCAACTTCCAGAATCCCGCCCAGCTGGGCCAGCGCATCCAGCAGGACTACACGCGCTGGGGCCAACTGATCCGCGACAAGGGCATTGCAGTGGAGTGACAACGATATGAAGACACGCATTACCGAACTCTTTGGCATAGAGCACCCCATCATCCAGGGCGGCATGCACCATGTGGGCCTGGCCGAGCTGGCCGCCGCTGTCTCAAACGCCGGGGGACTGGGCATCATCACGGGCCTGACCCAGCGCACGCCCGAGCTGCTGGCGCGCGAGATCGCGCGCTGCCGCGAGATGACGGACAAGCCCTTTGGCGTCAACCTGACGTTTCTCCCCTCAGTCAACCCGCCCGACTACCCGGGCTATGTCAAGGCCATCATCGAAGGCGGCGTCAAGGTGGTCGAGACGGCCGGCAACAACCCGCAGAAATGGCTGCCCGCGCTCAAGGAAGCCGGCATCAAGGTGATCCACAAGTGCACTTCGGTGCGCCATGCGCTCAAGGCCGAGGCCATCGGCTGCGATGCCATCAGCGTGGATGGCTTCGAATGCGGCGGCCATCCTGGCGAGGACGACATCCCCAACTTCATCCTGCTGCCGCGCGCCGCAGAAGAACTGAAGATTCCCTTTGTCGCTTCGGGCGGCATGGCCGACGGCCGGTCGCTGGTGGCCGCGCTGGCGCTGGGCGCAGAAGGCATCAATATGGGCACGCGCTTTATCGCCACGAAAGAGGCACCTGTACACGCCAAGGTCAAGCAGGCCATCGTTGCGGCCAGCGAGCTGGACACCCGTCTGGTCATGCGACCGCTGCGCAACACCGAGCGCGTGCTTAGCAATGCGGCCACCGAACGCCTGCTGCAAAAGGAGCGCGAGCTGGGAGCGGCCATCACCTTTGCCGACATCGCGCCCGAAGTGGCCGGTGTCTATCCGCGCATCATGCACGACGGCGACATGGACGCAGGCGTCTGGTCCTGCGGCATGGTCGCGGGCCTGATCCACGATGTGCCGACGGTGGCGCAGCTGATCGCCGGCATCATGGACCAGGCCCATGCACTGATCAACGAGCGGCTCGCGGGCCTGGCCCGCTAAGCCTTTCACTCTTCAAAACCAGGAAAGAGCTTTCTCATGAAAATCCTTGTACCCGTCAAGCGTGTCGTGGACTACAACGTCAAGGTCCGCGTGAAGTCGGACGGCACGGGTGTGGACATCGCCAACGTCAAGATGAGCATGAACCCCTTTGACGAAATCGCCGTCGAAGAAGCCGTGCGCCTGAAGGAAAAAGGCGTGGTCACCGAAGTCATCGCCGTCTCCTGCGGCGTGGCCCAGTGCCAGGAAACCCTGCGCACGGCCATGGCCATCGGTGCCGATCGCGGCATCCTGGTCGAGACCGATGTCGAGCTGCAGCCCCTGGCCGTGGCCAAGCTGCTCAAGGCCCTGGTGGACAAGGAGCAACCCGGTCTGGTCATCTGCGGCAAGCAGGCCATCGACGACGATGCCAACCAGACCGGCCAGATGCTGGCGGCCCTGGCCGATCTGCCCCAGGCCACCTTCGCCTCCAAGGTCGAAGTCGCTGGCGACAGGGTCAACGTGACCCGCGAAGTGGACGGTGGCCTGGAAACCGTGGCTCTGGCCACGCCCGCCGTCATCACCACCGACCTGCGCCTGAACGAGCCCCGCTACGTCACCTTGCCCAACATCATGAAGGCCAAGAAAAAGCAGCTGGACACCTTCAAGCCCGAAGACCTGGGCGTGGACGTGACGCCTCGCCTGAAGACCGTGAAGGTCTCCGAGCCTGCCAAGCGCGGCGCTGGCGTCAAGGTGGCCGATGTGGCCGCTCTGGTCGACAAGCTGAAAAATGAAGCGAAGGTCATCTAAGGCCCCCTGAGCCGCTTCGCGTCATCCCCCGCAGGGGGACGACACCCTCGGTGCGGGGCGGCCCTTCCTCGGTGTCCCGCGCTTGAGCCGCGCCAGATGGGCCGGCTGCGGGTGATGCAGGCACCATGAAAAATTCTAGAGAAAGACGACTGAAATGACCTCTCTCGTTATTGCAGAACACGACAACGCGTCGATCAAGACTGCGACCCTGAACACCGTGACGGCTGCCAAGGCCTGCGGCGGTGATGTGCATGTGCTGGTGGCCGGCGAAGGTGCGGCCGCTGCGGCCGCCGCTGCTGCCCAGATCGCCGGTGTCTCCAAGGTCATCCACGCCGATGGCGCCAGCCTCAAGGACGGCCTGGCCGAGAACGTCGCCGCCCAGGTGCTGGCACTTGCTGGGAATGGTGCCGGCAACTACAGCCACATCCTGTTCCCCTCGACTGCCTCGGGCAAGAACGTGGCGCCTCGCGTGGCCGCCAAGCTGGATGTGGCCCAGATCAGCGACATCACCAAGGTTGACTCCGCCGACACCTTCGAGCGTCCCATCTACGCGGGCAACGCCATCGCCACCGTACAGTCCGCCGATGCCGTCAAGGTCATCACCGTGCGTACCACAGGCTTTGACGCAGCAGCTGCCACAGGCGGCTCTGCGGCCGTTGAAACCGTGGCTGCAGCTGCGGACAGCGGCAAGAGCAGCTTTGTGGGCCGCGAAGTGACCAAGAGCGAGCGCCCCGAGCTGACGGCCGCCAAGATCATCGTCTCTGGTGGTCGCGCGCTGGGCTCGGCCGAGAAATTCCAGGAAGTCATGTCGCCGCTGGCCGACAAGCTGGGAGCGGCCATCGGCGCTTCGCGCGCTGCGGTGGACGCGGGCTACGCACCCAACGATCTGCAGGTGGGCCAGACGGGCAAGATCGTGGCGCCGCAGCTGTACATTGCCTGCGGCATCTCGGGAGCGATCCAGCATCTGGCGGGCATGAAGGACTCCAAGGTGATCGTGGCGATCAACAAGGACCCCGAGGCACCGATTTTCTCGGTGGCCGATTACGGTCTGGAAGCCGATCTGTTCCAGGCGGTGCCGGAGCTGGTGAAGACGATCTAAGCGTTGCCATGGCAATGCGCGGCCCGGACAACGGTGTCCGGGCCCTGGCCAGAGCGGCACACAAGGTATGTGCCCCGGCCCCACCTGGTTCAGAGATTCAGGAGACAAGACATGCAGATTTCCTTTGACCGCCGCAGCCTGGTTCTCGCCACAGCCGCCTTTTTGACTGCCGCTAGCACCGGCGCATCAGCCTGGGCACAGTCCGGCGACTATCCTTCGCGTCCCGTCACGCTTATCGTGCCGTTCCCGGCCGGCGGCCCAACCGACCGCCATATGCGTACGCTGGCCGATATTGCGGGCAAGCAGCTGGGCCAGCCCATCATCGTCGAGAACAAGCCCGGCGCTGGCGGCACGCTGGGTCCCGGCGCCATGGCGCGCACCGCCAAGCCCGACGGCTACACCATCACCCAGTTCCCCATGTCCATGCTGCGCATGGCGCATATGCAAAAGACGGCCTGGAACCCGGTCACGGACTTCACCTACATCATCGGTGTCTCGGGCTATACCTTCGGTTTCACGGTGCGCTCGGACTCTCCCTACAAGAGCTTCAACGAGTACATTGCCGCCGCACGCAAGACTCCTGGCAAGATCGAATACGGCTCCACGGGCATAGGCTCCTCGCCCCATCTGCTGATGGAGGAGCTGGCCGAGAACGCCAAGGTCACGCTCAACCATGTGCCCTTCAAGGGCAACGCCGACCTGCAGCAGGCCCTGCTGGGCGGCCATGTGGCCGCGCAAAGCGACGCCTCGGGTTGGGACACCTATGTGAATGGCGGCCAGATGCGTCTGCTCATGACCTTTGGCGAAAAGCGCACCCAGCGCTGGCCCGATGTCCCTACGGCCAAGGAACTGGGCTATGGCGTGGTCTCCACCTCGCCCTACGGTCTGGCAGGTCCCAAGGGCATGGACCCGGCGGTGGTGCGCAAGCTGCATGATGCCTTCAGGAAGGCCATGGACGATCCGCGCCATGTCGAGGTGCTAAAGCAGCTCAACCAGGACGTCTGGTACCGCTCGGGCGCCGACTATGCGCAATGGGCCAGGGAAGCCTTTGCCAAGGACAAGATACTGATAGACCGACTGGGTCTGGCTGCCAAATAAGCCACTGTCTGCCCAAGCGCCTGCAGGGCCGGGGGCTCGCAGGCGAAGTCCGCTTGCCATTCCTGAAACGGAGCCTTCATGACTGTCTGCCTGCCTTCTCCCGATGCCCCCTTCACCACGCTGGCCGAGCTGATCCGCAGCCATGCGCGCCAGCAGCCTGACCACGCCGCGCTGCGCGACGACCAGCAGACCCTGAGCTATTCCCAGCTCGACGCCCTCATGGACCGCGTGGCCGTTGCCTTGCAGCAGGGTGGCGTGCGGCCCGGCCAGGCCATCGCCATCTGCGCGCTGAACTCGGTGTGCTATGCCGCCCTGTTTCTGGGCGCGCTGCGCGCGGGCGTGGTGGTCGCACCGCTGGCGCCATCCTCCACTGCCGAGAGCCTGGCTTCCATGCTGCGCGACGCCCAGGCGCGTCACCTGTTCCTCGACAAGGCGGCTCAGGACCTGGTGCCCGCCGACACCGGACTGCAATGCATCTCACTGGACGGCGTGGCGCCGGGCAGAGCCTTCGAGGACTGGCTGGCGCCCGAAGGAGCGCAGCCCGCTGCCGTGAGTGTGGAGCCCGAGGCTGCGTTCAACATCATCTACTCCTCTGGCACCACGGGGACTCCCAAGGGCATCGTGCAGTCGCACGGCATGCGCTGGAACCATATCAATCGGGGCGGCGTCTACGGCTACGGCCCCGAGGGCACGACGCTGCTGGCCACGCCGCTGTACTCCAACACCACGCTGGTGGTGTTCTTCCCCACGCTGGGCAGCGGCGGCTGCGTGGTGCTCATGCCCAAGTTCGACGCGGCGCGCTATCTGCAACTGGCCCAGCAGCACCGCGTCACCCACACCATGCTGGTGCCTGTGCAGTACCAGCGCATCATGGCACTGCCGCAATTCGGCGAGCATGACCTGTCGAGCTTTCAGGCCAAGTTCTGCACCAGTGCACCGTTTCGCGCCGAGCTCAAGGCCGATGTGGTGGCGCGCTGGCCCGGCAGTCTCACCGAGTTCTACGGCATGACCGAGGGTGGGGGCACTTGCATACTTGAAGCCCATCTGCACCCGGACAAGCTGCACACCGTGGGCCAGCCCGCCGAAGGCCATGACATCCGCCTCATCGACGAGGAGGGCCGCGAGCTGGGTCCCGGCGCGGACGGCGAGGTCGTGGGCCATTCGGCCAGCATGATGACCGGCTACCACGGCCAGCCCGCCAAGACGCGTGAAGCCGAATGGTTCGATGCCACGGGCAAGCGCTTCATCCGCACGGGCGATGTGGGCCGCTTCGATGCCGACGGCTTCCTGACTCTGTTCGATAGACGCAAGGACATGATCATCAGCGGTGGCTTCAACATCTACCCCAGCGACCTGGAGGTTCAGCTGCGCGCCCACCCGGCCGTGGACGACGTGGCCGTGGTCGGCGTTCCCTCCGATCAATGGGGCGAGACGCCAGTGGCCTATGTGGTGTTGCGCACGGGCCAGCCGGCCCGGCCCGAGGAGATCATGGGCTGGTACAACCAGCTGGCCGGCAAGACCCAGCGCCTGGCGGACCTGCGCTTCATCGCCGAGCTGCCGCGCAGTGCCATCGGCAAGGTACTCAAGCGCGAGCTGCGCGATCAGTACGCGGCGGGACGCTGAGCCTGCCTTCCATTCCACGATGCCCATCACGAGACCTATCCCATGAGTCATGACACCACGATGTCCGAAGTCCGCCGCCAGGTGACGCCCGAGGAGTGGCAGACCCGCGTCGAGCTGGCTGCCGCCTATAGGCTGGTAGCCCACTTCGGCTGGGACGACCTGATCTTCACCCACATTTCGGCGCGCGTGCCGGGCCAGCCCGGCCAGTTCCTGATCAACCCCTACGGCATGCTGTTCGACGAGATCACGGCATCCAGCCTGGTCAAGGTCGATCACGAAGGCCAGCCGCTGATGGACAGCGAGTACGACGTCAATCCTGCCGGCTTCGTCATCCACAGCGCCATCCACGACGGTCGGCCCGAGGTGCAGTGCGTGCTGCACACGCATACACGCTACGGCGTCGCCGTGTCGGCGCAAAAGGATGGACTGCTGCCCATCTCGCAGCAGTCCATCTTCCCACTGGTGCGCCTGGCCTACCATGACTACGAGGGCGTGGCCCTGCGCGATGACGAGAAGCCGCGTCTGGTGGACGATCTGGGTGCCAGCAACTTCCTCATCCTGCGCAATCACGGCCTGCTGACCTGCGGCCGCAGCGTGGCCGAGGCCGTGCTGGCCATGTACACGCTGGAGTCGGCCTGCCGCATCCAGATCCTGGCGCAGTCGGGTGGCGGCGAGTTGACGCGCATCCCGCAGGCCATCATTGCCGACGCGGTCAACCAGTCGCGCCAGGTCACCAAGGGCAAGGGCGCGGGCCTGGCCTGGCCGGGCCTGCTGCGCCGCCTGGACCGCATCGATCCGTCTTACAAGGACTGAAGGAAAGCATGGGAATTCTGGTCAACATCCACCCCAGCATGGGTACGCCCATCGTCGAGTCGCTGCGCGCGCTGGCGCCCGACGTACAGGTCTGGGCCCACCGCGACGAGGCGCCGGCCGACGCGGTCGAGGCCATGCTCGCCTGGAGCCTCAAGCCCGGTGTGCTGCCGGCCTATCCGAAGCTCAAGCTGCTGTGTGCGCCCAGTGCGGGCGTGGACAAGCTGCTGGCTGTGCCCGATCTGCCGGCTGGCCTGCCCGTTGCGCGTACCGTCGACCCGCAGCAACATGTGGAGATTGCCCAGTATGTGGTCGGTACCGCGCTGCGCCATACGCGAGAGCTGGAACTGTTCGCGCGCCAGCAGCAGGCGGGAGACTGGCTGCGCCGCCCCGTGCGTGCAAGCGCCGACTGCCGCGTGGGCATTCTGGGTCTGGGCGAGGTCGGCCGCTTCGTGGCTGCTGCCATGCAGGCTGTGGGCTATCCCGTCGCGGGCTGGAGCCGCAGCGCCAAGAACATTGCCGGCCTGACCACGCACAGCGGTGCCCAGGGTCTGCAGCAACTACTGTCCGGCAGCGACA
Source organism: Comamonas sp. Tr-654 (assembly GCF_011752915.1). Taxonomy (NCBI): domain Bacteria; kingdom Pseudomonadati; phylum Pseudomonadota; class Betaproteobacteria; order Burkholderiales; family Comamonadaceae; genus Comamonas; species Comamonas sp. Tr-654. The sequence goes on from NZ_VWWQ01000002.1 coordinate 851,900, forward strand.
TTCTGGTCTGCGCCTTGCCGCTCACGCCCGAGACACGCGATCTGCTGAACCGCCGCACGCTGTCCCTGCTGCCGCGCGGTGCCTACTTCATCAACGTGGGGCGCGGCGAGCAGGTGGTCGAGGATGAGCTGCTGGCTCTGCTCGACGAAGGCCATCTGGCCGGCGCCGCGCTGGACGTGCTGCGCGAGGAGCCGCCTCAGCCCGGCAACAAGGTTTGGGGGCACGCCAAGGCCTTTGTCACGCCGCATATCGCGGCCCAGGCCTCGGCCGATACCGTGGCCCGCCAGTGCCTGGAGAACCTGCGTCGCCTGCGCGCGGGCGAGCCCTTGCTCAATCTGGTGGATGTGGCCCGCGGGTACTGAGTCATCCTTGCCCTTCACTGCCGCGCTGACGCGCGGCACCTTCTTCCGAAAAGAACCAAGAGACATTCATGCCTTCGACATCTCGCCGCAGCTTTCTGCAATCGAGCGCCGCAGCCGGCGCCGCCATGCTGGCTCCCTCGGTCTGGGCCCAGAGCCCCTGGCCCTCCAAGCCCATACGCATCGTGGTTCCCTACACCGCGGGCGGCTTCACCGACCAGATGGCACGCCTGCTACAAGTGGGTTTGCAAAAAGCGCTGGGCCAGCCCATCGTCATCGATAACAAGCCCGGTGCGAACAGTCTCATCGGTGTGGATCAAGTGGCAAAGTCTGCGCCCGACGGCTACACGTTCGGAGTGGTGATTGCCGCTTATGCGGCCAATACCACGCTGTATCCCAAGCTGCCCTACAACCCCGGCAAGGATCTGGTCGGCGTATCTCTGATGGGGATCTCGCCGCTGGTTGCCGCAGTGTCAAACAATGCACCGTTCAAGACCACACAGGAGCTGATTGCCTATGCCAAGGCCCATCCGGGGAAGGTCAGCTTTGGCTCTTCGGGAAGCGGCTCCAGCGCGCATCTGACGACGGAGTTGATGAAGCTGCTGACCAAGACGGACATGATCCATGTTCCCTACAAGGGCGCCGCACCGGCATTGACCGACCTGATGGGTGGTCAGATCCCGTTGTTTCTCGATCCTCCGCCCAATCTGATCCAGCCTGCCAGGGCCGGTCGCATCCGTCTCATCGGCGTGGCCAGCGAAAAGCGGCTGGCGGTGCTGCCCGATGTACCGACGTTTGCCGAGCAAGGCATTCCCGAGCTGATGGGCAGCACCTGGGCTGCCATGATTGCCCCGGCAGGCGTGCCCAAGGAGATTGTGCAGCGCATGTCCGCCGAAGTCGCCCGCATCATTCGCAGCCCTGAAATCACGCAGCGCATGCAGCAGACCATGGGCACGTTTGCCGAAGGGTCGACTCCCGAAGAATGCGATCGCTTCATCGCTGTGGAAACCGCCAAATGGGGCAAGGTCATTCGCGAGGCCAAGGTCACGCTGGACTGATGGCAGCGTCTGCAGCGGGTCGTGATCATGCCACGATAGCTGCCGCGAAGCGCCTGGCAGGCACTGAGCGCTTCTGCCTTCAATCCCTGATCTGCGGAGTTTTCTTAAAGCTGGTGAAAACCGCGCTATAATCGCTTTCTCTTTAGGGGAGTCGCCAAGCTGGTTAAGGCACTGGATTTTGATTCCAGCATGCGAAGGTTCGAATCCTTCTTCCCCTGCCAAGATATAAAAGCCCCGGTTGTTCATGCAGCCGGGGCTTTTTCTTTGCCATCAATGCTGTACTTGGCTGGCCGGGCTTACTTCAGCCATTGGGCGGTGCTGCGCCATGAAGCTCGAGGTGACCTGAGCCTCGGCAGAGAAGTCCAGGTCTTGCCAGGATGCTTTGCTCTGGCACTGATTGCAGTGCACGGCGTGCTGCCCAACCCACCCGACGCTGCACTGGGGTGGGCCGGTCGCCTATGCATGAATGGCGCCAGCCCAGGCGATAAGTCGCAAGGTGACGAGCAGCGACTCGGCAGCGCGCGGAGCAGCCCAGTTCATCAGATCTGCGCTATCGATTTACAAAATATTGGCATTTTTTTTACCTGAGCTTTACAATCTGACAATGGAATTGAGATTGATTCTCGTTCTGTTCTTGCTGCCAGCCCGCATACGGTATTCCCGTTCCAGCCACAGCCCTATTGACTCTTCGGACTTCCGCAGTCGGAGAGAACACCCTGGTTTGTTTTACGCTCATGCCGGAACGCTCGTTTTGCCCCGCAGGCGGGGCTTTGCCATTTCGTCTTTATGCCGCAGCCGTGGCCCTGGTCTGCCCGCTGCCTTGCGTCAGCCATGCACAAGAGGGCGCCGCACCGACACGTGCGGTTGACGCTGCCACCCCAGTTCATGATCGCCAATAGGGGTATGGCCATACCGTACTCGACGTTCATGCCGGCAGGGACTGCCGCTTGCCATGGCGTCGGTGCCGAAGCACCCAAGTCTTTCCAGATACCACTGAATGAGCCGGGTAAGCCTCAGAGCTCGGATCGGTCTATGCCGGTGTCGGCTCGGCACGCGGTCATGGAGCTGTTTGCCATGGTTGCCCCTGTCGGGGCCTGGAGCGGCTGGAGCACAACGGTTGGCAGCGTGCTCGTGCTGGGGTTCTGGAGTCTGGGCGCACTCGCGACGGTCGTGGGATTGTTGGGGTCGGCTCGCTACCTGGTGTTGGCTGCCACCGTGGCGGTGCTGGCGGTCGTGGCCAGCTGCATTTGGTGACCAAATCCTTGAAGCCCGTGCGGCTTCTTATCTTCAATCGCAGCGACTCGTTTCTTGGTCGCGGGTTTCGGCAGCGATTGCAAATTGTTTTCTGGAGAGTGCAAGCTTGATGAAGGTGGGACAAGTCAAACGCTGGGGCGGCCTCGGGCTGCTACTGGTCTGTGCTGCAGGCACTGCCCTGTGGTGGGGAAGTCGGCCCAGGGTCGAGTACCAAAGTGTTCTGGTGCAGCGTGAGGATGTGGAGTCCACGGTCACCGCCATCGGAACCTTGCAGCCCAGAACCTATGTCGATGTAGGGGCGCAGGTCTCGGGTCAGATCACCCGTTTGCTGGTCAGTCCAGGAGCCAGGGTCGAAAAGGGCGCATTGCTGGTGGAGATAGATCCCAGCGTGCAGCGTGCCACCGTGGATGCGGGAAGAGCGTCGCTGGCGAGCCTGCGTGCCCAGATCGCCGAGCAGCAGGCGCAGCTGAAGCTTGCCAGCCAGCAGTTGAAGCGGCAGCAGCAGCTGGCATCCGAAGAAGCGACCAGGCAGGAAGACGTGCAGATTGCCGAAGCCCAGGTGGCCGGAGCTGCCGCGCGCATCGACCACCTCAAGGCGCAGATGCAGCAAACCCAGGCCAGCCTCAAGGCCGATGAGGCGCGTCTGGGCTACACCCGCATCTATGCCCCTATGTCGGGCACGGTGGTGTCTGTCGATGCACGTGAAGGCCAGACCCTGAATGCAACCTATCAGACGCCCAATATCTTGCGCATTGCCGATCTGACGGCGATGACGGTCTGGACCGATGTTTCGGAAGCCGACGTGCGGCGTGTGAGAGCCGATATGCCTGTGTATTTCACAACGCTGGGCAGTGCCGGCCAGGAACAGCCCCGGCGCTGGAATGGCCGGGTGCGGCAGGTGCTGCCTGCGCCGCCGGCCAGCGTCGCGCCTGCAGCGGGCAGTGCGGCGACACCTGCTGCAGCCACCAAGGCTGTGACCTATACAGCATTGTTTGACGTGGACAACAAGGATGCGGAACTGTTGCCGCAGATGACGGCACAGGTGGTCTTTGTGACCGGCAGTGCGCCGCAGGCCTTGACGGTTCCATTGACAGCGCTTCAGTCGGAGAAGGAGCCGCAGTCGCAAAGCGTCCGGGTGCTGACGACCCAACGCCAGCCTGAGCTGCGCAGCGTGAAGCTGGGCGTCAGAAGCCGCCACCAGGTGCAGGTGCTCGATGGCGTGGCCGAGGGCGAGCGCGTCATCGTCGGCGAAACCCTGATTCCCGGCGGCTTGCGGTGGCTGCAATGGTGAGTGCGATGGAGCAGGCTGCGCTGATTTCGCTGCGTGGCATTCGCAAGCATTATGGCGGTGTGGGCGGCCAGCCGTCGGTGACCGTGCTGCATGGCATCGATCTGGATATTCGCGCGGGCGAGTATGTGGCCGTGGTGGGCAGCTCCGGATCGGGCAAGTCCACCTTGATGAATATCCTGGGCTGCCTTGATAAGCCGAGCGAAGGTTGCTATCGGTTTCAAGGTCAGGACGTGTCCCTGCTGGACTCGGATGCCCTGGCCTGGTTGCGTCGTGAAGCCTTCGGTTTCGTGTTTCAGGGCTACCACCTGATTCCCAGTGAAAGCGCCTCGGAGAATGTGCAGATGCCTGCGATCTACGCAGGTTTGCCCAAGGAGCAGCGGATGCTCAGGGCTCAGCTATTGCTCGAGCGCCTGGGGCTGGGGTCGCGCCTGGGCAATCGGCCCAACCAGCTCTCGGGCGGTCAGCAGCAGCGCGTGTCCATTGCGCGCGCGCTGATGAATGGCGGTCACATCATCCTGGCCGACGAGCCCACCGGAGCGCTTGACTCGCATAGCGGCGCCGAAGTGATGGCCTTGCTGCGCGAGCTGGCCGATGCCGGACACACCATCATCGTGATCACGCATGATCGCGAAGTCGCCGCACAGGCGAGGCGTGTGATTGAGATCAGCGATGGTCGCATCGTCAATGACAGTGCTCCTCACGGTCATCAGACCCATGGAGACGTGCCGCCGCTGACCCCGCAGCGCAACAGCGCAACGTCGGCAATTTCCTGGGTCGCTGAAATCTCCGAAGCTGCACGCAGTGCCTGGCGCGGAATGCGCATGAATCGGGTGCGCACCAGCCTGACCTTGTTGGGCATCGTGATCGGTGTGGCCTCGGTGATCGTCATGCTGGCCATCGGTGAAGGTGCTCGGCGCAAGGTGGTCGAGCAGATGGGCACCATGGGAACGGCCATTCTCTACATGGGCAGCAAGCCACCGGCCACCGGCGGACCTGCGGGCCAGATCACCGAAGACGATCTGGCTGCCATGCGGGAGCTGTCGTCGGTACGCAGAGTGATGCCCGTCATCGGAGACCCCGTCACCGTGCGCTATGGCAAGGCCGACAAGCAGGTCTATGTGTTTGCGGCCAGCCAGGAGATGCCGCTGGTCCACCACTGGAGGGTTGCTCAAGGGCGCTACTTCACGGACGTGGAGGATCGCGATCTGGCTCCGCTGGTTGTGATAGGGCACAAGGCACACCGGCATTTCTTTCCCGAGGTCGCCAACCCCCTGGGTCTGCAGCTGATCATCGGCAACTCGGCGTTCGAAGTCATAGGCGTCATGAGCGAGCGCGGGGCTGACTCTGGCGCCCAGGACTATGACGACATGGTCTTCATTCCCTATCAGTCGGGGCGCGCCAGGGTCTATCAGGCGCAGACCCAGCCCGATTACGTGGTCGTGGAGGCCAGCTCCTCGGAGCAGGTCCATGAAGCCGAGCAGTCCATCCGCAGTCTTTTGCTGGCGCGGCACGGCGGGCGGGAGGACTTCGGTATCGGCAATGCGGCGGCCCGCATTCAGGCCGAAGCCGCAACACGCCAGAGCATGGCCGTGATGCTGGGGCTGATTGCCGCAGTGTCCCTGGTGGTCGGAGGCATAGGGGTCATGAACGTGATGCTGATGACGGTGCGCGAACGCACAAGGGAGATCGGCATCCGCATGGCGGTAGGGGCCAGGCAGCGTGACATCCTGCGCCAGTTTCTGACGGAAGCCAGCATGGTGACCATTGTGGGCGGCGCCGTAGGCCTGCTTGCGGGGCTGGGCATAGGGCTGGCGCTGATTGTTTCGGGGGTAGCCGTGGTGTTTTCGGTGAGAGCCATGCTGGGGGCATTTGCCTGTGCGGTGCTTACGGGTCTGGTGTTTGGCTTCATGCCGGCCAGAACGGCGGCACGCCTGGAGCCTGTGCGAGCATTGGCGGGAGAGTAGGCATGTACAAATGGAATGCAGTCCTGGCGTCGCTCGCCTTGGCTGGATGCGCGACAACGCAATCGCCTGAAGCGGCCAGAACCATGGCTCTGGATATTCCGCAGTCCTGGGCTCTGGAGAGGGGCGCTGGCAGCGAGGAAATCAGCACCAGCTGGTGGCAGAGCTTTGGCAGCACGGAGCTCAGCGCCTTGGTTGAGCAGGCCGCAAGCCAGAGTCTGGATGTGGCGGCCGCCGTGGCGCGGGTGCAGCAGGCGGAGGCCAGAGCCGTTTATGCCGGCGCGACTCTCTTGCCGGAAGTGAATGCGGATTTCGGGGCTACGAGATCGGCTGCGCTGGACAGTCATACGGAAAGAAATGCCAGCACCTGGCGGGTCGGCCTATCGAGCAGTTACGAGCTGGATTTCTGGGGGCGTCAGCGCGCCTTGAGGGATGCGGCCGAGTCGGGCAGACAGGCCAGCGTCTTCGACCGCGAGACAGTGCGTCTGACGGTCACGGCCTCGGTTGCACAGGCCTGGCTGCAGTGTGTGGGCTTGCGTGAGCGCGCTGAGATTGCCCGGCTCAACCTCGAGATTTCCGAACGGCTGCTGAAGCTGGTGGAGTCCAGGGCTCGCTACGGGGCAGCAAGCTCCGTGGAGCTGGCCCAGCAGCGCGGCCAGGTTGCCGCTCAGCAGCGTGCCCTGGCTTCGCTGCGCAAACAGACGGCTGACGCCCATGCGGTGCTGGCCCTGCTGTCTGGGCAATGGTCCATGGACCTGGTGCGTGAGACCAGTCTTTCGAGTCTGAAGGTGCCGAGCATTGGCTTGGGCACGCCTGTGGATCTGATCACACGCAGACCGGACATGGCGAAGGCGGAGGCGTTGCTGCTTGCTGCGGATGCCAATCTTGGCGCCGCCAGGGCCGCCATGCTGCCCCGCGTGACGCTGAGCGCAGGCCTGAGCTCCGAGACCGGAACATGGGGCAGGGTGCTGGAGAACCCCCTGTCCTCGCTGGCCGCAGGAATACTGGCGCCGATTTTTGATGCCGGGCGACTGGCCTCGAGCAGGGACCTGGCTGCAGCGCAAAAGGAGGAGCTGCTGATTGCCTATCGCCAAGCCATACTGCAGGCCTTTGGCGACGTTCAAACCGCCTTGAATGCGGTCGATGGTGTCGAGAAGCAGGCGCTGGCCCAGGCCGTGGAATTGGCCCAGGCACAGAGGGCACTTTCGTTGGCCGAAAGTCGATACAAGGCCGGAGCGGACAATCTGCAGACCTTGCTGGATGTGCAGCGTGTGGCCTATCAGAGTCGGGATCTGGCCGTTCAGATCCGTCAGGAGCGTCTGCAGGCGAGCATTGCGCTATACCGGGCCCTGGGGGGAGGTTGGAGACGAACCCCGGAAGGGCCAGAGGGTTGAGCAATGTCAGCGTGATGCAACGGCTGAGGGCTGCAGGGCTGCGTCCAACCGTCGCCAGAATTGGCGTGCTGCAGGTCCTGCTGAGCTCTGCTCCACATGCGCTCAGCAGAGACGAGATCTATCGTCAGCTATACCTTCGGGGAACCCCAGTCAGTGTGGGAACCGTCATGCAGGTTGTGGCCCAGCTGAGCAAGCTGGGGGTTGTGCATCACAACGGCAGGCAAGGTCGGGAGTCTGGCTACCTGCTTCAAGGTTGAGTGACTCTGCAAGAAGACTTTCATCTGCGGGGGGCGGCATTCGCCGTCATCCGGCAATCAAAGCCTGATGTCTGCCTGTGGCCTCAAACCGCTGCGAGGTCGAGCCTGATGCTTTGACCTGGAGCCTGCATGGACAGGAAAAACCATATTCAAAAGAATTGATTTTTGGAAGAGCGCCCGAACATGAGCGGCAAAGGCAATTGCTGGGTTAACGCTCCCACTGAAAAGAGTTGCCTGTTGCGGCAAAAATTTCGGTAACAGGCAAATAGCTATACGGATAAAACTTGGACCGGTTTTAGGTGGCTGGACCAAGCTTTTGTCCGCATCTCCGGCGGCTCAGTTTTACGGGGAGATCAACAGCATGCGGATGCTGTCGAAGTCGGCGAGCACTAGTTCGTGGGCGGTGGGCAGGTTCATCGTCGACTCCTTTCGAGGGCAGCAATCAGACCTGGGCCTGGCCGCCATCGGCGAATAGCTCGATGCCATTAACGAAGGCAGAGTCGTCCGAGGCGAGGAAGACGGCGGCCTTGGCGATGTCTTCCGGCTGGCCCATGCGGCCCAGAGGCACCTGGGTAGTGAGGTAATCGAGCAGGCCCTGCTGCTGCGCGGCATCCGGTCCGGCCAGTTCCACCAGACCCGGCGTGTGGATGGGGCCGGGCGACAGCGTGTTGACGCGGATGGCGCGGCCCTTGAGGTCCAGAATCCAGCTGCGGGCCAAGTTGCGCACGGCCGCCTTGGTTGCACTATAGATGCTGAAGTTGGCCGTGCCGAGCACGCTGGTAGTCGAGCCAGCCAGAATGACCGATGCACCGGCCGTTGCCTTGTCGAGCAGCGGCAGCGCCTTCTGCACGGTGAACACCACGCCTTTGACGTTGCGGTCGAAGGTTTCGTCGAAATGCTCCTCGGTGATGCTGTCCAGCGGGAGCATGCCACCGCCGCCGGCGTTCGCGTACAGCACGTCAAGGCGGCCCTGCTCAGTCTGCACCTGGGCATAGAGCCGGTCGAGGTCGGTGAGCTTGGTCGAGTCCGCCTGCACACCGCGGGCCTGCGGGCCGATGGCGGCTACGGCCGCATCGAGCTCAGTTTGGCGGCGGCCGGTGATGTAGACGGTGGCACCTTCCTGGGCAAAGGCCTTGGCGGCTGCCAGGCCGATGCCTGTGGTGCCACCGGTAACGACCGCGATCTTGCCTGCAAGCTTCTGGGACATGAGATTTCTCCGTGAGTGATAAGAAGCCTCAAGCTTAGATAGTTCATAAAAATGAATAAACCAGATAATTCTTCCAACTCAATTCATGGTGGTGAATAATTAAGGCCATGGACCAGTTGCTTGCTTTGAAGGTTTTCGTGCGGATCGCCGAAACGGGTGGCTTTTCGCGAGCTGCCGACTCGATGAACATTCCTCGGCCCACCGTGACCAAGCTGGTGCAGGACCTGGAACAGCATCTCGGCGCGCGGTTGCTGCAACGTACGACGCGCCGAGTCAGCGTGACTGCAGACGGCTCGGCCTACTACGAGCGCGCCAAGCGGCTGATTGCCGAGCTGGAAGACATGGATCAGTTGGCCAGCGGGGCACGCGCCCAGTTGCGGGGCCGGTTACGGGTCGATGTGGGCTCCGTGCTGGCCAACAGAATTCTGATTCCTGCGCTGCCGCAATTCCGGCAGCAATATCCGGACCTGCAGCTCGAACTAGGCGTGAGCGACCGCCCGGCCGATCTGATCAGTGACGGCGTGGACTGCGTGATCCGCGGCGGCGACCTTCCGGATTCGAGCCTGGTGGCGCGGCGCTTGGCGGACCTGGAGTGGGTAACGTGTGCATCGAAGGATTACCTAGCCGCCCACGGGCGGCCCCGACATCCCGATGACTTGATCGCCCGGCATCCGGAAGGCGGAGCGCCGATGCACTCGCTCGCAGGCTATTTTTCGTCCCTGAGTGGGCGTGCTTTTGCGCTGGAATTCCACAGGGGCAGTGAACGGGTTCTGGTCAAGGCCGATGAAGCCACGTCAGTCAACGAGAGCACGGCGCACTTGAACGTACTGATCCATGGCCTGGGGATCGGCCAGACCTTCCGCTTCGCAGCGGCGCCCTATCTGGCCGACGGAACCCTTCAGGAGGTGCTGACCGACTGGTCCCGCCCGGCACACACGATCCGGTTGGTGTATCCCAGCAACCGACAGCTGAGCGCCAAGATCCGTGCCTTCGCAGACTGGGCCGCGGAGATCTTTCGGAGGTACAGCGAACCCAAATAGTCCAGAAGAGGACTCGGTTGCATGACCGTCACTTGAACGATGCCACCGATGCCTCCAGTCAGCCTGAAGCGGCCTCAGCCAGAGAGTCTTCCGAAGACAGCTTCTTGCCGAACGACGATCGTTGCATAGCGACCCTTTGCAGACCTTCAAATATCCGTCAATTGATTTAGATGACGGTCAAATGCTCGTACAGGATGATCGAACCAATACCGATCAACAGCAGGCCGCCGACGGCTTCAGCCCAGCGCCCAGCGACATTACCCAGTATGCGTCCGACCATGACGCCCAAGGTCACCATGGCAAAGGTTGCAAAGCCGATGGCAAGAGCGACGGTCGCGATGTTCACATCCAGAAATGCAAGTCCTACGCCCACCGCCATGGCATCGATGCTGGTTGCAAATCCGGTGGCAACCAGAAGCCAGAAGCCATGTCGTGCGGGCTTGCTGAGCTCCTCCCCATCTACGTTGATCGCTCCGATCAACATTCTTCCGCCGAGAACCAATAACAGTACGAAGGCAATCCAATGGTCCCAGGCTTTGACGTAGTCTGATGCGGCATAGCCGAGAGCCCAGCCCGCCAAGGGAGTGATGGCTTCGATGACACCGAAGATGATGCCAGTCCTCAATGCTTCGGACCAGCGGGGTTTAAGCAGAGCAGAACCTTTGCCGACCGCTGCAGCAAAGGCGTCGGTAGACATGGCGAAGGCGAGGAGAAAGATGGAGGCAGCATTCATTGGGGATTCATTCTTAACGGTCGGGCATGAGCACAACGGCATCTCACCGCGGCCCGAGCTTTGTCGCGATGAAACGCCGATGGTCTCGCCAACCGAAGAACGGATGCATACGCCACAGCAAAGTGAATGCCGAGTATGTTGACGCATGCGCTTCCTGGGTGGAAGCAGGCTACTCCCCAAGGGAGTCTGGAGTGTACAAGAGCTTGGAATACGCATGTGAGCATGGCCTTGCGCGCACTCGGTCCTTTAGAAACGAAACCCATTTCCTCAAGGTCAGTCTCCCGAAAATGGCAAGTTTGGAAGCGGGGCTAGATTGGCAACCAAAGCGGCAATGGACTTGCTGCCGTCATCTGAGTTGTTCCGCTGCACGCTTCAGATCAGGCTGCAGCATCCAACAGAGGAAGAATTGCGAACCAGCCCACGGCCGACCCGTTGCTGTCGTTCGGGCCTCAATGTCCAATGTCTGCTTTTGTCGTAAGCAGCCGTTCCCAGACACTAGATTCTGTGCGTCAAGTTTGCAAGGCTGAACTTTCCGCTAGCAGTTGTTCGTGTTGGCCAGCAATCGACCCTAAGCAGTCGTTGGTGGCGTTACAACCGAAGACTGCTTATGGCCCTGACCTCACCGCATCGTTGAGCGAGGATTGGTGATTCTCAGCGCTTGAACGATCAGGCTGAAAGCGGGCGATGGCTGACGCCTGCTGGGGTAGTACAGATGGTATCCCTCGAATTTCGGGCACCAGTCTTCCAGCACACGCAGGAGCCGACTGTCTTCGAGGTAAGGCGTTAACTCGTCCTCCGGCAGCAGCGTGATGCCCAGCCCGGCCAGCGCCGCGTCTACCTGGGGCTGGGTGGTATTGAAGATCAGCTGCCCATCCACACGCACATTCATCTGCTGGCCGCGGCGCTCGAAATCCCAGACATAGAGGCCTCCGGAGCTTTGCATGCGTTGGTTGATGCACTGATGCATCATCAAATCCTGCGGCACCTTGGGTTTGCCGTGGGCCTTGAAGTAGTCCGGGGAGGCCACCACCGCCAGGCGCATGGGCGGACCGATAGGCACGGCAATCATGTCCTTGTCGATGGTCTTGCCCAGGCGCACGCCGGCGTTGAAGCGATCCGCCACGATGTCCCGAAACCCGTAGTTCACATCGAACTCCAGCCTGATGTCGGGATACTCGCGCAGCACCGGCGCGAGCTTGGGCAGCAGCACGCTGTGCAGCACATAGTCGCCACAGGTAATGCGTACGGTCCCGGCTGGCTTGTCACGCAGCTCGGTCAAGGCATCAAGCTCGGCTTCGATCTCATCGAAGCGGTTGCCTATGGCCTGCATCAGCCGCTCCCCGGCCGAAGTCGGAGAGACGCTGCGTGTGGTACGTGTGAGCAGCCGGATCTGCAAGCGTTCTTCCAGGGCGCGGATCGTCTGGCTCAGGGCCGACTGCGTCACCCCGAGAGCCGCGGCGGCGCGAGTGAAGCTGCCTTCGCGCGCGACGGTGACGAAGGCCAGCAGATCGTTGAGGTTGCGTCGGACCATGACGACAGTCTCGCATGAATATTGATTAGCTCATCTTATAGGCCATTTAAGAATTCAGTAGCTAGTCAACCGTACGAGGCCTCGCAAAAATTGAGGCCATGAAAAAGCCAGCTATCACACTCCCTTGGCGGCGCGAAATGCTCGCGCTGCTGATCGGCTCGTTCCTCGGGCTGGCTGCCTGCACTCCTGGCAACTCGAACGCCCAGACACCGGCTCCGCGTATGCCCTCCAAGGACTCCACCATGAAGATTCGCCTGATCGTTGGTGAGCAGGTCGCCACTGCCACGCTCTACGACAACGCTACCGCCCGAGACTTCGCCGCCCTGCTGCCGCTGACCCTCACGATGGAGGACTACGACACCATCGAGCGGGTCTCCAGCCTGCCGCGCAAGCTGTCCACGCAGGGCGCTCCCGAGGGCATGGAGCCCGTGGCCGGCGAGCTGACCCATTACGCCCCTTGGGCCAACCTGGCCCTCTTCATCAAGCCGCGCTCCTACTCGCGCAGCCTGTTGCCGCTGGGCAAGGTGGACGAAGGCCTGTCCATGCTGTCCCGCCGCGGGCCATACACGGTGCGCATCGAGCGTGCCGCCTCCTGAACCATCGATCTATCTCCACCGCAACAGCGGCCTGGATAAAAGGTAAACCCATCATGACTCCAACCATTGAGACAAACGGCACCGTCACGCCCGATAGCCCGGACGTGAGCCGTCGCAGCTTGCTGAAGATGAGCACCGGCATCGCTGCCGCGGGTGTCGGTGCCATTGCTGCCAGCTCCGCGCACGCACAACCGCAAACGCTGTCAGCCGCCAAGCGCATCGACAAGTGGGACAAAGTGTTTCCCCAGAGCGACAAGGTTCAGCACAGGAAGATCACCTTCCAGAACCGTTACGGCATCACCCTGGCCGGCGACCTGTACCAGCCGAAGAACGCCAGCGGCAGGCTCGCGGCGCTGGCCGTCAGTGGCCCATTCGGTGCCGTGAAGGAACAATCCTCCGGCCTGTACGCCCAGACCATGGCCGAGCGCGGCTTCATCACGCTGGCGTTTGACCCCTCCTACACCGGAGAAAGCAGCGGCTCCCCGCGCAATGTCGCCTCGCCCGACATCAGCGTCGAGGACTTCAGCGCGGCAGTGGACTGCCTGGGCCTGCTGCCGAATGTGGACCGCGAGCGCATCGGCATCATCGGTATCTGCGGCTGGGGTGGCATGGCACTGAGCGCCGCCGCCGTGGACAAGCGCATCAAGGCTGTCGTGGCCAGCACCATGTATGACATGACCCGTGTCATGTCCAAGGGTTACAACGACAGCGTGGCCCTGGAGCAGCGCACGCAGATATTGGAGCAACTGGGGCAGCAGCGCTGGAAAGACGCCGAGGCCGGCAAGCCCGCCTACCAGCCGCCCTACAACGAGCTCAAGGGCGGCGAGGCGCAGTTCCTGGTCGAGTACGCCGACTACTACCGGACACCGCGCGGCTATCACCCACGCGCGGTCAACTCCGGCAACGCCTGGACAATCACCACGCCGCTGCCATTCATGAACCTGCCCATCCTCAGCTATATCCGGGAAATTGCGCCGCGGCCGATCCTCCTGGTCCATGGCGAGAAGGCGCATTCACGCTATTTCAGCGAGACCGCCTACGCGGCAGCAGCCGAACCGAAGGAACTGGTGATCGTTCCGAATGCCGTCCACACGGATCTGTATGACCGGATAGACAAGATTCCGTTCGACAAGCTGACCGCGTTCTTCCAGAAGAACCTGGCCGCCCCGGCGTAGAGCTGATACACGAGGCGCGCGAGTCGTCCTCCTCCCATTCGTATCCACGACCGCGCACGCCCCGGCGGATGGCGCGGCGTTTCCTATTGCGTCACAGAAGAAAACACTCCATGACCAGCACCGCAACAGCCGTCCCCCGGGGGGACACTGAAACCTCCAATAGAGCCTCCGCACCAGCCGCATCCTGGAGCGGCGTCTTCGCCATGTCGGTCTGCGCTTTCGCACTGATCGCCTCCGAATTCCTGCCCGTGAGCCTGCTGACGCCGATGGCGAGCGACCTTCAGGTTAGCGAAGGCATGACCGGCCAGGGCATCGCCATCTCTGGCGCCTTTGCCGTGCTGACCAGTCTCTTCATTTCGGCGCTGGCGGGCACACTGAACCGCAAGTCACTGCTTCTGGGGCTAACACTGGCAATGGGCATCTCTGGCGCCATCGTCGCCCTGGCACCAAACTACTTCATCTACATGCTGGGCCGGGCGCTGATCGGTGTAGTGGTCGGTGGCTTCTGGTCCATGTCGGCAGCCACGGCTATCCGGCTGGTGCCAGCGCACGATGTCCCTCGGGCGCTCGCCGTCGTCAATGGCGGCAACGCGCTCGCCATGGTGATCGCCGCCCCCCTGGGTGCCTATCTGGGCACGGTCGTCGGCTGGCGCGGTGCTTTCCTCTGCCTGGTGCCGGTGTCGCTGATTGCACTCGCCTGGCAGTGGAAGACGCTGCCGTCGATGCCCTCCTGTACACGCAGATCTGGCTTTGGAGACGTGTTCAAGGTGTTCACCCTGTTCGTCCGCCCTGGCGTCGCTGTCGGCATGCTGGCAAGCAGCCTGCTTTTCATGGGCCAATTCGCGCTGTTCACCTATGTGCGGCCATTCCTGGAAACGGTCACAGGGGTACATGGAGCCACGATCTCGCTGATCCTGCTGGCAATCGGTGCGGCAGGCTTCGTGGGCACGGTGCTCATCGGCAGGGCTTTGCAGCGGGGCTTCTACCAGACACTGATCGTCATCCCGCTGCTGATGGCCGCGACCGCGCTGGCCTTGATGGCCCTTGGGAACTGGACCGCAGTAGTCGTCGCGCTACTAGGCCTGTGGGGCTTGGCCGGCACCTCGGCGCCCGTGGGCTGGTGGGCCTGGATCGCCAAGGTATTCCCTCAGGATGCGGAAGCCGGCGGCGGCCTGTTCGTCGCAGTGGTGCAGATGTCCATCGCGCTGGGCTCCACCGTGGGCGGACTGATGTTCGATCACAGCGGCTACCAGAGCACCTTTTTACTGAGCGCCGCACTGCTGGCGATATGCGCGGTCCTGACCGCCATGACTGCGCGCGCAGCAGCGAGACATATAGCCTGAACCTCACTTGGAGAATCACATGCAATACAAACATCTGGGCCGCACCGGCCTCAAGGTCAGCCGCATCGCACTGGGCACCATGAATTTTGGCGAGCGGGCCGACGAAGCTGCCAGCTTCAAGATCATGGACGCGGCACTGGAAGCAGGCATCAATTTCTTTGACACCGCCGACGTCTATGGTGGCCCGCAGTCGCCGGACATGGTCAAGGGCTACGGCACTTCCGAGGAGATCATCGGAAACTGGTTGGCACAGAATCCTGCGCGCAGAGACAAGATCGTCCTGGCCACCAAGGTGTACCAGCCCATGGACACCGGGCCTAATGACAAGTACTTGTCGGCATACCGTATCCGCCGCGCCTGCGAAGCCAGCCTCAGGCGTCTGAAGACCGACCACATCGACCTCTACCAGATGCACCACATCGACCGGGCCACGCCCTGGGAGGAAATCTGGCAGGCCATGGAGCAGTTGATCCGCGAAGGCAAGATCACCTATGTGGGCAGCAGCAATTTTGCGGGCTGGGACATCGCGACAGCGCAATGCTCGGCTGCGTCGCGCCACCTTCTGGGGCTGGCTTCAGAGCAAAGCCTGTACAACCTGAGCCAGCGCACCATTGAGCTGGAGGTGATTCCAGCGCTGCGGCACTTCGGGATCGGTCTGATTCCCTGGAGTCCGATGGGTATGGGATTGCTGGGCGGCGTCCTGGGCAAGATCACCGAAGGCCGGCGTGCTGCGCCGGGACTGCAACAGCAGATCAGGAGGTTCCGCCCGCAGCTAGAGGCCTATGAGGCCTTGTGCCAAGAACTGGGCCAAGCACCTGCGGTTGTTGCATTGGCCTGGCTTCTTCACAACCCGGTCGTGACCTCGGTCATCAGTGGCCCCCGCACAGTGGAGCAGTTGCAACAGAACCTCCCTGCGATTACGCTCAAGCTCTCGGACGAAACCCTTGCGAAACTGGATGCCATCTGGCCTGGTCCGGGTGGCGAAGCACCCCAGGCTTACGCTTGGTAGACCAGCTTAGGTAGACGGTCAGGGCGTGGCATGTCCCGCCCACGAAGCTCTCGAAGAAAAGCTCGTTAGACAACGCGTCCATCGGTTGCGATGAGTCGATGGCTTGGCGACATGAACGACTGCTGATTGGTACCTCAGGTTTGTCGCGCTGTGACATCAAGTCTGCCGTCCGGCGATAGACCGCTCACAGCCTGAATCCGCCGTTCTCAGCCTGGCAACGGACGACAGCTCCTGGCCGAGTCGAGTCCGCCATCTTTCGGAGCTGCTCGCCCGAAACCAGTCGGTGAGAATGTGAACCTTGAGCGACCGTTTCCGAGCAATGAAGTTGACCAAGAGCGCGAACGCATTCGGCCAGGAGCCGCCGTTGGCGAGTTGCGCCTTTCAGGTAGGCTGGGAAGCATGCGAACCATCGTTGTTGATTGCCTCACTGTTCAGTCCGAAGTGGACTTCTGGTCAGCGTACCTGAAGTCGGCCGAGCCCGACAGTTCGGGCTACTTTGGGCGCAACCTCGATGCATTCTGGGACTGCCTGAATGGTGGCCCTGGCTGGCCTGGCGAGTGCGAGCTTCAGTTCATCAATACAGAGCACTTGCAGGGGGTTCGCGGGGGCTATTTCCTCGAAGCGCTGCGCGACATCGCCAGCCGATCAACCATCGTGAAGGTAACCTTTGACTAAGCACCACGACCGCGTGCGGCCAGAAGCGGAAGCTCATGCGAAGGAGAGCTACCATGACGCAAAGGGAGAGTGCCATGCTCATCAATTTGCTGGATGCCCAACCACTTGGGCATTGGGACATAAGTGAACGCATAAGTCAGTTT